>NZ_JBFTNK010000002.1:0-886914 GCF_056397445.1 Neorhizobium sp. 05N33 | reverse complement strand
ACTATGCCGGGACCATCGCCGCAACCGGTTCCAACGCTGCGCAAGATGAAAGCTTCGCGTTTCCGCCGGTTGCTCAAACCGCGCCATTTGGCATATTCAAAGCCGCCGAGGCTCTAACCGCCGCTGGATGAAAGTTCAGTGGCAGGTCAGCTCGCCAACCAGAGCCGCCTTGTCGGCATCGTCGCCACCAAGCCGGAACTCGGCTTTCGCGCCCATCTGACCGCGGCTTTGGCCAAAGCGCTGATCCAGCGTGGCAGCATCCCGATCCTCATCAATACCGGACAGGCGGAAGAGGAATTGCTGGCTGCCCAGAAAATGCTGATCGGCCACCGCGCCGAGGCGACGATCATCCTCTCCGGTTCGCCGCCCGCAAGCTTCTCGAACTCGCCCAGCGCAACGGCCAGCCGCTGGTGGTGATCGGCCGTTCGGAACCGGATGCCGATCATGTCCGCGCCGGCAATTCCGAGGCCTCCCGCAAGGCTGCCAATGCCTTTTTCGATGCCGGCCGTCGGCACCTCGCCGTCGTCGGTTCGCAATCGGGGACGCCGAGCATCGTCGAACGCGAAAATGCCTTCACGGCGGCGGCGCTGGCGCTCGGCGCCGAGGTCCGCTCCGCCGGCGGGCCCGATTCCGATTACGACAGCGGCATCGCCGCCGCCCGCGAGCTGTTTGCCGGTGGCGAACGCCCGGACGCGGTGTTCTGCGCCAACGACCAGATCGCCTTCGGCCTGATGGATTTCATCCGCATCGAGAAGAAGCTGCGCATCCCGGAGGATGTGGCGGTTATCGGCTTCGACGACGTGCCGGAAGCGGCATGGCTGAGCTACGGCCTCACCACCTTCCGCCAGGACCCGGTCACCATGGCGCTTCGGGCTGTCGAGCTTCTCGAACGGCGCCTTGAAAACCCGGACGCTTCGCCAGGTTACGAGCGGGTGATCCCCGAACTGGTGGTGCGAAAGAGTTTCGTCCCGGTTTAAAGCTTCAGCAGCTTGCGGGCGTTTTCCTTGAGGATCAGCGGCCGCACCTCGTCCTTGATCGAGATAGCGGCAAAATCCGCCATCCAGCGGTCCGGCGTGATCGCCGGCCAGTCCGAGCCGAACAGCATTTTGTGCTTCAGGATCGAGTTGGCGTATTGCACCAGGATGGCCGGAAAATATTTCGGCGACCAGCCGGACATGTCGATATAGACGTTCGGCTTGTGGGTCGCGACCGAAAGCGCCTCTTCCTGCCAAGGGAAGGAGGGATGCGCCAGAATGATCGGCATGTCGGGAAAGTCCGCTGCCACGTCGTCCAGATAGATAGGGTTGGAATATTTGAGCCGCATGTTCATGCCGCCGCGCATGCCGGCGCCGACGCCCGTCTGGCCCGTATGGAACAGCGTGATCGCACCCTCTTCGGCAATCGCCTCGTAGAGCGGGTAGGCCATCCGGTCGTTCGGATAGAAGGCCTGCATGGTCGGGTGGAACTTGAAACCCTTGACGCCGAATTCCCGCACCAGCCGGCGCGCCTCGCGGGCGCCCATCTTGCCCTTGGCGGGGTCGATCGACGCGAACGGGATCATGATGTCGCTGTTTTCGGCGGCGATCATCGCCACTTCTTCGTTGTTGTAACGCCGGAAACCGGTCTCGCGCTCGGCATCGACCGGAAAGATCACGCAGCCGATCTTGCGTTCGCGGTAATAGACGGCGGTTTCGTTCACCGTCGGCAGCATGCCCTTATGGCCGGCCGGGTTCTTGAAATATTTGGCCATGCCGGCCTGGAATTGGTCGTAGCCGTCGTCGCGCGGGCCGCAGCAGGGCTCTTCCGCATGGGTGTGGACGTCGATGGCGATCAGCTCGTCGATGTTCAAGGTTCGCTCCTCCCGATCCTTAAATTCAGCCCAGGCCTACGAATTTCCGCAGCAGGGACGTCAGTTGTTGGCGCTCGTCACCGGTAAGGTTGGCGCCGACCGACTCCTCGTAGGTAAAGAACCATTGGCTCGCCTGCTTCACCCTTGTCACCGCTTCCGGCGTCAGCGTGATCTCCACGGCGCGGCGATCGCCATCCGGCACCTTCCGAGAAACGAGGTTCTGATCCTCCAGCGCCCGGATCAGCTTGGTCATATGAGCCCGCTTGATCATCAGCCGTTGGCCGAGCACGCTTTGGCGGATGCCGGGATTGTGGAGAATGACCCAAAGCACGGAGAATTCCCCCGGCTTCAGATTGTGTTCGCCGACCTCTTCGAAAAAACGCTCGTAGATCTTGAGCTGCGCCAGCCGCATCAGGAAACCGAGCGCAGAATTGAGCCGGTCGAGTTCGACCTCGTCTGCGGTGCGGATCGGCATGTCCATGGGCGTTCCCCCTTATGCCGAGCCCGGCGCCTTCAAGCGCGCAGCGCGTTTTTCCAGGAAGGCGCGCAGACGCTCTTCGGCCTCCGGGCTGGTGGCGGTGAAGGAGGCGATGAAGGATTCGACGAAAAGCCCGTCTTCCTTGGCCATGTCCTGGATCCGCGGCAATGCGTTGAGCACCGCATAGTTGGAAATTTCGGCGTTGCTGGCGGCTGCTTCCGCAAGCTCGTGCGCCTTTTGCCGGGCCATGCCCTTTTCTACGACGTATTGGGCAAGGTTCCAGCGCTCGGCCTCTTCCGCCGAAGCGACGCGGCCGGTCAGCATCATGTCGGTCATGCGGGCGACGCCCATCAGCCGTGCGGCCCGCACCGAGCCGCCGCCGCCGACGAAGATGCCACGCTGGCCTTCCGGCAGGGCGAAAAAGGCGGACTTGTCCGCAACCCGGATATGCGTGGCGGACGCCAGTTCGAGGCCACCGCCGACCACCGCCCCATGCAGGGCTGAAATCCACGGGATCGTGCCATGTTCGATGCCGGCAAACACCGCATGCCAGCGGCGCGAACCGCGCACGCCTTCGATCGGCGTTTTCTTGACGTGTTCGGCAAGGTCGAGCCCGGCGCAGAAGTGATCGCCATGGCCGAACAGCACGACGGCTTTCGCCTCGCTTTCGGCGCGCGCCACGGTCTCGGCGATCGTTTCAACGAAACGGTCGCTGATCGCATTGCGCTTTTCCGGACGATTGAGACCTATATGGGCAACATTGCCCTTGAGCTCATAGGTCACGAAGCTGGTTGCCGTATGATCGGCCATTTTATGCATTCTCCTCCAGCAACGGACGCTCCCCAGCCCGTCATCAGTTTTTGATCGTTTACAGGGAGATTGTTTCTTTGTAAACAAATTTTGGGAGCCCGATAGGGAGCATTGACGTCTGGGAGGAGAAGTCATGAGCGGAAAACCTGTGCGTGACGTGAAGCTGTGGTCGCCTGTGGTCGGCTGGGAAGAACGGCCGAACGGCGAGTTCGTGGTCTGGCGTGAGGATCCGCTCGGACCTTATCCCGACAAGCTCAACGAGCGGCTGGTCCACTGGGCGAAAACCGCACCCGACCGCACCTGGATGGCGGATCGCGAAGGGACGGCCGAGTGGCGCAGGGTGAGTTTTGCTGAGGCGCTGGATCACGTGCGGCGCATCGGTCAGTTCCTGCTGGACATGAAGCTCTCGGCCGAAAATCCGCTCGTCATCCTTTCGGAAAACTCGATCGAACATGCGCTGATGGCGCTCGGCGCCCAGCATGTGGGCATCCCGTCGGCGGCGATTGCACCCGCCTATGCGACCATCTCCTCGGACTTTTCCAAGCTGCACGACATCGCCAGGCAGATCACCCCCGGCCTGATCTTCGCCGACGACGCGGCTGCTTTCCGCAACGCGGTCGATACGGCTTTCGGGGCGGATATTCCGTTTGCGGGGATGCGTAACCTGCCCGAGGGCCGGTCCTGCACTTATCTCCTCGACGACATCCTCAAGACCGAGCCGACAGTGGCCGTGGACAAGGCTTTTGACGCAGTCGGGCCGGATACGGTTGCGAAATTCCTGTTCACCTCGGGCACGACCGGCTCGCCCAAGGCGGTGATCCAGACCCAGCGCATGCTCTGCTCCAACCAGGAAATGGTCACCGACTGCTATTCCTATTTCCGCGACGAGCCGCCGGTTCTGGTCGATTGGGCGCCCTGGAACCATACCGCCAGCGGCAACAAGGTGTTCAACATCGCCATCTATAACGGTGGCACCTATTATATCGACCGCGGCAAGCCGAGCCCGGCGCTGATGGCCCAGACGATCGCCAACCTGAGGGAAATCTCGCCGACCTGGTATTTCAACGTGCCGGCCGGCTATGAAATGCTGATCCAGGCGATGCGCGAGGACGAGGGGCTTCGCAAGACCTTCTTCAAGGACCTGAAGCTCTTGATGTATGCCGGCGCCGGCATGGCGCAGCATACCTGGGATGCGCTGATCGAGCTTTCCGAAATGACGATTGGCGAACGGGTGCCGCTCGGCACCGGCATCGGCTCGACGGAGACCGCGCCGTTCGCGATCTTCTGCACCGAACCGCAGGAAAAGCCCGGCAATATCGGCGTCCCCGGCCAGGGGGTCACCATGAAACTGGTGCCGATCGACGACAAATACGAACTGCGCCTCAAGGGCCCGAACGTCACCCCAGGCTACTGGCGAAACGAAAAGCTGACGAAAGAAGCCTTCGACGAGGAAGGCTTTTATCGGATCGGTGACGCAGTGAAATTCGCCGTGCCCGGCGATCCGCGCCAGGGGTTCTATTTCGACGGCCGCACGGCCGAAAACTTCAAGCTGCAGACCGGCACCTGGGTGGCGGTCGGCGTGTTGCGGGCACAGTTGGTAAACCAGTTCGGCGGGCTGATCCGCGATGCGGTCATCACCGGCGAGAACCGGGCCGAGCTCGGGGCGTTGGCGGTTCCTTTCATGCCGGCACTGCGCGAACTGATCGGCGGCGACACTGCCCTTTCCGACGAGGCGGTGGTTGCCCATCCGAAGGTGAGGGCGGCGATCATCGAGCGGCTGAAGGAACATCAGCGCCAGTCGAGCGGTTCGGCAACGCGCGTCATGCGCATGATGCTGATGACCCAGCCGTTGCGTTTCGAGAAGGGCGAGGTGACCGACAAGGGTTCGATCAACCAGCGCGCCGTGCTCGCCCATCGTGGTGATCTCGTCGAGGAACTGTATGCGGATGCGTCGGGCGTCATCCGGGTCGGCAAGGAGCTGGCGGCATGAGGATCGAAGGAACAAGCGCCGTCGTCACCGGTGGCGGATCGGGGCTCGGCGAGGCGACGGCACGGCTGCTCGCGAAACTTGGGGCCGTGGTGCATGTCTTCGACCGCAACCAGGCTGCAGCCGAAAAGGTCGCGACCGAGATCGGCGGCGTGGCGCTTTCGGGCGACGTGACCAGCGAGGACGATGCGGCCAGGGCGCTCGACGTTGCGGCGAAGGCCGGTGACGGCTTGCGCATCCTCGTCAACTGCGCCGGCATCGGCACGGCGGGGCGCATCGTCGGCAAAAATGGCCCGATGCCGCTTGCCGATTTCGAGCGGGTCATCCGCGTCAACCTGATCGGTACGTTCAACATGATGCGGCTTGCGGCCGATCGCATGTCTGGCCTGCCCGAGCGCGACGACAAGGCACGTGGCGTCATCGTCAACACGGCGTCGGTCGCCGCTTTCGAGGGACAGATCGGTCAGGCGGCCTATGCGGCCTCCAAAGGCGGCATCGTTTCGCTGGCTTTGCCGGCGGCGCGCGAATTCTCCCGCTTCGGCGTACGGGTCAACACTGTAGCACCCGGCATCTTCCTGACGCCGCTGCTCTACGAATTGCCACAGGAAGCCCAGGACAGCCTTGCCAGCGCGATCCCCTATCCGTCTCGGCTAGGCGATCCCGGCGAGTTTGCCGACGCGGTGCGGTTCGTGATCGAGAACCAGTATGTCAACGGCGAAGTGATCCGGCTCGACGGCGCACTGCGCATGCAGCCGCGGTGACCGGCGATGTCGTTTGCGGATCAGGCCGACCGAACGCTGGACATCCTGGCTCTGACGCCGGGCTGGCACCGGCTGAAAGAGCTCCGTGAAGATTGCGACGACGAGACGGTTGCCGCGATTATCGGGGAGGCGGCGAGTTTCGCCGAGGGCGTGCTGGCGCCGCTGAATGCGGTGGGCGACCGGATCGGTGCGAGGATGGTCGACGGTCGGGTGAGGACGCCGGATGGCTTTTCCGACGCCTTCCGGCAATATGCCGAGGCTGGCTGGCTCGGCATGGACGTAGCCGAGAAATTCGGCGGCCAGGCCGTTCCGCTGACATTGCATGCCGCCTGCGCGCCGTTGTTCGAGCGCGCCTGCGTGGCGCTGATGATGGCGGCCGGCTCGACCCGTGCGGCGGCCCATCTTCTGGCGGAAGCCGCCGACGAAGCGACCGCAAACGAATGGGTGCCGAAGCTTAGCACCGGCGAATGGGCGGCGACGATCTGCATTTCCGAACCGGAAGCGGGTTCCGACGTCGGTCGGCTGCGCACGAAGGCCGAACTCAGCGATGGCGAATGGCTGATCACCGGCCAGAAGATCTGGATCTCCTTCGGCGATCACGACATGGCGGACCGCATCGGCCACTGCCTGCTCGCCCGTACCAACGATCAGCCGGGCACGCGCGGCATCAGCCTGTTTCTGGTGCCGAACCTCATCGATGGTCAGCCGAATGGGGTTTCGGTCGATCGAATCGAGGAGAAGATGGGCCTGCACGGCTCTCCCACCTGTGCCATGCAGTTCGACAATGCCCGGGGCATCATGCTCGGCAAGGAGGGGCGCGGCCTGCCGCAGCTTTTCACCATGATCGAGCTGATGCGGCTGCTCACTGGCTGCCAGGGGCTGGGCATCGCGTCCGCCGCGGCCGATATTGCCGAAGACTATGCGAAGGAGCGCCGCCAGGGCGGACGGCCGGACCAGCCGCCGGTACCGATATCGAGCCATCCGGATGTGCAGCGCCAGCTCCAAGAAATCCGCAGCTCCACGGAAATCCTGCGCGCCGCCATTCTCGAACTTGCCACGACCATGGATATCGCCCGGCTGGAGCCCGAATCCGGGCTGGAGGATTTCACCGGCTGGATGCTGCCGCTGATCAAGAACTTTGGCGCGGCGGCGGGGTTCGAGACGGCGAATGCGGCAATCCAGGTGCTCGGCGGCGTCGGTTACACCCGGGATTGGCCGCTCGAACAATATCTTCGCGACGCCCGCATCATGACCATCTATGAGGGCACGACGGGCATGCAGGCGCTGGATTTTTTGACCCGCCGCCTTTGGCGCGACGAGGGGCGGGGAGCCGCGCTTTTCCTGGAGAGGGCACGCGACGAGATCGATGCCTATATCGCCGAACATCCGCAGGCTTCGGAACTGGCTCTCGCGGCCCTCGATGGTTTCGAACTCTTGAGCGGGCGGATGACGGCGCTCCAGAGCGACCCGGATACCGCCCTCTACCGCGCCGACAGCTATATGCGGGCCGCCTGGTCGGCGGTGTCCATATGGATGGCATTGCGCATCTCGGAAACCGGTGCGGTCCGGAGACTGGCTGCGGAGTTCGATTTCCATAGCGCACGTTGCGGCTGATCCACGGAGGATGATCAGGCAAATAGGAAGCCGGCTGTGGAACGCGGCGGGAGTTGCGAAACCCCGGAAAATATGCGTGTGATACCGGCTCGGATTTTTTCTCGAAACGAGAAAGACAGTGAACATACTTCTCGATATCGGTGCGTTCCTGGCGACCGCCCGCGCCGGCAGTTTTTCCGCTGCCGGCCGTGATTTGGGCGTCGCGACTTCGGTCATCACCAAGCGCGTCAAGCGGCTCGAAGAGCACCTCAATACCCAGCTTTTCGTGCGCACCACAAGACGATTGGCCCTGACGTTGGATGGCGAGCGGCTGAGGCCCCGTCTACAGCTTCTGGTCGGCGAGATCGAGGAGACGCTGGCGACGCCCAATACTCACGAGTTGGGCCTGACGGGGTCGCTGCGCATCAAGGCGCCGACGACGCTGACCTCGATGTTCTTCGGAGATATTTGCGCCGCGTTCCAGGCCGCCAATCCGCGGGTGAAGATGGAGATCGTGCTGATCGACCGCTCGGTTAATCCGCTGGAAGAGGGGTTCGACGTGGCGATCGGCGCCCTGCCGCAATCCTACGCCTATGTGATCGATCATCCGCTTTGTCCCTATCCGCGGGTGCTGTGCGCATCGCGGGGTTATCTGGCGGGCCGCAAGCGGCCGAGGACGCCCACCGAACTCGTCGGCCACGAATGCATCACCTTCCACACGATCGGCACGACCTGGATCTTCCAGATGGAGACGAGCACGATCAACGTGGAGATCACCTCGAATTTCACGGCCAACGACAGCCGGGTCCTGCTCGCGGCTGCCCGTCAGGGACTGGGACTGGCGATCCTGCCGAGGTTCCTCGCTCGGTCGGATCTCGATAGCGGCGCGCTCGAAGAGGTGATGCCGGAGTTTCCGGTCGAGCCGCTCTGGGTCAAGGCGTCGGTGCCCAGGATCAAGATGAACAAGGTCGTGGTGTCAGAGTTCATATCCTACGTGCAGAAGCGGTTTTCGGAAGGGGTGCCGGATCAGGTCATTCCGATGTTCTGAGGAGAAATCCGGACGCACCCGCAGCTGTCCACCTCCACGCTCGCGTTTCGCTGACGCCAAACCGCTGAAATCCAGCGGGACCTTTCTCGAAACAAGAAAGCTGATCGCATCACTTGCCGGGTTCAAGGCGAGGCGGCTTGGGTTACGATCGTGGCCAGAGCGCCGGGAGGGCGCAGGCTGTATGGGAGGGTTCGATGGCGGAGACGCTGAGCAGGGAAACGCGGATTGTCCGGCGCGAGAAGTCGGCGCCATTCCGCAAGCTCAAGGCGGATATCTGCGTCGTCGGCGCCGGCATCGCCGGCATTTCCGCAGCACTTGAAGCCGCGAAGCTCGGTCGCAAGGTGGTGATCGTCGATGGCCAGGCAGCGCTCGGCGGGCAGGCGGTCAACTCGATCATCGCCACGTTCTGCGGCCTGTTTTCGAACGGCACGCATGGCTACCAGTTCACCTATGGCATCGCCGACAGGTTGCTCGCCCATCTCGAAAGCCAGGACCGGTCGATCTATTACCGCCACGGGCCGAACACCACGGTCGTCTATTACGACGAAGTCGTCCTCGGCCGCTGGATGGAGAGTAGCATTCTGGACGCCGGCATCGAGGTCGTGCTCGGTGCGCAGATTCTCGACGTGCATGTCGAAGGCCGGCGCGTCGTCCAGACCGATTTCATGACCCGTTATGGCGGCGTCTCGATCGAGGCGACCGGCTGGGTGGAGGCGAGCGGTGATGCGGCGCTCGTCTGGCAAGCCGGTTTTGCCTGCCGTCAGCCGGAAAAAGGCGGCGTTTTCGGCACCCAGATGGTGGTGCTGGAAAATATCGACGAAGCCAGGCAGCCGACCCGCTACGAAATCGGCGACCGAATGAAGGAAAAGGCGGCAAGCTACGGCCTGCTACGCCGCGAAGGCCTCGGCTTCACCATTCCCGGCCGCGGCATTGCCGCCATGAACATGACCCATGTGGAAACCCCGCTCGATCCGGTCGAGGCTTCCAGGAAGGCGCTCGAAGGCAAGGACCAGGCGGCCCGCGCCGTGGAATTCCTGAAAGCGGAATTCCCGGAATGTTTCGGCAATGCCCGCATCCGCTCCTTCGGCCTGCCGGGCATCCGCCAGACCCGCTGGATCGCCGGCAGCCATCACCTGACGGTTGACGAGATCAGGGCCGGCACCAAGTTCGACGACGCGGTTGCCCGCACCGCCTGGCCGATCGAGCTGCATGACCATGGCGACGGCCACCACTGGATCACTTTCGACGAAGAGCATGCCCACTACATTCCGCTTGGCAGCCTGACGCCGGACGAGTGCGACAATATCGCCGCGGCCGGCCGCTGCGTCGATGCGGATTCGGCAGCACTTTCGAGCATCCGGGTCATGGGGCCGTGCATCGCCATGGGCATGGCGGCCGCCAACGCGCTCGACCTTGCCGGAACCGGCAGCGTACACCAGATCGATCGCGATGCATTGCGCGAGCGGGTTTCCGACAACGTCGAAAAGAAGCATTATCGGTGGGCCGACGCGAAAATGCGCGCCGCATCGTGAGGAGGATGCGATGAACCTGACGGATCACGAAAAGGCGATGTATGACGGCGAGCACGGCCGCGCCAAGGCGCGCGCCATGGACCTGCTGGTTCGTTACGGCGAAGCGCTAGGTGCCGAACGGCTGGTCGAGACCAACAATGTCGCCGGCGCCTTCAACGCCTCGACCCCCTCGGTGCAGGCGATTGCCGAAAAGGGCATGGAGCACGTCTATTCCGAGCTCAACCTCGATAGCGACGAAGTCGTCGAGGTGCCGCATATGGTGGCGCATACCTGTCAGTTGATCACCGGCATCGACAACGACAATTGGGAACTGCAGGGCGTCGACAAGGCGCTGGTGGACATGCAGCGCGCCAATGAGAAGTACCTGGGGCGGCGCGGCGTCAACATGTTCGCCACCTGCACGCCCTATCAGGTGGGCAACGTGCCGGTGAAGGGCGAACACTGCGCCTGGATGGAATCGTCCGCCGTCATCTACTGCAATTCAGTGCTCGGCGCCCGCACCAATGTCGAGGGCAAGGAAAGCACCGGCGCCGCGGCGCTCACCGGCCGCATTCCCTATTGGGGTTTCCACATCACCGAAAACCGCCGCGGCACCCATCTGGTCGAGCTCGATATCGAGGTCGACGACATGATGGATTGGGGCCTGCTCGGTTATTACATCGGCGAGGTGATCGGTGAGGAGATCCCTGTCTTGAAGGGCGCCGGCCGCCAACCCGACCTCATCAAGCTCAAGCATTTCGGCGCCGCCGCCGCCTCGTCCGGCGGTGTTGAGATGTACCATATTCCAGGCATCACCCCGGAAGCGGACAGCATCGAGGAAGCCTTCGGCGGCCGCAAGGTCAAGGGCACGTTCCGCTACGGCGCCAAGGAGCGGCGCGAGACCTATGAGAAACTGCAGAGCTCGACCGAGAAAAAGGTCGACTTCATCATGCTCGGCTGTCCGCACAATTCCATCGACCAGATGGCCCTGATCGCCCACATGCTGGAGAACAAAAAGATCCATTCGAATGTGCAGCTCTGGGTGCACACGCCGCGGGCGATCAAGCAGGTCGCCGAGCGCAACGGCTATATCGACGTCATCCGCGAAGCCGGCGGGGTCGTCATGAGCGACACCTGTCCCGCCATTTCCCGCCGGCTGCCGGCTGGGACCAAGGTCATCGCTACCGATTCCGCCAAGCAGGCGCACTACCTGCCGGCGATCACCGGCGTGCAGGGTTGGTTCGGCTCGGTCAGCGATTGCGTCGATGCCGCCTTGACGGGCGAGTGGAACGGGAGAGCCTGATGGATATCGTAACAGAAGCAAAACCCGGAACCATCGAGCTCAAGGGCCGCAAGGTGGTGGCCGGCCGCGCCGAGGGCGAGGCGCTTGTCACGACCGAGACGATCTCCGGCTGGGGCGGTATCAACGAGCGCACCGGCACGGTCATCGAGCGTCGGCACGAAATGCGCGGCGTCTCCTTCGCTGGAAAGATACTTGTCTTTCCGGGTGCCAAGGGCTCGTCCGGCTGGTCGGCCTATTTCCATATGACGCGGCTCAATGGCGTCCAGCCAGCGGCGATGATCTTTACGCGGATGACTACCAAGATTGCGCTCGGCGCCGTCGTCACCCGCGTTCCGGCGATCACCGAGCTCGATCAGGACCCGCTATCAGTGATCGAGACCGGCGACTGGGTGGTTGTCGATGCCGATGCCGGCACGGTGACCGTGACCAAGAAATCCTGAAAGCGATGTTCGCTCTCGCAGGCCTGCCCACTCGACGGCCATGCCGATCGCCGACTATAAGATGCGGCGAAACGGACAAGGAGGAGTGGATATGTCGAAAGTAGCGATCGTAACCGGCGCGGGCTCGGGTGTTGGCAGGGCCGTCGCCATCGGGCTTCTGAACGCAGGTTATAGGACCGTGCTTGCCGGCCGGCGCGAGAGCGAGTTGCGGGGTACGGCGGAACTGGCCGGCGGGGAATCGCTCGTCGTGCCGACGGACGTCACCGATCCGGCCGCCGTCGACGCCTTGTTTGCGGCGACGCAGGAGGCCTATGGTCGTCTCGATCTTCTGTTCAACAATGCCGGCCGCGGCACGCCGGCCGTTCCGATCGACGAATTGCCGCTTGAAACCTGGCGCGCCGTCATCGACCTCAACCTCAATGGCGCCTTCTATTGCGCTCGGGCGGCCTTCGGGATGATGCGGCGGCAGAGCCCGGGCGGCGGGCGGATCATCAACAACGGCTCGATTTCGGCCCATGTGCCGCGCCCGTACCAAGCCGCCTATACCGCCACCAAACACGCCATTACCGGTCTGACCCGCCAGATCGCGCTCGACGGGCGGCCGCTGAACATCGTCTGCGGTCAGGTGGATATCGGCAATGCCGACACGCCGATGACGGTGCGAATGAAGGAAGGCGCGCTGCAAGCCGATCTGACGACTGCCGTGGAGCCGGTCATGGACCCGAAACACGTGGCCGATGCGGTGCTCTATATGGACGGATTGCCTTTGGAGGCCAATGTCCTGTTCATGACGGTGATGGCAAACGGCATGCCCTACGCCGGCCGCGGCTGAGATCGGCCGCCGGCCGCCTTGATCTTGCCCGCAAGCTCGACCAGCGTCAGAAAATAATCGGAAGGAAACATCCCATGCAGCAGGCACTGGTGCTCGAGAAAAAAGGCATCCTCTCGTTGAGGGAAATCGATCTTCCGACCGAGGTCGGGCCGGGCGACGTGAAGATCGCCATCGATACGGTCGGCGTCTGCGGCAGCGACGTTCATTATTACACCCACGGCGCGATCGGGCCCTTTGTTCTGCGCGAGCCGATGGTGCTCGGCCATGAGGCGGCCGGCATCGTCGTCGAGGTCGGCAGCGAGGTGAAGACCTTGAAGGTTGGTGACCGCGTCTGCATGGAGCCCGGCGTGCCGAACCTTTCGTCCCGCGCTTCCAAGCTCGGTCTCTACAACGTCGATCCAGATGTCCGTTTCTGGGCGACGCCGCCGATCCACGGGGTGCTGACGCCGGAAGTCATCCACCCTGCGGCCTTCACCTACAAGCTGCCGGACAATGTTTCCTTTGCCGAAGGCGCCATGGTGGAGCCGTTCGCGATCGGCATGCAGGCCGCCAGCCGCGCCCGCATCCAGCCCGGCGACGTCGGTGCGGTGATCGGTGCCGGCCCGATCGGCATCATGGTGGCATTGGCGGCACTCGCGGGCGGTTGCGCCCGCGTCTTCATCTCGGATCTGAGCCCCGACAAGCTGAAGATCGCCGGCCAGTACCCGGGCATCATCCCCGTCAACATCACCGAACGGCCGTTTGCCGAGGTCATCGCCGAAGCGACCGGCGGCTGGGGCGCGGATGTCGTGTTCGAGGCGAGCGGCAGCCCGAGGGCCTATGCCGGCATGTTGGACCTGGTGCGGCCCGGCGGCGCCTTCGTGCTGGTCGGCCTGCCGGTCGAGCCGGTGCCGTTGGATGTCGCAGGCGCCATCTCCAAGGAGGTTCGCTTCGAGACCGTGTTCCGTTACGCCAACATCTTCGACCGGGCGCTGGAACTGATCGCGTCCGGCAAGGTCGACCTGAAGCCGCTGATCACCGGCGTCTTCGATTTCAAGGATTCGATCAAGGCCTTCGAGCGGGCCGCAGCGGGACATCCATCGGACGTCAAGCTGCAGATCGTGCTGAGCGGCAAGGCCTGATCAGGCGGCGCGGGTAAAGCGCTTCGAAAGCGATGCCGGCTTGTGAAGCGGCACGCGGCGGAGCATTTCGAGCGCGAACAGGCGGGCGTTCTGCCGGGCCTTGTCGAGATTGCTGATGCGGTTTTCGTCCATCGTGTAGAGCGTGCCGCCGAGATCGAAGATGTCGCGGAAGGCGGCGCGTTCGATGATCGGCGTGTCCAGCACTTCGACCTTGCGCTCGGCAAGCAGCATCTTCACCGCCAGCAGCGCACGGGTGGTGACCATCGAGTTGACGCGGGTCAGCACGACCGAGTGCGGCACGTGAAGATTGGCCTTTTCTTCGAGATAGCGCAGCAGTTCCAGCACGTTTGCACCGCCCTGGGCATCCATGGCGCAGCCCTGGATAGGGATCAGCACGTGGTCGGAAAGGCCGATCGCCTTGGCGAGCAATGGGCTCTGCGCGCCGGGAAGGTCGAGCACGAAATAATCGGTCTTGTGGCGGTTTTCAGAAATATGCCGGTCGATCGAGGCCTGCGTCACGTAGGAAATGACGTTGAGTTTGTCGTTATGCGGCGAGAGCATGTGCCAGCGGGTGATCCAGTATTGCGGATCGGCATCCAGGATCGTAACGCGGTAGCCCTGCTCAACGAGTTCTGTTGCAAGAAGGAGCACAGCGGTGGTCTTGCCCGCTCCGCCCTTGGTGTTGGCAAAGGTAATGACTGGCATCTTGGGTCCCTGTCCGGCTACGAGCGTAAGATTGCTCTCTCACCGCACCCTCATGATGCGTTGCCCCATTCTTGCCAAACATGGTTAACGAGACGTGAAAAATCCGTTGCCAGATCTTACCGGCGGCGATCGGCGGCGAGAATTTCCCGGGCGATCTGTTCGAGCGACACGACCTTGTCGACGCCGCCATGGGCGATGGCTTCCTTGGGCATGCCGAAGACCACCGACGACGCCTCGTCCTGGGCCACCGTATAGGCTCCCGCCTGATGCATCTCGTTCATGCCGCGGGCGCCATCGTCGCCCATGCCGGTCATGATCACGCCCATCGCGTTGGCGCCGGCCGAGCGGGCGGCGGACCGGAACAGCACGTCGACGGAAGGGCGATGGCGGCTGACGAGCGGACCCGAGCGGACCGAGACTTCATAACGCGCGCCGCGCCGTTCGAGCAGCATATGTTTGTCGCCGGGGGCGATGAGCACATGGCCGCGCAGTACCGGATCGCCTTCGGCTGCTTCCTTGACCTCGACTTCGCAAAGGCTGTTGAGACGCTTGGCGAAGGCGGCGGTGAACTTTTCCGGCATATGCTGGACGATGACCAAGCCCGGAGAATTGGCCGGCAGGGCTTCGAGAAGTTCGCGCAGAGCTTCGGTTCCGCCGGTCGAGGCGCCGACGCAGACGACCATTTCGGTGGTCTTCGCCATGGCTCCGAGCCTGGGAGGCGGAAGCATCGCATCGGCCGTAAGCTTGGCGGTCGCGCCGCCTTCGGAAATGCGTGACGGACGCAGCCGGCCGACGCGGGCGCGTGCGGCTCCCTTGACCGCGGTGCGGATCCTTTCGCCGGACTCGGCGAGGTGGTCGGCCGCGCCGATCTTCGGTTTCAGGATAACGTCGACGGCGCCCGCTTCAAGCGCCTGCATCAGCGTTTCCGAGCCGCTTTCGGTCAGCGACGAACACATCACCACCGGGATGGGATGCTGCGCCATCAGCTTGCGGAGAAAAGTGATGCCGTCCATCTGCGGCATTTCCACATCGAGCGTGATGACGTCGGGAATTTCCTCGCGCAGCTTGCGCGCCGCCATGAAGGGATCGCTGGCTGCGCCGATGACTTCGATATCCGGATCCGCCGACAGGACGGCCGTCAGGGTCTGGCGGACGCTGGCTGAGTCATCGATGATCAGAACTCGAATTTTGCCGGTCATGGTTCATACCCGCTTGAACACAGTATTTGCCACCTGCCGGATCGGCAGATCGAAGCCGGTCACGGTTTCCGAGTGACCGATGAACAGATAGCCTCCCGGAAGCAGGGCTTCGCAAAGACGCGACAGCACGTGCTGCTGAGTCGGCTTGTCGAAATAGATCAGCACATTGCGGCAGAAGATCATGTGCATCGGATCGCCGATGGGATAGGCCTCGTCCATCAGGTTCAGCCGGGCGAAACCGACGCGGGAGCGCAGTTTCGGCGAAATTCGCATCTCCTGCCGCCGCTTGTCGGACGGCCGCATGACATATTTGTTCATCATGTCTGCCGGAACGGGTGCCAGGAGATCGCTCTGGTAGATGCCGCGCTGGGCCTTCTGCAGCACGTCGGTCGAAAGATCGGTAGCAAGCACGAAATAGTCGCGTTCCGGCGTCGACGAACTCAGAAATTCAGAAAGCACCATGGCCATCGTATAGGGTTCGGCGCCCGTCGAGCAGGCGGAACTCCAGGTGCGGATGCGCCGGTCGGCATAGGTCTTCAGGATGTCCGGCAGCGCCGTCTGTACCATGTAGTCGAAATGCTTCGGCTCGCGGAAGAAATCGGTCTTGTTGGTGGTCACCGCATCGATGAGGAAGATCGACTCCGCTTCAATGCCGCCGTGCTTGAACAGATAGTCGCAATAACTGTCGAAGGTCGGCATGGCCGTGACCCGCAGGCGCCGGCGAAGCCGCCCCTCCAGCATCGTCATCTTGCTGTGCGGCATCTTGATGCCGCTATAGTCGTAGATGTACTTCGAAAGCAGATCGAAGTTGCGCTTGCTCAGCCGATCATCGAGCGGCTGGCTTCTCATTGCTGCATTCACGCACATGCCCCCGTACAAGAACCTATTCGGTTATGCCAATTCCGTCATGCGACCTGAGACTGCGGCCCCACATCGGCGAGAGCCGATCCGGAATCCGAAAATAGCCGTGCAAGATCGACGACGACGACGAAACCGCTCTCCCGCCGCACCACGCCGGCGATATAATCGGAGCGCCAGCGCACGCCGATATCCGGTGCCGTCTCGATCTGTTCCTTGCGAAACGGCACGACCTCGAAGACCCGGTCTGCGACGAGGCCGAGCACCAGGACGCGATCGGCGACCGGGACGTCGAGCACCAGGATGCGCGTATGTGGCGTCTTAACCGTCCTCGTCATGCCAAGGCGAAGACGAAGGTCGATCACAGGCACGCCCTGTCCGCGCACATCGCGCAGGCCGAGCAGGTATTCCGGGCCGTGTGGGATCTTGAAGGGTTCCTCGTGGTCGAGAATCTCGCGGACCACCTCGACGGGGACCGCAAAAATCTCGTCGCCGAGGCTGAAGGTCACGAATTGGGATTCGGAGGATATGACTGCCATTACGCGCTCTCCCTGAAATCGTCATCGTCCGCGTCCGGGCCGCCCATCGACAGGTCGAGGGCAAAACCTTTCACGCGGGCCTGTTGTGCGGTCACCGAGTGGCCGGCCGAATAAGCCTTGGCCGGCGGCTGGGTCTTGGCCTTCGCCGGTGCGGGCTTGGCGGTCGGGGCCGGCTGGTTTCGCTGCTTGGACCCGGCCCGTTCGACCTTGAAGAATGCGATCGAGGCCTGCAGTTCTTCCGCCTGAGCGGCGAGTTCTTCTGAAGTCGCCGACATCTGTTCGGAGGCGCCGGCGTTCTGCTGTGTCACCTTGTCGAGCTGCTGGATCGCTTCGTTGATCTGCGAAGCACCGATGTCCTGCTCACGGCAGGCGGCGGAGATTTCCGACACGAGTTCCGCGGTCTTGTGGATGTCCGGCACCAGCTTGTTGAGCATCTCGCCGGCTTCGGTGGCGACCTGCACGGTCTCGCCCGAAAGCGCGCTGATTTCGGCGGCGGCAGCCTGGCTACGTTCGGCAAGCTTGCGGACTTCCGAAGCGACGACCGCAAAACCCTTGCCGTGTTCCCCGGCACGGGCGGCTTCGACCGCGGCGTTGAGAGCAAGAAGGTCGGTCTGGCGGGCGATTTCCTGGACGATCGAGATCTTCTGGGCAATCGTGCGCATGGCGCCGACGGCGCGTCCGACGGCCTGGCCGGACGCTTCGGCGTCACGCGACGACTGCCGGGCGATCTTTTCCGTCTGGGCGGCGTTATCGGCGTTCTGCTTGATGTTGGCTGCCATCTGCTCCATCGAAGAGGAGGCTTCTTCAGCCGATGAGGCCTGCTCGGTGGCGCCCTGGCTCAGCTGTTCCGAACTTGCCGACAGTTCCTGGCTGCCCGAAGAGACGTTGTTTGACGCTGCAAGCGCGTCGGCCACGACACCTCGAAGACGTTCCACCATGCTCTGCAGCGCAAGACCGAGCGTGTCCTTCTCGGAGAGTGGCTTTGGCGAAATGGTCAGGTCGCCATTGGCGATCTGGTCGGCCACGTGCGCCGTGGTCCGCAGATTGGCGACCATGCTCTGCATGGCGAGCCCAAGCGTATCCTTGTCGGAAAGCGGCTTGGCATCGACCGAAAGGTCGCCCTCGGAAATACGCTCGGCGATCGCCGCCGTATTGCGGAGATTGCCGGTCATCACGTTGACCGTATCGATGAGGTCCTTGATCTCGTCATTGGTCTTGACCTCGACCTTCTGGTTGAGGTCTCCGATCGCCACGGCATTGGCGATCAAGGATATCTTTTTCAGGCCTCGGCTGATGCCGAAAGCGATCCAGAGGGCGGCGGCGATCGCCACGATCGTTGCCAGAGAGGCGATGGCGAGGACAAGATTACGCGTGCTGTTGTATTGTTCGTCCGTGGCCTGATCCGTTGCAGCCATTTGGTTCTTTGCGGCCTGGACGCGCTTGTCGATGGCGCTTTCGATCTCGTCGATCAGCTCTCGGCCTTGGCCTGCGATGATCACGACCGCTTCGTTGGACTTGCCGGCCTTGACAAGATCGCGGATTCGGGTGTCGAGAGTCACGATCTGCTGAAACTTGAGGCCGACATCTCTCCAAGCCTGCCTGCCTTCCTCTGTAGAGGCAAGGCCGGCAAGTTTCTCAAGTATCGTCTTGAAGTTCTGCTGGTTACGGTCACTGGCTTCGGCATAGGTGTCGAAGTCCTTGGGATTGCTTGCATTTACCATATTGAGCTGCGCCCGGGTCAGGCGAAGCTGGATATTGCCCAGGTCCTGCGCGGTTTCCAAACGCGCCGCCGGCCCAGCGATCAGTTTGCCGATCGCGTCGTTCAGGTTGGACAAGCTGTATATTCCGAAGCCCGCCACGCCGATTAGCAGCGCTATGACCAAGCCATAGGTGAATGCCAGCTTCAATTTGATAGTAAACCGCATTTTAAGGTCTCCGAAATCCTTCAGGTCGGGGAATGCTTCATCTCGGATGCGATCGAGAAAGCCTCACGATCAGGATACTTCCTAACGGCAGTCGTTTCGTTGCTCGCACCAACGCAATAACGCTGGCTATCGCGGGGCCGCCTGACGGCCCCGCTCATTGGTTGGGGTGAGCGCTCAGGCGCTTTCCCGGAAGTCGTCGTCATCGCCGTCGGGACCGCCCATCGAAAGATCGAGAGCAAATCCTTTGGCGCGTGACTGCTGAGCTGCGACGGAATGGCCGGCCGGACGGGGCGCGGGAGCCTTAGACGGCTGTTTTGGGCTAGGCTTTGCTGTTGTGTGAGCCTTGGCTCCCGGCTGCGGCCGCGCTTTTGCGCCCGCCCGTTCGACCTTGAAGAAGGCGATCGAGGCCTGCAGTTCTTCCGCCTGAGCGGCGAGTTCTTCTGAAGTCGCCGACATTTCTTCCGAGGCGCCGGCGTTCTGCTGGGTCACCTTGTCGAGTTGCTGGATCGCTTCGTTGATCTGGCTGGCACCGACATCCTGCTCACGGCAGGCGGCGGAGATTTCCGAGACCAGCTCGGCGGTCTTCTGGATGTCCGGCACCAGCTTGTTGAGCATCTCGCCGGCTTCGGTGGCGACCTGCACGGTCTCGCCCGAAAGCGCGCTGATTTCGGCGGCGGCAGCCTGGCTACGTTCGGCAAGCTTGCGGACTTCTGAGGCGACGACCGCGAAGCCCTTGCCGTGTTCGCCGGCACGGGCGGCTTCCACCGCAGCATTCAGAGCAAGAAGGTCGGTCTGGCGGGCGATTTCCTGGACGATCGAGATCTTCTGGGCAATCGTGCGCATGGCGCCGACGGCGCGTCCTACCGCCTGGCCCGACGCTTCGGCGTCACGCGACGACTGGCGGGCGATCTTTTCCGTCTGGGCGGCGTTATCGGCATTCTGCTTGATGTTGGCTGCCATCTGCTCCATCGAAGAGGAAGCTTCTTCAGCCGATGAGGCCTGCTCGGTGGCGCCCTGGCTCAGCTGTTCCGAGCTGGCCGACAGTTCCTGGCTGCCCGAAGAGACATTGTCCGCCGCCGAAAGAGCGTCGCCAACCACGCCGCGCAGGCGTTCCACCATGCTTTCAAGCGCAAGACCGAGCGTGTCCTTGTCGGAGAGCGGTTTCGGTGAAACGGTCAGATCACCATTAGCGATCTGATCGGCAATGGTCGCCGTGTTGCGCAGGTTGGCCGTCATCGTGTTGATGGTATCGACCAGATCCTTGATCTCGTCATTTGTCTTGATTTCGACGTTCTGATTGAGATCGCCGATCGACACGGCCCGGGCGACGCCCATGATCTTGGTAAGGCCTCTGCCGATGCCCAGGGCGATCCAGAACGCTGTCGCCGCTGCCGTAATGACGGCAACGACCGCGATTGTGATCATCAGGCTGCGCGTGGTCCAATAGGTGGCTTCGGCTTCATCATTGGCCTTCTGCATCCGGTCGCGATTGATTTGGACGGATTCATCCAGCTGCGCGGAGAGTTCGGTGATCGCCTTGCGGCTTTCTCCAGCCGAGAGAGCGAGTGCTTGCTGCATGTCGCCGCGCTTGGCGGCGGCATCGACCTTGTCGTTCGCAGCCTGGTTGGTCGTCGCGAGACCGCGCGTTTCATCCCAGAACGGCTTCTGGTCTGCCGATGCGGTCGAAGCCAGTTCGTTCAGCAGCGTGATGAACTGCAACTCCAGCTTGTCGCCGTCGCCGAGGAACTTTTCGATCTCCTGCGGCGAGGTGGCAAGCAGCATGTTCTTCTGCGCGCGGATGCGATTGAGCGACAGGATGTTCATCTGCTGGACTTTATCGAGCCGCGTCGCCGCGACGTCCGTGACGTAAGTCATGGCCTCATTGGCGGCGCCAAGGCTATATATTCCGTAGCCGGCCGTACCAACCAGCATGCTGACAAGAAAGCCGAAGGCCAATGTCAGTTTGGCTTTGATCGTAAATCGCATAGCCCTATCCCCTCAAGGCAATGAAGTGCATCAGTCGATGCGTCCCTCCAGGCGGGGGGACGCGGTTGAAAACGAGAAGACCGATACATTCACCCTTCTGCGATAGTCCGGTTGCCCGGATATTCTCCCGCCTACATGCAAGAGACGATCCCGAATTCCTGTCAATCCGGGATCGGTTCAGTTCCCTCAGGCGCTTTCGCGGAAGTCCGCGTCATCGGCATCCGGCCCGCCCATCGACATGTCGAGGGCAAAACCCTTGGCGCGGGCTTGCTGGCTGAGGACCGAATGGTCGCCCTTGTGGTGTTGTCCCGCAGCGCGTGCCTGCGTGGGTTTTGCCATCGGCTTGCGGGCGGTGGAGGCGACCGGAGCGCGCTTTGCCTGTTTGGCCTGTTTGCTGCCGGACTGATCCACCCGGAAGAAGGCGATCGAGGCCTGCAGTTCTTCTGCCTGCGAGGCAAGTTCTTCCGAAGTCGCCGACATTTCTTCCGAGGCACCGGCGTTCTGCTGGGTCACCTTGTCGAGTTGCTGGATCGCTTCGTTGATCTGGCTGGCACCGACATCCTGCTCACGGCAAGCGGCGGAGATTTCCGACACAAGTTCCGCCGTCTTCTGGATGTCCGGCACCAGCTTGTTGAGCATCTCGCCGGCTTCGGTTGCGACTTGCACGGTCTCGCCCGAAAGCGCGCTGATTTCAGCGGCGGCAGCCTGGCTGCGTTCGGCAAGCTTGCGGACTTCCGAGGCGACGACCGCGAAGCCCTTGCCGTGTTCGCCGGCACGGGCGGCTTCGACCGCGGCGTTCAGAGCGAGAAGGTCGGTCTGACGGGCGATTTCCTGGACGATCGAGATTTTTTCCGCGATCGTGCGCATTGCATGGACGGCGCGTCCTACCGCCTGGCCCGACGCTTCGGCGTCACGCGACGACTGGCGGGCGATCTTTTCCGTCTGGGCGGCGTTATCGGCGTTCTGCTTGATGTTGGCCGCCATCTGCTCCATCGAGGCGGATGCTTCTTCGGCCGACGAGGCCTGTTCGGTGGCGCCCTGGCTCAGCTGTTCCGAACTTGCCGACAGTTCCTGGCTGCCCGAGGAGACGTTGTCGGAAGCGGCGAGCGCATCGCCGACGACGCCGCGCAGGCGCTCGATCATGGTGTTGACGAAGCCGAGCAGTTCACCGATCTCGTCCCTGCTGGAGATGGCGGCGAAGCGGGTCAGGTCGCCGTCGGCGACGTTCTGCACTGCCCCGATCGCATTGCGCAGGCCCTTGTTGATCGAAAGGGCGATCCAGAGGGCGGCCAGCAAGGCGATCAGGAAAGCGGTTGCCGCGACCGAGATCATGATCAGTCGGGTCTGAGCATAATCCACATCCGACTGTTTGTTGGCGTCGTCGAGCCGGCCTTCTTCGAGTTTGACCACGTCGGAGAGCAAAGCATCGATCTCGTTGGTGACGGTGCGTGCCTCAGCGGTTGAAATACGCAGTGCCGAGCTTGTATCTCCACCCAGCATCAGGGTGCGGATGTGGTCATCCTGCTTGCGGAATTCCGCTGTGAAGGCGGAGAGCTTGCCCCAAAGGACTTTGCCCTGTTCCGTCGCACGGGCTTCAACCGCCTTGAGCGTCTCGTCGAATACACGGCGGGCCTCGTCACTTTTCGCGATATATCCCTGCATCTCGCCGGGATTCGCCGCCAGAAGCAGGTTCTTCTGCTGGCGGATCTGCTGAAGCTGCTCGTTGTTCAGGTTCTGGGCAAGTTTCAGTCGCAGGGCTGGCCCCTGCAGCACATTTTCGAGCGTGTCGTTCAGGCTGCCGAGGCTGAAAATGCCATAGGTAGCAGTCGCCAACAGCATGATGATGATGAAACCGAATGCTGAAGCCAGCTTAAATTTGATTGAAGCGTGCATTTTTTGAGTCCATCAAAAGGGTGATCAACCGTGGGAGGCCCCGGTCGCGGAATGGTCGTGTTGGGCGGAGAAGATCACCTGGAGGTTCGGGAGGATGATGAATTCCGCCCCCCGCTTGACGAGGCAATCGATGAAATCTGGTCGCCAGCGCATCCCCACGCTCGGCGGTGGCTCGCCGGCGGTGCGAAGCAGCGTTGTCACTTCGTGGACCTTGTCCGTGCGGATGCCCGTCAGAACCGATTCGCCGTCGATCTCGATCGAGATGACGATGATGCGGCTGTCGATCGTCGGCTTGGTCGCTTCCATGCCGAATGCGAGACGGATATCGGCAAGCGGGATGACCTTGCCGCGGAAGTTGATGACGCTGCCGACAAAGGCCTTGGCGCCCGGAACCATGGTCTCCGGCAGAAGATCGAGGATCTCCTGCACGATGAAGGCTTCCAGCGCGAAAACTTCGCCGGCAATGTCGAATGTCAGGACTTCCAGCTCGTCGCGGCCGCCCCAAAGGTCCTGAGAAATCTTTCTGACTGCTTCGTTCATCCGGCCGCGCGCAGATGCGCCTCCTGTTGTTGCCCCTCGGCCACCAGATGACCGACGTCGAGGATCAGCGCCACGTCCCCGTCGCCGAGGATGGTCGCACCCGAGAAAGTGGCGACGTCATGGTGCAGTTTCGACATGCCCTTGATGACCGTCTGGTGATCGCCAATGATCTGGTCGACGACCAGGCCGACCCGTTCGGAACCTGTCGAGATGACGACCACCTTCTGGAAGGGATCGGGCTTCGTGCCGGTGCGGAACAGATCGCGAAGCCTGAGAAATGGCACGAGGCTGTCGCGCAGCGAGATGAAGCTGCGGCCGCGTGAGCGCATGTCTTCTTCGATCGAGAGTTCGAGGCATTCCTCTACCGCCGAAAGCGGAATGACATAACGGCCGTCGCCGACCCGCACGAGCAGTCCGTCGATGATCGCGAGCGTCAGAGGGATCGCCAGCGAAATCTCGGAACCTTCGCCAGGATGGCTTGCAACGTTGATCGTGCCGCGGAGTGCATCGATGGTCCGCTTGACCACATCCATGCCGACACCGCGGCCTGAAAGGTTGGTGACCGTCTGGGCTGTCGAGAAGCCGGGGTGGAAGATCAGCTGGTAGAGTTCCTGATCGGTGAGGCTGGCATTCGGCGGGATGAGGCCGGAGGATTCCGCCTTGGCGCGCACCCGTTCGCGGTTGATGCCGCGACCGTCGTCCTTGATAGTGATAATGACTTCGCCGGCCTGCTGGCGGGCGGAAAGCAAGATATGCCCCGCTTGTGATTTGCCGGCGGCAAGCCGTTCCTCGGGGGTCTCGAGACCGTGGTCGCAGGAGTTGCGCACCAGATGCACCAGCGGATCGGCCAGGCGTTCGATGACGCTCTTGTCGACTTCCGTGCTTTCGCCCTCGGTGACCAGTTCGATCGTCTTGCCGGTTTCATGCGAAAGATCGTGCACCAGCCTGCGGAAGCGGCTGAAGAGGTGCGCGACCGGTACCATGCGCAGCACCATCATCGTATCGCGCAGCTCGCCTGAAAGGCGTTCCACATCTTCCGAGACGGCCCGCAGCTGCAGATCGCCGCTGCCGCCTGCAAGTTGGCTGAGGCGCGACTGGGCGATGACGAGTTCGCCGACCCGGTCCATCAGCTCGTCGAGTTTTTCGGCGGGCACACGGACGTTTTCGGACGCCTTGTTCTGCTTCGTCTCGACGGGAGCTGCAGCGATCGGCGCAGGTGCAGCCGCATGCAGGACGACAACCGGTGCCGCCGCAGGCTGGGGTGCCGCGGCGGGCTGCGATGCCGTAACCGGGGCTTCCGTCTTGGCCGGTGCCTTGGCGGCGACCGAAGTCTCGACGGTTATGACTTCGAGCTGCATCTCGTCCATGACGAAGATGAATACGTCGTCAATCGCAGACCGCGGCTGGGTGGTCAGAAGCTCGACTTCCCAGGAGACATAAAGATCGGTCGGCGCGAGAAGGTCGAGCGATGGGATGGCAGAGCGGTCTGCCACGATCCGGCACTCGCCGAGCTCGCGCAGTTCGTCGAGAAGCGGCAGCGGATTGGTGCCGTTTGCCATTGCGTTCTGCGGCAAGCTGAAGCGGATCTTGAAATGGTTCTGGCCCGGAGCAGTTTTGGCGGGGCCGGAAGAACCGGCGTTGTTGGCGCCATCGACGGCAGCGCGCAGACTGGCGAGAAGCGCTTCGCCAGTCGCCTCATGGTCGCCATTCGGCGTGTCGACCAGGGCACGCATGTGATCCTTGGCCTCGAGAACCGCCGTGACCAGCTCCTGCGTTGCAGGAACTTCGCCCTTGCGGACGCGGTCGAACGCCGTCTCGCAATGATGGGTGAAAGCAGCCAGGGCATCGAAGCCGAACATGGCTCCCGATCCCTTCAAAGTGTGGAGTCCGCGGAAGACCGCGTCCACCTGATCCTTGTCGCCGAGGTTTACGTTCAGGTCGAGAAGCCCTGCTTCGATCTGTTCCAGAAGCTCGGCAGCTTCTGTCCTGAAAACCGCGATAGGATCGGGAAAGCTCATCTGCCGAGTACCTTTCGGACGATCTTGACCAGGCTTTCCGGGTCGAAGGGCTTGGTGAGCCAACCGGTGGCACCGGCGGCCTTGGCTTCCTGCTTGATGTCGTTGTCGGATTCCGTCGTCAGGAAGATGACCGGAACGCCCATATGGGCCGGCATCTTGCGCAGTTCCCGGATCATCGTCAGGCCGTCCATGTTCGGCATGTTGAGATCGGTGACGATCAGGTCGAACTGGCTGGCGCTAAGCTTGGCGATGCCGTCCATGCCGTCGACTGCTTCCGTGATCTGGTATCCGGCATTGCTGAGGGCGACGCGCGTCGTCAGCCGGATGCTGGCGGAATCGTCGACTGTTAAGATGCTGGCGCTCATTGAATACCCCCTTGATGAAGCCAGAATTTCAGGTCTTCAGCGGACATCCCGTCGAGGAAGCCGCTGCGCTTCAAGACATCGAGCGTTGGGCCGCTGGCGGGACGGGCTAACGCGATTTGCTTTCCGGCTGCGACGGCGTAGATGCGCGCCGCTTCCATGAGTTGAATGAAGCTGATGTCCACTTGGCAATCATCGTCGAGTTCGATGGTTGCGGACGCGGTTTTGTCCAGAAACTGCAGCATTTCCCGCTGCACGGTTGCAATCGTGCGAACAGTCAGGTTCTGCGGCGGGCGAAAGTAATCCTCTTGAACATCGGAAGCAGGCATTCTTACCTCAATATAATTCCGAAAACGCTGAAATAGCTGGCCGAATGTGGACTTGCATCGTTAATGCGGAGTTAACCGACCATGGCCATTTCTCACGAAACAAAACTGATAGGTTGCATTTTGCCGCGCTAATGAGCGGGAAAATTAACCACAAGTCGCAAACGACCGCCGCTATTCTGCGGGAATTAACTCATCGTCCCTCAGAGTAGTTCTCGCGCAGGACAAAACCGTGCCCGAACTTGCTGGTGCGGAACTGTCCCAAAACAATGCAGGCGAGTTCATCGTCGTATCTTCAGCAGGCAGAGGTCCCGTGGGGACCTGAAAGGTGAGGCAAAGTGGCTGTCAGGGCATCCATTTTTGACATCGTGAGTAGCTCGACTGGCGTTCTCGCCTTCGTCGACCGGATGGAAACGGCACGCTCGCGTATCGAGGAGCGTTTTCTCGATGGCGGCGCGGCGCTCCTGTCGATCCTCGATGTGCTGAACAAGCTGATCACCTCCCTCGACCAGTTGACCGGTTCGCTGGACGAAGGAACGGCAAACGCCACGATGACCGAGCTGAAGAGCACGGTCGAGCGGCTGTCGCACCTGACCAGGCTCGAATCCGGACGCCAGGTTGGCTTCCAGGAAATCGCCTCCGCGGAAAGAAAACTGCGGCCTCAGATCGAGGACATGCAGGAAACGCTGCGCTATCTGCGCACCTTCGCCGTGACTGCCAAGATCACCGGGGCCGGTATTGCCGATTTTGCGGGCTTCGCGGAAGAGATTCTCGCAAAGATCCAGGAGGGGTCACGCCAGGTCAACGATCTGGCCGGCAAGCTGAGCAGCCTCGGCCATGGCCTAGGGCCAGTGATGATCAAGGGAAAGGCGATCCTGGCGAGCTACGACGAAACGGTGCCGCAAATCGTTTCCGGACTCTCCAACGGCGCGGCTGAGATCGGCAAACACCGCAAACTGCTCGTCGAGCGCGCAGCAAGGGTGCGTACCGTCGCAAGCGGCATCCAGTCGAAGCTCGCCTCGACGCTGTCGGCCATGCAGGTCGGCGATATCACCCGCCAGCGTATTGAACACTGCCAGTCGAGCCTGCGCATCCTTTCGGATTATCTGGAAGCGCCTGGGGCCGCAAAACTAACCGGCGGCGAGCGCGAAAGCCTGTCGCTGATCATCCGCAAGCTCGTCTCGCTGCAGCTCAATCAATCGATCTCCGACTTTGATCGCGATACTGCAAAGATAGTCGCCATCGTCGCAAGCTTCCGGTCCGATCTGTCGCAGATCGAGGCCCTTCGTGCGGCGATGACCGATGCCGACAGCGGCAACAACAACAATGCGATCCGGCAACTTGAAACCGGTGTGGCCGCCGCTCGCGGCGCCGTGCGCGAAATCGAGGATGTCGCCCATCGCGCCGGCGAGCTCAGCCGGGCGACCAGCGACACCGTCAGGGAACTTCTCGACGGCATCGGCACCGTCCAGATCGTGCGCACCGACATTCATTATATGGCACTCAATACCAACCTGCGCTGCAGCAAGATAGGCGAAGAGGGCAAGGCTATAAATGTCGTGACCGCCGAACTGCGCAACTTTGCAGCAGCGCTCGACGGAACGGCTGAAAAGATCCTGACCGAACTCCAGACGCTGGAAATCGCCGCCAACAAGCTGACCAGCGTGCATGGCGAAGAAGGTGAACAAAGCCTCGATCAGCGCCTCGAAAACGCGCTTGAGAATATCCGCTCCGTCGGCGACCGGATGGATGCTCAGATGCTGGCGCTCGGCGATCAGAGCAGGACGGCCGTCGGCGAAATGGATATCGCGCTCGCCCGGTTGAACTTCAACGCCGAACTCGGCGAAGTGCTACGCGCCTGCGCAGACGAGATGGAACTCGATGAGGACGTCTTCGAAGCGCCGGGCCTTGAAGAGGCGCTTGTGGAAGTCGGTGGCCGTATTGCCCGTCTTTATACGATGGTGACCGAACGCGAATTGCATGCCGCGGTGCTTGGCACGGCGCCGCCGATGGTCGCCGCTGCTGCCGCCACCACCATGTCGGATGAAGACATCGACGATGCCCTGTTCTGATCGGCCGGCGCCTGCGCGGACCGGCGGGGGCTGCATTCAGCGGCTTGTCCTGTTAAGATAAAGCGAAGGCCGCGCCTTGACCTTTGGGTGCGTCTGGGTCATGTGACCGCCTTTACTGACGCAGCGCTTGGAATACGGGACGAACCCCGCAAGTGCTCTAGAAGAGAAACACAATGAGCAAGCCAACATCCTCGGCGCCTTCCCAGCGCATGCTTCGCGTTGGCGAACAGGTCCGCGCCGCCATAACCCAGGTCCTGCAACGCGGCGAAGTGCGCGACGACCTCATCGAAAAGACCGTGATCTCGGTGTCCGAAGTGCGCATGTCGACAGACCTTAAGGTCGCCACGGCCTACGTGACACCCCTCGGCCTGCCGGATCATGCGGCAATCATCGAGGCGCTGAACCGCAACGCCAAATACATTCGCGGCCGTATCGGCGGTCAACTCCGGCAGATGAAATACATGCCGGAAGTCCGCTTCCGCGACGATACCAGCTTCGACAACTACAAGAAGATCGATGAGCTGCTGCGCTCGCCGGAGGTCCAGCGGGATCTCGATGGCGGCAGCGAAGACAAAGAATAGTCAAGAGAACGCATGTCCAAACCCCGCAAACCAAAGGGCCGCCCGATTTCCGGCTGGCTGATCCTCGACAAGCCGGTCGATTTCGGCTCGACCGAGGCCGTCTCCAAGATCAAGTGGCTGTTCAACGCCCAGAAGGCGGGACATGCCGGTACGCTCGATCCGCTCGCTTCCGGTATGCTGCCGATTGCGCTCGGCGATGCGACCAAGACCGTGCCTTACGTTATGGACGGACGCAAGATCTATGAATTCGCCGTCAGCTGGGGCGAAGAGCGTTCGACCGACGACCTCGAAGGCGAAGTCACAGCCGCTTCGGATATGCGTCCCGACGAACAGTCCATCCGCGATCTGCTGCCGAAATACACCGGCACGATCAGCCAGATCCCGCCACAGTTCTCGGCGATCAAGATTGCCGGCGAACGGGCCTATGACCTCGCTCGCGATGGCGAGACGGTCGATATCCCTTCCCGCGAAGTGGAGATCTTCCGGCTGACGCTGCTCGGCGTCACCGCGGACAAGGCGCATTTCGAGGTGGAATGCGGCAAGGGCACTTATGTGCGCGCGCTCGCCCGCGATTTCGGCCGCGATCTCGGCTGCTATGGTCACATTTCCGAACTGCGCCGCACCTTCGTCGCGCCGTTCGCCGAGGAAAAGATGGTGCCGCTCGCCGATCTCGTGGCGCTTGAGGAGATCGAGGACCGCGACGAACGCCTGGCGGCGCTCGATGAGTTCCTGATCGACACTGCCGAAGCGCTGTCCAGCCTGCCGCATCTGCCGGTCACCGACGATCAGGCGCACAGGCTGAAGATGGGCAATCCGGTCATTCTGCGCGGCCGCGATGCGCCGCTTGCGGAGGCCGAGGCCTACGCGACAGTGCGTGGCAAGCTGATCGCCATCGGCGAGATCGGCCAGGGCGAATTCCGGCCGAAGCGGGTGTTCGGCTGATCGGCGGACGCCTCTTCCAATTGCAACGTGAATGGTCTATAGGCAGCGCCAGCATCAGGAGCCTATAGGCATCCTACTGCATTCATGGCCGAAGCTGAACGACATCTCGGCTTCTGGCGTCTCGTTCTCCTCTTTACGAAAGGATCGTAAGATGTCGATCACTGCCGAGCGCAAGACTGCGCTGATCAAGGAATATGCAACCGTCGAAGGCGACACCGGTTCTCCGGAAATTCAGGTCGCAATCCTGACGGAACGCATCAACAACCTGACGGGTCACTTCAAGGATCACAAGAAGGACAACCACTCGCGTCGTGGCCTTCTGACCATGGTTTCCACCCGTCGCTCGCTTCTTGATTATCTCAAGAAGAAGGACGAGGCCCGTTACAGCAAGATCATTGCTGCTCTGGGTATTCGCCGCTAAAAATTTCCGGCGGGCGCTCTTGGAGCGCCTGCCGGTTCTTTATTCGGGCTAAGGTCCGATGAAATGTTTGCGCTACGCCCTAGTTCGCGTGGTGACTGCCCGCAGACCCGGATGGGCCGGATCTGCCAAACAAACCGTTGACCTGTCATGGGGCAGGATTGCCGGACGCTTTCGGCCAAAGCCCTCGGGGCTTTAGCCGCGGCTCCTTTTCCAGGATGCCGGTGATGCAAAGCCTCCCGTTGTCTTGCCCATGATGTGTCACATTGATTGCGGTCGACTGTACGCTACGCCCGATATCGGCGATGCGTGTGCTCCCGCATTGAAGGACAAGACATATGTTCAATACTCATTCCGTCGAAATCGAATGGGCCGGCCGCCCGCTGAGGCTGGAAACGGGCAAGATCGCCCGCCAGGCTGACGGCGCGGTTCTCGCAACCTACGGCGAGACCGTCGTTCTCGCGACCGTTGTTTCCGCCAAGTCTCCGAAGCCTGGCCAGGATTTCTTCCCGCTCACCGTCAACTACCAGGAAAAGACCTATGCCGCCGGCAAGATCCCGGGCGGCTATTTCAAGCGCGAAGGTCGTCCGTCGGAAAAGGAAACGCTGGTTTCCCGCCTGATCGACCGTCCGATCCGCCCGCTCTTCCCGGAAGGCTACAAGAACGATACCCAGGTCGTCGTTACCGTCGTACAGCACGACCTTGAGAACGATCCGGACGTCTTGTCGATGGTTGCGGCTTCCGCGGCGCTGACGCTCTCCGGCGTTCCCTTCATGGGCCCGGTCGGCGGCGCTCGCGTTGGTTACATCAACGGCGAATACGTTCTGAACCCGCATCTCGACGAGATGGACGAGTCGGTCCTCGATCTCGTCGTCGCCGGTACGGGCGATGCCGTCCTGATGGTTGAATCCGAAGCCAAGGAACTCAACGAAGACATCATGCTCGGCGCCGTCATGTTCGGCCATCGCGGTTTCCAGCCGGTCATCGACGCGATCATCAAACTCGCTGAAGTTGCCGCCAAGGAACCCCGCGAATTCGAACCGGAAGACCATTCCGCGCTCGAAGCCGAAATGCTTCAGCATTTCGAAGCCGAGCTTCGCGAAGGCTACAAGATCACCCAGAAGGCCGACCGTTACGCTGCCGTCGACGCCGTCAAGGCGAAGGTGAAGGCCCACTTCTTCCCCGAGGGCGTCGAGCCGAAATACAGCGCCGAAGTCATCGGCGCCGTCTTCAAGCACCTGCAGGCCAAGATCGTCCGCTGGAACATTCTCGACACCAAGAGCCGCATCGACGGCCGTGATCTCGAGACCGTCCGCCCGATCGTCTCGGAAGTCGGCATCCTGCCGCGCACCCACGGTTCGGCCCTCTTTACCCGCGGCGAGACCCAGGCGATCGTTGTCGCCACGCTCGGCACCGGCGAAGACGAGCAGTACGTCGACAGCCTGACGGGCATGTACAAGGAGCGCTTCCTGCTCCATTACAACTTCCCTCCCTACTCGGTTGGTGAAACCGGCCGCATGGGCTCCCCAGGCCGCCGCGAAATCGGCCATGGCAAGCTCGCATGGCGCGCCATTCGTCCGATGCTGCCGACTGTCGAGCAGTTCCCCTACACGCTGCGCGTCGTCTCCGAGATCACCGAGTCCAACGGCTCGTCTTCGATGGCGACCGTCTGCGGCACTTCGCTCGCACTGATGGACGCCGGCGTACCGCTGGCCAAGCCGGTTGCCGGTATCGCCATGGGCCTCATCCTCGAAGGTGAGCGTTTCGCGGTTCTCTCCGACATCCTCGGCGACGAAGACCACCTCGGCGACATGGACTTCAAGGTAGCGGGTACTGCCGACGGCATCACCTCGCTGCAGATGGACATCAAGATCGCCGGTATCACCGAAGAGATCATGAAGGTCGCGCTCAATCAGGCACAGGGCGGTCGCAAGCACATCCTCGGCGAAATGGCCAATGCCATCACCGAGAGCCGCGGCCAGCTCGGCGAATTCGCACCGCGCATCGAAGTAATGAACATCCCGGTCGACAAGATCCGTGAAGTCATCGGTTCGGGCGGCAAGGTCATCCGCGAAATCGTCGAAAAGACCGGCGCCAAGATCAACATCGAGGACGACGGCACCGTCAAGATCGCTTCGTCTTCCGGCAAGGAAATCGAAGCGGCCCGCAAGTGGATCCACTCGATCGTTGCCGAGCCGGAAGTTGGCGCTATCTACGAAGGCACGGTCGTCAAGACCGCCGACTTCGGTGCTTTCGTGAACTTCTTCGGCGCCCGCGACGGCCTCGTGCACATCTCGCAGCTTGCTTCCGAGCGTGTTGCCAAGACCCAGGACGTCGTCAAGGAAGGCGACAAGGTCTGGGTCAAGCTGATGGGCTTCGACGAGCGCGGCAAGGTTCGCCTGTCGATGAAGGTCGTCGACCAGGCCACCGGCCAGGAACTCAAGAAGGCTGAAGGCGAAGCCGCCGAATAAGGCCTTCGTCTTCCCGAGACATCGAGGCGCGGAAGCTCTTCCGCGCCTTTTGTTTATCTGCTGCCACGAGACGAACCCACGAGACTAGCCATGAGCCGAGACGCCTTGAAAACCCTGTTCCATCCCTTCGACACCGAGGCTGTTCCGATGCCCGGCGAAGGCGAGCGCGTGCTCTTCCTGGGCGCCGAGGCAGGCAATGCCTTGCCCGAGGGGTTTGCGGCGGAAATCACCGCGGTGCAGCCGTTCCGGCCGCTGTTCCGGGCTTTGCGCGACGGCGCCTTTCCCGAGGCCGAGGGCGACGGTTACGACTTTGGGCTGGTGCTTTGCGGCAAACATCGCGGCGAGAACGAGAACCGTGTCGCCGAGGCTCTCGAGCGTGTCAGAACGGGAGGCGTCATCATCGTCGCCGGCGGTAAGGAAGATGGCATCCAGCCGCTTCGCAACACGCTCCTGAAGCTTGGCATCGAACTCGATTACACCCCGAAATATCACGGCGTCGCCATATGGTTCGCCAGGCCCGCCAATGCCGACGCAGCGATCAAGGCGCTGAAGAAGTCGACCGTGGTGATCGACGCCCGGTTCGAGGCCGCACCCGGCATGTTCTCCCACGAGCGTGTGGATGCAGGCTCGGAACTGCTCGCAGGCCGCCTGCCGACCGATTTCGACGGCAATGCCGCCGACTTCGGCGCCGGCTGGGGTTATCTCTCGGTGATGCTGGCCGAAAAGTCGAAGCGGGTGAACCGCATCGATCTCTTCGAAGCCGATTACCAGGCGCTGGAATTTGCCAAGCGCAACATCGCGCGCAACTGCCCGGATCTCAATGCCCGTTTCTATTGGCAGGACCTCGGCGCCGAGCCGCCGAAGGAAAAATACGACCTCGTCATCATGAACCCGCCGTTCCACGAGGCGCAGGCGACGGACCCCGAACTCGGCAAGACGATGATCCGCACGGCCGCCGCGGCACTCAAGAACGGCGGCCGCCTGATGCTGGTCGCCAATCGCGGCCTGACCTACGAGCCGGTCCTGGCCGAAGGTTTCCGCGAAAGCGGCGAGACTTGCCGCAACGCCCGCTTTAAGGTTCTATGGGCGAAGAAGTAAGCCGATCCTAAGCCGCCTCGATATCCTTGCGAGCGGCGCTGGCCAGGAAGGCTGAGCGCGTCAGCCCGCGCTCTTTTGCGGCCGCGTCGATCGCGTCGAGCATGCCTTTTTCAAAAGTGACGTTGGCACGCACGACGCGTGTATCATCCTCGATGAAGGGAATACGCGCCAGGAACGCTCCCTTGGAGAGTTCTGCGCGAATCTCGCTATGGGACATTAGTTCTTCATAGGAGGAGGGAGCCGGTAGTGCGTCATCTTCCGCCCAGAGCCGAAGCGCTTCGATCGCATTCGCAGTCAGGTCATCCTCGATATCGGCCGCGGAAAAAACCGACGGTAGGTCGGGGAAGCTGATGCCGAAAGCGCTGTCGCTGTCTTTATGCACGAGCGCAATGAAATATTTCATCGGTCTACCTCAACCCACCCAGCCTGCTTGGCAATCGCAAGCGCGGTCCCAACAGGCAGGTCTTTCTTCGGGTGCGGAACGATGATGGTTTGCGCACCCTTGCGGAGCTTGTGGTGTGAGCCTTTTACGGAGATGAGTTCGTAACCGTCGCGTTTCAGCCTCGCGATGATCTTGTGACTGTTCCGCTCCACGGGCACACCCTTGCTATGCAAAGACCATAGTGCGATGGAGATGAAGGATCAAGATGCGCATGATAATGCGCATCCAATTACTCCGAATCCGCGTTCCGCAGCCGGTCGAGGCTCGGCAGCGACGTGATGTTGTAGCCGGCGTCCACATAGTGGATTTCGCCGGTCACGCCGCGGGAAAGGTCCGAGAGCAGGTAGAGGGCCGAGCCGCCGATATCCTCGATGGTGGCCGTGCGACGCAGGGGCGCGTTCTTCTGGTTCCAGGAATAGATCGCGCGCGCGTCGGAAATGCCCGCACCCGCAAGCGTGCGCACGGGGCCTGCCGAGATCGCGTTGACGCGGATGTCGCGTGGGCCGTAATCGGCGGCGAGATAGCGCACCGAGCTTTCCAGCGCCGCCTTTGCAACGCCCATGACGTTGTAGTTCGGGATGACCCGCATCGAACCGCCGTAGGTGAGCGTCAGGATCGTTCCGCCGTCGATCATCAGGTCCGCCGCCCGTTTGGAAATCTCGGTGAAGGAGAAGCAGGAAATCACCATGGTGCGGCTGAAATTCTCGCGCGTGGTGTCGGCGTAGAGGCCTTTCAGCTCGTTCTTGTCGGAAAAGCCGATGGCATGCACCAGGAAGTCGAGCTTGCCCCAGCGTTCCTTGATCGCCGCGAAGGTCGCGTCCACCGAGGCGATATCCTCGACATCGCAAGGCACCACGAAATCGGAATTGAGTTCGGCTGCGAGCGGCTTAACCCGCTTCCCGAGCGCTTCGCCCTGAAAGGTGAAGGCGAGTTCGGCGCCTTGCGCTGCGACGGCTTTCGAAATCCCCCAGGCGATGGAGTGATTATTGGCGACCCCCATGATCAGGCCGCGTTTCCCCTGCATGATTCCGGTCATGGATTTACCCGTTAAAGCGCTGGAAGACGAGCGTGGCGTTGGTGCCACCGAACCCGAAGGAATTGGAAAGAACCGTATCGATCTTGGCGTCGTCGATCCGCTTGCGGACGATCGGCACACCTTCGAATTCCGGGTCCAGGTTCTCGATATGGGCGCTTTCGCCGATGAAGCGTTCCTGCATCATCAAAAGGCCGTAGATCGATTCCTGCACGCCGGCACCGCCGAGCGAATGGCCGGTCAGCGACTTGGTCGACTGGATATGCGGGATCTTATCACCGAAGACCTGGCGGATTGCGCCGATCTCCTTGCTGTCCCCGACCGGCGTCGAGGTGCCGTGGGTGTTGATGTAGTCGATATCGCCTTTCACGGTCGCCAGCGCCTGGCGCATGCATCGCATCGCGCCTTCGCCCGAGGGGGCGACCATGTCGTAGCCATCCGACGTCGCGCCGTAGCCGACGATTTCCGCATAGATCTTGGCGCCGCGCGCTTTGGCATGCTCGAGTTCTTCGAGAACCAGCACGCCGGCGCCGCCGGCGATGACGAAACCGTCGCGGTCGACGTCATAGGCGCGGGAGGCCTTGTCGGGATTGTTATTGTACTTGGTGGACATGGCGCCCATGGCGTCGAACAGGTTCGACATCGTCCAGTCGAGGTCCTCGTGGCCACCGGCGAACATCACGTCCTGCTTGCCCCACTGGATCATCTCCGCAGCGTTGCCGATGCAGTGCGCGGATGTCGAGCAGGCGGACGAGATCGAATAGTTGACGCCGTGGATCTTGAACCAGGTGGCGAGCGTCGCGGATGCCGTGGAGGACATCGCCTTCGGCACGGCAAACGGGCCGATCCGCTTCGGACTGTTGTTCTTGAGCGTGATCTCGGCGGCTTCGATCAGCGTGCGCGTGGACGGGCCGCCGGAGCCCATGATGATGCCGGTGCGCTCGTTCTCGCCGATATCCTTGTCTTCGAGACCGGAATCGGCGATCGCCTGTTTCATGGCGACATGGTTCCAGGCGCCGCCCTGGCTGAGGAAGCGCATCGCGCGGCGGTCGACGAGATCGGTCGGGTCGAGCGTCGGCTTGCCCCAGACCTGGCACTTGAAGCCGTGCTCGGCGAAATCGGGAGAGAAGGAAATGCCGGACTTTGCCTGACGCAAGGATTCGGTGACTTCGGCGGCATCGCTCCCGATCGAGGATACGATACCGAGACCCGTTACAACTACCCGTCTCATCTCATCAAAACCTTTTCTGCTTGTTCTGCTTTGGCCGCCACGCAGGATCAGGCGGCCTTTTCCTTCGACAGGCCTACACGAAGGTCCGTCGCCTGGTAAATGGTTTCGCCATCCGCCTTCAGCCAGCCATCGGCGGTGCCGAGCACCAGGCGGCCGCGCATGACGCGCTTGAAGTCGATGCCATACTCAAGCAGCTTGGTATCCGGGCGTATCATGCCCTTGAACTTCACTTCGCCGGTCGACAGAGCCATGCCGCGTCCGGGTTCGCCGAGCCAGCCGAGGAAAAAGCCGGTCAACTGCCACATGCCGTCGAGACCGAGGCAGCCCGGCATGATGGGATTGCCTTCGAAATGGCAGGGAAAATACCAGTCGTCCGGTCGTACGTCGTACTCGGCGCGGAGATAACCCTTGTCGAAAGCTCCGCCTGTTTCCGAGATATCGGTGATGCGGTGGACCATCAACATCGGCGGCAGCGGAAGCTGCGCATTGCCTGGTCCGAACAGCTCACCATGGGCGCAAGAGAGAAGTTCTTCGTAAGAGAAGCTGGACTGCCTGGGTGCCATAAATTTCCGTTCCCCCCGTTGAACCTTAGACCTTTTGTTTCAGCAGCGTATTGCAAGATCGGTCGGAATTGAAGCGTAACGATGAACTTGCGCTCCGCCTGGGGATGGCAGCCGAGCCGCTGGAACATGCGTTTGTTCTGGTCCGCATATAGGAAGCTACAGGCGCAAACCAGAGGCTTGTAGCGAAATTGCGCGTTTTTGGCGCTCTCGCCGCAGGTATCCTCCGGAAACTATTGAAACTACCGTCCGTAAAAGTTATATCGGAAAGTCAAGATACCTGATATTGGCGTGAAACGGCAGGAGTTGACGGGTAATTATGGCAGAAGCCATTACGGACATCGAGACGAGACTGCGCCATTGCGGCCTGCGTCCGACGCGGCAGCGTATTGCGCTTGCCGACCTGTTGTTCGCCAAGGGTGACCGCCATCTGACCGTCGAGGAACTGCACGAGGAAGCCACCTTTGCCGGCGTTCCGGTTTCGCTCGCGACCGTCTACAATACCTTGCATCAGTTCACCGAAGCCGGTCTCATCCGCGTGCTCGCGGTTGAAAGCGCCAGGACCTATTTCGACACCAATATTTCCGATCACCATCACTTCTTCGTCGAGGGCCGCAATCAGGTGCTCGACATTCCGGTCAGCAATCTGCAGATCGACAACCTTCCGGAAGCTCCCGAAGGCATGGAAATCGCTCATGTGGATGTGATCATCCGTCTGCGCGAAAAGAAAAGCTGACGCCTCTCACGGCCTTTTCTTTCCTTTGATTGCTTCGTCCTGGTCCCGTCCGGGACGCGGCCTGTACCGTGGCAATGTCCAGCCATAGTGGATCGCGCCACCGCGCAGGCCGAAGGCGAGCGCCGCGCCCAGCCCCGAACTTGCATAGACCGGCAGGCCGAGTGCATTCGCCGCGGTAAACCCGCAGGCGCCCGCAAGGGCGGCGGTGATGTATATTTCCGGCCGAAGCAGAACCGAGGGTTCGTTGGCGAGAAGGTCGCGCAGGATGCCGCCGAAGGCGGCTGTCAACGCTCCGGTGACGATCGCGATCGTCGGCGATCCGGTGGCGGCGAGACCTTTTGCTGCACCGAGCACGCTATAGGCGGCAAGCCCGATCGCGTCGAGCCAGATCAGCAGGCGAAAGCGCCATTCCACCCGATGCGCGGTGCAGAACACGAAGGCGCCCGAGATGACGCAGATGAGAATATAGGTCGGGTCCAGCACCCAGAAGACCGGCGTGCGACCGAGGAGGATGTCCCTGAGCGTTCCCCCGCCGAGCCCGGTGACCGCCGCGAAAAACAGGAAGCCGACGAGGTCGAGCTGCTTTCGCGAAGCGGCAAGCGCGCCTGTCGCGGCAAAAAGCGCGATGCCGGCATAGTCGAGTATCGTCAGCAGGGACATGTCAGACCTTGTGATCCAGCGTCGCGCAAGTGCGGGCCGTTAGCATAACCGCCGATCGTTGCGTGCGTCATCCTTCGACGCACGCCGTGAACAGATGAATTTGCAGAGGTCCGCCAGTGAAAAAGCTCTTGATCATTGTCGTGCAGGCGCTCGTCCTGGTGTTTGCGCCAACACTTGCTTTTGCTCAGCAGCCGCAGCGTTTCAGCGATCCGGAAATCTACGAGAAGGACTACTTCCGCAAGGAGTGCAAGACCGTCGATTTCGGCCCGGCCTTCATCAAGCGCTTCGACATCAACAACGACGGCATGCTCGATCTCGTTTCCAACCAATCCGAAGTAACCTGCGACGGGGTCAGGGGGCCGCGCTGCGCCAGTGAAGGCTGCCGCTACAATTTTTATGTGCAGATCAAGGAAGGCGGCTACGTCATGGTCGCCACTGCCCAGCTTTATCACTACGATTTCGTTCAGTACTTCGGCAACATGGTCTTCGAGTTGACGATGCATCCCCGCTTCTGCGGTCGCACCGACGCCGCGCCCTGCGAAATGCGCGTCAGGGTACGCGGCCTTGACTTCAATATCCTGTCGAAAAAATAGAACGGCCCGGCAGGGGGCTTATTTCGGAAAGATCTCGCCGATCCGCCCGGTGAGATAATAGGCCGTCAGGCTCATCCACTCGCGGGCTGCAGTCGTCGTCAGCTGCGCATTCAGCGCCGGCTGGGTGAAATCCAGCGATAGGCGGACGATGCCGCTGGTGCGGTAATCGACCGGCCACGGCGTCACCTCTATGCCGGCCGCTCGGAACAGCCCCGTCGCGCGCGGCATATGGAAGGCAGAGGTGATCAGCAGGCAGCGTTCGAGCCCCTGAGCCTTCAGAAGCCCGGCCGAATTCACCGTGTTCTCATAGGTCGTGCGAGACGCATTCTCCTTCACCAGTCGATCGGCCGGGATGTCGAAGGCGGAGAAGAACCGTTCCGCAGCCTGCGCCTCTCCTTCGTAGGCGCCGCTGATGGAACCGTCGCCGCCGGAAATCAGGATGTGTGCTTGCGGATGATTACGGGCGAGCCGCAACGCCTCCACGAACCGGTCGGCGGCCTGATTGAGCTCGATGCCGCCGCGCACGGTCGTCACCTCGTTCTCGAGCACGCCGCCGAGCACGATCATGCAGGAAACCGACTGGGGTTCCTGCATCGGCTTTGGAATGCGGCCTTCCAGCGCCTGCAGCGCCACTGCGCCCGTCGTGGTAAAAAGCGTCACGAACAGCACCAGTGCGGTCAGCAGCGCAGCAAGGCCGCCAAGCCGGCGCCAGCCGACGGCGATGAGAACTGTGGCAAGGGCGGAGAGGAGAAAAGCAAGCGAGAGGGGCTGGGCGAAGACCCAGAAGAGTTTTGAAAGCAGGAACATCAAAAACTTTCGGAAAGATCAGGCACGGCGGCGGGCTGAGGCGATCGGCTGCTGGAAATGCAGGTGCAGCGGGCGCGGCAGAAGCGTCGTCGCCAATGCGACCGCGAGGGCCAGAACCGAAACGATCCAGAGCGCATGGCTGCCTGCATATTTCGTCAAAAAAGCGCCCGTCACCGCGCCGCATGCCATTCCGGTCCAAGGAACCGTCTGGATCAGCCAACCGGTCGGGTTGCGGTCGCCGATCAGCCAGCGGCCGATGCCGCGGCCAAAGCGGGAAAGCGCCCCCGTCACGTAGGTGAGGCCGATCGGCAGCCCTTCGATATGTTCGACCGTTGCGTTGATCATGCCCATCGACAACACGACCAGATAGAATTGCAGCCGAGGATACCCCCCCGCGTCGGGGACGGTCGAGGCGGCGGCAAGCAGGATGGAGACGCTTGCAAGCACCACGAATGTGCGGCGCGCCGACACCGTATAGGCAAGCACGATGCCAAGCGCGTTGCCGAGGATGAAGACCCAGAGCGCGATGAACAGGATGATCGCATGGCTATAGTCGCCGTCGGCGAAGGCGATGGCCGCGCGGGTCGTGTTGCCGGTCATGAAGGACACGAAGTCGCCCGAGAGCAACAGGCCCACCGCATCCGTCATGCCCGCCACGAAGGAAATGGCGGCAACCAGCGCAAGGCCTGTCACGGTCCGCCGCCTGCGGATGATGCGTCTTCGTCTTTCCCTGCTCATGGAGCCCCTTCTTCCGCGTAAATCTGCGCGAATCACGCCTTGAGGCGTTGATCTAGGACAATGTCGGATAAGTGGAGAAGAAATCGCAAATAGCGTCCCGAAGCGAGTCCTATCTCGGGTCCAACCAGGCATCGATACCCTTTGCCGCGGCCCGGCCCGTCGCAAGACACGCGGTCAGCAGGTAGCCACCCGTCGGGGCCTCCCAGTCGAGCATTTCCCCGGCGGCGAAAAGGCCCGGAAGCGGTTTCAGCATGTAGTTTTCGTCAAGGTCGCTCCAGGCGATGCCGCCGGCGGATGAGATCGCTTCCGCGATCGGTCGCGGGCGGACAACCGGGATCGGCAGAGACTTGATCAGCCTCGCCAGTTCCTCCGGGGACATGCGGTTGATATCGCCAACAAGCTCGCGAAGCAGAGCGCTCTTCACGCCCTCCAGCCCTGCTCCCTTGCGCAGGCGGTTGGAGAAACTCGCCTTGGCATCTTGCCGGGCAAGGTCGCGGCCAAGTCGCTCCAGCGTGCGGCCGGGTGCGAGGTCGACGGTCAATGTCGCCTGGCCTTGCACAAAAAGCCGGTCCCGAAGTGCTGCTGAATGGGCATAGACAAGGCTGCCTTCGATCCCCTGCCCGGAGATCACGAATTCGCCTTGGAATGTGCCGGCGTCGGAAGTGGTCGAAACGGATTTCAGCGGCTCGCCGGCGAAGCGCTCGCGAAACGCCTCGCTCCAGGCGACATCGAAACCGCAATTGGCCGGCTGCAGGCCGGCGACTTCAACGCCCTTGGCGCTCAGCCACGGCACCCAGGCGGCATCCGAGCCAAGCCGCGGCCAGCTGGCGCCGCCCAGTGCCACAAGAGCGGCATCCGGCTGGGCGGTAACCGGCCCTTCCGGCGTTTCGAACCGATAACTGTTTTCGGCAAACCCCACCCAGCGATGCCGCGTCCTGAGCGCCACGCCCTGCGCCTCCAGCCGCCGCAGCCAGGCGCGCAAGAGCGGCGAGGCCTTCATAACCGTCGGAAACACGCGGCCGGAGGTCCCCACGAAGGTTTCCGTGCCAAGCCCCAGCGCCCAGGCCCGAACGTCGCCCGGCGTGAATGCCTCGAGGGCAGGGCGCAGTCGAGCGGAGGCGCTTCCGAAACGCGCCGCGAACTTTAAAAAATCCTCCGCATGGGTGATGTTCAACCCGGATTTCCCGGCGAGCAGGAATTTCCGCCCGAAGGTCGGCATCGCCTCGTAGACGGTCACGGAATGGCCGGCGGCGGAGAGAACTTCCGCCGCCATCAGCGCTGTCGGGCCGCCGCCGATGATCGCGATCTGCTTTGTCATGCCTCCCGGTTAAGGCAGATCAGTCCGCTTTGCCATAGCCTCCGGCGGTCGGCGTCTGGACGGTCACCGCTTCGCCCGCCTCGATGATCGTCTGGGCGCAGCCCCCAAGCTCTTCGAGCGTGCCGCCGAGGCGCCGCACCGTCGTCTTGCCAAGCTCGCCGGTTTCGCCGCCCTCAAGCCCATGCGGCTTGATCGTCCGGTGCGAGGAAAGGATGGCACAATCCATTTTTTCGAGGAAGCGGATGGTGCGTTTCGTGCCGTTGCCGGCTGAGAACCTGCCCCTGCCGCCGGAATTGTCGCGGATGTGGAAATCTTCGAGCAGCACCGGATAACGGGTTTCCAGGATTTCCGGGTCGGTGAGACGGGAATTGGTCATGTGCACATGCACCGCGTCCGTGCCTTCGAAACCGGTCCCGTCGTTGAACACGCCGGCCGGCGAGCCGGAGCACAGCGTCTCGTAATATTGGTAGGTCGCATTGCCGAAGGTGAGGTTGTTCATCGAGCCCTGGCTTGCCGCCATCGCGCCGAGCGCGCCGAACAGCGCGTTGGTCACATGCTGGCTGGTCTCGACATTGCCGGCGACGACCGCTGCCGGATATTGCGGCTTCAGCATCGACCCTTCCGGCACGATGATCCGGATCGGCCGCAGGCATCCCGCGTTCATGGGAATGGAGCTTTCGACCATGACGCGGAAGACATAGAGCACCGCGGCCCGGGTGACCGGTTCCGGTGCATTGAAGTTGTTCTTCTTTTGCGGGCTCGTTCCGGTGAAATCGACAGTCGCCTCGCGCTTGGCCTTGTCGACGGTGATTTTCACCTGGATCACGCTGCCCTGGTCGGTCGGGTAGGTGAATTCAGAATCGCCAAGCTTTTCGATGACGCGGCGGACGCTCTCCTCCGCATTGTCCTGCACGTGGCCCATATAGGCCCGCACCACGTCCAGCCCGAACTGCGCGATCATCTTGCGCATTTCGTGCACGCCCTTTTCATTGGCGGCGATCTGGGCGCGAAGGTCCGCGACGTTCTGGGCGACGTTGCGGGCGGGGTAGGGGTGGTTGGAGAGGAGATCGGTGATGCCGGCCTCGTCGAACCGGCCGCGATCGACAAGCAGCACGTTGTCGAACAGCACGCCCTCCTCGTCGACAGTCGTCGCAAGCGGCGTCATCGAACCCGGCGCGGTGCCGCCGACATCCGCGTGGTGTCCGCGCGAGGCGACGTAGAACAGGATGTGTCTACCCTCGGAATCGAAGACCGGCGTAACGACGGTGATATCCGGCAGGTGCGTGCCGCCATTATAGGGCGCGTTCAACGCAAACACGTCGCCGGGGCGGATCCTGCCATGATTCTGAGCGATGACGCTTTCGACCGAGCGGTCCATCGAGCCGAGATGCACCGGCATATGCGGCGCGTTCGCCACCAGCGCGCCGTCCGCATCGAAGACGGCGCAGGAGAAGTCCAGCCGTTCCTTGATGTTGACCGACGAGGCGGTGTTCTGCAGCGTCACGCCCATCTGTTCGGCGATCGACATGAAAAGGTTGTTGAACACTTCGAGCAGCACCGGATCGGCCTGGGTGCCGACCGGCTTGGCGCGGGAGAGTTCCGCAACGCGCTTCAGAACGACGTGGTTCAACCTGGTGATCTCGAAAGCCCAGCCGTCTTCGACGACGATCGTCTGATGCGGCTCGACGATCAGGCACGGGCCGTTTGCGCGCGAGCCAGGCTTGATCTCGGCGCGCCGATAAACTGGCGCTTCGCGCCATGCACCGCCGGAGAAGAACTTTGTCTGTTCAGCCGCCGTTGGCGCGCTATCGTCCAATTCGAATTCCGGTTCGTCGGAATCGGCGCCGCCGCCGATCGCCTCGACCTCGTAGGCCTCGAAAATGATCTCTCGGTTTTCGAAGATGAAGCCGAACTGTTTCCTGTGCGCCGTCTCGAAGGCGACCGTCATGTCGGCAGCGTCGGTCACGGTTACAGGCAAAGTCGTATCCGTGCCCTGATAGCGCAGGTGCGCGCGGTGCAGAACCTCGGTTCCGGATGCGGTCACGCCCTGCGACGCCATTTCCTCCAGCACGCTGGCGGTCAGCTCGTCGCGGATGGGTCCGAGCGTCTCCAGGGCGGCCGCAAGCTCGTCCGATACCGTGCGCTGGCGTGTGGCCCGGATATCCGCAAGCCCCATGCCATAGGCCGACAGGATGCCCGAAAACGGATGGATCATCACGGTCGAAATACCGAGCGCATCCGCCGTCAGGCAGGCATGCTGGCCGCCGGCGCCGCCGAAGCAGGTCAGCACGTAATGGGTGACGTCGTAGCCGCGCTGGACGCTGATCTTCTTGACCGCATTCGCCATGTTCTCGACGGCGATCGCCAGAAAGCCATCAGCCACTTCTTCCGGCGAACGGCCGTCGCCGATCACCTTGGCCATATCCTCGAAGGCGGAGCGCACGGCATCCGCATCGAGCGGCTGGTCGCGGTTGGGTCCGAAGATCGCCGGAAACAGCTTTGGGGACAGCTTGCCGAGCATGACGTTGGCGTCTGTAACGGTCAGAGGTCCACCGCGGCGATAGGCCTTCGGGCCAGGATTGGCGCCGGCCGAATCCGGGCCGACGCGAAAACGGCCATTCTCGAAATGCAGGATCGAACCGCCGCCGGCGGCAACGGTATGGATCGACATCATCGGCGCGCGCATGCGAACGCCCGCGACTTCGGTTTCGAACGAGCGTTCCAGCTCGCCGTCATAGTGTGACACGTCGGTCGACGTACCGCCCATGTCGAAGCCGATCATCCGGTTGAAGCCGGCCAGCCGCGAGGTCTCGACCGCGCCGACCACGCCGCCGGCGGGGCCGGAGAGAATCGCATCCTTGCCCTGGAATAGCCGCGCCGCAGTCAATCCGCCGGACGACTGCATGAACATCAGCTGCGCACCTTGCTTGTCGGCGACGTCGAGCCCGGTGCCAAGTTCACCGGCAACCTGTTCCACATAGCGACGCAGGATCGGCGAGAGATAGGCGTCGACCACGGTCGTGTCGCCGCGCCCGACCAGCTTGATCAGCGGCGAAACCTCGTGACTGACGGAAACCTGCGTGAAGCCGATCTCGCGGGCAATCCCTGCCACAAGCTGTTCGTGGGCCGGATACCGATAGGCGTGCATCAGGACGATCGCGACGGCGCGGAAGCCGGCGTCATACTGCTCCTGCAGCTGCGCGCGGATCGTTGCGGCATCCGGTGCAGCTTCGATCGTGCCGTCGGCGCGGACGCGTTCATCCACCTCGACCACGTGCTTGTAGAGCAGTTCGGGCTTGATGATCTTCTTGGCGAAGATGTCGGCGCGGGCCTGATAGCCGATCGCCAGCGCATCGCGGAAGCCGCGGGTCGTCACCAGCAGCGTGCGCTCGCCCTTGCGCTCCAACAGTGCATTGGTGGCGACTGTCGTGCCCATCTTTACCGCGCCGATGGCATCGGCGGGTATGGCAGTGCCGGCCGGCACGCCCAGGAGTTCGCGAATCCCTTGTACGGCCGCATCACGATAGGCTTCCGGATTTTCGGACAGGACTTTATGGGCGACAAGCGATCCGTCCGGCTTCCGGCCGACGATGTCGGTGAACGTGCCGCCGCGATCGATCCAGAAATCCCACTTAGCTTCGGTCATGTTCCGCCCTCAAATCAAACTCGATAGGCAATAACGAAAACATTTCGTCGATAAAACGTCAATGATTAGTTGACAGGAAAATGCACATTGAAGCATCATGCTCGCTGAACGGGCAGGAAGCCGCCAAGAGCTCCACCCGGATAACCGGCAACCGAGGGGAGCCGACCATGCCGTTTTTCATATCCTGTTACGGGAGGCCGATCCATGTCCTCCGTTGATCCGCATCATAGCATTCTTCCGGAATTCCTTCGACGAGCGCTGGACGGCCTGTATCTCGCCGCTGGGTATCTGGGAGGCGTATTTCTCGTGGCGACGTTCGCAATCATGCTGTCCCTGTCGGCCGGCCGGCCGCTGGGCGTCGATATTCCCGCCGGTGACGACTTTACCGCCTGGTGCATGGCAGCAACGGCCTTTCTGCCGTTAGCTCATACCTTCCGGTCCGCCGAACTCATCCGCATGGGGTTGCTGATCGACAGGATCGGCGGAGCGCCTCGGCGGGCGCTTGAAATCGGCTGCACAGTTGTTGCGACTTTGGCTGTCGGTTATTTCGCTTGGTATGCCGTGGACATGACATCGACCTCGTGGAAATTCAACGACGTCTCGCAGGGGGTCGTACCGGTTCCGCTCTGGATTCCCCAGATCGGCATGTCTCTTGGTCTGGTCATCCTGGAAATCGCCTTCGTTGACGAACTTCTCCACCTCCTGTTCGGTGGTATGCCACGTTACGAGAAGCCGGTGCCGAAGACCAAGGAAGAGATCATCGAGCGCGTCATGGAAAGTGGAGTCTGAAGATGGATACCACTTTCCTGGTCGAGATTTCAGGTCTCATTCTCGGCGCGATGCTCATCCTCCTTATGGGCGGAGTGTGGATTGGCATCGCGTTGCTGATATGCGGCTTCATTGCGATGCAGTTCGCCCCGGCCGGCATCCAGATCGGCGCCGCCATGGCCACCAATGCCTGGAGCGGCAGCGCATCCTGGAGCCTCGCAGCCTTGCCCCTGTTCATCTGGATGGGAGAAATCCTCTACAGGACGCGGCTCTCGGACGAGATGTTTCGTGGCCTGTCGCCTTGGCTGAATTGGCTGCCGGGACGTCTCGTCCACGTCAACGTGCTTGGCTGCGGGCTTTTTGGCGCGGTCTCAGGCTCGTCCGCAGCAACGACCGCAATGGTGGCGAAAATCACCTTGCCCGAACTCAAGAAGCGGGGCTACGACGAAAACATCAGCCTGGGATCGCTCGCCGGCGCGGGCACGCTTGGTTTTCTGGTGCCGCCGTCCATTCCAATGATCGTCTATGCTGTCGCAGCGAATGTTTCGATCATCCAGATGTTCATGGCGGGTCTCATTCCGGCCGTCATCGTCATGATCCTGTACATGGGTGCGATCGTCGTTTGGTCGCTGATGAACCCGGACAAGAGCCCCGCTCCTGCCCCGAAGACGTCTTTTCCGACCAAGCTGAAGGAGACGTTGAACCTCATCCCCCTGGCGTTGCTGATTCTCACGGTTTTTTCTGCCCTGATGCTCGGATGGGCGACGGCGACCGAATGCGCGGCATGGGGCGTCCTGGGCGCCCTCGTCATCGCTGCATCGCAGAGGGCTCTTACCTGGAGGAGTTTCATCGACAGCGTGTTGGGCGCCACCCGCATGACGTCGATGGTCATGCTGATCCTCACAGGAGCCGGCTATATGTCGATTGCCATGGGATATACGGGCATTCCCAACGCTCTTGCGGCATGGGTCGACAGTTTCCAGCTTAGCCCCTATGCGCTGATTGCCGTTCTGACGCTTATGTATGTGCTGCTCGGTTGCGCCATCGACGGCCTGTCCATGATCGTGCTGACCACGGTCGTGGTGCTGCCGATGATCCAGCAGGCCGGTTTCGACCTGATCTGGTTCGGCATCTTCCTGGTGTTGATGGTCGAGATGGCGCAGATCACGCCACCGGTCGGCTTCAACCTCTTCGTCCTCCAGACGATGAGCGGGCGCGACAGCCTGACGGTTGCGCGCGCCGCACTGCCATTCTTCTTCCTGCTTCTGGCGACCGTCGCCATCCTCACGATCTTCCCGGATATCGTGATGTTTCTGCCGAAAATGGCTTTCCCGGGATAACTAGAGAGAAAAGGGAACTGAAATGAGGAAATTGCTCTCCAATCTGGTTCGCCCGGGCATTGCAGTGGCGGCCTTGCTGGCAGCCTCCGGTGCGGCGCTCGCCCAGACGGCCTGGGTCCTGCCGTCCGCCTATCCGCCGGCGAACTACCATGTCGAGAACCTGATGCAGTTCGCCAAGGACGTCGAAACGGCCTCCGGCGGCAAGTTGAAAATCACCGTTCATCCGAACGCTTCGCTCTTCAAGGCGCCGGATATCAAGCGGGCTGTCCAGACCGGTCAGGCCCAGGCCGGCGAAGTGCTGATCTCGCTGCACGAGAACGAAAATCCGGTCTTCGGCATCGACGTCGTGCCGTTCCTGGCAACCAGCTTCGACGCATCGAAGAAGCTCTATGCCGCCTCGAAGCCGGCGGTTGAAAAGGCGCTCGACGCCCAGGGTCTCAAGCTGCTCTATGCAACGCCATGGCCACCCCAGGGCATCTTCACCAAGAAGGATGTCAACAGCACGACGGATCTCAAGGGCCTGAAATGGCGCGCCTATAACGTCGGTACGTCGCGCATCGCCGATCTCGTCGGCGCCCAGCCGGTGACCGTCCAGGCAGCCGAACTGCCGCAGGCTCTCGCAACCGGCGTCGTCGACGGCCTGATGACCTCGAGCGCCACCGGCGTCGATAGCAAGATCTGGGAATCGCTGAACCACTATTACGATACCCAGGCCTGGATCCCGAAGAACGTCATCTTCGTCAACAAGGCCGCCTTCGCAGCACTCGATCCGGCCGTCCAGAAGGCCGTCACCGATGCCGCGGCTGCCGCCGAAGCTCGCGGCTGGGCGCTCGGTGCCGAAAAGACCGCCGCCTACATGGAAACCCTCAGGAAGAACGGCATGAAGGTTCTTGAACCGAGTGCCGACCTGAAAAAGGGCCTGGCCGATGTCGGCTCCAAGCTGACCGAGGACTGGTCGAAGAAGGCCGGCGCTGATGGCGCCGCCATTCTGGACGCCTACAAGAAGATGTGATTTGAGGGGCGCCGCAGGCACCCGTCTGCGGCGCGCTCGTCCCGGGAGGAGAAATCATGGTATCGGAAAAGAGTGAATTCGGCCCGATCGTATCCTCCGGGCACCTGGCGAGCGGCGCATTGCCGGCGCTGTCGGAAATCGAGTTCGGCATGATCATGCTGAACCACGCCTTCAGCCGCTGGATGGTGCGCTGCATGTCGGCAGCCGGCGTACCGGATCTGTCGCCGATCGATATCCTCGTGCTGCACAACATCAACAGCCGCAACAAGGCAAAGACGCTCGCCGATATCGCGCTCGTCCTCAACATCGAGGACACGCATGTGGTGACTTACGCGCTGAAGAAACTGGAACGCCTGAAGCTGATCAAATCCGGCCGCCGCGGCAAGGAAAAGCTGGTCATGGTGACGGATGCGGGCGCCGAAGCCTGCAGGCGTTATGCGACGGTGCGCGAGGAACTGCTGGTCAAGTCGGTGCTTGCGACCGAGGTATCGGGCGAAACCCTGTCGGCCATGGCAGCCCGCCTGCGCGCGCTGTCTGGGCATTACGACCAGGCCGCCCGCGCGGCGGCTTCGCTTTAGGAAAACAGCGCATCCATCAGCGGATGAGCGGGATCCTCCATGCCGTCGAGGATGGTGAAATGATGCCTGTCCGGCTCCTCGACGGCTTCGGTTTCAGCGCCCAGTCCCTTCCAGATGCTGGAAAGCAGTGCGTTCTGGCGGACGAATTCCGCGCGCTCGCCGGCTCCGACCCAGCAGGTCACCCGAGCACCTGCAAGCGGCTCCAGCAGGGCCGGGCTTTCCGATTGCGCTTCCTCGGCGTCGATACGCTGTTTTTCGTTCATCTTCGTTTTCATGATCGGCCGCAGGTCGTGCACACCGGACAGTGAAACCGTATTGGCGATGCGGCTGCGCACTGCTTCCGGCAGCGGTGAGGTGGCTGAGATCATCCGCGTCACCAGATGCCCGCCCGCCGAATGGCCGATCAGCCGGATCGGTCCCGCCACGTCCTTTGCGGCAGCTTCGATCGCCTTGCCGATTTCCACAGTGATGCCGGAAATGCGGTTTTCCGGGGCCAATGTGTACATCGGCATGGCGACGGCATATCCGCGCTCCACCGAACCCCTGGCAAACTGCGACCAATAACTGTTGTCGAGCCCGATCCAGAAGCCCCCGTGGACAAAAACCACGAGGCCGGCCGGTTCGGTTTCGGGCAGAAAAAGGTCGAAGCGGTTGCGCGGTCTTTCGCCATAGGAAAGACCGAGCTTGGCGCGGCCGGCTGCGAAAAGCGTCTCGCGAAAAAGTCGTGCCGGCTCTACCCATGCTGCCGGCCAACGGTCGCCCTGGGGAATGTTGATGCCGTTCGCATAGGCATTGTCCCAGTCGCTGATCCGATGACGCATCTTCACTTTCCCTTCGATCCGCTTGATTTCGAACGCCATACTGTCACCGCATCAGCCCGCTTGGAAGCCCGTCGCAGCTTCAAAAAGCGTCGGAGGAAAATTATTACAAACTTAAAATTTCTCTCTTGCAACCGAGGGAAAGCAGTGCTTTGCTGGGCGAAAGGCAAAAAGCCGCTATATAAAAAACGCTTGGGAACGAAAATATGCTGGGACCGTCAGGCCATCTGGATACGTTTGCCCGCGACAATCTTCCGCCGCCGGATCAGTGGCCGGAAATCAGGCTTGATGGCTTTGATTATCCGGAATGGATGAATGCGGGCGTCGAACTCACCGACCGCATGGTTGAGCGCGGCTTCGGCGACAATACTGCGCTCATTGGCAACGGCCGCCGCCGCACCTACAAGGAATTGTCTGACTGGACGAACCGCATCGCGCGTGCGCTGACCGAGGATTACGGCCTGAAGCCCGGCAACCGGGTGTTGATCCGCTCCGCCAACAACCCGGCCATGGTCGCCTGCTGGCTGGCCGCGACCAAGGCCGGCGCGGTCGTCGTCAACACCATGCCGATGCTGCGCTCCGGCGAGCTCGCCAAGATCATCGACAAAGCGGAAATTTCGATCGCGCTCTGCGATACGCGGCTGATGGACGAACTGGTCGCCTGCGCCAAGGAAAGCCGGTTCCTGAAACAGGTGATCGGCTTCGACGGCACCGCCAATCATGACGCCGAGCTCGATCGGGCGGCGCTGAACAAGCCGGTGCGTTTCGAAGCGGTGAAAACCGGCCGCGACGACGTCGCCCTGCTCGGCTTCACGTCCGGTTCCACTGGCGTGCCGAAGGCGACCATGCATTTCCACCGCGATATCCTGATCATCGCCGACGCCTATGCGAAGGAAGTGCTGGACGTGACGCCGGACGACGTGTTCGTCGGTTCACCGCCGCTCGCCTTCACCTTCGGGCTCGGTGGCCTCGCGGTCTTCCCCTTACGTTTCGGCGCGGCCGCGACCCTTCTGGAACAGGCAACGCCGGCCAAGATGATCGAGATCATCGAGACCTATAAGGCGACGATCAGCTTCACCGCGCCGACCGCATACCGCGCCATGCTGGCGGCGATGGATGCCGGCGCCGATCTCTCGTCGCTGCGCATCGCCGTTTCCGCCGGCGAGACCTTGCCCGGTCCGGTCTTCGACGAGTGGGTCAAGAAGACCGGCAAGCCGATCCTCGACGGCATCGGCGCCACGGAGATGCTGCATATCTTCATCTCCAACCGGCTCGGCGATTCCAGGCCCGCCTGCACCGGCAAGCCGCTTACCGGCTACGAGGCGATCGTCGTCGACGACGACATGAATGAGGTGCCGCGCGGCACGATCGGGAAGCTGGCGGTCAAGGGGCCGATCGGTTGCCGTTACCTCGCCGACGACCGCCAGGAAGACTACGTCAAGGACGGCTGGAACCTGACCGGCGACAGTTTCGTCGAGGACGAGGACGGTTATTTCCACTTCGCCGCCCGCTCCGACGACATGATCGTCTCGGCCGGCTACAATATCGCCGGTCCCGAGGTCGAGGCGGCCCTCCTCAAGCACGAGGCGGTGCTCGAATGCGCCGTGATCGGCGTGTCGGACGAGGCGCGCGGCACGATCGTCGAGGCGCATGTGGTTCTGGCGAAGGGCGCCGAACCAGGCGAACTGATGGTCAAGCTTCTGCAGGATCATGTGAAGGCGGTCATCGCGCCTTACAAATATCCGCGTTCGATCGTGTTCACCGAGGCCCTGCCGAAGACGGAATCCGGCAAGATCCAGCGCTTCCGCCTGAAGCAGAAGCCCTCGGCTTAACCATGGCGATTGGCGGTTGAATTTCGCCTGACATGTAGAGTGGAAGTTTCCACGCAAATGTGGAAGACAAAGAAGACCCGGCGGATGTCCAAGTCCGTCGAAGGCATCGGGAACAACACAAAAACAAACGGGAGTTCGTCACATGAAGAAAATGCTTGCTGCTGCCACTTTGGCGCTGAGCATGAGCACCACCGGCATGGCTTTCGCCGAGCCGCTGAAGATCGGCATGATCACCACGCTTTCGGGCGGTGGCGCCGGCCTCGGCATCGATACGCGCGACGGCTTCATGCTGGCAATCAAGAACGCCGGCAACAAGGACATCACAGTCGTTACCGAAGACGATGCGCAGAAGCCGGAACTGGCCGTGCAGATCGCCGACAAGATGATCCAGAGCGACAAGGTCGATATCCTGACCGGCATCGTCTGGTCGAACCTGCTGATGGCCGTTGCCCCGAGTGCGGTGGCACAGGGCAAGTTCTACGTGTCGACCAATGCGGCGCCTGCAGCGCTTGCCGGCGCCAACTGCAACAAGCTCTATTTCAACGCCGCCTACCAGAACGACAACCTTCATGAAGCCATGGGCGAATATGCCAACAAGGGCTACAAGAAGATGTTCATCCTCGCCCCGAACTATCCGGCCGGCAAGGATTCGCTGACCGGTTTCAAGCGTTATTACAAGGGTCAGCTCGCAGCCGAGGTCTACACCCAGGTCGGCCAGACCGACTATGCTGCCGAAATCGCCCAGATGCGCGCCTCCGGCGCCGACGGCATCTTCGTCTTCCTCCCAGGCGGCATGGGCATCGCCTTCATGAAGCAGTTCGCCCAGTCGGGCGTCAAAATCCCGGTCATGGGCCCGGGCTTCTCCTTCAGCCAGGACGTGTTGCCGGCAATCGGCGATGCGGCGGTCGGCGCCAAGGCGTCCGGCCAGTGGGCCCCGGACTTCGACAACGCTGCGAGCAAGAAGTTCCTGGCGGATTTCCAGAAGGAATATAACCGCCTGCCGTCCATCTATGCCGTCCAGGCCTATGACGCAGCCCAGCTCATCGTTGCCGCAGCGTCCAAGGCCAGCGTCAAGAATGCCGATGCGTTCGGCGCCGAACTGAAGAAGGCCGACATCCAGTCCCCACGTGGAAAATTCAAGTTCAACACCAACCAGCATCCGATCCAGGACATCTACCTGACGGAAGTGGTGAAGCAGAACGGCGTTATCACCAATAAGACGGTGGAGAAGATCTTCGCCGATCACGGCGATGCCTATGCCAAAGACTGCAAGATCTAAGGTCATCCCGTGACTTTGGCACTTGCTCTCGAGCAGTTGCTCAACGGCCTGCAGCTCGGCGTCATGTTGTTTCTCATGGCAGCCGGGCTGACGCTGATCTTCGGCGTCATGGGCCTGATCAACCTCGCTCACGGCTCGCTCTACATGGTCGGCGCATTCGCCTGCGCCACCGTGGCGGCGTGGACCGGCTCGTTCTGGATCGGATTGATCGCCAGCCTCGCCGCGGCCGCCGCCGCCGGCGCGATCGTCGAACTCGTGGTAATCCGCAGGCTCTACGATCGCGATCACCTCGACCAGGTGCTCGCCACCTTCGCGCTGATCCTGATGTTTTCGGAAGGCACACGCTGGCTGTTCGGCTCCTTCCCGCTCTATCTCGATATCCCACCGCTTCTGCAGGGCGCCGTCGCGTTGCCGGGCGGCACGGAATATCCGGTCTACCGTCTGGCGATCATCCTCGCCGGCGCGATCGTCGCGTTCGGCCTCTATCTGCTGATCTCCCGGACCCGCCTCGGCATGCGCATCCGCGCCGGCGAAAGCGACCGCGAGATGATCGGTGCTTTAGGCGTCGATATCCGCACGCTCTATACGGTCGTCTTCGCGCTCGGCGCGGCACTCGCTGGTTTTGCCGGCGCCATGGTCGGGGCACTGCAGTCGGTGCAGGTCGGCATGGGCGAGCCGGTGCTGATCCTCGCCTTCGTGGTCATCGTCATCGGCGGCATCGGCTCGATCAAGGGCGCGCTTCTCGGTGCGCTGCTGGTCGGGGTTACCGATACGATGGGGCGTTTCCTGTTGCCGAAGATCCTGGCGCTGTTCGTCGCCCCGGCCCAGGCCGGCATGATCGGCGGCGCTGCGGCCTCGATGCTGATCTATATCGTCATGGCGGTCATTCTTGCGGTCAAACCGCGCGGCCTCTTCCCCGCGGCGCATGCGTGAGGCCCCTGGTTTAAGATGATCCTGACCCGCGAAAACCTCATCAACTTCATTCTGGCGGCAATGCTGCTCGCCGTGCCCTTTGCGGCGAACGCGCTAGGCCAGCCATTCTACATCACACTGGCGACCCGCATCGCCATCCTCGCGCTTGCTGCGACTGGCCTCAATCTGGCGCTCGGCCTCGGCGGTCTCGTCTCGTTCGGCCACGCGGCCTTCTTCGGAATCGGCGGTTATGTCGCCGGCATCCTGGCCGCTCACGCCTTTTCCGGCGATCCGCTGCTGTTCGGCCTTTCCGGCTCGAAGCAGATGTGGGTGATCTGGATCGTTGCCGTGATCGTCTCGGGACTCGTCGGCCTGGCGATCGGCGCGATCAGCCTTCGCACCTCGGGCGTCTATTTCATCATGATCACGCTCGCATTCGCGCAGATGGTCTATTATTTCGCGATCTCCTGGCCCGCCTATGGCGGCGAGGACGGCCTGTCGATCCTCGTCAGGAACCAGTTTCCGGGCGTCAACACCATGCGGCCGCTGACCTTCTTCCTGATCTGCTACGTTGTCCTGCTGCTGGCGCTCAGCCTCTTCGCGCTGATTCGCGCCTCGCGTTTCGGCACGGCGCTGCAGGCGGCGCGGCAGAACGAGGTGCGTGTCGCGACCGTCGGCATCCAGCCCTACCGCATCCGGCTGACCGGCTTTGCGATCTCGGCGGCGGTCACTGGCCTTGCCGGCGCCCTGTTTGCCGATCTCAACCGCTTCGTCAGCCCGTCCATGCTCTCCTGGCACATGTCGGGCGAACTGATCGTGCTGATCATCCTCGGCGGCACCGGCCGGCTGTTCGGGCCGCTCGCGGGTGCGGCACTCTACGTCATCTTCGAATTTGCGCTCGGCGGCCTCACCGAGCGCTGGCAGTTCTTCCTCGGCCTCATCCTCCTTGTCGTCGTACTGTTTGCGCGCGGCGGTCTTCTGGGCCTGCTTGCCGGAAAGGCCAAACATGGTTGAGCCGGTTCTCCAGATCTCCAATCTCGTCAAGAATTTCGGCGCGCTCCGGGCCACAGATGGCGTGACGCTCGACCTGCGTCCCGGCGAAATTCACGCCCTGATCGGCCCGAACGGCGCCGGCAAGTCGACGCTCATCCACCAGATCTGCGGCACGCTCCGGCAGGATAGCGGCTCGATCCGTTTTGCCGGGCAGGATATCGGTTCATTTGGGGTTGCCGAACGCGCCCGCCTTGGGCTTGGCCGCACCTTCCAGGTCTCGTCGATCGCGCCGGATTTCTCAGGCCTGCGCAATGTCATGCTGGCGGTCCAGGCAAAGCAGGGCTCGAGTTTCCGTTTTTTCAAGCCCGTCATGCGCGACAGGTCACTGATCGACACAGCGATGGCCATACTGGAACGCGTCGGGCTCGCAGCCCGCGCCCGCATCCCTGCCGCCGAGCTTTCCCATGGCGAACGCCGGCAGCTCGAAATCGCCATGGCGCTGGCGCTCGGCTCGAAAGCCTTCCTGCTCGATGAGCCGATGGCCGGCATGGGGCCGGAAGGCTCGAAGTCGCTGACCCACTTTCTCGATACGCTGCGGCATGAGGCGCCGATCCTGCTGGTCGAGCACGACATGGATGCGGTCTTTGCGCTCGCCGACCGGATTTCGGTGCTCGTTTACGGTCGCATCATTGCGACCGGCACGGTGGATGAGATCCGCCGCGATCCTACGGTGCGCACCGCCTATCTCGGAGACCATGCCTGATGCTGCTCGATGTAACAAAGATCGAAGCATTTTATGGCGCCAGCCAGGCGTTGTTCGGGGTTGATCTCTCGGTCGCCGAAGGCGAGGCCGTCGCGCTGATGGGCCGTAACGGCATGGGCAAGACGACGACGATCCGTGCCATCTGCAACCTCAATCCGCCACGTGCCGGTGCGGTGAAGATCGGCGGCACCGACACGAAGGGCAAGCGGCCGCATAATGTCGCCAGGCTCGGCATCGGTCTGGTGCCGGAAGGCCGCCGCTGTTTCCCGAACCTGACCGTCCATGAAAACCTTGTGGCTGCCGCGCGGCCCGGCCAATGGACGCTGGAACGCGTCAACGAACTGTTCCCCCGGCTTGAGGAGCGGCATGCCCAGATGGCAAGATCGCTGTCGGGCGGCGAGCAGCAGATGCTGGCGATCGGCCGCGCCCTGATGACCAATCCGCGACTGCTCATTCTCGACGAGGCGACCGAAGGCCTTGCCCCGGTCATCCGCCAGGACATCTGGAAGGCTATCCGGCGGCTCAAAGCCGAAGGTTTGTCGATCCTCGTGGTGGATAAGACGCTTTCGGAGCTTTTGCCGGTTGCGGACCGCTGTGTCATCCTGGAAAACGGAAGAAGCGCCTGGAGCGGCAGGCCCGCGGACCTGACGACGGAACTGCAGGATCGATATCTCGGGGTATAGGCATGGAAGCGGAAGCGGCAAGCGCCGACCTGGAACTGATCGGCCATGGCCCGCATGGGAAGAACAAGCCCGAGACGCGGCTGTGGCTGCGCATGCTTTCCACCACCAAGCTGATCACCACCGAAATCCGCCGGCGCCTTCGAACCGAGTTCGGCGCGACGCTTCCCCAGTTCGATCTGATGGCGCAGCTCTATCGCGAAGCGGATGGCCTCAGACTAGGGGAACTCTCGAAGCGAACCATGGTCACCAACGGCAATGTCACCGGCCTGGTGGAGCGGCTGGAGACGGATGGTTTCGTGCAGCGGGTCACCCCGGACGGAGACCGTCGCGTCACCGTCGCCAAGCTGACGCCCGCCGGTACCGAGCTTTTTGTCGCCATGGCAGCCGCTCACGAAGGCTGGCTGCGCGATATCATGGCCGATGTCGACCCGGCGATGATCGCATCACTGTGGTTGGAGATCGGCGCGGTGAAAGCTTCTGCCAGCAACCACCTTTCCGGCAGCGCCTTCGAATAGTAAGGCTCGTCTCAGGGCACAACAATTCGGGGTTAGGAAATGGCAGACCTGCAGGCGATCGTCGACGAGATCCATGACAAGCTGACGCCGCGTCTGGGCGAAGGCAAGGTGGCCGACTACATCCCGCAGCTCGCCCATGTCGATCCGAAGAAGTTCGGGATGGCGATCATCGATGTCGACGGTCAGGTCTTCAAGGCCGGCGATTGTGATGAACCCTTCTCGATCCAGAGTGTCTCAAAGGTCTTCACGCTGACGCTCGCGCTCGGCAAACATGGCGAGACCACCTGGAACCGTGTCGGCCGCGAACCGTCCGGCTCCGCCTTCAATTCGATTGTCCAGCTCGAGCACGAGGAAGGCAAGCCGCGCAATCCGTTCATCAATGCCGGCGCCATCGCCGTCAGCGATCTCGTCCTTGCCGGACACACGCCGCGCGAGGCGATCGGCGAGATCGTCCGTTTTGTGCGTTACCTGGCGGATGACGATTCGATCGCCATCGATCCGGAAGTGGCGAAGTCGGAGCAGGCGACGGGTTTCCGCAATTTCGCGCTCGCCAATTTCATGCGCTCCTTCGGCAAGCTCGACCATCCCGTCGAACATGTCCTCGGCGTCTATTTCCACCATTGCGCGCTGGCGATGACCTGTACCCAGCTCGCCAAGTCGGCCCTTTTCCTCGCCGCATCGGGCCGCAATCCGCTGACCGGGCACACCGTAGTCTCGAAGCAGCGGGCAAGGCGCATCAATGCGCTGATGCTGACCTGCGGCCATTACGATGGATCGGGCGATTTCGCCTACCGTGTCGGCCTGCCCGGCAAGAGCGGTGTCGGCGGCGGCATCATGGCGGTAGCACCGGGAAAGGCCTCCGTCGCCGTCTGGTCGCCGGGCCTCAATCACAACGGCAATTCGCTGCTTGGTTCGCTGGCGCTGGAAATGCTGGCCACCAGAACCGGCTGGTCGGTGTTCGGCCAATAAAAAAAGCCCGGCCGGAGCCGGGCTTTCAGTCTGCTGGCAGCGTTATGATCAGTCTTCGCTGGCTGCCATCTGCGAAAGAGCATCGCCGCGTCCCCGTGCGCGTAGGATGAGCGGCAGGATGAGGGCAAGTGCTGCCACGCCTAGCAGCACGGCGGCGATCGGCGAGGTGACCAGCACCGTCACGTCACCCTGGCTGATGGCGAGGGCACGGCGGAGCTGCTGTTCGGCGAGCGGCCCGAGAATGAGGCCGACGATGACAGGCGCAATCGGATAATCGAAGACGCGCATGATGTAGGCGACCAGCCCGAAGACCAGCAGCATGCTGAGTTCGAAGACCGACGGGTTGGCGCCGATCGTGCCGAGGGTGGCGAACACGAGGATGCCCGCGTAGAGCCACGGCTTCGGAATGGTCAGCAGTTTCACCCACAGGCCGACCAGCGGCAGGTTGAGCACCAGCAGCATCAGGTTGGCGATCAGCAGCGAGGCGATGAGGCCCCAGACGAGCTGCGGGTTGGTCACAAACAGAAGCGGACCCGGCTGCAGTCCGTATTGCTGGAAGCCTGCGAGCATGATCGCCGCGGTCGCCGAGGTCGGCAGCCCGAGGGTCAGGAGCGGCACCAGAGTGCCGGCGGCGGATGCATTGTTGGCCGCTTCCGGACCGGCAACGCCTTCGATCGCGCCATTGCCAAATTCTTCCGGATGCTTGGAAAGCCGTTTTTCGGTCGCATAGGAGAGGAAGGTGCCGATCTCGGCACCTCCGGCCGGCATCGCGCCGATCGGGAAGCCGATCACGGTGCCTCGCAGCCAGGCTTTCCAGGAACGCGCCCAGTCCTGCGACGTCATCCAGACCGAGCCCTTTATCGCCTCGATCCTGTCCGGTGCGGATGCGCCCTGGGCGGCGATATAGAGTGTCTCGCCGATCGCGAACATGGCGACTGCCATCGTGGTCACCTCGATGCCGTCGAGCAGGTCCGGCACGCCGAAGGAAAGCCGGTTCTGGCCGGTCAGCTGGTCGATGCCGACGAGCGACAGGGCAAGTCCGATGAACAGCGACGTCAGGCCCCGCAGCGTCGAATTGCCGAAGGCTGAGGAGACGGTGACGAAGGCCAGAACCATCAGCGCAAAATATTCGCGCGGACCGAAGACCAGCGCCAGCTTGACGATATAGGGGGCGATGAAGGCAAGCGCCAAGGTGGCGATCAGGCCGGCGACGAACGATCCGATCGCCGCCGTCGCAAGAGCCGGGCCGCCACGTCCCGCCCGAGCCATCTTGTTGCCTTCGAGCGCGGTGACGATCGAGGCGCTTTCACCCGGCGTGTTCAAGAGAATCGAGGTCGTCGAGCCGCCATACATGCCGCCGTAATAGATGCCGGCGAACATGATCAGCGAACCGGTCGCATCCAGCTGGTAGGTGACCGGCAGAAGCAGGGCGACCGTCGTTGCCGGACCGATGCCGGGAAGCACGCCGACGGCAGTGCCGAGCGTCACGCCGATCAGCGCGTAAAAGAGGTTCATCGGCTCCATTGCCGATACGAGCCCCTGGAGAAGAAATTCGAATGTGGTCATGATCTTGCTCTCAAGGGTCGCATCACTGGATGAGGTGTTCCAGCGGGCCTGCCGGAAGCGAAAGTTGCAGAACGCCGGCAAACAGCCACCAGATGGCGAGACAGATGACGATGCCGACCGGAATGCTGATCCACAGCCTGCGGGCGCCGAAACCTGCCGCCGCAAGGCCGAAGAGCGTGCCCGTGGCGATCGAGAACCCGGCGATCCGGATGAGGATCATCTGCGCCAGCAGGCCGGCGACCACCCACGCGACAGGTCCAAGCTCCTGTTTTTCCCGCGCCGGGAAATCGCGGCGAAAGGCGGCGAAGACCGTCCAGACGGCAAGTCCGATCAGCGCAAAGGCGATCCAGTCCGGAACTGTGGCCGGGCCGACCTGGCTATAGCCGCCCATATCCCTCAGCCGCGAGACGTCGAGAAAGATGACGACGGCGACAGCAACGAGGATGGCGGCAATAACAAGCGCCGCCCAATCGGGGCGGCGCTGCTCGGTGGTCGTTTTGTTGTTGTCGAGGCTCATTTGACCAGTCCGATGTCCTTCAGGATGGTTTCAGTGGCAGCGATGTCCTTGGCGAGCTGGGCGTCGAATTCCGGGCCGGAGAGATAGGTGTCGATCCAGCCCTTGGTCTTCAGGTTGTCCTGCCAGGTCTTGGACTTGGCAAGCTTTTCGACGTCGGCGGTCACAGCCTTCTTCTGCTCGGGGGTCAGGCCGGGAGCAGCGGCGACCATGCGCCAGTTCTGGATCACGACGTCAAGACCGCCTTCCTTCAGTGTCGGGGCATTGATGCCTTCGACCTTCTTTTCGGAGGAGATGGCGAGGAGGCGAAGCGTGCCGGCCTTGATCTGGCCTTCGAACTCACCGTAGGACGAGATGCCGGCCGTGACCTGGCCGCCAAGGATGGCGGCGAGTGCTTCACCGCCGCCGGAAAACGCGATGTAGTTGACCTTCGTCGGATCGACGCCGGCGGCCTTGGCGATCAAACCGGCCGTGATGTGGTCCGTACCGCCGGCCGAACCGCCGCCCCAGGAAACCGAACCCGGATTTGCCTTCAGCTTGGCGGTCAGATCGGCAATCGACTTGATGTCGGAAGAAGCCGGAACGACGATGACTTCATATTCGCCAGTCAGGCGGGCGATCGGGGTAACGTCCTTCAGCGTGACCGGGGACTTGTTGGTGAGGATCGCACCGACCATGACGTAGCCGCCGACCATCAGGGCGTTCGGATTGCCCTTCTGCTGGCTGGCGAACTGGGCGATGCCGATCGTGCCGCCGGCGCCGGGAACGTTCATGACCTGCACCTTGCTGGAGATCTTCTCAGTCTGCAAAGCGGTCTGCATGGTCCGGGCGGTCTGGTCCCAGCCGCCGCCGGGGGCGGCTGGCGCCATGATCGAATAGTCGGCCGCGGCGGCCGGAAGTGCGATTGCGCCCGCGAGAAGGGAAGCAAGCAAGAAATGTTTCAAGGGTCGATCCTCCGTTGGCGTCTTGATCCGACGCGAAATGCTTGTTTTGGCAGAACGAGGGAGATTGAAGCGGAAAGCGAGAATCGCCTGTCCGATGTCCTCCCATCGTGAATCGGGTCCCCGCCTCCACGGGGCCCGAATGCCCTAAGCCAGCATATCAAGCTGACATCTACCTGACATCTTTCGCGGACTTGCGATTTGGCAAGGGGTTTCGGCCCGCAGCCGCCGAATTTTGTGGCTATTGCAGCCGAAGGACTTCGTTCCAGCGGGAAATCAGCCGTGCCCTCTTCACCTGATCGAGATAAACCATCAGCCCGAGGCTGACCGGAACCGGCTTCAATTGTCCGCCCAACATTTCCCGTAGCGTCGTCGCGGTGTTATTGCCGGCGACTTCCGGGCTGACGGCCGGGATCTGCAGTTCGCGGGCCATGATCGTCTGGCCTTCCTTCGACATGAAGAATTCGAGGTAACGTTTGCCGAGATCCGGCGCGGCGGCGGCCTGCGGCACAAGGCCGATGCGCGACATCACGACCGTATAATCCTTCGGCAGCACGATCCCGACATCCGGATGACGGGAAGCCCAGTCGGCGGCGTAGGAACCGAGGATGTTGTAGCCGAGCAGGAACCGCCCGTCGGCGACGCGCTCCAGGATCGCCTGGCTGGTCGAGTAGAGTTTCACACCCGCAGCGCCCATCGCCCGGATCACCGACCAGATATCGCCGAACTGTTCCTGGTCGCGCGCCATGAACAGGAAACCGACGCCGGACCGCTCGATGTCGTAGGTGCCGATTCGACCGTAGACGGCATCGCCCCGCTTCTGCAGGAATTCGACCAGTTCCGCCCGGGTTGAGGGCGGCGGGGAATCCTTGAAGCTCGGCTTATGATAAACGAACACGGCCGGTTCGAAAGTCAGCGCGTAGGCCGTATTACGCCAGTTGGCCCAGCCCGGCCATTGCCCGCTCATCGGCAGGTCGCTACGCTGGGCGTAGCCGTCATTGGCAAGCTTCACCTGCAAGTCCATGGCCGACGAGAAGGCAAAGTCGGCCGTCTTGTTGCCGGCATCGGTTTCGCCCACGATCCGGTCGTAGATCTCGCCCGTCAGCATGTCCTCGTAGCGCACCGCGACATCCGGATTGGCCGTCTGGAAGCCGGCTATCATCGGCTTGGCGAGCGGCTCGTCGAGCGACGAATAGACCGTCAGCATGGGCGCATCGTCCCGCCCGGAGAGCGCCCGGAACAGCGTCGTGTCTGCCGCTGCAAAGCTGGGCCAAAGGGCAAGACAGAGGAGTAGGAAAAGCAGCCTTTTCATATGGTCACAATGCCCCACTGCAACGGCCGCGACAAGCCAACCGGAACTCCGTAACATTCCCGCCACAGGGGCCTCGATGCAACCGTCCGCCAGCTTGTTTTCCGATGCCAGATCATTACCTGTGGGCGGTCTTTTTTGCGCCGGAAGTCCCGGCGTCTTGTCAGCAACCAAAGGTCTCGCCCCATGTCGCTTACGCTCTACGATGTCACAGTGCCGGTCTTCATCCGCGCTTTCGGCAACCTCACGGAAATCCTGAAAAAGGGCGAAGCTTTCGCCGATGAAAAGGGCCTCGCCCACAAGGAACTGCTGGAGACCCGGCTGGTCGATGACATGTACCCGCTGATCTCCCAGATCCAGCGCGCCAGCGACACCGCGAAATTCGTGCCGGTCCGCGTCGGGCAGATCGAGAATATCCCGATGGCCGACGAAGAAGTTACTTTCGCCGACCTGCATGCCCGGATCGAAAAGACCGTGGCCTTCCTCAACAGCGTCGATCCGGCCACCATGGTCAATCGCGAGGATGCCGAGGTGATCGTCAAGACCCGCAGCGGCGAAACGAAGTTCACCGGCAAGAGCTACGTCCTCGGCTTCGCACTGCCGAATTTCTATTTCCACGTAACCACGGCCTACGCCATCCTGCGCCACAAGGGCGTTCCGATCGGCAAGATGGATTATATCGGCCGTTCGCAGTAACAAGGTCGTCAGGCCCTCAGTGACATCGCCGCTTCCGCGTTTATAATCATCTGCGGAAGCGGGGAGATTTCGTGCGTATTCTTCTGGTCGAGGACAATCAGGCGCTGGCCGAGGGGCTGTCGACGATCCTGCGCGGCAGCGGTTATGCGGTCGATGCGGTTGCCGACGGCGCTTCGGCGGAAGCAGTCGCCGCTGCTGAAACCTATGACCTCGTCATCCTCGACCTGAACCTGCCGGAAATGGACGGGCTCGACGTGTTGCGCGCCATGCGGGCCAGGGCGAACAAGGCCGCCGTGATGATCCTGACCGCCCGCGGCACGCCCGAGGAGCGGGTGAAGGGGCTCGATCTCGGCGCCGACGACTATATGATCAAGCCTTTCGACATTTCGGAATTCGAGGCGCGCATCCGCGTGCTGCTGCGCCGCCAGGCGGGCCTCAGAAGCTCGATCGTCAACTACGGCGGCGTCACCTTCGACCTGAATTCACGAACCTTTTCGAGCCAGGGTGTGACCCTCGACCTCCCCGCACGCGAGGTGGCGCTTCTGGAACTGCTCTTCCTGCGCGCTGGCAAGGTGGTCTCCAAGGACGCGATCATGGCATCGCTGACCGGCTTCGACGACGATCTGTCCGCCAATGCCATCGAGCAATATGTAAGCCGCCTGCGCCGGCGTCTCGCCCCGCACGGACTCACGGTGAAGACCGCTCGCGGCATCGGGTATTATCTCGAAACCACGGCGCCGACCGCATGACATCCGGCTCTCACGGCGCCCAGCCGATCCCGCCGATCGCCGCCTATTCCCTGCGCCGCCGGCTGCTCGCATGGCTTCTCGCCTCGACGGCGGTGATCGGCACGATCGCCATGGCCGACACCTGGGACGAAGCGATCGATACGGCGAACGAGGTGTCCGACCGTGTGTTGGCCGGTTCCGCGCTGGCGATCGCCGAGCGGGTCATCGTCGCCGAAGACGGCACGCTGGAAGTCGACATTCCCTATGTGGCCCTGGAAATGCTGACCTCGGCAGCCCAGGACCGCGTCTTCTACCGCGTCGACGGGCCGCCCGGAAAATTCATCACCGGCTACCAGACGCTGCCGTCGATCCCGCGCCGGGAAGGTCAGGCGGCCGCCTTCGAGAATGCCACGTTCCGCGGCGAGCCGATCCGCGTGGCCGCACTCGCCCGCTCCGCCTCGACCGGCATCAATTCCGTGCCATTTACAGTGACAGTTGCGGAAACCACAATCGCCCGCCAGCAACTGACCCAGACGATCCTGATCCGCTCGGCGCTGCGCCTGCTGTTCATGATCGTCGGCGCCGCGATCATCGTCTGGGTAGCGGTGACGCTGTCGCTCCGGCCGCTGTATCGATTCAGCGAAGCGATCGCCGAACGCAGCCCGGATGATCTTCACCCGATCAGCGAGCGGGTGCCGAACGAGGTGCAGGGACTTGTCGACACGGTCAATTCCTTCATGGTGCGGCTGGAAAGCGCGCTTGAGGCATTACGTCATTTCACCGGCAATGCCAGCCATCAGCTGCGTACGCCGCTCGCCATCATCCGCACCCAGCTGGCGCTCGCCGACCGCGCCACGGAACTTGGCGAGGTGAAGGAGGCTGCCCGCAAGGCGGACGAGGCAGTCGCGGATGCCGAGCGCATTATTGCCCAGCTTCTCCTGATGGCGAAGATCGATGCGGCCACGCGATCGGCTTCGATGCAACGCGTCGACCTGACCGCGTTGGCGCGCGGGGCGACGGCCGACAATGTGCCGCTGGGCGCCGATGCCGGTATCGATCTCGGTTTCGAGGGGGAGGGGGAAATCATGATCTCTGCCGAGCCGCTGCTGATCGGCGAACTGATGAAGAACCTGATCGGCAATGCGCTGCTCTATGCGGGAAACGGCGCCGAGGTGACCGTCCGTGTCACGCCGGAAAACGGCATTGCGGTTCTCGAAGTGGAAGACGACGGCCCGGGCATTCCGCCGGAGAAACGAGCTTCCGTGCTCAAGCGCTTTGATCGCGGTGACCGTTCCGATAAACTGGGCACCGGCCTCGGCCTGCCGATCGTCGAGGAGATCGCCCGCCTGCACGGGGCGGAGATGACCCTTGCGGACGGCCGCAAGGGCAGGGGTCTGAAGGTCGAGATACGGTTTTCCGTAGCCGGCTAATCTTTGCGCGGCGTCAGCGCGAGGCAATTGCCCCTCATCCCCCTGCCGGGACCTTCTCCCCGTTTGGACGGGGAGAAGAGGTTTGTGGCACTGTCGGAGATCCAGCCTCCTTCGCCCCGCGTGCGGGGAGAAGGTCCCGGCAGGGGGATGAGGGGCTTGAAGAACCCGCGTACCTATTCCTGATGCACCTTCACTCCACTGATCCAGGTGCTCTTCATTCCAAGGTCATCAGTCAACAACACAAAATCCGCATCGAAGCCGGGCTTCAGCGCACCCTTGCGGTCGGCAAGGTAAGCGGCTTCCGCCGGATAGGTGGATGCCATGCGCAACGCCTCCTCGACCGGCAGGTCGAGCGCCTCATGCGCAAACCGGACCGATGAGATCATGTCGATATCGGCTCCGGCGAGCGTGCCGTCGGCGAGCGTCAGGCGCCCGTCCTGGCGCAGGATCTCGCGGCCGTTCAGCGTAAAGCTCTTCATATCGGTGCCGATGGTCGACATCGCGTCGGTGACGATGAAGATCTTGCCGGGTCCGTTCTTGGCCCGCAGCGCGACGCCCATCGCGGCCGGATGCACATGGATGCCGTCGGCGATGATCCCGACATAGAGCGAGCCGATATCGAGTGCAGCGCCGACGACGCCCGGCTGGCGATGGCCAAGCGGGCTCATGGCATTGAAGAGATGGGTGACGGTACGAACGCCGGCCTCCGCATAGGCCTTGGCGGTCTCATAAGTCGTGTCGGTATGGCCGAGGCTCACCACTAGGCCCGCCTCCGCCAGCCGTGCCGCCTGCTCCACCGTCACGTTTTCCGGCGCGATGGTGATCATCATCGCATCGAACACTCCTTTGCAGGAGAGCATCAGTTCGATGTCCTTCTCCTCCATCGGCCGGATCAGGTTAGGGTCATGCGCACCCTTGCGCGCGATCGAAAGATGCGGACCTTCGAGATGCAGGCCGAGGAAACCCGGTATGCCTTCCGCCTTCGCCTGCTTGCCGGCTTCAACGGTCCTCGACGTGATCTCATAGGTGTCGGTGATCAACGTCGGCAACAGGGCGGTGGTGCCGAATTTCGCATGCGCGGCGCAGATCTGCCTGAGACCGGCGACAGTCGGCTCCTCGTTCAACAACACGCCGCCGCCGCCATTCACCTGCAGGTCAATGAAGCCGGGCACGATCAGCCCGCCTCCGGCCTCGATCCGCTCGATGCCTTCCGGCAGTTTGGCGATGGATTGGGTCGCCTCGACCCTGCCGTCCGCAAAAACGAGCGCGGCATCCTCGTGCCAGAAGGTGCCGTCGAAGATGCGGGCGCCGGCAATGGCCTTTCGCGTGCTCATAGCGTCTCGGTCACCTTCTTGAGTGCGACAGGCGCATCCGGGTTGAAGCCCTTGGCGCGCGACCAGGCTTCGACGAAACCATAGAAGGGCAGAATAAGGGTGAGCGCGTCCGTCAGCGGATGGCCGGTCGCCACGAAGGGCAGCCTGCGGGTATCCTTGACCCTGTCGGATGTCGCGAAAACGAGCGCGCCCTTGGCCGAAAGGCTGTCGGCGATCTCGATCGCCGAAGCTTCCGCGGCATCGCGTGCCGCGAAGGTGACGACCGGAAAACGCTTTTCGACCAGCGCCACGGGACCGTGCAGCACTTCGGCCGCCGAATAAGCTTCGGCATGCATATTGGAGGTTTCCTTGAACTTCAACGCCGCCTCGCTGGCGATCGCCAATGCCGGGCCGCGGCCGAGCATGTAGAGCGATTCCGCATCGCCGAGTTCGTTTGCAAGCGCGCTCCAATCGAGCTTGACGGCCTTTTCGAAATGTTCCGGCAGGTCGCGGATGGCGGCTTTCAGCGCCTCGTCGCCGACCCACTCCGACAGCAGCGCAAGGCCTGCGACGATCGAGTTGACGAAGGATTTGGTTGCTGCGACGGCGAGTTCGGGTCCGGCATTGATGTTGATCGCATAAGCGGAAGCGCTGGCGATCGGCGAGGGGAGCGTATTGGTGAGCGCTACGGTGACGGCGCCGGCTCTGGTCGCGGCTTCCGCCATCGCGACGATATCCGGGCTCTTGCCGGACTGCGAAATGGCAATCGCGGCGCCGCCGTCGAGCTTCAGCTTGGCGCCATAGATCGAAGCGAGCGACGGCCCGAGCGAGGCGACGGGTCGGCCGGCGGTGAGTTCGACCGCATATTTGATGAAGGTCGCCGCATGGTCGGAGGAACCGCGCGCGATGGTGATCAGGAAGGCCGGGTCCTTTTCGCGCAGCGCGCGGCCGGCTGCGGCAAGCTCGGCCGCAGAACCGTCGAGCAGGCGGGCCGCCGCCTCCGGAATCTCGTCGATCTCTTTGCGCATGTTCGTCATATTGGTCAGCATAACATCGTCCTCGAAGGTCAGTTTTCACCGAGCGAGAGCTCGGCCACGAAATCATAGGCATCGCCGCGATAGAGCGAGCGGGTGAGCTCCACCACCCGGCCGGACGCCAGATAGGAAACCCGCTCGATCGAAAGCCCGGCGGAACCGACCGGCACGGCCAGCAGCCCGGCATCCGGGTTTTTCATGTTGCAGGCCGATATCCGCTGTATGGCGCGCACCGGCCGGGCATCCTTTTTCCCGAGCTCCGCATAGAGCGAATTGGTCACCGCCGAAGGATCGGGCAGGAAATTGGCCGAAATGCTGGCGCGTTCGATTGCAAGCGGCATGTCGTTGCCGAGGCGCAGGCGCCCGAGCCGCGCAACCTTTTCTCCTGGCGCAAGACCAAGCATCATCATCTCCTCGGGGGAAGGGTGGAAAAGCCCGCGCTCCAGCCATTCGGATCGCGTCACCAGCCCGCGTCGCGCCATGTCCTCGGTAAACGAGGTAAGCCGGGTCAGCGGTTGCTCGACCCGCGACATCGGCTTGACCACGAAAGTGCCGGAGCCGTGCTTGCGGGTCAGCAACCCGTCCTTGACGAGATCGTCGACGGCCTTGCGAACCGTGACGCGGCTGACATTGGCATAATCGGCGAGATCGCGTTCGGCCGGCAGGGCGTCGCCATGGCCGAGCTTGCCGGTGCGGATCGCATCTTCCAGGCTCTGGCGCAGCTTTCGGTAAAGCGGCCCGGTGCCGGCCGATTGCAGGCCGTCGAGCGGCAGGATGGCGGCGAGCGTCTGGTTCATGCGCGAAGCTCCGCCCGCGCCCCATAGGTCTTGACCGCAAGGGCCACTGCCCCGGTCAGCGCATCGGCAAGCGGTTCGGACAGCCGGGCGCGATGCCGTTCGGCCAGATATTCGGGGTAGAGGGGCGCAAGCCCGCCGAGCAGGCAGAGCCGGCCTTTGGCCCCGGTGATCCCGTTGACGGCGTCGAGCGCCTCGTCGATGCCGGCTGCCCCGGTCTTGAGGATGCGGATCGCCGCCGCGTCGCCCTGCCGCGCAAAATCGAACACTTTAGGCGTATGACGCCCGAAATCTCCGGGTTTCGCCAGTCGCGCAAAATCGACCACCTTTTCCGGATTACCGTCGAACTCGGTGAGGATGGCCTTCGACAGGCCTGTCATCGGATGGATGTTGTCGTAGGCGAGCAGGCTTTCCTGCAGTGCGAGCTGGCCGAGCCGTGCTCCGCTGCCGAGATCGCTCACCTGGAAACCCCAGCCGGCGACCGAGTGAAGCCGGCCCTGGTGCCGGGCGATATAGACCGTCCCGGTGCCGACGATGCCGATCGCCCCGTCCGCGTCGCCGATCGCGCCCTGAAGCGCGATCACGCCGTCGGAAACGATGTCCGAGTGCCTGAAAGGCAGCCGGGCCTGCACGTAACTCACCGCATCGCCGACATTGTTGCCCGCAAGGCCGAGCACGGCGGATGTGGCGGAAAGGTCCGGCTCAAGCCCGGCTTCGGCAAAAGCGAGGCGGGACGCCTCGGCGATATGCCTGAGGGCCGTGTCGGGGTCGGTCAGGATATTGGAAGCGCCGCTTTTGCCGCGGCCGAGGATCACGCCGTTTCCGTCAGCAAGTGCCACGCGGCAGCTTGTTCCGCCGCCATCGATTCCGATAAAATAGGCCGCCATGGGTACCTCCGCTCCGAATAATACCAAAAACGTACCAATAACCAAGCATGATTTCAAAAATCTCAAGTCGCAGGTTTCATCCTGTTGATTATACGGCTATATTTTGCGGGACTTTTGCCGAAGTTATCGATCCGTTCATAAAAGTTAATTTTCCTTCTGGACAATTGGTATTTTTTTGGCATCATTTTGGATGAGAGGGAGAAACCGGATGAGCAGAACTGCCACCGAGGCAAGACATGGGAAAGCGGAAGGGCTCGATACGCTCGCGCCCGCCGAAATCCTCATGCTTCTCGCCTCCGGCCAGCAGGCGGCAGCCAAGGTTGTCGAACATGCCGTCCCCGCGATCGCCAAGGCCGCCGATCTTATGGCCGCCGCTTTGAAATCCGGCGGCAAGGTGGTCTACGCGGGCGCCGGCAGCGCCGGCCTCGTGGCGATGGCCGATGCCATGGAACTGCCTGGCACATACGGCATCCCGCCTGAGCGGATCGCCATCCTGTTTGCCGGCGGTGTTCCCACCATTGCCGATCTGCCCGGCGGTCCCGAAGACGATGCATCGCTTGGAGAGCGTGACGCCGACATCATCGAGGCGGCCGATTGCGTCATCTGTGTTTCCGCCAGCGGTTCGACACCCTATACGGTGGCGGTGGCCGAAACCGCGAAACGCCGCGGCGCAAAACTCGTGGCCATCGCCAACAATGCCGGCGCAAGGCTGTTCGAGGGCGCCGATGCGGCGATCCTGCTTGAAACACCGCCGGAAGTCGTCGCCGGTTCCACCCGCATGGGTGCCGGCACGGCCCAGAAGATTGCCTTCAACATGCTGTCGACGCTTGCCGCCGTCAAACTCGGTCACGTGCATGACGGCCATATGGTCAATCTGCGCGCCGACAACGGCAAGCTGCGCATCCGCGCCGCCCGCATGGTGGCCGATATCGCCGGCATCGGTTTCGATGAGGCCCGGATCTGGGTCGAGACCGCCGAAGGTTCGGTGAAGGTCGCTGTTCTGCTTGCTGCGGGCGCGGCCGACGTGGAAGCCGCAAAGATTTTGCTTGCCCGTTCGGGCAATGTGCTGCGCGCAGCGCTCGCCGAATTGCAGGCGTCCAAGAGTTCCATGAAACGCGCCTGAAAGGCGCATATAAAAGGGAGAACATCATGACACGCATATTGAAAAGCATTCTTTTTGCCACGACCGTACTCGCACCGGCGGGCCTTGCCGCCACCGGGGCATCCGCGCAGACCGCTAACCTCACCATCGAGAGCTGGCGCAATGACGACCTGCCGATCTGGCAGAAGAAGATCATCCCCGCCTTCGAAGCCAAGAACCCGGGCATCAAGGTGACCTTCGCCCCGATGGCGCCGACCGAATATAATTCGGCCGTCAACGCCAAGCTCGACGCAGGCACTGCGGGTGACCTCATCACCTGCCGTCCGTTCGACCTGTCGCTCGCCATGTTCCAGAAGGGCCAGCTCGCCTCGCTGAACGACCTGCCGGGCATTTCCAACTTCTCCGACGTCGGCAAGTCCGCGTGGAGCACCGACGACGGCAAGACCACGTTCTGCGTGCCGATGGCTTCCGTCATCCACGGCTTCATCTACAACAAGAAAGCCTTTGCGGATGTGGGCGTCCAGATCCCGAAGACCGAGGACGAGTTCTTCGCGGTCCTCGAAAAATTCAAGAAGGACGGCAAATACATTCCGCTCGCCATGGGTACCAAGGACCAGTGGGAAGCGGCGACCATGGGCTATTACAACATCGGCCCGAACTACTGGAAGGGCGAGGACGGCCGCAAGGCACTGATCGCAGGCAAGGAAAAGCTGACCGACGCCGACTGGGTCGAGCCCTACAAGGCGCTCGCCAAGTGGAAGCCTTATCTCGGCGACGGTTTCGAGGCCCAGACTTATCCGGACAGCCAGAACCTCTTCACGCTCGGACGCGCCGCCATCTATCCGGCCGGTTCCTGGGAAATCGCTCCGTTCAAGGCGCAGGCCGATTTCGAGATGGGCGCCTTCCCGCCGCCGGTAAAGAAGGCAGGCGATACGTGCTACATTTCCGACCATAACGACATCGGCATCGGCCTCAACGCCAAGGGCAAGAACCTCGAAGCCGCCAAGAAATTCCTTTCCTGGGTCGCTTCGCCGGAATTTGCCGATCTTTATGCCAACGCAGCACCAGGCTTCTTCAGCCTGAACTCGACGCCGGTGAAGATGCAGGACGCGCTTGCCCAGGAATTCGTCTCCTGGCGCCAGAACTGCAAGCAGACGATCCGCCCGAGCGCTGCCGTCGTCGGCCGCGGCCAGCCGAACCTCGACCTCGAAATGTGGCGTGTCTCGGCCAACGTCATCAACGGCACGCAAACCCCGGAACAGGCCGCCGCCGAAACCCAGAAGGGCCTCGACAGCTGGTACAAGCCGGCGAAGTAAGCCTCCGCCTCTGGCGATCGAAGACTGCCCCTCACCCTAACCCTCTCCCCGCTTGCGGGGAGAGGGGACTTGCCCCACGATGCCTTTGAAGCACGGAAACGGTGCGGCATATCCCTTCTCCCCGTCGAGACGGGGAGAAGGTGGCGGCAGCCGGATGAGGGGCTCCTTCGTAATTCAGTTCGAGATTCTAACCCGGAACCCAAAACCATGAGCGATATCGAAACGGTTCCGGTGAAGCGCCCCACCCGCTGGCACATCGCCGTTTTCCTGGCTCCGGCCTTCCTCGTCTATACGGCGGTGATGATCCTGCCGCTGATCGAGACGTTGCGTCTGTCGCTCTTCAACATCGTTGAGGGCCAGCTCGCCTTCGTCGGCCTCAGCAATTTCAAGGTGCTGTTCGGCGATCCGCGTCTTTCCGCCGATTTCTGGAACGCGCTGCGCAACAACGTCATCTTCTTCATCATCCACATGCTGGTGCAGAACCCGGTCGGCATCGCGATTGCCGCCATGCTGTCGCTGCCCGGCCTGCGGTTCGCGGCCTTCTACCGGTCGGCGATCTTCGTGCCGACGCTGCTTTCCTTCGTCATCGTCGGTTTCATCTGGAAGCTCATCCTCTCGCCGATCTGGGGGATCGCGCCGAGCCTGATGGATCTCGTCGGCCTGAAATGGGCCTTTGCGCCCTGGCTCGGCAAGGCCGAAACCGCGCTCATCGCCGTCTCGCTGATCTCCGTCTGGCAATATGTCGGCATCCCGATGATGCTGATCTATGCGGCACTGCTCAACATCCCCGATGAAGTGCTGGAAGCGGCCGAATGTGACGGCACTACCGGCTGGAGCCAATTCTGGAAGATCAAGCTGCCGCTGATCCTGCCGTCGATCGGTATCGTCTCGGTCCTGACCTTCGTCGGCAATTTCAACGCCTTCGACCTGGTCTACACCGTCCAGGGCGCGCTTGCCGGCCCCAACGGCTCGACCGACATTCTCGGCACGCTGCTTTACCGCACCTTCTTCGGTTTCCAGAACCAGATGGGCGACCGTTCCATGGGCGCCACCATCGCCGCGGTGATGTTCCTGATCATCCTCGCCGGCGTCGCGCTTTATCTTTTCGTCATCCAGCGGCGCATGCGCCGCTACCAGTTCTGAAGGGAGCTTGAACGATGTCGAAAGCCCGCTCCGCCCCCGTCCGCGCCGCCTTCATCCACCTGGCGCTGATCGCCTATACGCTGGTCGCGCTGTTTCCGGTGTTCCTGACGCTGGTTAATTCGTTCAAGAGCCGCAGCGCGATCTTCAGCGCGCCGATGGCCCTGCCGTCGCCCTCGACGTTCAGTCTGATCGGCTACCAGACGGTGCTGCAACAGGGCGATTTCGTCGGTTATTTCCAGAACAGCCTGATCGTCACTGTCGCCTCGATCGCGCTCGTCCTGCTGTTCGGCGCCATGGCCGCCTTCGCGCTGTCCGAATACCGGTTCCGCGGCAACACGCTGATGGGGCTCTATCTCGCCCTCGGCATCATGATCCCGATCCGTCTTGGCACGGTCGCAATCCTGCAGGGCATGGTCGCTGCCGGCCTCGTCAACACGCTGACCTCGCTGATCCTGGTCTACACGGCTCAAGGGTTGCCGCTGGCGATCTTCATCCTGTCGGAATTCATGCGCACCGTCTCCGACGACCTGAAGAGCGCCGGCCGCATCGACGGCCTGTCCGAATACGCGATTTTCTTCCGCCTCGTCCTGCCGCTGGTGCGCCCCGCCATGGCGACGGTCGCGGTCTTTACCATGATCCCGATCTGGAATGACCTCTGGTTCCCGCTGATCTTGGCGCCAGGCGAATCGACCAAGACAGTGACCCTGGGCGCCCAGATGTTCATCGGTCAGTTCGTCACCAACTGGAACGCCGTGCTCTCGGCCCTGTCGCTGGCGATCCTGCCGGTCATGGTTCTTTACGTCATCTTCTCGCGGCAGCTGATCCGCGGCATCACCTCCGGAGCCGTCAAGTGACCTCGTCCACCCGTCCCATCCGTATCCTCGTCGCCGGCCTCGGCAACATGGGCAGGAGCCACGCGCTCGCTTATCACGATAACCCGGGCTTCGAGATCGTCGGCCTCGTCAACCGCTCGCGGCGCGACCTGCCGGCCGGGCTCGAAGCCTATCCGCTTTTTACCGATTTCGAACAGGCGCTGCGCGAGACCAGGCCGGATCTCTGCTCGATCAACACCTATTCCGATACCCACGCCGACTATGCGGTCATGGCTTTCGAGGCTGGCTGCGACGTCTTTGTCGAAAAGCCGCTGGCGACCACGGTTGCCGATGCCGAGCGGGTCGTCGCGGCAGCGAAGAAGCACGGCCGCAAACTCGTGGTCGGCTATATCCTCCGCCACCATCCCTCCTGGATGCGGTTGATCGCCGAAGCGCGAAAGCTTGGGCCCCCCTACGTCTTCCGCATGAATCTCAACCAGCAGTCCTCGGGCGCCAAATGGGACGTCCACAAGGCGCTGATGCAGACCACCCCGCCGATCGTCGATTGCGGCGTCCATTATGTCGATGTCTGGTGCCAGATCACCGATGCCAGGGCCGTCGAAGTGCGGGGTATGGGCCTGCGGATGACCGACGAGGTCGCGCCGGACATGTACAATTACGGCCATATGCAGGTTCTGTTCGAAGACGGTTCGGTCGGCTGGTACGAGGCCGGCTGGGGTCCGATGATGTCGGAAATGGCCTTCTTCGTGAAGGACGTGATGTCGCCGAAGGGTTCGGTGTCTATCCTCGTCGACGCCAAGGCGAAGTCCGACGATATCGACACCCACACCAAGACCTCGGTCATCCGCGTCCATTCGGCCGAGACCGGCCCGGACGGGCAGTTCGTCCGGCGCGACGAGGATCTCGCCATGACCGGGGAGCCGGATCACCAGAAACTCTGCGATCTCGAACAGGCCTATGTGCTGAAAGCCATCCGCGAAGATATCGATCTCACCCGGCACATGGACGACGCCGTCCAGTCGCTGCGCATCTGCCTTGCGGCGGACGAAAGCGTGCGCACCGGCGCACCCGTCCGCCTCTAAAAGCTCGGTTTATTAAGGAAAACGCCCTTGGGTTCGCTTCAACTGAAATCCATCCGCAAGGCCTTCGGTCCTCACGAGGTGCTGAAAGGCATAGATCTCGAGGTCCGGGACGGCGAGTTCGTGATATTCGTCGGTCCCTCGGGCTGCGGCAAGTCCACGCTGCTCAGGGTCATCGCCGGCCTTGAAGATGCGACCAGCGGCAGCGTCAGGATCGATGGCGCGGAAGTCATCAATACACCGCCTGCCAAGCGCGGCATCGCCATGGTCTTCCAGTCCTACGCGCTTTACCCGCATCTGACGGTCAAGGACAATATGGGCCTCGGCCTCAAGCAGGCCGGCACCGAAAAGGCAGAGATCGACACCCGCGTCGCCAAGGCGTCCGGCATGCTGTCGCTCGACCCCTATCTCGCCCGCCGCCCGGCCGAGCTTTCCGGCGGCCAGCGCCAGCGCGTCGCGATCGGCCGCGCCATCGTCCGCGAACCGAAACTCTTCCTGTTCGACGAACCGCTGTCGAACCTCGATGCGGCGCTGCGCGTCCAGACCCGCCTGGAAATCGCCGGCCTGCACCGGCGGCTCAAGGCGACGATGATCTACGTCACCCACGACCAGGTCGAGGCAATGACGCTGGCCGACAAGATCGTCGTGCTGAATGCCGGTGCAATCGAGCAGGTCGGCTCGCCGATGGAACTCTATAACAAGCCGGCCAACGTCTTCGTCGCCGGCTTTATCGGCTCGCCGCAGATGAATTTCATCCCCGCCGAAAAGCTCAGCCAAACCGGCGCCAAGACGATCGGCGTTCGCCCTGAACACATCGCCCTGTCCCGCGAAAGCGGCGACTGGAAGGGCAAGGTCATCCATGTCGAACATCTCGGTGCCGACACGATCGTCTACCTGGAAACGGAAGCGACCGGCCTTCTGACTGTCCGCCTGTTCGGCGAGCACGCCTATGCGCCCGACGACGTGGTGTTCGCGACGCCGGACAGGGCAAGCCTGCACCGCTTCGACGCCAACGACCGCGCCATCGTTTGAGGTTAATCGCCGCTCGCGAGCAGCTTGGCGCCGCCGGCCGCCTGGACGGCGCGGCTGCCGAACCGGATGCCTGCCTTGAGGCAGGCTTCTTCCGATGCCTCGTTCAGCCAGGCATCGATAAAGCCGGCATTAAAGGCGTCGCCGGCGCCGGTCGTGTCGACCACAGGCACGGTCTCCGCCGGCGCATGCAGCATCCGGCCGTTCGACATCGCCCAGGCGCCCTTGGCACCGCCCTTCAGGAGGACCAGCGGAAAGGCCGGCGACAGCTTGGCGAGCGCGGCTTCAGGATCGGCCGAACCGGTAATTGCTTCCGCTTCTTCCAGATTGGGCAGGAAGAGATCGACGCCCTCGCAGGCCCGCAGCAGGCCGCGGTCATAGATCAGCGTCGCATCCCAGCTCGGATCGAGCGACACGGTCAGACCCTTTTCCTTGGCGCGGGAAACGAGATCCGGGATCTCGTGCAGGGTCGCATATTCGGCGATGTGCAGGTGGCGGGCTTCGTCCCAGTCGAGCGCGGTGTCGAGTGTCTCGGGCAGGGCAGGCCCGGCGCGGCGGGTGAGGAAGGCGCGGTCCTGGCCGACCACGGCCGCGACCGTCACCTGCGGTCCGGCATCGTCCGCATGTTCGATGAACCGCAGGTCGACGCCGCTGTCGCGGATCTGCTCCTCGACGCCGGTCGACAGCGAATCCGTGCCGAGCCGGGCGGCAAGCGCCACCTTGCGGCCCGCATGGGCAAGATGGGCGGCCGCGATGAAGGCGCCGCCGCCGGCGGCGATCTCCATGCCGCTGGCATAAATCTCACGCCCGAGTACCGGCAGGTGGCCGAGGCCCGTGAAAATCAGGTCGCAATAGATCCGCCCGATGCTGAGCACCGCGGATCTTTTCTCTGCATGCGTCATCATGAACGGCCCAGAAATCTCTCTGTGCTGGCATCGAAGAGGTAGAGGTCGCCGGGAGCGGCTTCGCAGGTGAGCGTGCTTCCGACAGTCGGCACGAATTTTTCGCGCACGGTGGCGATGATTGGGGTGTCGGCTACGTCCAGATGCACCAGCGTTTCCGGTCCCAACGGCTCGACGGCCGAGACCGTTCCGGTCACCGTGAAGCCGCTTCCACCGGTAACGGTCGCATGGGCAATCAGGTCATGCGGGCGCACGCCGATCAGGATATCGCCAACAGGCGCCATTACCGCACCCGAAGCGGTGCGACGGCCGCGCACGAGGTTCATCGACGGGCTGCCGATGAAGCGGGCGGTGAATACGTCGACCGGGCTGTCATAGAGTTCCGAAGGCGTGCCGACCTGCAGGATCACGCCGTCCTTCATCACCACGATACGGTCGGCCATGGTCATGGCCTCGATCTGGTCGTGGGTGACGTAGACGGTCGTGGTCTTCAGCTTTTGATGCAGCCGCTTGATTTCGATGCGCATCTGCGCACGAAGTTGGGCGTCGAGGTTGGAAAGGGGCTCGTCGAACAGGAAGGCGGAGGGATCGCGCACCATGGCGCGGCCGATCGCGACGCGCTGGCGCTGCCCGCCGGAAAGGGCGGCCGGGCGGCGGTCAAGCAGGGCTCCGAGGCCGAGGATCTTGCCGGCCTCCTCGATCCGCTTGTCCTTCTCGGCCTTGCTGAGCTTCGAGGTATAAAGGCCGAAACCGATATTCTGGCGCACGGTCATATGCGGATAGATCGCATAGTTCTGGAATACCATGGCGATGTTGCGCTGCTTCGGCTCGCGCTCGTTGACCACCTCCGAGCCGATCTTCAGCGTGCCGCCGGAGATTTCCTCAAGGCCGGCGATCATCCGGAGCGTCGTCGACTTGCCGCAGCCGGAAGGGCCGACGAAGACGACGAATTCGCCGTCGGCGATCTGGAGGTCGATGCCCTTGACGGCCTCGACCTTGCCGTAGCGCTTCACCAGTTTTTCAAGTTCGATCGTCGCCATCAGCGGGCTCCCGTCAGGGCGGTGAATTTCTGGTTCAGCTCAGTTGCTGCCTTCGCCTCATGGTCCGCAGCCTTCTTGGCTTCGGCTTCGAAGGCGGCAAGCTTGTCGCGATAGGCAGATATCGCGGCGTTCATAGGCTCTGGCGCGGGACCGCCGAAACGGGCGCGCACGGCGACGAAATGTTCGGGCGAAACGATCTCCTTGAACTTCTGGAGGTCGACGGAAGGCTTGCGGCCGGCCGAATGTTCGAAGGCCTTGAGGAAGGGCTCGTAGCCGTCATTCGGAAGGTCGCCCTTCGACGCGACGACGCTCCTTGCCGTCGCTGCGGCAATCTCATGCGCCTCGCGGAACGAAAGCCCTTCGATGCGCACCAGCGAGTCGGCAAGCTCGGTAATGGTGATGCAGGACCGGCGGATATTCTGGTCGACACGCTCCGGATCGATACTGATCTGGGCAATCAGCGCCGCGAGCAGGTCGAGCACGCGGGAGGCGGAAGCGAAGGCCTCGTAGCCCATGCTTTGAGTCTCGCCTTCGCTGTCGTTCATGTCGGTGAAGGGCGTGTTGTGCATCACGTCGAGAACGGTGCGGGCGCGGCCCATCGTCTGGCTGGCGAGATGGCGCAGATGCTCGATCGGCACCGGATTGCGCTTCTGCGGCATGATCGAGGAGATCTGCACCAGCGCGTTCGGCACGTAGATCTGGCCGACTTCGAAGCTCGTCCAGAACTGGAAATCCTGGATCAGGCGGCCGAGATGCAGGAACATCAACTCGATCGCCGAATAGGTCGAGGTCGTGTAGTCGACCGAGGCGATGCAGCTGTAGGAATTGCGAAGCGGTGCCGAGAAGCCGAGGAGGTGGGCCACGCGGGCGCGGTCGATCGGAAAACCGGACGTCGTGATCGCCGCCGCCCCCATGGGTGAAAGATCAACGATCTTGCGGGCTTCGGCAAACCGCTCGATATCGCGGATCAGAATTTCGATCGCGGCCGACAAGTAGTGGCCGAACGTCGTCGGCTGGGCCGGCTGGCCATGCGTATAGGCGACGATCAGGGTCGTCTTGTTGCGCTCGGCGGCATCGACCATCGCGGCCAGCAGCAGCCTAGCCTTGCCCATCAGCGCATCGATCTTGTCCTTCAGCCCGAGCTTGAAGAGCGTGTGGTCGATGTCGTTACGCGACCGGGCGGTGTGCAGGCGTCCGGCGATATCGACGCCGATGCGGGCCTTCAGCTCCTTTTCGATCAGGAAGAAGAAGTCCTCGACCTCGCCGGTATAGACGAGTGTCGACGGATCGATTTCCGTGTCGATCGCCTCCAATGCGCCGGCAATCTTGGACGCGATTTCCTTGTCGAGGATTCCGGTCTCGACCAGCATCACGAGATGCGCCCGGTCGATTCGGCGGAAACCGTCCACATGGTGGCTCTTGGCGCCGTCGAAAAGCGGCCGGAGCACGGTTTCCTTGTAGACTGGATCGGGGAACTTGCTGGTGTCGGAAAGGCGCGGGTTGATGTCCGCCATGGTGTTATCCTTGCATTATCCCTTTAGGCCCGCCAGCATCACACCGCGGACGATGTAGCGCTGCAGGACGAGGAAGACGAGAAGGGTGGGAAGGGTGGCGATCGCAGCCCCCGTCATGATCATTTCCCACTGGATGGACTGCTCGACCGCGAAGCTCGAAAGCCCGACCGGCAGCGTATAGAGTTCCTTGCTGGTGGTGACGATCAGCGGCCAGAAGAACGCCGTCCAGTTGCCGAGGAAGGTGAAGATCGCAAGCGCCGAAAGCGCCGGCGTCACCAGCGGCAGCGCCACTTTCCACCAGATCTGGAATTCGTTGAGCCCGTCGACGCGCGCCGCCTCGATGAAGTCGTTCGGCACGGTTTCGAAGAACTGCTTCATCAGGAAGGTGCCGAAGGCCGTCATCATGCCGGGGAACATGATACCCCAGTAGCTGTCCAGCCAGCCAAGCTGGCTCGACATCAGGTACCACGGGATGACCAGCATCTCGGTCGGGATCATGAGGGTCGAAAGGATCGCGAGGAAGATGAAATAACGGCCGCGGAACTCGAACTTCGCCAGCGTATAGCCGACAAGGCTGTCGAAGAAGCAGTTCGACAGGGTGACGATGACGGCGATCAGCGTCGAATTGAGGAACCAGCGCATGAACCGCCCGTCGGCGAGCACCGCGATATAGTTCGCAACCGTCGGCGCGGCGGGAATAAGGCGCAGGTCGTAGATCTGGTCGGGGGTCTTCAGCGAGGTCGAAAACATGAAGGCGATCGGCGACACCATGATCAGGCCGCCGATGAACAGGATGGTCCAGGTGACGATCAGGCCGGGACGGACCCTGCCATGGCTGAGGCGAGTGGCTTCGCTCATTTCTTTTCCCTCAGGATCCAGAGCTGCAGTAGCGATACGATCAAGAGGATGGTGAACAGCACCACCGTCTGCGCCGCGGCATAACCCATCGCATAGGAGTTGAAGGCGGTCTGGTAGATCATCAGAACCAGCGGCTTGGTCGATCCAAGCGGTCCGCCGGGATCGTTGGTGGTCATGTTGTAGACCTGGTCGAAGATGCGCAGGAAGCCGATCGAGGAGAACACCACGAGGAAGACGGTGGTAGGTTTCAGGAGCGGCAGCGTGATTTTGCGCAGGATCGCCCATTCGCCGAGACCGTCGATGCGCGCGGCTTCGTAGAATGTGCCCGGAATGGCACGCAGACCGGCCATGAAGATGATGATCTGGAAGCCGAGACCGGCCCAGATCGCCGTCACCATGATCGAGAACAGCGCCTGGTCGGTCGAGCGGATGAACGGCTGCTGCGGAATGCCGAGCATGCTGAACACGTCGTTGATGACGCCGATCGGCGGGGGCTGGTAGAACCAGCGCCAGACCCAGGCCATGGCCGCAGCCGTCGTCAGGAACGGCAGGAAATACAGCGCCCGGATGAAACTGTGCATGAAGCGGACGCGATCGAGAAAGAGGGCGATCGTAAACGCGGTGACGAGACTGATCGGCGTGCCGATGATCAGATAGGTGAACGTGTTCTTGAACACCTTCCAGAACTGCGGGTCCTTGAAGAGCTTGATATAGTTGGCGAACCCGATGAATTTCGCCGGCCGCAGCAGGTCCCAGTTGGTAAACGACAGGTAGAAGGCCTGGAACGTCGGATAAAAGCGGATGATCGCGTAGAAGAGGATCGGCAGGGCAAGGAAACTCCAGACCCAGACGAGGCGCCGCGTGCGCATGGAAAAGCGGTCGCCAAAGGATGTCCCTGGAGATCCGCCGGGGCGGCCGGACGCCGCCCCCTGCTGTTCAATCGCTGCCATGACCGGCTCCGTATCTTACGGCTTGGCCGCGTCGATGATTTCCTGCTCGGCCGCGGCCGCCTGTTTGATCGAGTCCTCGACCGACTGACCCTGCAGCAGCACGCGGTTTGCCATGTCGATGGCGTTCTGGCGCTGGCCCTGCTCATCCATGAACAGCGTGGTGTGAGCGTATTCCAGACCCTTCAGGAACGGTGCGTAGATCGGGTCCTTCAGGTTGGTTTCGGTCAACGCTGCGGAACGGAGCGCCGGCAGTTCGCCGACGGTCTTCAGCCAGATATCCATGGCCGCCGGCGAGGTGATGTAGGCCAGGAATTTCTTGGAGGCTTCGAGCTTTTCGCCCTTCGCCTTGGCGCTGATGCCGTTGGCGAAATAGCTGGCATAGTTGGAGCGCACGCCTTGAGCATTGGCCGGCAGTTCGGTCACGCCCCATTCGAAGTCCTTGATGCTCTTGAAGGCGCCGAGGCGGAAGGTGCCGTCGATGGTCATGCCGGCCTTGCCGCCGCGGAACGCCGCCTGGCCTTCGTCCATGAAGCCGGCGGCGCCGATCTTCTTTTCGAGCTGTAGGCTGGTGTAGAACTTCAACGCCTTGATGCCGGCTTCGCTGTTATAGGCAACCTTCTGGTCGTTGTCGGTATAGGGCACGCCGCCGAACTGGCGGATCAGCACTTCACGCCACCACTGGTGGTCCTGGCCGGCCATGTCGAGTGTCGAACCTTCGACGATGAGGTTGCCGGAAGCGTCGCGCTTGGCGATCTTCTGGGCGGCGGCGACATATTCGTCGAGCGTCTTCGGCGGGTTGTTCGGGTCGAGGCCGGCCTCGGTGAAGAGCTTCTTGTTGTAGAACAGGGCGAGTGAGCGCACGGCGGTCGGCAGGCCGTAATAATCGTCGCCGCGCTTCATAGCCTTGACGATCGGGAAGAACTCGCTTTCGATCTTGGCTTGCGGGAAGGCTTCCTTCGGAAGCGGAGCGAGGAGGCCGCCGGCGACGAACTTGTCGAGCCAGCCGTAGAACAGCTGCATGACGTCGGGGCCGTTGCCGGCCATGTTGGCGGCGATCACACGCGTCTGGTAGTCGGCATAGGGGAAGGTGACCTGCTTGACCGTGATGCCCGGATTGGCCTTCTGGAACTCGGTGATGAGCTGGTCCATCGCCTTCACACGCGTCTCGAAGACATACTGCCAGTATTCGATTTCGACCGCTTGTGCGGCATTGAATGCGAATGTGCTGAAACCGGCGACGAGACCGGCGAACAAAGTTGCCTTGCGCATGTGAGCCTCCATTTGCCCCGCCGGGTGCACCGGTCTTGGGGTCTGATTGTTCCCTGCATTCGGATGCGACCTGCAGCCCGACGCGTTTATTGGTTTTCGGGAGGCGAGCCTCCCTTTGACGTGCTGCGGCGCTATGCCCCAGCCCTGCCCTTACGCTTTCCTGAGTGGGGTCGTTTGTCAATAAGATAATTTACTTGAATTATTCTATTGCGGCATGCCGCTTCCCGGCGTTATGAATTCTGCCAACCGAAGGTGGGCGAAATGACCATACACACGATCGGCACACACCCGGTGGCTATCGGCAAGAACCCCGAACGCAGCCGCGAACACAACCGCCGCGTCGTGCTGGACGTGGTGCGCCGCCACGGCTCGCTCGGCCGCGCCCATATTGCCAAGCTGACGCAGCTGACGCCCCAGGCCGTTGCCAATATCGTCGACGAACTGGCGGGCGAGGGGCTGCTGATGGAAATGGGCCGGCTGAAATCCGGCCGCGGACAGCCGCCGATCCAGTTTGCTGTTAACCCGGAAGGCGGCGCCACCATCGGCGTCGAAATCGCCGCCGACCATATGGTGACGGTGGCGCTCGATCTGTCCGGCGGGCTGCGGGCAAAGCGCATTACGCCGCTTAAGGATACCACTCCCGGGCATATCCTTTCCGCATTTGCCGCGGAGCTTGCCGCCGTCACCGAACTGGTCGGCGCAAAGCTGCTCGGCACCGGCGTCGTCATGCCCGGTCCGTTCGAGATCGACGGCATGACCTCGGTCGGCCCGACGACGCTGCCGGGCTGGGCAGGCCTTGACGCCGCCCAGGCGCTCAGTGAAGCCTGCGGCCATGCGGTGATCGTCGAAAACGACGCGACGGCGGCGGCCGTCGGCGAGCGGCTGTTCGGTGCGGGTCTGGCGATCTCGAATTTCTGCATGATCTATTTCGGCGTCGGTATCGGCCTCGGTATCATCCAGGACGGCGCGCCCTATCGCGGCGCCTTCGGCAATGCCGGGGAAATCGGCCATGTTACCGTCGTGCCGAAGGGCAGGCCCTGCCCCTCCTGCGGCCAACTCGGCTGCCTGGAAGGTTATGTCTCCGCCTATGTGCTGAAGGAAAAACTGAGCTGCGTCGGTATTTCCGACACCGAGTTTTCCGATCTCGAGACGCTGCATGCGGATCGCCACCCGGTCGTCGAGGAATGGATCGACGAGGCGGCGACCTATCTCGGCCCGATGGTCGCCATGCTCGAAAACATCCTCGATCCGCAGACCGTCATCCTCGGCGGTGCGCTGCCGGATGCGATCATCGAGGACATCGTCGCTCGCATGGGCAACCTGCCCACCTCGGTCGCGAGCCGCAGGCAGCGCGATCTGCCCCGCGTGCTGCGCGGCAAGACGGGACAATTGACGGCAGCGCTCGGTGCTGCCGCCCTTCCGCTTTTCGACATGGTGACGCCCAAGCTGGAAACCTCGCTTGCCGCGCTTGCCGATATTCCCGCATGACATATTGAGGAGAGTTTTCATGCTGACCGCCCGCGAACGCATCGAACGGCAGATGGCCGATCCCTCGCTCGTCCGGCTCCACCGCAAGCTTTCGCGGCTGAAGTCGGCGGTCACGATGATGAACACCGGCGCCCACCCCGACGACGAGCAGAACGGCATGCTCGCCTGGTTCCGCCTCGGTCTCGGCATGCGCGTCATAATCGCCTGCTCGACACGCGGCGAGGGCGGCCAGAACGCGCTCGGCCCCGAACGTCTCGGCCCGCTTGGGCTGATACGCTCCCGCGAGTTGGAAGAGGCGGCCCGCGCGATCGACGGCGACGTCTCCTGGCTCGGCCACGGCCCGGCCGACCCGGTCCACGATTTCGGCTTTTCCAAGGATGGCGACGCCACCTTCACCCGCTGGGGTGAGGCCCGCACGGTGGAGCGGCTGGTGCGCGCCTACCGCATGGAACGCCCGGATATCGTCATCCCGACCTTCCTCGACGTCCCCGGCCAGCACGGCCACCACCGGGCCATGACCCGGGCCGCCGAGACGGCGATCACGCTCGCAGCCGACCCCAATGCCTACCCTGAACATTTCACCGAGGGCCTGAAGCCCTGGAAGGTAGCCAAATATTACCTGCCGGCCTGGTCAGGCGGCGGCGATACCTATGACGACGAAGTCCCGCCGCCGGACACGACCGTGACGGTTGTGGCCGAGGGGCGCGATCCCGCCACCGGCGCGGACTATGACCGGATCGGCGAATGGTCGCGTTATTACCATGCCTCCCAGGGCATGGGTCACTGGCCGAAGCGTCCGGAGAAGGACTGGCAGTTGCACCTGAAGCTCTCCGCCACCGGCTCGCATGCCGAGCGATCCGTTCTGGAAAATCTGCCCGCATCGCTCGCGCTGCTTGCGGATATGCCTGACCTGACCGCCAATATCGCGGAAGCTCTGCGGTCCGCTGACGCCGCCATTTCCGTGGCCATCGCAGCCTTCCCGGACCGCGATGCGATGATCGAGGCGCTGACCGAAGTCGCCGGATGGCTGGATACGGTTGCGACCACCGCGACCCCGCGTTTCCAGGAACTGCATGGTCATCGGATCGCCCGCAAGCAACGGGAAGTCGATGCCGCGATCATAGAGGCGGCTGCGATCTTCGAACGCGCCTATGCCGATCCCTCCGTCATCTCACCCGGAGGTTCCGCCACCCTCACCGTGGAGCTCGGTGAAGGCGCGTCGGATCATTGGGTGGGTATCCGCTCCGTCCTGCCGGCGGGCGTCTCGTCTTCCGTTCAGTCGCTTGCGGGCGACCGCGTGCTGTCGTTGACCGCGGCAGCGGATGCACCGCTCTCGAGCCTCTATCTGCCTGCATGGTCGGCGCTCGGCGGCAACGGCCATGCGCATATGGAGGTTTCGGCCGAGATCGGCGGGCGGATTGCCACCGCCGCTTTCGATCTCGAAGAGCCGTTTGCGGTGACGCCCGCCCAGTCGTTGACCCTGCCGGATGCGTTGCTCGTGCCGCTCGGCACAAAGCAGACCGAATGGCCGATCAAGGCCAATGTTGCCGGCGCCAACGCACCGGTCTCCTTCAAGACGCCTCCAGGCTGGGTAGTGAAGAAGACCGACGACGGCTGGATTGCCTCTCCGACCGATGCGGCCAAGCCCGGCATCGTCGAGATCGAACCGCAGATCGATGGCCACCCGGCCTTCCAGGTCACGCCGATCGCCTACCGGCATATCGGCCGCACCAGTTTTCGCGCCCCCGCCACGCTGAAAATCCTGTCGGTTGACCTCAAGCTGCCCGAGGGCGCGCGGATCGGTTACGTCGGCGCCGGTGCCGACCGCGTCGGCCTGTGGCTCGCCCGCATGGACCTCGACGTCACCGAACTCGACGCCCAGGCGCTATCCGGTGATCTGTCGCGCTTCACCACGATCGTCGTCGGCATCTTCGCCTTCGGCATCCGCAAGGATCTTGCCGCCGCCACCGAGCGCCTGCATCGCTTCGTGGAGGAGGGCGGCCACCTCGTGACCCTGTATCACCGTCCGACCGATGGCTGGGATCCGGACGAGACCCCGGTCCGCCGCATCGAGATCGGCTCGCCGTCGCTGCGCTGGCGCGTGACCGATCCGAAGGCCGAAGTCACCGTGCTGGCGCCAGACCATATGCTGCTTAAAGGGCCGAACGTCATCGGCCCCGAAGACTGGCAGGGATGGGACAAGGAGCGCGGCCTCTATTTCGTCTCCCGCTGGGATGACGCCTATGAGCCGCTTCTGGCCATGCACGATGCCAACGAACAGCCGCTCAAGGGCGCGCTGATCTCCGCTGCCATCGGCCGCGGCCGACACACCCATACCAGCCTCGTGCTGCATCACCAGCTCGACAAGCTCGTGCCCGGCGCCTTCCGGCTGATGGCGAACCTCGTGCAGCCGGCGTGAGCACGGAGGCAGTCCCCGAATCGGAAGGCGAGGAGACCGACCGGGAGCGGGCCTCAAACGCCCGCACCGGCATCGGCTGGCTGCTTCTCGACATGACGCTGGTCTCCGGCGGCATGACGGCGCTGGTGAAGGCGCAGGGAGCGACCTATCCGGCCTTCCAGCTCGTCTTCATCCGGGCGATGATCGGGCTCCTGTTCATCCTGCCGCTGATCTGGCGGCATCGCGCCGAGATGCGCCGGGTCAAACATCCGTGGCGGAATATCTTTCGCATCTCCTGCAATGCGATCGCGCTCACCAGCAATTTCCTTGCCATCACCATGCTGCCGCTCGCGATGGTCAATGCGGTCGGGTTCTCCCGGCCGCTGATCACCATGGCGATGGCGGTCGCGATGCTCGGCGAGACGGTGAGCCGCATCCGCTGGCTCGGCGCCGGCCTCGCCTTCATCGGCGTACTGATCGTCATGGCGCCCGGCACATCGAGCTTCGATATCGAGGTGATCGTTGTGCTGGTTTCGGTCGTCTTCGGGTCGCTGGCGATCATCCAGACCCGGGCGCTGAAGGACGAGAACACCACCGTCATGATGGTCTTCTACACGGTCGGGCTCGCCGTCATCACCGCCGTGCCCGCCGTCTTCACCTGGAAACCGGTCATGCCCTTCGACTGGATCCCGCTGCTCGGCATCGGCTTCCTCGCCCAACTCGGCCAATATTGTTTCCTGCGCGCCTATCGGATCGCCGATGCCAGCGTGCTCGCGCCCGTCGGTTACCTCTCGATCGTCTTCGTCACCGTCACCGGCTACGTCTTCTTTGGCGAGGTGCCTGAGGTGAGGGTGGTGATCGGCGTGCTGATCATCCTGGCCGCACTGCAAGGCGCCGCCTGGCTCGACCGCCGCCGCGGCCGCGTCCGACTTTGATGGCGATATAGCGCAAACGCCGAGCAGGCGTTCCGGCCGGTCGATCTTTATGTGTCTCGAAGGAAATTTGGTGGAGCTAAGCGGGATCGAACCGCTGACCTCTTGCATGCCATGCAAGCGCTCTCCCAGCTGAGCTATAGCCCCATCAGGGTGGTCCGGTATTTTCCGGTCCTGGGAACTCCCGCAGGACGCTTGTTGAGCGCTGCCCCGTTGGAGTGGCGGCTTATTACTTCCGGTTTACGGAGAGTGCAAGCCGTATTTTGTGCGCCCGGCAATTTTTATTGAATTGCCGGGCCTTAACTTGGATATCGGATCAGACTTCGTCGTCGTCGCCGGTCACGCCGATGATGCCCGACATGTCGTCGTCGTCTTCATCTTCGTCGGCTTCCAGGAAGGTATCGTCGTCGTCATCGCCGATATCGACATCGTCGTCATCGCCGATATCCGGGATATCGTCGCCGCTGGCTGCCTCGTCGCCCTCTTCGAGCGATACGAGTTCGACTTCCGGATTTTCGGTATCGACTTCTTGGACGTCTTCTTCCTCGGCCTGTTCCATCTTCTTGGCGGCGCTGTGCTCCTCGAAGAAGGACAGCGGCCAGGATTTGCCGGAATAGGGGGAAACGACCGGATCGCGGTTCAGGTCGTAGAATTTCTTGCCGGTATCGGGGTCGGTCCGCTTGGTTCCGAGTTCCGCTTTTGCCACAGTCAGAGCCTCATGAGATGGCCGAATATTTCGGCGCGCCGCTTGGACAGCGGCCTTATAGGGTGAAAATCTAAGCCGGTCCCCATAAGGCCTGCGCTCTTTGATGTCAAAGACAAACTTTTCATGGACCTCATAAGAGCGAATACGGTGACCGGTGGCAGGCTTTATGTTAGTGACGACGGGAAAATTTTACCGCAAAGGGCCGGCCTGCCGTCTCTCCGGGCGGAAGCGACAAGAGGTTGAAAAACATGTGCCAGCCGCCGCATTTTCGCGAAAAGGATCTCGGAACTCAGCATGCGCTGATCGGGACCTATCCGATCGGTCTGCGGGTCACACCCGGGGCGATTCGGGAAGCATGAGTTTGACGTCCAAGCCAGCAATCGTCATCGCCATCGACGGTCCCGCAGCCGCCGGCAAGGGCACGCTGTCGCGGCTGATCGCCGACGCCTATGGTTTTCATCATCTCGACACCGGGTTGACCTATCGCGCCACCGCCAAGGCGCTGCTCGATGCAGGCCTGCCGCTCGACGACGAGAAGGTCGCCGGGAAGATGGCCCGTGAGGTTGAACTGGCCGGCCTCGATCGCGATATATTGTCCGCGCATGCGATCGGTGAGGCGGCCTCGAAGATCGCGGTCATGCCGTCGGTCCGCCGGGCTCTGGTCGAGGCGCAGCGTGCCTTTTCCCTGAGGCAGCCGGGAACGGTGCTCGACGGCCGGGATATCGGTACTGTCGTCTGTCCCGATGCTCCGGTGAAGCTCTATGTCACCGCGTCTGCGGATGTGCGTGCGCGGCGCCGTTACGATGAGATCGTCGGCAAGGGCGGCGAGGCGGATTACGGTGCGATCTTCGCAGACGTGAAGAAACGCGACGAACGCGACATGGGCCGGTCCGATAGTCCTCTGAAGCCCGCCGACGATGCGCACTTGCTTGATACCTCGGAAATGAGTATAGAGGCCGCGTTTCGGGCAGCGAAGTCCATCATCGACGCCGCCCTGAAGAGACAATCGAGTGAGAATAGCGAAATAGAATAGCCCGAGGTTCGGTCCCCGCGCCGGATTGCCTCCCCCGGATCATTCCGATGAGGGAGGCGGACCCGAACTTTTGGGCATGTGCAACACGAACCACCGGCGCTGTATGGGCCCGTATCGGGTACCTCAGGAGATTTCATGGCAGTATCTAACCCCACGCGGGAGGACTTCGCAGCCCTTCTCGAAGAATCCTTCGCTTCCAACGATCTGGCGGAAGGCTATGTCACAAAGGGCATCGTCACCGGGATCGAAAAGGACATGGCCGTCGTTGACGTCGGCCTCAAGGTCGAAGGTCGCATCGCGCTCAAGGAATTCGGTGCCAAGGGCAAGGACGGTTCGCTGAAGGTCGGCGACGAAGTCGAAGTCTATGTCGAGCGCATCGAAAACGCGCTGGGCGAAGCAGTTCTGTCGCGCGAGAAGGCTCGCCGCGAAGAAAGCTGGGTCAAGCTCGAACTCAAGTTCGAAGCTGGCGAGCGCGTCGAAGGCGTCATCTTCAACCAGGTCAAGGGTGGCTTCACCGTCGATCTCGACGGCGCTGTTGCCTTCCTGCCGCGTAGCCAGGTCGACATCCGTCCGATCCGCGACGTCACTCCGCTCATGCATAACCCGCAGCCCTTCGAAATCCTCAAGATGGACAAGCGCCGCGGCAATATCGTGGTTTCGCGCCGCACGGTTCTCGAAGAGTCCCGCGCCGAGCAGCGTTCTGAAATCGTTCAGAACCTCGAAGAAGGCCAGGTTGTTGACGGCGTCGTCAAGAACATCACCGATTACGGTGCGTTCGTTGACCTCGGCGGCATCGACGGCCTGCTGCACGTCACCGACATGGCATGGCGCCGTGTGAACCATCCGTCGGAAATCCTGTCCATCGGCCAGCAGGTCAAGGTACAGATCATCCGCATCAACCAGGAAACCCACCGTATCTCGCTCGGCATGAAGCAGCTCGAGTCGGATCCGTGGGATGGCATTGCCGCCAAGTATCCGGTCGGCAAGAAGATTTCCGGTACCGTCACGAACATCACCGACTACGGTGCGTTCGTCGAGCTGGAGCCGGGCATCGAAGGCCTCATCCACATTTCCGAAATGTCCTGGACCAAGAAGAACGTTCATCCCGGCAAGATCCTGTCCACGACGCAGGATGTTGACGTGGTCGTTCTCGAAGTCGATCCGTCCAAGCGCCGTATCTCGCTTGGCCTGAAGCAGACGCTCGAAAATCCGTGGCAGGCATTTGCCTACAGCCATCCGGCCGGCACTGAAGTCGAAGGCGAAGTCAAGAACAAGACCGAATTCGGCCTGTTCATCGGCCTCGAAGGCGATGTTGACGGCATGGTCCACCTCTCCGACCTCGACTGGAACCGTCCGGGCGAACAGGTCATCGAGGAGTTCAACAAGGGCGACGTCGTCAAGGCTGTCGTTCTCGATGTGGACGTCGACAAGGAGCGCATCTCGCTCGGCATCAAGCAGCTCGGCAAGGACTCGGTCGGCGACGCCGCTGCTTCCGGCGAACTGCGCAAGAACGCCGTCGTCTCGTGCGAAGTCATCGCCGTCAACGATGGTGGTGTAGAGGTTCGTCTCGTCAACCACGAAGACATCACCTCCTTCATCCGCCGCAACGACCTGGCACGCGATCGCGACGATCAGCGTCCGGAGCGTTTCTCGGTTGGTCAGGTCTTCGATGCCCGCATCGTCAACTTCTCCAAGAAGGACCGCAAGGTCATGCTGTCGATCAAGGCTCTGGAGATCGCAGAAGAGAAGGAAGCAGTCGCTCAGTTCGGTTCGTCCGACTCTGGCGCTTCGCTCGGCGACATCCTCGGCGCGGCTCTGAAGAACCGCGGCAACAACGAGTAATCGACGCCTTTTAGAAATCGAAAACCGCCGGATGGAAGTCCGGCGGTTTTTTCATGCGCAGTTTTTACGGATCGAAATCAGGTCCAGCCGGCCATGCGCCAATAGAGGTCGTTCGCCCGATCCGCGTCTTCGGTAGCTTCCTTCGAAACATCGTCCCCGTGGTCTTCCTGGCCGTCGCCGTCATCCGGGCGTTCTTCGCTGAACGCCTGCTCGCCGGCGGAATGCTGCTGTTCGCCGTCCTCATCGGTCTTGGAGATCGCCTTCGTCTTGCGCTCCTCCGGGTCCCGCTCACGTTCTTCCGGTGGATAGGCGACATAGGGCAGGGCGACGCCTTCCCGAAACATCGGCGGCAGGGCGATCGGGAGAGCAAGCTGTTCGGCGACTTCCGTCGCACCCGTAGACGGGCCGGCTGCATTCGCGGAAGTACCACCTGCACGGCCCGTTGAACCGGTGCTTGACGGTTCGTCGATGGCCGGCCGCGCAGGCTTTGCCATGGCGGCGCCCGCTGCCTCGCTTGCCTGCAGGGCCGATTTTCCGACAAGCTCCTTGTCGGTCAACTGCTGCAGCGCCTGTTGTTCCGGCAATTGTTTAGCCGCAACCGGCAGGCTGTCGAGAAGGTCGCTGGTGGCGTCGGCAAGCACGTCCGCAAGCCATATGGTCGTCGCGCCGTTCGCCATCTTCTCCGTATTGAGCGCACGCGCGCCGCCTTGCTGTTCGAGGCCGCGCTGGGAAAGCCGGGCCAGCGCCGGCCCATCATAAAAGACGGGTTGAGAGCCGCGCCGATCGCCTGGAACGGCACTCGCGATCTGCCGACCTTCGTTGGCATGCGCCGCAGATGTGCTCTCCGGCGCATCTTCGGTCCGCACGGCAGCAAGCTCCGGGGTTTCGCTCTCGGCGACTTCGGCCGCTTCCTGCGCGGATGCCGAGACAGGTGCGGCGTCCGGATCTGTTTCGGCGCTTACCTGCGACGTATTTTCGTCGATGGGACCGGGCAAGGCTTCGAACTCGGCGGAAAGCATGGCCGGATTCTGAGCGGCGCCGGAAGTTGTCGCCGCAACGGGCGCTGCTTCTGCATCCTGCGTAGCTGCTTCTGCGGCAATCGTCTGTGGCGAAGCTCCGCCGAGCGCGGCTTCGTCGCCGGTCAGCATGGCCTCCGCCTCAGCCGCCGCCGCGGGCACGGTTTCTGAAGGCGCTCCGGATGGCGCGGCATTCGCTGGCTGTGGCAACGGGCTCGGCGCCTGTTCCGCTCCGGCATTCTGCCGATAGGAGCTGACGACAGCCTTGGCGGCGAGGTCGCGGTCGAGCAGCTGCGCGGTCTCCAGCTGTATGGCGATGCGGGCGGCTTCCGGACTTGCGGGATTGTTGAGGATTTCCACGAGCAGACGCAGCGAAATACCCTTGACGAGCTGGTTGAGCGTCCGTTCGAGAGCCGCTCTTTCGGTGGGGTTCATCGCCTTGACCGCATCCGAGAGGCGCTGGGCGTAATCCGCCAACGCTTCGCCCTCGCGGCGCGGCACCTTGATCAGCCGGCCGATGGTCTCGGCGAAGATGGAAAATCCCTGGGCGAGATGAAGCTGCGCCGAGAGCGAAAGGATATCCAGCCGCCCCGCCGACATTGGCGAGGAACCGATCAACCCGCTGCTCGCCGCGGCATTGGCCACGTCGATCCGCTGACGCAGCATCGGTTGCTGCGAAGGTGTCTGGTAGTCGACGAATGAACTGGTACGAACCGGCGGCAGCATCGTCCGCTCCAATGTCTGATAGAGACGATAGGACAGCTCGGCCGAAGGGTTCTTGTCTTTTCGCAACGATACGGCGTTGCGACCGGAACGCCTCATGGCGTCGCCAGTGCCGATACACAGGATGACTGTGGGGCAAAAAGGTTAACAACTCGCTAACGCATTCCCGTTTTCGCTGACAGGTCAGCGAAAATGATCCATTGCGATGCAGATGAGGGGAGAGTGAGGGTTATTGCAGGATCACGCAGCCAACTTCTTCTTCAACAATTCATAAATGCCGATTTCGTCCACCCGCACCGATACGATGTCGGCCTGGGATTTTTCGGCGTTGTCGGCGGAAAGCTCCTCGATTGCACTCGCCGCCATTTCATTGGTCGGCGCTTCATTGTCTGCCCGGACCTCATCGGTGACGGAGTCGCCCTTGGCGGATTGATCGTCAGAGACGAGGCTGTCGCCCGCAGTGTCCGTATCGGTATTGGCGACCTGCTCGGCCGCCGCGGCGAAGAGGGCCAGCAGCGCGGTGTCGTCGACGGCCGGCGTATCGCCGGCGCCATCGGCAGTCGGCGCGGCTGTCGCCTTGTCATTCGTCTTCTCGATGACGTCCTGAACCTTCTGAACGTCCTCGAGCTTCTTGCCGGCCTCCGCCGCAGCGATGTCGTCCTGGCGCTCGGCGCGCGTCTCGGCATCTTCGACACGGGTCGGATCGTAGCCCTGCGGACCGAGCTTCAGTTCTTCGAGCGTCTTCGGATCGGCGACGTCTTCGAGCCGCTGCACGACGCGCTCGACTTCCGTATCGAGCTTGCCGCCATTGGCCTTGCGGTTGAGGCCGTCCATCAAGCGCTGGTTGTCGTCGCCGTAGGGGTTCTTGATCGCCGCGAGCAGCGTGTCCATGGAGATGCCGATGTCGTCGAGGCCGAGGTCTTCGGCGAGTTTGCCGACCTCGTCCGGCATCATCTCCTTCAGCGCATCTTCCAGCGCTTTCCCGAGCTTGTAGGAGGAGCGCGCCTCATCGGTATCGATGCCGAGCTTGATCGCCAGGCGATCGACGAGCTCGATCTTCAATTCGTTGGGGTCGGTTTTGTTGACGCTGAAAAGGGCGGAGGCGATCTTGTCGCGGGCGCGCCGGGCGTCTTCGCTGGCGCTGATCCGTGCTTCGACAACCGGATCGCTCTTCTTGCCGGTCCGCTGCTCTTCGTCTTTCTTGCGCTGTTCCTCGATGCCGTCGAGCATCGACTGCATCATGTTGGTCGCGGCAAGCCCATAAGTCTGCTGGGTAGGAAGCAACATGGCCCGAAATCCGGTCTCGTCGAAAGGTGCACCGCCAAGCAAAACTAGATTTGAAGGGTTAACGAGACGTTACCGGGTGGCTAGAACTTATGTCACCCTTTATCTATTCGGGCGGCCGCGGCTTCACCACCAGCGTCACCAGCACAAAACTCACGTAGAGAAGCAGGTACCAGGATCCAAGCTTGCCGAACGATACTATGTGCCAGGTCTTCTGTGTCGGATAGATCCAGGTGCCCGTCAGCGTTCCGATATTCTCCGCAAGCCAGAGGCAGGCCGAGGAAAGAAATGCGGCAAGCACCAGCGGCATCCGCAAAGTCGTCCGGTCGGTGGTGAAATGGATGTTCACCCGCCGGAACACGATCACGGTCGCCGCAAACAGAAGATAGCGGATGTCCGGCAGAAAATGATGGCTGAAGAAATTGGCATAAATGGCGATCGCCAGAAGCCCTGTCTGCCAAATTGGCGGATAATGGCTGAAGCGCATGTCGAAGATGCGGATCGTGCGGGCCATGAAGGAGCCGACTGCCGCATACATGAAGCCGGAAAACAACGGCATGCCGCCGATCTGGAGAAGCGATGTTTCCGGATAGGCCCATGACCCCATATGGACCTTGAATATCTCCATCACGGTTCCCGTGACGTGGTAGACGAGGATGACCCGGGCTTCCTCCCAGCTTTCCATCTTGAAGCGCAGGAACAAGATCTGGACCGTCAGGGCGGCGAGGAACAGGAAATCGTAGCGATGGACCGGCCAACCGGGTTGCCAGATGACTTTGGTGATGAGCAGCAGCGCCAGCATCATCGCCGCGAACAGGCAGGCCCAGGCCTGTTTCAGGCCGAACAGGATGAATTCTGAAAGCCACCATGGAAGCGGCGCGAGTGCGGCGCGAATAACAAGTCGCAGCGGCTCGAGGTAAGGCCCGGTCTCGTGTGCCGCCGGTCGTTCGCGATAGCCTTGATCCATCCGCCGGTCGGCCTATCAGCTATGGGCGAAGATATCGGCCTCTTCCCAACCCAGCAGGTCCAGCTTCGCCCGCGTCGGCAGGAATTCGAAACAGGCCTGGGCCAGTTCGGCGCGCTTGTCGCGCACCAGGCGGTAGGTCAGCTTGTCGCGCAGCGCATGCAGGTGGAGCACGTCGGAGGCCGCATATTCGAGTTGCGCCGGCGAAAGCACCTCGGCTGCCCAGTCGGATTGCTGCTGCGCCTTGGAAACGTCGACGTCGAGCATTTCCTTGAGATTGTCCTTGAGCCCGTGCCGGTCCGTGTAGGTGCGGGTCAGCCGCGAGGCGATCTTGGTGCAGAACACCGGCGTCGTGGTCACGCCGAACGTATGGAAGAGCACGGCGATGTCGAAGCGGCCGTAATGGAAGATCTTCTGGCGCGACGGATCGGCGAGCATGGCGACGAGATTGGGAGCTTCGTTCTGGCCGGCCGCGATGCGGATCACGTCTGCCGAACCGTCGCCCGGCGAAAGCTGCACGACGCAAAGCCGGTCACGACGGGGCACGAGGCCGAGCGTTTCCGTATCGATGGCGATCGCCCCGGTATATCGGGCTGCAGCGACCGCCGGAATATCGCCTTCATGATACCTGATCTCTGCCATGTCCGTCTCCGTCTGCCTGTCTGCAAAGATTCGCTATAAACCACGTTTTTCGCCAGGGATATGGGTGATCTTGGGAAGGCCGCACCGCCAGCGGTCAAATGTGTTTCATTACGCGACCGAATCCTGCGCGGGCATTTGCTCAGCCTTGCAGCTAATGCATTGCTGCATTGCAACCAAGTGGCTTGGCCTGCTTAAACGATTAGCCTATATGTTTGGTCATCGGGCGACGCACTCCTCCTCCCAGTGTTGCCTGATACGGATCGACAACATCCTCCTCCTCCCAGTTGTCGATCAAGTTTAAAGCCTGGCGCACCCTCCTCCCGCGCCAGGCTTTTTCCGTTTCTGGAGCAGGATTTCCTTCAAAACATTGCTTTTGCCTTACGACAGCCGAGGTGCCGCGATCTGTGATTGGCGTCACGTAGGTGTCACGCACCGCCGATATACGAAACCTCGCCTTCCCTTTGAACTTTTCGTGAGGTTACTATGCGCAAGATTTTTGCCGCTCTGGTCGTTTCGACCGCGCTCGCCGGCGCCGCCCAGGCTGCCACCGTTTATCCGCTGGATCGCGCCACGATCCTCAGCGGCTCCCCCTTCGATTTCAAGGTCGAGTTCAACTCCGTCGTAAAGCCGGAGGACGTCAAGATCACCGTCAACGGCCAGGATTACAAGACTGTTCTCGGCAAGGAAGTCCAGTTCGTCGCGGAAGAAAAGAACAAGGACAAGATCCTCGGTTCTGCCGTCATCCTGCGCGGCCTGACCATCGCCACCGCCGGCGATTACAAGGTCGAGATTTCGGCCGGTTCCGAGACCAAGACCGTCACCTGGAATGTCTACGGCACGGGTTCTGCCCCGAAGGCCAAGAATATCATCTTCATGCTCGGCGATGGCCTTTCGGTCGCGCATCGCACAGCTGCCCGCATCATGTCCAAGGGCATGACCGAAGGCAAGGCCAACGGCCGTCTCGCCATGGACGACCTCGACCATATGGCCTTCGTCGGCACCTCGGCGACCAACGCTGTCGACACCGACTCGGCCAACACGATGTCGGCCTACATGACCGGTCACAAGACCGCCGTGAACGCGATCGGCGTTTATGCCGACCGCACGCCGGACTCGCTGGACGACCCTAAGGTCGAAACGATTGCTGAAGCACTTCGCCGCCAGACCGGCAAGTCGATCGGTATCGTCGCCACCTCCGAAATCGAGGACGCGACGCCTGCCGCCGTCGTCTCCCACACCCGTAACCGCAACGACAAGGCCGATGTCGTCGGCATGCTGCTAGGCGTCAAGCCGGACGTGGTGCTCGGCGGCGGTTCTGCGTATTTCCTGCCGCAGGCGACTGCCGGCTCGAAGCGCAAGGACGACAAGGATTATGTCAAGCTCTTCAAGGATGCCGGCTACACGCTGGCCACCGACAAGAACGAACTTGCAGCCGGCGCAAACGCCAATGGGTTGCTGCTCGGCCTCTTCCATCCTGGCAACATGGACGTCACGCTTGACCGCGAATTCCTGAAGAAGGGAACCGTCGAAAAGTATCCGAACCAGCCGGGTCTGGTCGCCATGACCAAGGTCGCCCTCGATCGTCTTTCCAAGGATCAGGATGGTTTCTTCCTGATGGTCGAAGGATCCTCGATCGACAAGATGTCCCATCCGCTCGACTGGGACCGTGCCGTCATCGAAACCATCGAATTCGACCAAGCGATCGCGGTTGCCCGCGAATTCCAGAAGACCCATCCCGACACGCTGATCGTTGTCACCGGCGACCACACCCATGGCGTTTCGATCATCGGCACGGTTGACGACGACAAGCCGGGCACCGAGATGCGCGAAAAGGTCGGCACCTATGCCGAAGCCGGCTTCCCCAACTACAAGGACGAAAACGGCGACGGTTATCCGGACAAGATCGACGTTTCGCGCCGGCTGTTCCTTGCCGCCACCAACGGCCCGGACCACTACGAAACCTTCCGCCCGAAAATGGATGGCCCGTTCGTTCCGGCGATCCAGAACGAGAAGAAGGAATACGTTGCCAATGAGCAATACAAGAACGTGCCTGGCGCGGTCTTCGTTCAGGGCAATCTCCCGAAGAGCAGCGACAGCGGCGTTCACTCCGTCGACGACGTCGTCCTGCAGTCGTCCGGCCCCGGTTCGGAAGGCTTCAAGGGCTATATGGAAGAAAGCGACATCTACAAGGTGCTCGCCGATACTTTCGCGCTCGGCACCAAGCAGACCAACTAAGGTCTGACGCCCCGCCGCACCCGTGGTAGAACAACGCTCCCGGCCGAAACGCGGCCGGGAATAGCGTTTCAGGAGGGTTTCATGGAAAAGCTCTTTTCAAAGGGTTTCAGCCGCCGCTCCGTGCTCGGCCTGGCCGCCGCCGCAGCTCCGCTGCTTGCGGCAGCCCGTTCCGCCGCCGCTGCCGATGACCTCGGTTTTAACGAACTCTATGGCAAGTACAGCGTTCTCGGCCTGGAATTTTCCGACAAGGTGAAGAAGCTGGCGGGCCGCGAAGTGGCGATCCGCGGGTTCATGGCGCCGCCGCTGAAAGCGGAAGCGGCTTTCTTCGTGCTGACCGAAGTGCCGATGGCGCTTTGCCCCTTCTGCTCCTCAGATGCGGACTGGCCCGATAACATCGTCGTCATCTACCTCCACCGCAAGCAGACATTCACCCAGGCGAACGAAACGATCGAGGTGCGCGGCACCCTTGAGGTCGGCTCCTGGAGAGATCCCGATACCGGATTTGTCAGCCTCCTGAGGATCCGCGACGCTGCATATCAGGGCGCGTGAACATGCTTTCCTTGCGCATAGACAATCTGGCCATGTCATTCCCCGGTCTGAACAGCCCGGTTTTGCAGGTCGATTTTCTGACGATCGCAGCCGGCGAGCGCGTTGCCGTCACCGGCGGCTCCGGTTCCGGCAAGAGCACCTTCATCAATGTGATCACCGGGCTTGAGCGCCCCACCTCCGGAAAGGTCGTCTGGAGCGGCGAGGATATCGCCCGGCTTTCCGAGACCGCGCGCGACCGCTGGCGGGCAGAACATGTCGGCCTCGTGATGCAGGATTTCCATCTTTTTCCCGGCCTCTCGGCAGTCGAGAACGTGCTTCTGCCGGCGCGGCTGGCGCGGGTCGCCGATGCGGCGCTGATCGCCCGCGCCCACGATCTCCTCAAAAGCGTAGGCCTTTCCCGCCCGGGCCAGAAGATCGAGACCATGTCGCGCGGCGAAATGCAGCGCGTGGCGATCGCTCGCGCGGTGTTACGCAAACCGGGCGTGATCGTTGCCGACGAACCGACCGCGAGCCTTGATGTCGAGGCCGGCGAGACAGTCGGCCGGCTGCTTCTGGATATGGCCGGCGAAACCGGAAGCACTCTGATCGTCGTTTCCCATGACCAGCGCCTGATCGACCGGCTCGATCGCCGCATCACGCTTAGCGCCGGCCGCATCGTTTCCGACAGTTTTCGCGAAGAGGTCGCGGCATGATCCGCTTCATTGCCGCCGATCTGCGCCGCCTCTGGCTTGGCGCTGTGGTCGTTGTGCTGCTGGTTGCGCTCGCCACCGCTCTCGGCGTCACCGTCACGCTGCAGGAACGCGCCCTGCGGCTCGGCAGCGCCCGCGCCGCCGACAAGTTCGACCTGGTGATCGGCGCGGCCGGCAGCGAAACCCAGCTCGTGCTCTCCTCGATCTTCCTGCAACCGGCGCCGCTGCCGCTGATGCCGGGCGACGTGCTGGCAAAACTCTCGAAGGATCCGCGCGTCGCCTGGGTGGCGCCGGTCGGCTTCGGCGATTCCTTTGCCGGCTATCCTTTGGTCGGCACCACCCGCGCGCTGATCGGCAGTACCGTGTCCGGTTTTGCCTCGGGTCGCATGTTCGAGAAAGAGGGCGAGGCGGTGGTCGGGGCGGCAGTGAAGCTGCCGGTCGGTGCCGAAATCAAGCCCATGCACGGCACGGCGGCGATGGGCGGTGAGACCCATGCGGGCGTCGTATATCACGTCACCGGCAAGCTGCCGCCAACGGGGACGCCTTGGGATCGTGCCATTCTGGTGCCGATCCAGGCAGTCTGGCACGTCCACGGCCTCGGCCACGATCATAGGCATGAGGAAGAAGAGCACCACGAAGACAGAGCGGCGCAGGTAACGCAGGCTGCGGCCGCCACGGATGAGCATGGCCATACGCCACTGGAAGCGGCGCGCGAACACGCCGGGGACCATCAGCACGAAGGCGAGGCGATTGCTTTAGGCGGTCACGATGAGCATGCCGACGAGGATCACGATCATCACGGTTCAATCGATGCGGATGCGGCGATCGATGAAAATTTCACAGCCGATGCGCCGGGCCTTCCGGCAGTCCTCGTAAAGCCGAAGACGATTGCCGATGCCTATAAGCTCCGCCAGGAATACCGCAACGGCAACACCCTTGCGGTTTTCCCCGGCGAAGTGCTGACCAGCCTCTATGCCACGCTCGGCGATGCCAAGATGGTGCTGAGCGCCGTGGCCGCCGGATCGCAGGGCCTGGTGGCGGCAGCCCTGGTCCTGGTCACCGTCACCCATATCGGCCAGCGGCGGCGCCAGATCGGCGGGCTGCGGGCTTTTGGCGCGCCGCGGCTGTCGGTTTTCGCAATCGTCTGGTTTGAGCTCTTCCTGCTGGTCGCGCTCGGCATCGGCCTCGGCTTCCTGACCGGCCTCGCCGCTGCCCGGCTGATCGCCAACGCCTTCACCGTCAAGAGCGGCATCATCCTGCCGGTCGGCTTTACCAGCGAAGATTGGCGCATGGCGCTGATCCTGCTCGCCGCATCGGCGGTCTTGTCCGCCGTGCCGGCCATTCTCGCCTATCGCCAGTCGCCGGCGGCAGCGCTGCGGGCCTAGGTCAGCGCGCTAATCGCCGAAATCACCTCGTCCTCGACATCGAGCCCCTGCTCGATCGCCTTCCGGCGTGCGTTCTGGCCGCGCCGGCCGGGCAGGCGAACGCCCTCTTCGGAGGCCATCTCGTGGGCAAGTTCGGCGATCCGCTCTGCAGCCGAGGCCGTGCTTGCGGAAGGGTCGATGACAATAAGCGTCTGACCGACCGAGGGCGGCGAACCTTTCTCGTCCATGAACGAGCTTGCCTCGTAGGAGAAGTTCGATCCGGTCAGGCCGGCCGACAGGATCTCCACCATCAGCGCCAGCGCCGCACCCTTGGCACCGCCTGAGGGCGCCATCAGACCCTTGTGGGCCTCGTGCGGATCGGTGGTCGGCTTGCCGTTGGCATCGAAGGCCCAGCCTTCCGGAATGCTCTCGCCCTTCTGGCGCGCCGCCATGATCTTGCCGGCGGCGACGGTCGAAAGTGCGAGATCGATGACCAGCGGATCCTCGCCGGCAATCGGCGTCGCAAAGGCGATCGGGTTGGTGCCGAACAGCCGCTTCCTGCCGCCCCAGGCGGCCATGGAGGCCGGCGCATTGGCAAACATCAGCGCCACAAGACCTTTCTCCGCAAACCGCTCCACGGTCAGCGCCATGACGCCCGCATGGTGGGAGCGATGGATGGCGCCGAGCGCGATGCCTTGTTCCCGGGCGATTTTCGGAAGCTCGGCGACTGCGATATCGAAGGCCGGATAGGCGTAACCGAGCGCCGCATCGACGACAAGCACGGCCGGACGCGGCCGGGAAGCTAAAGCTTTGGCCTTGCCGTCGACCTTGCCGGAGCGGGCTTGGCCGATATAAGCGGGAACGCGGCGCAGGCCATGACCGTACTGTCCGGCAGCTTCCGCATGCACGAGCGCATGGGCGACGGATCGGGCCGTATCGGCAAGAACGCCATTGGCTTCGAAAACGCTCTGAACAAGCGTTTCGGCTTCTGGGAGAGTGATGTGCATGCTGGAGATCCAGATTGGTTCGGGGACGAACGCCGCGAGGAAATCAGGCGGTTATTCGCACTTTACCGGCTGGCTGAGCGAACTTGCAACACCGGAAGGCGGTGCCGGGATGGGCGAAGCACGTCGGACAGCCGATGCGACATAGTCATCGATAGACGCGTTGCCCGACGACCCAGCGACCGAGACATTGCCGATGTTGCCGCTGCCGTCAAAGCTGAAGCGGACCGTAACGATGCCGGTTCCGTTGCCCGGGCATTTACGGGCGTAGCGAGCGATCTTCGTTCTCACGCGCGTCATCCACTGCTGCGGGGAGACCGACGAAGAGAAGAGGCTCGTGGAATTCTGGCTGGCGGCCGTGCGGTCCGATTGTTTGGCCTGGATCTTCGCCTCGGCCATGTCGGGCCGGGCCTGCTGTTGCTGTTGCTTCGGCTTCTCGACCTTCTTCACCGGCTCCTTTTTGGGCTCCGGCTTTTTCGGCTGTTCCGGCGGCTTTTCCGCGACCGGCGGCGGCAGAGGCCGCATCGCGGGCAACGGCACTTCGACATTTTCCAGCGCCGCCGTCATCTGTTCCTCGATCGGCTTGATCTCCTCGATCGGCTCCGGTGGCGGCTCGGGGATGGTTTCGGTAACCTGGGGTTCTGGCTCCGGCGGCGGTTCCACCACGGGCGGCTGCACCGGTTCAGGCTCGACCGGCTCGGCGACCTCCTGCGGCGACGGTTCGACCGGCTGCTCGACGGGTTCGGTAACGGGCTCCGGCTGCGGTTCCTCGACCGGCTCCGTCTGCTCGCTCACCACCTGTTCCTGCTCCTGCATGTCAGGAGAAATCTGCTCTTCCTCGGTATTGGCGGCTTCCGGCTCCGGCGCGAGCTCGATCATGATCGCCGCCGGCGGTGCGTTGTCGGCGGGCACTTCCGGTTGTTCGCGCATCAGATAGGCCGCGGCGGCGAAATGCACCGTCAGCATCAGCAGTCCGGCAGCGCCCCACAGCGCCAGCTCGCCGACGCGTCCGCCCGGACCTGTCTGCGAGACGACGAGGCTCATGGATTGCCTCCCGTTGCCGGGACGGCGGGTGCGGCCGCAGGAGCATTTCCAGCGGGCATCGTCCCGGCTGGCGCCGCCGGTGCCGGCAGCGTTTCAAGCCCGACCAGCGCGATCTTGAGGTAGCCGGAATCGCGCAGCAGGTTCATGACCTCCATGAACTGGCCGTAGTCGACCGCCTTGTCGGCGCGCAGGAACACGCGGGTGTCCTTCTTGCCCTCCGTCACCCGGTCGAGGGTCGCGGCAAGCTGCTCGCGCGCCACCGCGTCATTGCCGATATTGAGGCTCAGGTCTTCCTTGACCGTCAGGTAGAGCGGCTCGTCCGGCCGCTCCGCCGGCTTGGCGGTCGAGGCAGGAAGATCGACATTGACGTCCACGGTCGCCAGCGGCGCCGCCACCATGAAGATGATCAGCAGCACCAGCATGACGTCGATGAACGGCGTCACGTTGATCTCGTGGTTCTCGGAAAGCTCGTCGCTGTGCTGTTCGCGGATGCCGCCGGCCATGTCAGCCTCCTGCCACCAGCGAGACTGGCGCCTTGCGGCCGCCCGGAGGAACCTTGCGGAAATCGAGGTCGCGGCTCACCAGCCGTTCCACACCCGCCGCGGCATCCGCCAGCAGCTGCCGGTAGCCGGTGATCGAACGGGCAAAGACGTTGTAGATGACAACCGCCGGAATGGCCGCGACGAGGCCGATCGCCGTCGCCAGCAGCGCTTCGGCAATGCCGGGCGCGACGACGGCGAGGTTGGTGGTCTGCGATTCCGAAATGCCGATGAAGGCGTTCATGATACCCCAGACGGTGCCGAACAGGCCGACGAACGGAGCCGTCGAACCGATGGTCGCGAGCGCGCCGGTGCCGCGCGACATGCGCCGGCCCGCATAGGCTTCGATGCGGGAAAGCGCCGAGCCGACCCGCTCCTTCACGCCGTCGCCATGGGCATGGTCGAGGACCGCTTCTGAAAGCTGCATTTCTTCTGCCGCGGATCGCAGCATCAGCGCGGCCGGACCGCCGCGGCCGCCAGCGGCGCCGACGGCCTCCGAAAGCGTGCGGGAGGTGCGGATGACCTTCAGCGTCCGAGCGGCGCGGGTGCGGGCGCCCGCAAGCTCCAGCGTCTTGGCGAGCCAGACGGTCCAGGTGATCAGCGACGCGAATGCGAGCCCGATCATCACGCTTTTGACGACCCAGTCGGCCGCCATGAACATGCCCCAGGGCGAAAGGTTGTGCGGCAGGTCCGAACGCCGTCCAGGCTCCAGGAACTGGGTGAACATGTCGATCGGCTGGCGCGCCGCCGGCGGCTGGGCCGGGGTCTGTGGCGGGCTGGCAGGCGTTGGCTGGGCAGCATTGCTCGCCGGTGCTCCCGTCGGAACGGCGGGTTGCGAGGCGGAAGCTGCCGGCTCATTCGGCACCGTGCGGGAGGTTGTAGGCGCTGCCTGCACGGCAGGAGCGGGAGCCGCCTGCGTCGGGTGTGCACCAGAAGGCGAGGTCGCCTGCGGTGGCGGCGGCGCTTGCGTTGACGCATCCGGAGCAGGCGTCTGTGCCATCACCGTCGAAGCCGTCATTGCCAGTGCCGCGAGAGCCATCGAAAACCGGCTCCTCATCGGTTGGCGCATCGAAAAGGCGGGCTTCAGGGCAGCGGTCATGGCAGGCGATACTCCGGACTGTTCGTCATCGCGGACAGCGCCGGAGCGCCAGGTCGACGATGACGGAAACGGGCATCCGAACGCCGCCGGCCACTGCCGCCGGGTTCGCGATGTTGCAGCTACCGGATAATAAACATGAGTAGAAATGGCAACTAATAAATCTTGAGAATGCCGATCACATTAATGCGGGACGGGATCATTACCCCATTTGCGCTGGATCGGCATTCCCTGTGCCGGAAAATTGGCTGACGGACGCCTACCGCGCCAGCCAGCCGCCGTCGACCGGCAGCACGATGCCATGGATATAGTCGGAGGCCGGCGAGGCGAGGAATACGGCGGCTCCGCCGAGCTCTTCCGGCTGGCCCCAGTGTCCGGCCGGAATACGGCTGAGGATTGCCGCGTTGCGGTCCGGGTCGTTACGCAGTGCCTCGGTATTGTTGGTCGAGAAATAACCCGGCGCAATGGCGTTGACGTTGATGCCCTTGCCAGCCCATTCGCAGGCGAGCAACCGGGTCAGGCCGGCGAGACCGCTCTTCGAGGCGGTATAGGAAGGGATGCGGATGCCGCCCTGGAAGGAGAGCAGCGAGGCGATGTTGACGATCTTGCCGCCCTTGCCCTCGGTGATCAGCCGGCGTGCAAACGCCTGGGAGAGGAAGAACACGGTCTTCAGGTTGACGTCCATCACCGCGTCCCAGTCGGCCTCGGTGAAATCGATCGCATCGGCCCGGCGGATGATCCCGGCATTGTTGACGAGGATATCGGCACGCCCCGTCCATGCGACCGTTTCGCTGATGACCCGATCAACCGGCTCGAGCGTCGAAAGGTCCGCCTGGATCGACAGACTGCGCCCACCCGCCGCGCTGACTGCGGCTTCCGTCTCGGCCATGGAGGAGCGTCCGACCAGCGCCACGTCAGCGCCGGCCTGCGCCAGCGCCACGGATATCGCCTGGCCAAGGCCCGTATTGGCGCCGGTAACGATCGCCGTCTTGCCCGTCAGGTCGAATGAAATCGGCATGTTGTCCTCCTCGGAAACTGGAAATGCGGATATAGGGTAGATGCTTACCGTCGCGAGCTCTCGGGTTGAAGCTGAAAATTTTTGCCATATCGAGGCCGGGCCTCGACGGGGGAAGATGGATTGACATCTTTTATGCGTCCATCCGGACTCATGGCGCTCCAATGGATGCGCCACGGGCGGCGGATCAAGCCGCGAACAAAGAGTATGAATTTGTTTGGGGCCTCGTCGCAGCCAGTTCCTCACGAGAAACCGAATACCCAAAATGCCAGGAGCCGCCCGTGAAGGTCACGGGCGGCTCCTTTAATTGTTCGGGCTGTTCGCCGGAGGTCACAGCGAGCGCGTGATATGCTCCACGCGGAAGCATTCGATGACGTCGCCTGCGCGCATGTCTTCGTAATTCTCGAACGCCATGCCGCATTCCTGGCCCATCGGCACTTCGCTGACTTCGTCCTTGAAGCGCTTGAGCGTCTTGAGCTTGCCTTCGTGGACAACGACGTTGTCGCGGATAAGGCGGACGCCCGCTCCACGCTCGACCTTGCCCTCGACGACACGGCAACCGGCGACCTTGCCGACCTTGGTGATGTTGAACACTTCCAGGATCTCGGCATTGCCGATGAAGGTTTCGCGGCGTTCCGGAGAGAGAAGGCCCGACATCGCCTGCTTCACATCATCCACCAGATCGTAGATGATGTTGTAGTAGCGGATTTCGAGACCTTCGCGTTCGGCGGCGGTTCGTGCCTGCGGGTTGGCGCGGACATTGAAGCCGATGATCGCCGCATTGGATGCCTCGGCAAGCGAGATATCCGATTCGGTGATGCCGCCGGCACCCGAATGAACGATGCGGGCACGCACTTCGTCGGTGCCGAGCTTGTCCAGTGCGCCGATGATCGCTTCGATCGAACCCTGCACGTCACCCTTGATGACCAGCGGGAATTCCTTCAAGCCGGTATTCTGGAGCTGGCTCATCATCTGTTCGAGCGAACCGCGCTGGCCGGACTGGCGGGCAGCCGCCTTGTCGCGGGCAAGCCGCTGGCGATATTCGGAAATCTCGCGGGCACGGCTTTCGCTCTCGACCACGGCGAACCTGTCGCCGGCGGCCGGAGTGGCGGAAAGACCGAGCACCTCGACCGGCATGGCCGGACCGGCTTCCTTCACATGGTCGCCCTTGTCGTTGACGAGCGCGCGTACACGGCCCCACTGATCGCCGGCGACGATGATCTGGCCCGGCTTCAGCGTGCCCTTCTGGACGAGCACGGTCGCAACCGCGCCGCGGCCACGGTCGAGCTGGGCTTCGATGACGATGCCTTCGGCGGTACGGCTCGGATCGGCCTTGAGGTCGAGGATTTCGGCCTGCAGCAGGATGGCTTCGAGCAGCTTGTCGAGATTGACCTTGTTCTTGGCCGACACTTCGACGTCGAGCACTTCACCGCCGAGCGATTCCACGAACACTTCGTGCTGCAGAAGCTGCTGGCGAACCTTGTCCGGGTTGGCTTCGTGCTTGTCGATCTTGTTGATCGCCACGATGATCGGAACACCCGCTGCCTTGGCATGGGCGATGGATTCGATCGTCTGCGGCATCACGCTGTCGTCGGCTGCAACCACCAGGATTGCGATATCCGTCGCCTGCGCACCACGGGCACGCATGGCCGTGAAGGCGGCGTGGCCGGGGGTATCGATGAAGGTGATCTTCTGGCCGTTCTGTTCCACCTGATAGGCGCCGATATGCTGGGTGATGCCGCCGGCTTCGCCGGAGACCACGTTGGCATGGCGGATGGCGTCGAGCAGCGAGGTCTTGCCGTGGTCGACGTGACCCATGATGGTGACGACCGGCGGTCGCGAAACCATTTCGCCTTCGTCGTCGGCAACGTTGAAGATGCCTTCTTCGACGTCGGATTCGGAAACGCGCTTGACGGTATGGCCGAATTCGCCGGCGATGATTTCGGCGAGGTCGGCGTCGATGACGTCGCCCGGCTTCATCATTTGGCCTTCCTTCATCAGGTACTTGATGACGTCGACGGCGCGTTCGGACATGCGCTGCGACAGTTCCTGAATGGTGATGGTTTCAGGCAGGATGACTTCGCGCATGACCTTTTCGCGCGTTTCCTGCATCTGGCTGCGGCGGAACTTCTCCTGCCGGCGGCGGGTGGCGGCCATCGAACGACCACGGGCATTGCCGTCGTCGTCCGTGCTGACCGTGGTCACCGTCAGCTTGCCCCGGCGGCGTTCGTCTTCGGTCTTCGGGCGGGCAGGAACCTTGGCGGGAGCGGCGACCGGTACACGGCCACGGCCGGGTGCGCCACGCGGCGGGCCGCGATCCTCATCTTCTTCGTCAGCGCCCTTGCGGCGACCGGCAACCGGCAGTGCCGCAGGTGCGGCGCCGGGTGCTGCGGGCCGCGGAGCCTGCGGACGTGTTTCGCCCGGACGGGCGGTAGCGGCTCCAGCAGCGCGCTCGGCCGGCTTTTCGGCAACCGCGGGTGCAGGCGTCTCGGCCGGGGCAGGAGCCTCGACCGGTTCGACCTTGGGTTCGGCAGCGCGGCGGGCAGCCTCGGCGGCTTCCTCTATTCTGCGACGTTCTTCCTCGACCTGGCGACGTGCCTCGTCTTCGGCGCGCTGCTTGGCCTCGATGACCTCGCGCGCCTGCGCTTCCATCAGCGCACGGCGACGGGCTTCCATCTCGCCGGCGGAAAGGTCGTGCAGGACGGCGCCGCCCTGACGCTGCTGCGGACGCTGCGGCTGGCTGGATTGCGGACGCGGCGGCTGGCTGGACTGCTGCGGGCGCTGCGACTGATTGGATTGCGGCGGGCGCTGGCCATGCTGCGGCTGTTGCGGCCGCTGGTTCTGCGAACCCGGCTGGTGGACGCGCGGCGCGGGAGCAGCCGCCTGCGGCTGCGGCGGGCGCTGGGGAGCGGCCGGCTGCGCGACAGCCTCTACCACTCGCGGCGCGGGCGCCGGGGCTGCGGGCGTGATTACCGGCTTTTCGTCCAGCGGCCGGGTTGGCCGCCGCTTGACTGTCTCGACGACGACGGCCTTGGTGCGGCCGCGACCCATGTCCTGGCGGACGGTACCCTGGCTCATCCCAGATGGCTTCAGTGTAAGGGTCTTCTTTACGCCGAGTGTCTTATCGTCTTTGCTATCGGTCATTCCGTTCCTGTTCCTTCGGACAGGAACGGATGGAAGCCATCAGAACCCGTCGTTTAATCCGTATATATCGATGTGCGTCCGGCTAAAGCCGGTGACCGCGTCATTGTTTCGGCATGTCAGCGACACCTTTTGTCTGGGACAGACCGCCCATGCGGTACTGTTCAAGTAGGTTTGCGCGCTTCACTACACCCTCACCCGCCTGCCCCGCAAGCGCGCAGGCATGGATAAAAGCATTCTGGCCCATCACTTCGTCCAATTCCGCGCTGGTAAAGAGCGAAAAGGACGGAATGTCTTCCCCGGTATTCGAACCGAGCTTCCAGGCCTTGCGGGCCTGGTCTATTTTCCTCACTCCATCGGCGGCCGCATCGGCCGCATGGAACACCGCGAGCGCAGCACCTGAGCGCACGGCAGCATCGACTTTCGTTGCGCCGGTGACGAATTGGCTCGCCTTGCGGGCCATGTTCATCATGCCGACGAGATCGGCGGCGAGCAGGCGATCCACCAGCGCGCCGAGATCCGCATCCGCCTTCGCCTCGGCCTTGAGGGCCCGGGCGAAGAGCTTTTTCTGAACCGCCCGGTCGACGAGCGACCGTTCAGCCTTGATCCAGCAACCACGGCCCGGAAGCTGACGCTTCAGATCGGGCACGACCTGACCGTTCGGGCCAGCCACAAAGCGGATCAGCGTTTCCGGTGATCCCGCCTCGCGGGTGACGATGCAGGTACGGTCGTTCACGACGATCTCGCCCAGGTCATCATCGACAGGTCCGTCATCATTGTGGTCCGGCTCACTCGCGAGCGGGATCATTCCTGCTCAACGGCGTCCGCCTCCTCCGCTTCGGCTTCCGGCTCGGGGGCACCCTTTGCGAGATCTTCCTCGGTGATCCAGCCTGCCGACAGGCGGGCCTGGACGATCATGTTTTCAGCTTCGACGCGGGAAATGTCGAACTTCGAGAACAGGCCTTCGAACTTCTTCGTCACGCCGTCCTTGCGTTCGCTCCAGCCAACGAGGTCGTCGGCGGCGCAGCCGGCAAAGTCCTCGATCGTCTTGATGCCGTCTTCGCCGAGCGCCACGAGCATCTGGCCGTTCAGGCCGTTGATTTGCCGCAGTTCGTCTTCGACGCCGAGCTCCTTGCGCTTGGCGTCCATCTCGGCTTCGATCCGCTCCAGGTATTCGCGGGCGCGGGTCTGGATTTCGGTCGCGGTGTCTTCGTCGAAACCGTCGATCGAGGAGATTTCGTCGAGATCGACGTAAGCCAGTTCCTCGACCTGGGCAAAGCCTTCCGAAGCCAGCACCTGGCCGACCATTTCGTCGACGTCGAGGGCGTCCATGAAGAGGTTGGTGCGCTCGTTGAATTCCTTCTGGCGGCGTTCCGACTCTTCGGCTTCCGTCATGATGTCGATATCCCAGCCGGTCAGCTGCGAGGCGAGGCGGACGTTCTGGCCGCGGCGGCCGATGGCAAGCGACAGCTGCTCGTCCGGAACCACGACTTCGATGCGCTCGGCATCCTCGTCGAGAACCACCTTGGCGACTTCGGCCGGCTGCAGCGCGTTGACGATGAACGACGCCGGATCCTGAGACCACGGAATGATGTCGATCTTCTCGCCCTGCAGCTCGCCGACAACCGCCTGAACGCGCGAACCGCGCATACCGACGCAGGCGCCGACCGGATCGATCGAACTATCGTTCGAGATCACGGCGATCTTGGCGCGCGAGCCCGGATCGCGGGCGACCGACTTGATCTGGATGATGCCGTCGTAGATTTCCGGCACTTCCATGGTGAACAGCTTCACCATGAACTGCGGATGGGTACGCGACAGGAATATCTGCGGACCGCGCTGTTCGCGGCGGACATCATAGACGTATGCGCGGACGCGATCGCCATAACGCATGTTCTCGCGCGGAATCATTTCGTCGCGGCGGATGATGCCTTCGCCGCGGCCGAGATCGACGATGACGTTGCCGTATTCGACGCGCTTGACGGTGCCGTTGATGATTTCGCCGACGCGATCCTTGAACTCGTCGAACTGGCGGTCGCGCTCGGCTTCACGCACCTTCTGAACGATGACCTGCTTGGCCGACTGGGCGGCAATACGGCCGAAATCCATCGGCGGCAGCGGGTCGGCGATGAAGTCGCCGATCTTGGCATCGACATTGCGGTCGAGCGCCAGAGCCAGCGGGATCTGCGTGCCATAGTCTTCGGCGTGATCGACGACTTCCAGCAGACGCTGGAGCCGGATTTCGCCGGTCTTGGAATTGATGTCGGCGCGGATATTGGTTTCCGAGCCGTAGCGGGAGCGGGCAGCCTTCTGGATGGCGTCGGCCATCGCAGCCAGCACGATCTCGCGGTCGATGACCTTTTCGCGCGCCACTGCATCCGCGATCTGCAGAAGTTCAAGCCGGTTCGCACTCACTGCCATTGTCGTTGGTCTCCGTAGGTCAAACGATGAGGCCTTTCCTGGGGAAAGGCACAAGTCTCTGTTCGGTTTATTCGTCTTCTGCTTCTTCGTTCTGGTTCGCGGCCTGCGCCTTGGCGAGCTTGTCGGCCCGAAGCGCGTCGCGGATCAGATCGTCGGTCAGAATGAGCTTTGCCTCGGCCAGTGCCGAAAACGGGATCGTTACCCGTGGTTCCTCGCCATAGGCGACCTGATCCCGCTCGATCGTGAAACCGTCCGCATCGCTTTCGGTGATCCTGCCGCGGAACCGCTTGCGATTGTCGATCATGATCGACGTTTCGCATTTGACCAGATGGTTCAGCCAGCGGGCAAAATCCGACTTGCGGACCATCGGGCGGTCGATGCCCGGCGAGGACACTTCCAGATGATACTCCCGATCGATCGGATCTTCTACATCCAGGACCGGCGAAATCGCAACGGATACGGCCTCGCAACCTTCCACATCCATGGTCCCGTCATTGCGCTCGGCCATGATCTGCAGCGTCGCGCCGTTCTGGTTCAGCATCCGTACGCGCACCAGACGATAGTCCATGGCGGTCAGCACGGGCTCGATGATTTCGGCGACCCTGAGGTCAAGCCCGGTCTCGATGATGAGCCGCGGCTCGTATTCGGTTTGCGGCATAAGCTCTCCGGCAATCATTGCCCCATAGCTGGGCCCAATGTCTGGGTTACAGTGATCGCCTAACAAAAAAGAGCGGGTCCGGTGGGGCCCACTCTTCATCGGACGATCAAGAATATGGGGTGCATATACGCTTTCGGCCTTGCGATTGCAAGAGTCGCATATTCTCCGGCCATGGCGACTGGAATTTGGTTCCGCCGGGTCTATAACCGTTTGGTACGACGCACGAAAGAACGAGGATAAAAGTGCCCGATCGGATATCGACCCTGGCTCCCTTCAGGCACCCAACGTTCAGAACCATCTGGATTGCCAGCCTCGCTTCCAATTTTGGCAGCCTCATCCAGGCCGTCGGCGCGGCGTGGATGATGACCTCGATCACCGATTCCGAGGACATGGTTGCGCTGGTCCAGGCCTCGACCGCGCTGCCGATCATGCTCTTTTCGCTGATTGCCGGCGCGCTTGCCGACAACGTCAACCGCCGCAGCCTGATGCTGACGGCGCAGTTCTTCATGCTCACCGTCTCGCTCACCCTGACGGTCTTTGCCTATCTCGACCTGCTGACGCCCTGGCTGCTTTTGACATTCACCTTTCTGCTCGGCTGCGGCGTGGCGCTCAACAACCCGGCCTGGCAGGCTTCTGTCGGTGATATGGTACCTCGCGAGGTCCTGCCGGCGGCGGTGACGATCAACAGCGTGGGCTTCAACATCACCCGCAGCGTCGGACCCGCGATCGGCGGCGCGATCGTAGCGGCTGCCGGCGCCGCCGCGGCGTTCGCGGTCAATTCGATGAGCTATTTCGCTCTCATCTATGCCTTGATCCGCTGGAAACCGGAAAGTCGCGACAGTGCGCTGCCGCGCGAGACGCTGCTGCGGGCGCTTTCGGCGGGCCTCGGTTACGTCGTCATGTCGCCCAACATTCTCAACGTGCTGTTCCGTGGCCTTGTCTTCGGTCTTTCGGCGAGCGCCGTCCTGGCGCTTCTGCCGATCGTCGCCCGCGACCTGGTCTCCGGCGGCCCGTTGACCTACGGCATCATGCTCGGCGCCTTCGGGGTCGGTGCCATCGCCGGTGCCATGGCAAATTCGCGGCTGCGTGAAAAGCTGACCAGCGAATCGATCGTCCGCCTGTCCTTCCTGGGTTTCGCCGCGAGCGCCGCGATCATAGGCCTGAGTTCAAGCACGGCGCTGACGGCGATCGTCCTCCTCGTGCCGGGTGCCTGCTGGGTGCTGGCTCTGTCGTTGTTCAACACGACGGTGCAGCTTTCGACGCCGCGTTGGGTGGTCGCCCGCGCGCTTTCTTTCTACCAGACGGCGACGTTCGGCGGCATTGCCGGCGGCAGCTGGGTGTGGGGCATCCTGTCCGATACGTTCGGAGTGTCGATCGCGCTGACACTGTCGAGCCTTGTCATGCTGCTTGGCGCCGTGATCGGCATGCGCCTGCCGCTGCCACAGTTCAGCGATGCCAATCTCGATCCGCTCAACCGGTTCAACGTGCCGCTGCTGAGCCTCGACCTGCAGCCGCGCAGCGGCCCGATCGTTTCCCTGGTGGATTACACCATCGCCGACGAGGATGTGCCGGAATTCCTGGCACTGATGTCGCAGCGACGCCGTATTCGCATTCGCGACGGTGCGCGGCAATGGGCGCTGATGCGCGATCTGGAACATCCGGAAATCTGGACGGAGACATACCATACCGCGACCTGGGCCGATTACGTACGCCACAACCAGCGCCGCACCCAGGCGGATGCCGAGGCCTGGGATGCGATCCGCAGTCTTCATCGCGGCGAAGAAGGCCCGCGCGTCCACCGGATGATCGAGCGACAGGCGATCCCGCCGAGCGACGACATATTCCATAAATCGCCCCCCGACCTGCACCACTGACTATCTGATCTTTCCCTTGAGCGACGGATCGGGAAAACACGTTGGAGCAAGGCCGTTCTTTGCCTGCCAGTCGCCGAGCGCACGGCGGGTCTTGTAGCCCGGCAGGCCGTCGACATTGCCCACGTCATAACCCTTGGCGACCAGCGCCTTCTGCATCGCGAGAACGTCGGAGCGCAGCATCTTGCCGACATCGCCCCAGGGTGCCTGGAATGGTCCTGCGCCCGAGGCGATCCGGTCGGCGAGATTGCCGATGAACAGTGCGTAGAGGTCGGAATTGTTGTATTCCTTGATCACGTAGAAATTCGGCGTGACGACGAATTCCGGTCCACTGCGCCCCGCCGGCACCAGCATCATGCCGTCCGCCTTGAGGTCTGCCGCGGGAAAGCCCTTGCCGGAAATGCGGGTGATGCCGGTTGCCGCCCAGGCCGAGATCGGCCTGGCAAGATCCGGCCCTTCCTGCGCGCAGGAAACTTTTGCGGGGATCGTCACTTCGAACCCCCAGTCGCGGCCGCGCTGCCAGCCTTCCTTCTGCAGGTAGTGGGCGATCGAGGCAAGCGCATCCGGCACCGAATTCCAGATGTCCGGGCGACCGTCGCCGTCGAAGTCGACGGCATATTTCAGGTAGCTCGACGGCATGAACTGCGGCTGGCCGAGCGCGCCGGCCCAGGACCCCTTCATCGTCGCCGCATCGACATCGCCTCGTTCGATCATCTTCAGCGCTGCGATCAGCTCTTCGCGGAACATGTCCTTGCGGGTCGACATGAAGGCCTTGGTGGCCAGAACCTGCACGGCGGAATAGGGCATCCGCGCCTTGCCGAACCCGGATTCACGGCCCCAGATAGCGACGACGATCTCGCCCGGCACGCCATAGACCGCCTCGATCTTCTTCAGCGTCGCCGAATAGGTGGAGGCAAGCCCGCGGCCGGTCTCGGCGAGCCCCTGCAGCCGCTTTTCGGAAAAATAGGCGCCGGGCGAGGAAAATTCCGCCTGGCTCTGGTCCTGCTGCTTTGGCGGCTCCGAACCCGGCGGCACAAGGTCCGGCAGGTCCCAGTTGAGCGTCACGCCCTGGAAGGCGGCCTTCATCGTCTTCTCGGAGATACCGGCCTTCTTGGCCACCGGAGCCAGATCGCCGGTGATCCACCGTTGGAACTGCTTTTCGACGTCGGGACGGTTTTGGGCGAGCGCGGGGAGGGGGAGGAGGGTTGTGAATATGGCGAAAGCCAATGCTACCGCTCGTCTGGAGGCACCCCCCTCTGTCCTGCCGGACATCTCCCCCACAAGGGGGGAGATTGACCTGTTGCGACGCCTCGACCACCTCGAGCGCAGCGATAGAAGTGATGCCGGTGCCTCGGGCCGATCTCCCCACCCGTGGGGGAGATGGCCGGCAGGCCAGAGGGGGGCGGGCTTGCTCAACGTTATCCTCATCAAGGCTCCAACCAGCGAGGCAGATGCGGCACGTCTCCACATACTCAAGGCCTTCCTCTAAATCACCGTCCGCGCCCGAAGCGCGGCCGTCAGCGTGCCCTCGTCGAGATAATCAAGCTCTCCGCCGACCGGCACGCCATGCGCCAGCCGCGTGATCTTCACATCGATGCCGGAGAGCTGGTCGGTAATATAGTGGGCCGTGGTCTGCCCCTCGACGGTCGCGTTGACGGCGATGATGATCTCGCGGATGACGCCCTCGTTCACCCGGTCGATCAGTCCGCGGATGTTGAGGTCGTCGGGGCCGATGCCGTCGAGCGGCGAAAGCGTGCCGCCGAGCACGTGATAGGCGGTGTTCATCGCGCCCGTCCGCTCCAGCGCCCAGAGGTCGGAAACGTCTTCGACGACGATCAGCATCGTCTGGTCGCGGTGGAGATCGGTGCAAACGGTGCAGGGGTCGACGGTGTCGACATTGCCGCAGCGCGAACAGATCTTCACCTTGTCATAGGCCTCGCCCATGGCGCTCGAAAGCGGCCCGAGCAGCTGTTCCTTCTTCTTGATCAGATGCAGCGCCGCCCGGCGCGCCGAGCGCGGTCCGAGACCGGGGACCTTTGCCAGAAGCTGGATGAGTTTTTCGATTTCGGGGCCGGTGACTCGCTTTGCCATTTTCTCCCTTTAGCCCATATGCCTTAAAAACGGAATCGCGGAAGGGCCGCTTATGAAACTTCTCGCCGTCTGCCTCGGACATCCGGAAAGGCTACCGGGCAAGAGCTTCAAGACCGGCATCTACAAACACGCCGTCAACGGCGCCGTCATGATCGATAGCCTCGGCCTCGTCGGCGATGCGGTCTGCAACACGAAACACCACGGCGGCGAGGATCAGGCGATCCTGCTCGAAGGCTCGCTGACGTTGGACTGGTGGGCGGCCGAACTCGGCCGCGATTTTTCGCCCGGCACGTTTGGCGAGAACCTGATCGTCGAAGGCCTCGACAACCGCGATGTCGCCGCCGGCGACCGTTTTCACATAGGCGAAGTCGTCCTGGAAGCCAGCTGCGCCCGCTCTCCCTGCAACACGCTCGCGGTAAAGATGGGCGATCCGAAATTCCTGAAGACCTATACCAAAGCCGGCCGCCCCGGCATCTATTGCCGCGTCATCAAGCCGGGCATGGTTTCCGCCGGCGATCCTGTCCGCCACGAACTTTATGCCGGTGAGCGCGTCATGATCGCGGAAATGCTGGCGGCCGTCGGCAGAGCCATGTCCGACACCGAAAGAGCCCGCTTCCTGGCCGCACCCATCGGCCACCGCTGGAGGCCGACGTTCGAGACCTAGCGCGTCGCGATCGCCGCTGCCGCACTGGCCATCGCGCCGGCCGAAACCCGGTTGGCGATCCTCACGGCCCGAGGGCTCTTCAGGAACTGACGCGCCTTGGCGGCAAGCAGCACCCATGCAAGATCGACGACCACGAGCACCAGGAACATCGCGACGACCAGTTCCAGCCACCCGGTCAGCGTCACGCCGCCGAGATCGATGATCGAAGGCAGCAGCGCCACATAGAACATCATGATCTTCGGGTTGCCGAGCGTCACGGTGAGGCCGGCGAAAAACATCTTCGGCACGGAGCGATTTTCCGGAAGGTCTTCGCCGGAGCCGGCGGGTTCGGTGAACCACATCTTCCATGCGAGATAGAGGAGATAGGCGACACCGATCCACTTGATTGCCACGAACACGACATGAAAGCTTTCGGCGATGGCGGCAAGACCCGCGACCGCAAACGAAAGCCACACGGCTTCGCCGACCCACATTGCCGCGAGAAACGGCAGTACGTCGCGATAACCCTTGGACAGGACGCGCGCTACAAGCGCAGCGATGCTGGGACCGGGCGAACCTGCGGCGACGAAAAGTGCTGCCGCGAAAACCAGAAGCGATGCAAGCGTCATCAGAGCCTCCCTATTCCATCAGACCAGGATCAGAACGGCATCTTGAAGCCCGGCGGGATCGGCAGGCCGGCGGTCAGTTCCTTGGTCTTTTCGGCGGCGATCGCCTCGGCGCGCTCCTTGGCGGCCTTGTGGGCGGCGACGATCAGGTCCTCGAGGATCTCGACATCGTCTTCCTTGAACAGCGACGGATCGATCTTGAGGCCGAGCATGTCGCCCTTGCCGTTGAGACGCACGGTCACCAGCCCGCCGCCCGATGTGCCTTCGACGTCAAGAGCGGCGATTTCCGCCTGCATCTGCTCCATCTTGGCCTGCATTTCCTTGACCTTGCCCATCATGCCCATGATGTCGCGCATCTGTCTGTCCTCTTCTCTTATAGCTCGATGTCGTCGCCGGGCAGGATGTCGCCCTCTTCGGATTCCGCGGTCGCCGCTGCCGGCATGTCCTCGGCCTCGTTCTCATCCTCTTCCGCCACGCGGATGCGCACGTCGGTGATCCTGGCGCCGGGGAACTGGGCGAGGATCGCCGCCACGTCAGGATCGGCGCGGGCGTCGGTGAACTGCGCCTCCCGCACGCTCTTTTCGGATTCGACCAGCGTCGGCTCTCCGGCCTCGTTGCTGAGCGTCACCCACCAGGTAATCCCGGTCCATTCCTCCAGCCGCGCCTTCAGGTCGCCGGCAATTGTTTTCGGTGCATCGCCGGAAAGGTTGATCTCCAGCCGGCCCGGCTCGATCTTCACCAGCCGCACAAAATTGCGCAGCAGCGCCTTCAGCCGCGGGTCGCGGTTCTTGGAGCAGAGATCGGCGATATCCTGGATCGAATTGACGGGTACCTTGGGAACGGGCTTTTCGGCTGGCTGTTCTTCCGCGCGGCCGACGGGCATTTCGCGCGGCGTCGTATTCGGCACGGCCTGCAGCATCGCGGTCGGGCCGCCGGAAGGAACGCGCGGGCTCGCCATCTCGGTGCCGCGGGCATTGACAGGCGATTGCGGCGGCGAAACGGGCCGTCCACCGCCATTGCCGTTCGGAGCCGGCGCCCGCTGGCCGTCGCCATTGGAGAAATCGGCAAGACGGCGGGCTGCATCTTCCGGCGAGGGCAGATGGGCCGCATGCGTCAGCCGGATCAGCACCATTTCGGCGGCACCCGCCGGGCGCGAGGAGTTTTCCGCTTCCGGAATGCCCTTCAGGAGCATCTGCCAGATGCGCGACAGCGTGCTCACCGCCACGCCGTCCGCAAATTCGCGGCCGCGCACGCGCTCCACTTCGCTGATCGAAGGATCGTTGGCGGCGTCCGGGATATATTTGAAACGGGTGGTCAGATGGGTGAAATCGGCAAGGTCGGTCAAAACGACGACCGGATTGGCGCCGGCCTCGTATTGCGCCGTGAATTCCGAAAGCGCCGCCGTCACGTCGCCGCGCACGATATGCTCGAACAGGTCGACGATGCGGGCGCGGTCGGCGAGCCCCAGCATGCCGCGCACGGTCTCGGCGATCACCTGGCCGCCGCCATGGGCGATCGCCTGGTCGAGCAGCGACAGCCCGTCGCGCGCCGACCCTTCTGCTGCACGTGCGACCATGGCAAGCGCTTCCGGTTCGGCCGGAATGCCTTCCTTTTCCAGGATCGAGGTGAACAGGTGAACCAGGTCCGCGGCGCTGATGCGGCGCAGGTCGAACCGCTGGCAGCGCGACAGCACGGTGATCGGAACCTTGCGGATTTCGGTCGTCGCGAAGATGAATTTCACATGCTCCGGCGGCTCTTCGAGCGTCTTCAACAGGCCGTTGAAAGCCTGTGTCGAGAGCATGTGCACTTCGTCGATGATATAGACTTTGTAGCGCGCCGAGACCGGGCGGTAGCGTACCTGCTCGATGATCTCTCTTATATCGTCGATGCCCGTATGGGAGGCGGCGTCCATCTCGATCACGTCGACATGCCGGCCTTCCATGATTGCCTGGCAGTGTTCGCCGGGGATCCTGAGGTCGATGGTCGGCTTGTCGATATCGGGCGTCTTGTAGTTCAGCGCGCGGGCGAGAATGCGGGCGGTCGTCGTCTTGCCGACCCCGCGAACGCCGGTCAGCATATAGGCCTGGGCGATGCGGCCGGTCTCGAACGCGTTGGTCAGCGTGCGGACCATCGGCTCCTGGCCGACCATCAGGTCCGAGAAATCCTTAGGTCGGTATTTGCGGGCGAGCACCCGGTATCCGCTGCCTGTGGCGGGATTGGCGGCGGAAGTGCTTGAAGATGTTGGCCCGGTATCGCTCATTCAGTCCTGCCAGCCTGCGCGGGCCAATCCTGAGCACGGTCTTGACCGGGCCGGAAGCTGACCAAGATGGTAGTACAAGTAAAAGGGTGGGAGGCTGGCACGGCGACCCGTGCCTGGCTCGTTAGGGCTGCTTCCTTCCGGACCTGACCCGGTTGGCGAGTGGCTCGTCCACCACCAACCTCCCACCGTCCATATCGTCAATAACGCTTCCAAATGCAAGCCAACCCTGTAAAAAACTGCTATCGAACAGAAAAACAAGGGAGGAAAGTTTGAGCGAATTCGAACTGGACGGGAGGATAACCCGCGATTCCGATCTTGTGACGATGCTTACCCTCTGTCAGCTGCGCATCCAGAACGACAGCCGTTGGCCTTGGCTGGTCATGGTGCCGCAGCGCTCCGGCTTGACCGAGATCTTCGATCTCTCACCCGCGGAACAAGCGCTGCTCTCGGTCGAGGTGAACAGGGTGGCAGCAGCCCTCAAGACGGCGACCGGTGCCACCAAGATCAATGTCGGCGCACTCGGCAATATCGTCCGCCAGCTGCATGTCCATGTCATCGCCCGCTTCGAGGAAGATCCGAACTGGCCCGGCCCGATCTGGGGTTTCGGTCAGGCGGTGACCTACGAAGAGCAACAAAAGCAAGATTTTCTCAACAAACTGGTTGAAGCCCTTTCATGACAGCGAACCTTTTCGACACCGACGCACCCCATCCCGAACCGAGCAAGCTGACGGCTTTTTCCGGCAACAAGCTGGATCGCCGCGCCGAATACCGTGAGGACGATTGCGTCGAGAAGGCGCTCGCCGTCGAAGGCGCCCATATCCTCGCCTTCACCGGCAGCCGGCTGATCCTGAAACACGACAGCCAGATCCTCGACCCACTGTTTTCGCCCTATGAGCTTGCCGAATTGAAGCCGGATTTCGACAACGCCGTTTTGCTCGGTTATCGCGAGACGGGTGAACCGCGCATCGCCGTGCCGATGCTAATCCCGGCGGAAGAACTGGCAAGCCACTACAAGCCAACCGAGGCGCGGGCGCTCTTTCGCGACCAGCTTATCGAGGGCGAATTGCAGGGCGAGGTCGCACAGGCGGTCGCGCTGCTCAATTGGAACGCGGCCAACAAGTTCTGCGGCAAATGCGGATCGCCGACCGAAACTAGGATCGGCGGTTACAAGCGGGTCTGCACCCAGTGCCAGCACATGATGTTTCCGCGCACCGACCCAGTTGTCATCATGCTCACGATCGACACGGAGCGCGACCGCTGCCTGCTCGGCCGCAGCCACCATTTCCAGGAGGGCATGTATTCCTGCCTCGCCGGTTTCGTGGAACCTGGCGAGACGATCGAGGATGCGGTGCGCCGCGAGACCTTCGAGGAATCCGGCATCGAGACCGGCCGGGTCCGCTATCACGCCTCGCAGCCCTGGCCGATGCCGCATTCGCTGATGATCGGCTGTTACGCCGAGGCGAAATCCACTGAGATCAAGATCGATCCGCAGGAAATGGCCGATGTCCGCTGGTTCGAGCGGGCCGAGGCCGCCGCCATGCTCGATGCCGGCCCGGATGCCCCGCTTTTCGCTCCGGTCAAGGGTGCGATCGCCCATCGCTTGCTTCGCGACTGGATTGAGTGGGGTGACGAACGGTCAGGCGAAGCCTGAGCAATCGATCCTGTGAATCGATTGCAGTGAGTGAGGACTGGTCGGCGTAGCCGACGGAATGATCCAGTGAATCATTCCGAAGGACGAACGCCCGGAGCGCAAGCGAAGGGCCGGGCGATCCCATCGAATCGAGATCGACTTCATCATCGGGCCGGAGGGTTTCAGCAAAATGACCGTTGCCCGCTCGGAGCGCTTGCTGGCTCTTCTCCAGACGCTCCGGCGCTACCGCCAGCCGGTCAGCGGCGCCAAACTTGCCGCCGAGACCGGCGTCAGCCTGCGCACGCTCTACCGCGATATCGCCAGCCTCCAGGCCCAAGGCGCCTTCATCGAAGGCGAGGCCGGTCTCGGCTACGTGCTGAGGCCCGGTTTCATGCTGCCGCCGATGATGTTTTCGCAAGAAGAGATCGAGGCGCTGGTGCTCGGCTCCCGCTGGGTGGCGAAAACCGCCGATCCGCGGCTGGCTGCCGGCGCCGTCGATGCGCTCGCCAAGATCGCCGCCGTGCTGCCGCCGGATCTGAAACAGGACCTCGACAATTCGACGCTGCTTGTCGCTTCGCCGCGGCGAGGTGAGGACAGGACCGATCTCGGCCTGATCCGAAGGGCGATCCGCGCCGAGCATATCCTTGAACTCGCATATGAAGATGAAAAGGGGGCTCTGACCCATCGAAAAGTCTGGCCATTCGCCCTCGGCTTCTTCGACAGCGTCAGGGTGATGGTTGCCTGGTGTGAACTCAGGCAGGATTTCCGGCATTTCCGCACCGACCGCATTTCCTCTGCGGCTTGGACGGAAACGCGTTATCCGCGCCGCCGGCCGGTCTTGCTCAAGGAGTGGCGAGAAGCTGAAGGAATTCCGCCCCAGCCATGAACGCTGCTGCCATTATCTGACAGTAGGCTGCGATAATCTCCGGTCAGTCCCAACCAGGAGCAATTCCCGGCAGAGGGAATTGCGTCACAAGGAGAACTGACATGGTCCACCCCGATTTCACCATCCTCTTCGTTGACAATCCGCTGACCAGTGCGGATTTCTACCAGGCCCTCTTCGGCGCCGAACCCGTGGAAAAGTCACCGACCTTTGCGCTCTTTGTGCTGAATACCGGCATGAAGCTCGGCCTGTGGTCACGACACACCGCCGAGCCTTCGGTAACGGCCGGCAGCGGCGGATCGGAAATCTGCTTCAGGCATAACGATGCCGCCAGCGTCGACAAGATCTATGCCGACTGGTCGGGCCGTGGCCTGCGCGTGCTGCAGACGCCGGTCGAGATGGATTTCGGCTACACGTTCGTCGTGACCGATCCGGACGGGCATAGGCTGCGGGTCTATGCGATGAGCGCCGAGTAAGCGCGAAAGGCAGTCGGCGGGTGTCGCACCCCCCTCTGCCCTGCCGGGCATCTCCCCCTCAAGGGGGGAGATCACAAGCGGCACGACCGTTGCTTCCAGATAGGCATCATGCAGCCAGATAACGCAGAATGAGACGTGGGATAGGAAGCGGTGAGCAAGCCCCCAGCCAATCTCCCCACCCGAGGGGGAGATGCCCGGCAGGGCAGAGGGGGCTTGCTTAGGCAAATCAGTCACTTGGGAAACAAAAGCATAAAAATACACCCTCGCTCATCCCCACCCCTCGACCCCGTGCCTACAATCCACCCGTCCCGTTTCGGCTACACCGGCCCGCATGACCGGCGAGACGGGACCGGTGCCCTGGTGGTCTGCCGTCATGCAGGCGGATTGCCAGGGGCTGCGCAGAAAATGGTCTCCCTCTCGCCCTGAGGCGGGGCGTGCGTGTGTCGCACACAACCCGGTATGGCATTCCGCAAGGACGTAAGACCATGCCGCCGCAGAGGGACCGGAGTTGCGCGGAAAAACAGACCGAACGGGACACGTCGCGTGTCATTATTAAAATTTCAATTCGAGGCACACGACGTGTCCCGGCCGAACTGAAAACCGCAAACACCAAGGGGTTATTATGCCCAGCTGTCAGCTTCCAGGCCGATTGCATCTCCTCCGGCATGGTGCACGCCCGGCACTTCGCTTTTGCTCAGCGCGTTCGAGGCTCAAAACGCTCCACCGGAGCGTTTTGCCGGCTAAACGCCGTCGCCCCTCACCCCTTCTGCAGCGCGCCCCGCATCGGGTGGCCCTTATAGGTGCCGAGAACCCGCACCTTTTCCGAAAAGAACCGCAGCTCTTCCAGCGCCCGGCGCACCGGGGCGTCGTCCGGGTGGCCTTCGATATCCGCATAGAACTGGGTTGCCACGAACTTGCCACCGAGCTGGTAGCTTTCGAGCTTGGTCATGTTGATGCCGTTGGTGGCAAAGCCGCCCATTGCCTTGTAGAGCGCAGCCGGGATGTTGCGGACGTTGAATACGAAAGTGGTGACCAGCACCTCGTCTGGATCGTTCCGCTGCACCCATTTTTCGTCGCGGGAGAGCACCACGAAACGGGTGACGTTGTCGTCCCGGTCCTCGACATTCTCCGCCAGGATCTCAAGCCCGTAAAGATCGGCCGCAAGCCGCGGTGCGAGCGCCGCCATCGTGCGGTCGCCCTTTTCGGCCACCATCTTGGCCGAACCCGCCGTGTCGCCGGCAACGACGGCCTTCCAACCGTTCGAGCGGATGATCTTGCGGCACTGGCCGAGCGCATGGATATGGCTGTGGACGGTGCGGATTTCCTCGCGGGTCACGCCGGGCAGCACCATCAGCTGGAAGCGGATCGGCATGAAATATTCGCCGATGATATGCAGCCGCGATTCCGGCAGCAGGTGATGAATATCGGCGACGCGGCCGGCGATCGTGTTCTCGATCGGGATCATCGCCAGGTCCGCATCGCCGTTTTCGAGCGCCTGGAAGGCGTCCTCGAACGTCGGGCAGGGAAGCGGTTCCATGGTCGGGAACATGTCGCGGCAGGCCATGTCGGAATTGGCGCCGAAATCGCCCTGGAAGGCGATGCGATTCGTAAGTGCATTCATGGGATTATCCGTTACGAGGAGGCACGGGCGAACAGGATCGCACGGGCCTTTTCAAGGTCGGCGGGAGTATCGACGCCTAATGGAACCGAGTCAACGATCTCGGCATCAATGCGCATGCCGGCTTCGAGGGCTCTAAGCTGTTCCAGCGATTCGCGCCTTTCGAGCACGGAAGGGCCGAGCGACACGAATTTTTCGAGCGCCGCGCGGCGATAGGCGTAGAGCCCGATATGATGATAGAGCGGGCCGTTCCCGTAAGGCGCGGTGGCGCGGGTAAAATAGAGCGCCTTCAGCCGCGTCGGCGACAGCGGCGAACCGACGATCTTCACCACGTTCGGATTGGTCTTCTCGTGTTCGTCAGTGATCACGACGGTGAGGGTGGCGATGTCGGTCGAGGGATTGTCGAGCGGCCTCAGCGAAGCGCGCACCGCTTCCGGCTCGATCGTCGGCAGGTCGCCCTGGACGTTGATCACGAAATCCATTTTCGCATCCGGATCGGCCTTCTGCACCGCCTCGAAAATGCGGTCCGAACCGGATTGATGGTCCTGCCGGGTCATCACCACGTCGAAGCCTGCGGCGGCCACCGCATCGTAGACGTCCTGGTGGTCGACGGCGACGATGATTCGCCCGACCTGCGCTTCCTCGGCCCGTTTTGCTACCTGCACGATCATCGGCAGGCCGGCAATATCAGCCAGAGGTTTTCCCGGCAGGCGTGTTGAGGCCATTCGTGCCGGGATCAACACCAGCGTCCGGTCAAAAGCCGAATTCTTCATGGAAAGACCCTTCTATTCCCGCGTGAACAGTGTCAAAAAGTCTCACGCGCGGGACGATAATCGTGTTGCAACAACCATGCAAAAGACATAGGTTCCGCGCGATTTCAAGATGGTCCGCTTTCTCATGAGGCGGTTGCGAAGGAGCATTTGCGGATGAACCCCAATGTCAACATGGCGGCAGGCGCCCTGCTTGCTACTGTTTTCGTCATGATGTCGGTGTCCATTGCCTCGGAAGGGATTTTCCATTCGGAGGTACCCGAGAAGGCAGGTTTTGCCATCATCGCCGCCGAAGAGCCCGCAGCCGGTGAAGCCGCGGCACCCGCTGCCGCCGCCGTTCCGATCGCGCAGCTTCTGGTGAAGGCCGACGCCAAGGCTGGCGAAGCCACGTTCAAGAAGTGTCAGAGCTGTCATTCCGGCGAGAAGGGCGGACCGAACAAGGTCGGCCCGGATCTTTGGGGCGTTGTCGATCGTCCGGTCGGCGAACATGAAGGTTTCGCCTATTCGGCCGGCATGAAGGAATTCTCCAAGGGCGGTGCCGAGCACTGGACCTTCGACAATCTCAACCACTTCCTCACCGCTCCGAAGGCCTTCGTGAAGGGCACGGCGATGGGCTTTGCCGGTATCAAGAACGATTCCGAGCGCGCCAACCTGATCGCTTATCTGCGCACGCTGGCTGATTCGCCGGTTCCGCTCCCGGACCCGAACGCCGCACCGGCGCCCGCCACCAACTGATCGGCGGCTTTTTAGAGTTCCCAAATGAAAATGCCCGGCGTCAGTCGGGCATTTTCATTTCCAGCAGTCGATCCGGCGCGGCAATTCAGCCGAGAAGCCAGGCCCAGAAGCCGACAGTGAAGACCCCGAATGCGGTGGTCATGCTGATCACCGATGCTGCAAGGCTATGTCCCGAACGGAATCGCTGGGCGATCAGCCAGGCATTGATGCCGGTCGGAACCGACGCGGTCAGCACCAGCGCTGTCGCCCAGTCTTTCGGCAGGGCAAACAGATGGCTCATCAGGAAGACGAGTGTCGGGAGCAGCATCAGCTTGAGTACGGCCGCGGTGCCCGAAAGGCCGATATCGCCCCGGATCGGATATCGCGTCAGAGCCATGCCGATCGATATCAGAGCGACCGGACTTGCCGCGGCGGAAATCTGATCGACGACAATGGCGATCGCCGATGGGAAATGCAGGCCGAGGAAGTTGAAGGCGACGCCGATGATAAGCGCAATCACCAGGGGATTGCGGGCAAGGTTGGAGCCCACCTGCTTGAGCACCGCAGCAATGCCGCGCTTTTCGCCGCCGTCGACCTTGGCGGCCGCACCCTCCATCAGGATCGTGCCGGCCACCATCATCAGCGGCAGGTGGATCGCAAGCAGGATCGAGATCGCCACCAGTCCGTCCTTGCCGACCACATGCGCGACCAGCGGCAGGCCGATGAAGACGTTGTTGGCAAACGAGCCGGACATGCCGGCGATCACGCCGATCTTCGCATCCCGGCCGAAAACGCGGGTGGTGAGGACATGACCGATCGCCCAGGTCATGGCGACACCGAGAAAATAGACGGTCCACAGTCGGAACGGCGAGGCGCCCTCGAAATGCGCATCCGCCAGCGTCCGGAAGATCAGCATCGGCACGGCGATCTTGAAGACGAATTCGCCGAGCGCGTCGCCGGTCTCCTCCTTCAATATCCCGGTTTTCGCCGCCATCCAGCCGATCAGGATCAGGATGAAGAGGGGCACGACATTCAGGAACACGGAGGACAAGAGGCAGGCTTTCTGTGGGGACGGTTTTATGCGTCTAACCCATGTCGCGGCTTGCCACAAATGCGTTGATGTAGAAAAGCCGCTTGAAAGCGAGGCGTGGCGATCGGCGCCGAACAAAAAAGCGGGGCAATCCCCGCTTTCCCTCCTGGTCTCGTCCAGGACATCCGATGGTCGGCCGCCAGTTCATCCGTGGTCGGCAACACAACCGGATCGCCAATTCTATAATCTGTGATCGTGACACCAGAGTGACGGCCCAAAATGCCCTGGATAGCCGGCATCGCGGTTATTTTCCCTTCCAATCAGTGGAAAACCCGAATACCGATTTTCGCGACAAACTGTTTCCCAAGAGGATCAAGACCGGATGCCCAAGTTCGACGTGCTCACCATCGGCAATGCCATCGTGGATATTCTCGCCCGCTGCGACGACGATTTCCTGAGCGAGAATGCGATCACCAAGGGTGCGATGAACCTGATCGATGCCGAACGCGCCGAGCTCCTTTATTCGAAGATGGGCCCGGCTGTGGAAGCGTCCGGCGGGTCGGCGGGCAACACGGCGGCCGGCATTGCCGGTTTCGGCGGCAAGGCGGCCTATTTCGGCAAGGTTGCGGAAGACCAGCTCGGCAACATCTTCCAGCACGACATCCGCGCCCAGGGCGTTCATTATCGGACCAGGCCGGAAGGCACCAATCCGCCGACCGCCCGCTCGATGATCTTCGTGACGCCGGATGGCGAGCGTTCGATGAACACCTATCTCGGTGCCTGCGTCGATCTCGGCCCGGAACATGTGGAAGAGGACGTCGTCGCCGAAGCCAAGGTCACCTATTTCGAAGGTTACCTCTGGGATCCGCCGCGCGCCAAGGAAGCGATCCGCGAATCGGCCCGCATCGCCCATGAGCATGGCCGGGAAGTGTCGATGACGCTGTCCGACCCCTTCTGCGTCGGCCGCTACCGCGCCGAGTTCCTCGACCTAATGCGCTCCGGCACCGTCGACATCGTGTTTGCCAACAAACAGGAAGCGCTGTCGCTCTACGAGACAGAGGATTTCGAGCTGGCGCTGAAGAAGATTTCTGAAGATTGCAAGCTGGCGGCGGTGACGCTCAGCGAGGAAGGCGCGATCATCGTTCGCGGCGACGAACGCGTGAAGGTCGCGGCCTATCCGATCAGGGAACTGGTCGATACGACCGGCGCCGGCGATCTGTTCGCGGCCGGTTTCCTGTTCGGTTACACCCAGGATCGTTCGCTGGAGGATTGCGGCAAGCTCGGCTGCCTGGCGGCTGCCATCTGCATCCAGCAGATCGGCCCGCGCCCGATGGCGTCGCTCACCGAAGCTGCGGCGCGCGAAGGCCTCATCTGAGGCCTCGCAGGAAAAATCTTATTTGAACGCCTCGCCGGGATAAGCGCCCCAGACTTCGGCCTGGGCGACCCAGCCCTCGGAGCCGTTGGTCTCGACCCGGCACCAGTCGCCGTTGCATTCCTTGATCTGCAGCACGACGCCCGGCTCCAGCTTGGCGAGGATGGCGGCGGTGCCTTGCGGGTCGCGGCGCATGTTGACGTAGATATCCTTGCCCTTGCCACGCATCCACGGAGCGGCCACCGCAGTCCGCTCGCCTGAAAGCAGGGCCTGGTTCACCCAGCCCTCGGTGCCCTCGGCATCGCGAACCCGCCGCCAGTTTTCGTACTCCTGGATGATTTCCATCGGCGTGCCGGACTTCATATACATCCAGGACACCGCGTAGTCTGTGCTCGGGCCGATGCGGATATTGACCTTCCTCGACTTGAGGCTGACGAAACGCGGCAGCGGCAGGCCGCTCGGGCCTTTTGCCGCGCCCTGCGCAAAACTCGGGGCGGTTGCAGAAAGGGAGGCGACAAGCCCGAAGGAAAGAGCGATGAAGGAAGAGAGAATGGCGCGACGCATGTGTTTGGTTCCGGCTGAGCGATCTCGGGCTTTCGGGAACCTCGCGAGGTTTTGTTTGTCTTCGCTGACGGGTCTGGTAGAAAACGCCCTGGATGAACTGAATATCGCGCGACTTGGTTAAGGACCTCCTAAAGCAGGCCGCCCGAAAGCGGGTACCGGTTTCGGGATAACGACAAGCGTCGAACAAAAGCTTGAAGCACGAAACCCGGATACGTTCAGGTTTCGCGCTTCAGGGCGTCAGGCAGAGAGTTTCATGACGGCGAAGAAGAAACCCAAGGTCTATATCACCCGTAAGCTGCCGGATGCGGTGGAAACCCGCATGCGCGAGCTGTTCGAGGCCGAGCTCAATATCGACGACGCGCCCCGTACCCGCGACGAGCTGGCGGCGGCGATGAAATCGGCCGACGTGCTGGTGCCGACGGTGACCGACCGTATCGACGAGGCGCTGATCGAAGAGGCCGGCCCGCAGCTGAAGCTGATCGCCAGCTTCTCCAACGGCTTCGACCATATCGATGTCGATGCGGCCGCCAGAAAAGGCATCACCGTCACCAATACGCCGAACGTGCTGACCGAGGACACGGCCGACATGACCGTGGCGCTGATCCTTGCCGTCAACCGGCGGCTCGCGGAGGGCTCGCGCATCCTGACCGACAAGCCGGGCGAGTGGACCGGCTGGAGCCCGACCTGGATGCTCGGCCGACGGATCTGGGGCAAACGTATCGGCATCGTCGGCATGGGCCGCATCGGCACTGCCGTCGCCCGCCGTGCCAAGGCTTTCGGCCTGTCGATCCACTACCACAACCGCAAGCGCGTCAGCCCGGCGACGGAAGAGGAGCTCGAGGCGACCTATTGGGACAGCCTCGACCAGATGCTCGCCCGCGTCGATATCGTCTCGGTCAATTGCCCCTCGACGCCGGCGACCTTCCATCTTCTGTCGGCACGACGGCTCGCGCTGATGCAGCCGAGTTCGATCATCGTCAACACTGCCCGCGGTGACGTCATCGACGAGGCGGCGATGATCCAGCTTTTGCGCGACAACAAGATCGCCGGCGCCGGGCTGGACGTCTACCAGAACGAGCCGGCGGTGAACCCGAAACTGGTCAAGCTCGCTCATCAGGGCCGGGTCGTGCTGCTGCCGCATATGGGCTCGGCGACAATCGAGGGCCGGATCGACATGGGCGACAAGGTGATCATCAACATCCGCACCTTCTTCGACGGCCACCGCCCGCCGAACCGGGTGCTCCCGGGCCGCAACTGATCAGTCGAGACGCTTCTGCATCTCGATCGAGGTGGTGCGGGTGAAGCCAGGATGGGAGTTTTCCGCCGTCCTGGCGAAACCCCATCTTGCGAAGGTCGCATGATTGTCGGTGAGCTCGATGCGGGTTTCGAGCCGCAGGGCGGGCAAGCCTTTTTCCCGAGCAATCCCTTCCGCGACGGTCAACAGCCGGCGGCCTATGCCCTTGCTCTGGCTCGCCGGGGCGATGGCGAGCTTGCCGATATAGAGGAAGCCCGGCTCCGGTTTGCAGAAGACGCAGCCGGTCAGCCTGCCGCCCTCGATTGCCGCAAACGCGATCTCGTCGCGAGCCTTCTGGGCGAGCGACGCCAGCGTCAGCCGATGTGCCGAGGAGGGCGGATCGACGATGTCGTCCATGTAAGCGAAGGAAGACAGGATAAGCGCCAGAAGTTCGTCCCAGCGCCCGAAATCCTCGTCTATGCGGGCAATCTCGATTACTGGCTCAATCGCTGGCGGCTCGATCACTCGGCGGCTGCCTTGGCCGTGCGGCGCTTGTATTTGATCGTGTCGAAACGGGCAGACAGCGAATCGTAGAGCATCAGCCGCCCTACCAGCGGTTCGCCGATGCCGGTGACGAGCTTGATCGCCTCCATCGCCATCAGCGTGCCGATGACGCCCGTCAGTGCACCCACGACGCCGGTCTCGGCGCAGGAGGGGATCAGCCCCGCTGGCGGCTTTTCCGGAAACAGATCGCGATAGCCGGGGTTGAGAACGCCGTCCGGCCCCGTCTCATAGGGTTTCATCACCGTCACCGACCCGTCGAACCGGCCGACCGCGCCTGTCACCAGCGGTATCCGCGTGAGTTCCGCGGCATCGGCCGCCGCGTAGCGGGTATCGAAATTGTCGGATCCGTCGATCAGCAGGTCGAAAAGGGCGAGCTTGCGTGCCGCCCATTCGGCGGAAAAACGCTCCTCGAAATCGACGACCCGGACATGCGGATTGAGACGGGCGATCGCCTCGCGGGCACTCCTCGTCTTCAGCTCGCCGATCGTGCCGGTATCGTGGATGACCTGCCGCTGCAGATTGGAAAGGGAAACCAGGTCGTCATCGATGATCCCCAGCGTACCGATGCCGGCCGCCGCCAGATATTCGAGGATCGGCGCGCCGAGCCCGCCGGCGCCGATCACCAGCACGCGGGCATTCTTCATCCTCTGCTGCCCCGTGCCGCCGATTTCCGGCAGCAGGATATGACGGCGGTACCGCTCGATCTCGTCTTGGCTCAATTTTTCCGGGGTCAGGCTCTCCATCACGCAATCATATCACCGGCTGCCAAGTCGCGTAAGGTGGATTTCAAACGCTGATGCCGCCATGGGCGACGGTAAAGAACTGTGCCCGGTCGGCCAGCGCGGAAAACATTGCCCGATCGGTGCCGGTCATGAAGGACTGGCCGCCGAGACCATGGACGAGATCGAAAAGAGCCGCCCTCCGGCCTTCGTCGAGATGGGCGGCGATCTCGTCGAGCAGAAGGATCGGTGCGTAACCGGTCATGTCGGCCGTCAGCCGCGCGTGGGCAAGCACGAGGCCGATCAGCAGCGCCTTCTGTTCGCCGGTCGAACAGCGTGCGGCCTCCATGTCCTTTTCGCGGTGGCGCACCAGCAGGTCGGTACGGTGCGGCCCGTCGAGCGTGCGGCCGGCCGCGGCATCGCGACTGCGGCCGCTGCGCAGCATGTCGAGATAGTTTTCTTCAAGATCGGCTGCCGGGCGGTCCATCGCACCGTCCATGAAGCCTTCGAGTGTCAGAACGGGGGTGGGGAACGGCGTCTCGCCGGAATTGCCGGATAGGGCCCTCAAAAGCCCGAGCATCTCCTGCCTGGCGGCGGCCATGGCGATGCCGAGGCCGGCCATCTGCGCCTCGATGGCCGACAGCCAGGAAGGGTCGAAGCGGCCTTCCGACAGCAGCCTATTGCGGCTCCTCATGGCGCGCTCGAAATCGCTCGCCCGCCGGCCATGGGCGGGATCGAGCGACAGGACGAGGCGATCGAGGAAACGGCGGCGGTCTGAGGAGGCGCCGGTGAAGAGGCCGTCCATAGCCGGCGTCAGCCACAGGACGCTCAGGTGGTCGGTAAGCTCCTCGGTCGATTTGGCGGGGGTGCCGTTGATCCTGAGCTTGCGGGTGACGCTTTCGCCTTCGCCCGGCTCGATGCCCGTGCCGATCGAGACCTCGCCGTCCATGCCGTCGACATCGGCAAAGATGGTGAACCCGGCGGCGGCGCCGACGCGTGTCACGTCGGACAGCACGGCGCGGCGCAGTCCGCGGCCGGGCGACAGGAAGGAGACGGCTTCCAGGAGATTGGTCTTGCCCGCGCCGTTCTCGCCGGTCAGCACCACATGCCGCCCGTCGAGCGACAGCGCCGCTTCCGCATAATTGCGGAAATCGGTGAGCTTCAGCCGGGAGAGGGAAGTTTTCTGCGCCATCGGGAATCTTAAGGTTTCGTGAAACAGGAGCTAAGGGCTCAAGGCCCGGATGGCAAGCGCTTGCTTCGGTGAGGCTTTGCAACTGGCCTTGCGCCGGACGCCGTCGCTCAGCCCTGCAACCCATCCGGTTGCTTATAGTCGAGGGATCGCATTGATTGAAAAGACGAATTCCGATCCGTGCCATTCCTGCTAAAAGGTTGTCCCGACGAGAATTTCGCGCCTTGCCGTCGACACCGAAACCTCTCCAATGCAACACCAATTTATGATTACCCAAAAACTAGGGGGTATGGCTAACAGCCCGTTAAAGCTTGGCTCCTAGAGATGCCTGAGCACGCATACGCATCTTATGTCCGGATGGCCGCGTGGATCCTTTTAACTCCGGAGACCTCCCATGAAAGACCAGAACCACAAAGCCGATCTCGCCGAGCGCCTTGACTTCATCGGCCTTGGCCAAGAGCAGCGCCGGTCTCTGGCCGAGATCCGGCCGGCCATCAAGGACGCGATCGGCGGTGCGCTGGATGCCTTCTACCGCAAGGTCAAGGGCAATCCGCAGACGGCGAAATTCTTCTCCAGCGACAGCCATATCGCCCAGGCCAAGAGCCGCCAGGCCACCCATTGGGATGCGATCGCATCCGGCAAATACGATGACAATTATGTGGACGCGGTTTCCACGATCGGACGCACCCATGCCCGGCTTGGTCTCGAACCGCGCTGGTATATCGGCGGTTACGCGCTGATCCTCGACGGTGTCATTCGCGCCGTTGTGAGCCGGGAGCTGTCTGGCTTCTTCCAGGAGAAGAAGGCGAAGATGCTGTCCGAACATCTCTCCTCGGTCGTCAAAGCGGCCATGCTGGACATGGATTACGCCATCTCGGTCTATCTCGAGGTGCTGGGTGACGAGCGCAGAGAGGTCGAAGCCAAACAGGAAAAAGCCAAGGTCGAGCAGGATGCAGCCCTTGCGGCGCTCGAAGCGGCACTGACGAGCCTTTCCGGCGGCGACCTGACATCCGAACTCTGGCAGGAACTGGCGCCGAGCTTCGCCAAGCTGCAGCAGAACTACAATTCCTCGATTTCCGAACTCGACACGGCAATGCGCGAGATCAGCAGCTCGGTCGAACAAGTGCGCGCCGAAGCTGGCGGCATTTCGTCGGCTTCCGAAAACATGGCCAAGCGCACCGAGCAGCAGGCTTCGGCGATCGAACAGACGGCGGCAGCACTCGAAGAGATCACCACGATTTCCGGCCAGGCCGCACAGCGGACCCGCGAAGTGCAGGAAATCGTGCGCGAATCCGCTTCCGAGACGGTTCGTTCCGGCAAGGTGGTCGAGGAGGCGATTGCCGCGATGGGCGACATCGAGCAGTCCTCGCAGAAGATGACCCAAATCATCGGCGCCATCGACGAGATTGCCTTCCAGACCAATCTTCTGGCGCTGAATGCAGGCGTGGAAGCGGCCCGCGCTGGGGAGCAAGGCAAGGGTTTCGCCGTCGTCGCCCAGGAAGTCCGCGAACTGGCGCAGCGCTCCGCCGCTGCCGCCAAGGAGATCAAGGAACTGATCGACCAGTCTTCGACGGACGTCCATCGTGGCGTCGAGCTCGTCAACAAGACCGGCCAGGCTCTGGTCGGCATCGGCGGGCGCGTGAAATCGATCGACGAACATATCTCGTCGATCGCCCGCTCGGCGCAGGAACAGGCTTCCGGCATCGAGGAGATCAATTCCGCGATCCGCAGCATGGACCAGATCACCCAGCAGAACGCGGCGCTGATGGAAGAGACCAATGCCTCGACCCAGAGCCTGGTCGGTATCAGCAGCCGGCTGGCGTCGCTGCTCGGCCGCTTCAAGACAAGGGCTGTCCGCGAAACCCGCACCGAGCGCCCGCGCCTGCGCGCCTGATCCTCGGCTTGAAACATGGACCGGGCGGTTCCGGTCGGCTAGTGTAGCTCCGCTTTCAGAGGAGCAGCACATGACCGACCAGGACCGCCCTTCCTGCATTACCCACTGGAGCGAGGTAGAAAAGCCCCAGGAGAAACACTATCGCGGTGATGACGAGCTGATGGGCTTCGGCGCCGCGCTCGCCCGGCAGTTCGGCCTCACGCGGCTCGGCATTCACCATCATCGCCTGCCACCCGGCCGCCGCACCTCCTTTCCGCATGCGGAGGAACTCGAGGAAGAATTCATCTACGTGATCGAAGGCAATCCGGAGGTCTGGCTGGATGGCGAGGTCTATCCGCTGAAACCGGGCGACTCGGTCGGTTTCCCGGCCGGCACTGGGATTGCTCATACCTTCATCAACAACACGGATGCGGAAGTGCGCCTTTTGGTGATCGGGGAGGCCAACAAGGACGAAAACCGGCTGTTCTATCCGAAGAATCTCGAACTGAAGGCGATCCGTTCGGATTGGTGGGACGACGCCCCTCGACGCCCGCTCGGGGACCATGACGGCATGCCGGACAAGGTGCGGGTCCGGAAAGCCGGTCAGAAAGCAGCGAAGGAAACGACAGGTGAGTGACGAGGAAAGACTGGTCAAGCTCGAGGAGCTTGCCGCCCATCAGGCCAAGGTGATCGAGGAATTGTCCGACCAGCTCGCCGAGCAGTGGAAGGTGATGGAACAGACGCGCGCCAAGCTCGACCGGCTGACCGAGCGGTTCCTCTCGCTGGAGGAGACCTCGCTGGACGCGCCGGCCATCACCAGACCGCCGCATTATTGACCGCCCGGTTGCCGCTCAGGCGGCGCGGGGCTTGCGTCGCCTGAGCGCGACATATTTCCTCGGCCGATTGGACACGGGCGGGCGGATGTTCCGGAGACCTACTGTGCCTTTAAGCCGTGCACGAGGTGCCGAACCACCAGGCGCAGCTGTTCAGATGCAATCTCCAGCCGGTCGGTGAGCAGCCGTTTCCACACGAAACTCGTTATGATCTCCATGGCAAGCTCGGGTACGACCCAATCGGCCACTTCGTTTCGGGCCTTTGCCCGGCGGAATATCTCGCCGCCCTGCTGGTATCGCTCGGCCATGTAGGCCGCGAGCGCCTTGCTGGCCGCCGGGTCGGTCTGGGCCTCGGCGATGACGGAGCGGAAAACCGCGCCTCCATGGCCGGTATTCCAGAACTCGAGCAAGTCGCTCAGGAGTTGGAAGATATCCGTCTCGATCGCGCCGGTATCGGGTGCGATATCGACGAATTTCTGGCGATGGTAGACGTCCAGAAGCAGGATCGTACGCGTCGGCCACCACCGATAAATCGTCGGTTTGCCCGCATGGGCTCGCCGGGCGACGGCCTCGATCGAAAACGATCCGAGCCCGCCCTCGACAAGGATTTCCTCCGCAGCCTGGAGAATGGCGTCCTGGCTGGCAGGATTGCGCTGGGCGCCGATCGAGGTGCGGCGGGCGTCCGCAGCCTTTTTCCCAGTCATGCGGACCCCCCAAGCAAAATTTTATTCGACATCACAAGAGTCCTACTTGAACGAAACGGATCGTTTCGTTATATGAGCTCCATAGAAACGGACCGTTTCTATGGAGCTCATAGTGACCACAGCAACTTTAACCCTCAGTTCCGATAGCAGAAATCAAGCCATGGAGGCGCAATTGCAGACCGTACCCGCTCGCGTCAACCCTTCGAAGGCGCGTCTCGCCCTCGTAATGATCCTCGCCATCTATCCGTTGATCACCGTACTTCTCTATATCCTCGCGCCACTCACCGAAGGTTGGGCCGTGTGGCATCGAACGATCCTGATCGCGCCGATCATGGTGCTGTCGATCGTATTTGTCGTCTCGCCGGCAATCCAGAGATATTTCGGCTGGTTCGTGGCCCGCATGCCTTCGCCGACAAAATAAGCTGATTTGACGGGTGTCAATCGGCGTGCCGAAAATGCTGATAGAGAGGAAGAGCCGGACAATGCCGGTCATTTCGACAGGCACTTGCATGACCCCTCCGGAATTCATCCTCGCCATTCTTCTGCTTCTCTGTACGCCAGGACCAACCAATACGCTGATGGCGCTCGGCGGATACTCGCGCGGCTGGCTGAAGAGCCTGCCGCTGATCGGCAGGTCTTCGTCACCACGGTGCTGAACCCCAAGGCGTTGATCATCGCGCTCGTCATCATGCCGCAAGGCGGCCTCACCGAACTCGCGCCCTGGCTTGCGCTGTTTGCCGGGCTGGTGCTTTTGGCCGCTAACGGCTGGATCGCCTTCGGCAACCTGATGCGGCGGACCGAGCTTTTTGAGGTGAAACCGATCGTCATACGTCGCGCCGCCGCCGTCTGTCTCCTCCTCTTCGCAATGATCCTCGCCAGCGCGTCGATCCAGTCGCTGGCCTGAAATAGACGGTCTCCACCCGAGTTGACGAATCAAGGCCTGATTGGCATCTTTTGCCTTGCGTGGCCCACGCCGAACCTCCCCGGACCTTCCCCAGCATGGTCCTGAAACGGAGGCAAAGGGACTTCAGTCTCGGGTCGCTCTCTTGGTCCGACCGTTTCGGATGTGGTTGCTGGGGAACTCCGTCCGGGACGTGAAAGGCTCAAGATGACCCAGAATGGAAATTTCAAGCGCCGTGTCCGTGCCCGTGCCGAAAAGACAGGCGAATCCTATACCGCAGCCCTCAGCCATATCCGCGACAGTGCCCCGAGCGATCCGGTGCCGCAGGCCAGATCGGTGCGCCTGGCGGTGGCGCAGACCACTCCCTATGTCGATCCCCGCAGCGTGGCCGAGCTTCGTGCAAGCGGCGAGGAGATGCGACGCCTGATGCGCGAAGCGCAAAAGGCGAGCGTGAGGGTGATACACTTCCCCGAAGGAGCGACCTGCTCTCCCAACAAACGCATCATGTCCTCGACTGGCCGCGATCCCGTCGGGCCGTCCGACTGGAGCCGGTTCGAATGGACCGTGCTGCGCGAGGAACTGGATGCCACGCGAGCGCTGGCGCGCGAACTCGGGCTGTTTGCGGTGATCGGTTCCGTGCATCAGCTCACCGAGCCGCATCGGCCGCACAACAGCCTCTATATCGTCTCCGACAGGGGAGAGCTGGTAACCCGCTACGACGAGCGCCTGCTCTCGAACACCAAGATCTCGTTCATGTATACGCCGGGTTCGACCCCGGTGACCTTCGAGGTCGATGGCGTCCGCTTCGGCTGCTCGCTCGGCATGGAGACGCATTTTCCCGAGATTTTCAGGGAATACGAGCAGCTCGACGTCGATTGCGTCCTGTTCTCGACCACCGGCGCAACGCCGGCCTTCGCGGCCGAAGCACTGGGGCATGCGGCGAGCAACCGCTATTGGGTGAGTTTCTCGGTGCTGGCCTATGCCGGTTTCATGCCGCCTTCCGGAATCGCTGCGCCCAGTGGAGAATGGGTGGCCCAATGCCGGGCCGATGCGACGCCTTCGCTTGCGATCGTCGATGTCGACCACAATCCGGGAGAGATCGCCCGCCCCTGGAGGCGAACCGCACGTGCCGGCATCTATGAGCCGCATATGGTCAAGGACCCGCGCAGCGGCGTCCGTGATACGTTCTAGACGCTCAACGAAAAAGCCGCCCGCAACGGTCTGTTGCGGGCGGCTTCAAAATTGGGTTCCAGAAGCTCAGTTCTCGAAGAACTCCTTCATCCGGGCGAAGAAGCCCGTCGATTCCGGATTGTTCTCCTTCGAGGACAGTTCCTCGAATTCCTGCAGCAGTTCGCGCTGCCGCTTGGTGAGCTTCTGCGGCGTCTCGATCTGGATCTGGATATAGAGATCGCCCGTCTGGCTGGACCGCAGCACCGGCATGCCCTTGCCCTTTAGGCGGAACTGTTTGCCCGGCTGGGTGCCTTCCGGCACCGTCACGCGGGATTTGGTTCCGTCGAGAGTGGCGACGTCGAATGTGCCGCCGAGGGCGGCCGTCGTCATCGAGATCGGCACGGCGCAATAAAGGTCGGCGCCGTCGCGCTGGAAGAACTGGTGCGGTTTCACCGACAGGAAGATGTAGAGATCTCCCGCAGGGCCGCCGCGCGTACCGGCTTCGCCTTCGCCCTGCAGGCGGATGCGGGTGCCGTCTTCGATGCCGGCTGGAATGTTGACCGACAGCGACCGCTCTTCGGTGACGCGGCCCTGGCCGTGGCATTTGCCGCAGGGATCGGTGATCGTCTGGCCGCGGCCGTGGCAGGTCGGGCAGGTACGCTCGACCGAGAAGAAACCCTGGCTTGCGCGCACACGACCGGAACCCTGGCAGGTACCGCAGGTCTTCGGCTGCGTGCCGGGCTTGGCGCCCGAGCCGGAACAGACGTCGCAGGTGATCGAGGTCGGAACCCGGATCTGCGCCGTCTTGCCGGCAAACGCTTCTTCCAGCGTGATTTCCATATTGTAGCGAAGATCGGCGCCGCGTTCACGACCGCCAGATGACCGGCGGGCGCGTCCGCCGCCCATCATTTCGCCAAAAATGTCTTCGAAGATATCGGAGAAGCCACCGGCGCCCGCGCCCGAGAAGCCACCGCCACCGCCGCCCATTCCGCCGTGTTCGAAGGCGGCGTGGCCGAAGCGGTCGTAGGCCGCACGCTTCTGGGGATCCTTCAAGGTCTCGTAGGCCTCGCCGAGTTCCTTGAACTTCTTTTCGGCTTCTGCGTCGCCCGGATTCTTGTCGGGATGATATTTCATCGCGAGCTTGCGGAAGGCGCTTTTGAGCTCCTTCTCGTCGGCGGTCTTGCCGACACCCAGCGTTTCGTAAAAGTCTGCTTTTGCCATGGAGGTAACCGGCTCCGGAAAGGATTCCGGCTGCACGAAGGCAGCCGGATACTCTAGTCAACTATGGTCGAGGTCTGGCCATCAGGCAACCGGCGGATCAAGCGGACTTCTTGTCGTCCTTGACTTCCTCGTAGTCGGCATCGACGATATCGTCCTTGCCGCCCGTGGAGCCTTCGCCGCCTTCGGCCTGCTGGGCCTCATAAATGGCCTGACCAAGCTTCATGGATACGTCCATCAGGATCTGCGTCTTCGCCTGGATGTCATCGGCATCCGGTTCCGGAGCTTCGACGGCAGCCTTCAGCGAAGCTATCGCATCTTCGATCGCCTTGCGGTCGGTTTCGGAAACCTTGTCGCCATATTCCTTCAGCGACTTCTCGCTGGAATGGACGAGGCTTTCGGCCTGGTTCTTGGCTTCGACGCCGGCACGGCGCTTCTTGTCGGCTTCGGCATTGGCCTCGGCGTCCTTGACCATCTTTTCGATCTCGGCGTCGGAGAGACCGCCGGAAGCCTGGATGCGGATCTGCTGTTCCTTGCCGGTGCCCTTGTCTTTGGCCGAAACCTGGACGATGCCGTTGGCGTCGATGTCGAACGTGACTTCGATCTGCGGCATGCCGCGCGGTGACGGCGGCAGGCCGACGAGGTCGAACTGGCCGAGCAGCTTGTTGTCCTGGGCCATTTCGCGTTCGCCCTGCGATACGCGGATGGTCACAGCCTGCTGGTTGTCTTCGGCGGTCGAGAAGGTCTGGCTCTTCTTGGTTGGGATCGTCGTGTTGCGGTCGATCAGGCGGGTGAAGACGCCACCGAGCGTTTCGATGCCAAGCGACAGCGGGGTCACGTCGAGCAGCAGAACGTCCTTGACGTCGCCCTGCAGAACGCCGGCCTGGATGGCGGCGCCGAGAGCGACGACTTCATCCGGGTTGACGCCCTTGTGCGGCTCCTTGCCGAACAGCTGCTTGACGACTTCCTGAACCTTCGGCATGCGGCTCATGCCGCCGACGAGAACCACTTCATCGATTTCGGCTGCGGTGACGCCGGCATCCTTGAGGGCTGCCTTGCACGGCGCGATGGTGCGCTGGACGAGATCGTCGACCAGGCTTTCGAACTTGGCGCGGGTCAGCTTCAGCGTCAGGTGCTTCGGACCGGAAGCGTCGGCCGTGATGAACGGCAGGTTGATTTCGGTCTGCTGCGAAGATGAGAGTTCGATCTTGGCCTTTTCGGCAGCTTCCTTGAGGCGCTGCAGCGCGAGCTTGTCGTTCTTCAGGTCGATGCCCTGGTCCTTCTTGAACTCGTTGGCAAGATATTCGACGAGACGCATGTCGAAGTCTTCACCGCCGAGGAAGGTGTCGCCGTTGGTCGACTTCACTTCGAAGACGCCATCGCCGATTTCGAGGACCGAGATGTCGAACGTGCCGCCGCCAAGATCGTAGACGGCGATCGTCTTGCCGTCCTTCTTGTCGAGGCCATAGGCGAGAGCGGCAGCGGTCGGCTCGTTGATGATGCGCAGCACTTCGAGACCTGCAATGCGGCCGGCATCCTTGGTTGCCTGGCGCTGCGCGTCGTTGAAGTAGGCCGGTACAGTGATGACGGCCTTTTCGACCTTTTCACCGAGGTAGGATTCGGCGGTTTCCTTCATCTTCTGAAGGATCATCGCGGAAACCTGTGCGGGGGAATAGTTCTTGCCCTGAGCCTTGACCCAGGCATCGCCATTGTCGCCCTTGACGATATCGAAGGGGACGAGGCCCTTGTCTTTTTCAACCGTCGGATCTTCGTAGCGGCGGCCGATAAGGCGCTTCACGGCGAAGAGGGTATTGGTGGGGTTGGTCACTGCCTGGCGCTTGGCCGGCTGCCCGACGAGGCGTTCGCCGTCATCGGAAAATGCGACCATGGAGGGCGTGGTACGCGCGCCTTCGGCGTTCTCGATCACCTTCGCATCTTTGCCGTCCATGATGGCGACGCAGGAGTTGGTGGTACCGAGGTCGATGCCAATTACTTTTGCCATTTTCTTCTCTCTCCTTTAAGCGAACCATCGGAACCCCTCAAAGGCATTCCACTGACAGTTCCTCGACTGGGATGGTACGCAGCATCGGCTGCGGTCATGCGGCGTATATAAGGACGGGTTTTTAGGACTGCAAGGCGAGAAATCGCCCGGATCCTAGCAAAAAGAACAGTTTGCCGAGCAATACTGTGAATACGCTTCACTGCCCCATGATCAGGTCGAAAAGCGTGGTCTGCCGGGGCTGCCCTCTGGAGCCCGCAACGCCCACGTCGCCGGGCGGAACGGGGCCGCCGCCGATCGCTCCCGGGGGCACCGGAGTGGGCGAATCATAAGGGCCGCGATACTGGCGATAGTCACGGGCCGGAACGTCGCCAGGCGGTATCACGTCGCTATGACGACCGCGGTCGCCATAGACCGGCCGATTGTCGTAGATCTGTCTGTTGTCCCTGTTGTCATACCCCTGATTGTCGCCATAGACGGGCCGCACGCGGGCCGGTTCCCGTTCGATCGAGGCGGAATCCTGGGCGGGAGGGCGCGGCGCCGGCGGATAATCGGCGGGGAGTTCGTCCTGGGTCCGGCGCCCGCCGGGCAGGATGCCGGAAATGATATCGCCGATCGTCGTCGACGGCGAATCCGGCTGGACTGCGGCAGGGGGCAGATCGAGGCCGCGGCCGGTGCCGAACAGCGGCGTCGGCGTATAACCCTTCATCGCCGACGTCATATATTCCTTCCAGGCTTTTGCGGGCAGCCCGCCGCCGGTCACCTTCTTCATGAAGGCGCCGTCGTCGTTGCCGAACCAGATGCCGGTCGTCATGATGCTGGTATAACCGACGAACAGTGCGTCGCGGAACGACTGGGTGGTGCCCGACTTGCCGGCTGCCTGCCAGCCGTCGATCCTGGCGGCCTTGCCGGTGCCCTCGTTGATGACGCGGTTCATCATGCCGTTCATCGTCGCAGCCACCGGCTCGCTGAGCACGCGCGGCGGGTTGGCATAATCGGCCTCGTAAAGCACCTTGCCGTCCGGATCGGTGATGCGCTTGACGATATGCGGCGTCGCCTTGTAACCGCCGTTCATGAAGGACGCGTAGGCAGACGTCAGCTCGACCAGCGAGACTTCCGAGGTGCCGAGCGCGATCGAAGCATTTGCCTGGATGTCGGAATCGATGCCGAGCCGGTGGGCGAGGCTCACCACCTTGTCGGGGCCGACCTGCATGACGAGCTGCGCGGCGACCGTATTGAGCGACTGCGCGAAGGCCGAGGCGAGCGTTACTGGACCGCGGTATTTCTCGTCGAAATTCTCCGGCGACCAGTTGCCGATCTTGACCGGCGCATCGTTGACCATCGAATCCGGCCGGGCGCCGGCTTCGAGTGCCGCTGCATAGACGAAGGGTTTGAAAGCCGAACCCGGCTGGCGTTTCGCCTTGACGGCGCGGTTGAACTGGCTTGTCGCATAATCGCGGCCGCCGACCAGCGCCCGGATCGCGCCGGTCGCATCGACCGAAACGAGGGCCGCTTGCGAGGCGTTGAGCTTGCCGCCTTCCTTCTTCAGAACATCGTTCAGCGATTTTTCGGCGGCGGCTTCGAGGCGCATGTCGAGCGTCGTTTCGATGGTCACGTCGACCTTCGGCTCGCCGATCAGGCTCTTCACCTCGTCGACGACCATATCGGCGGCATAATGCTGGGCGCCGGTCCAGTAGCTCTTCGCTTTGGCTGGCGGTTGCGACATGGCGGTCTTGAGGTCGCTGTCGGTGACATAGCCCTCTTCGCGCATCGTGCCGAGCACGACCTGGGCGCGGGTTTCCGCAGCCTTCGGGTCCCGGGCCGGCGACAGGCGGGACGGAGCCTTGAGCAGGCCGGCAAGCGTTGCCGCTTCGCCGAGGTTCACGTCGCGGGCGGACTTGTTGAAATACCGCCGCGAGGCGGCCTCCACGCCATAGGCGTTCGAACCGAAGAACACCCGGTTCAGGTACATGGCGAGGATCTGGTCCTTGGTGAACTTGTGCTCCAGCCAGAAGGACAGGAGCACCTCCTGGATCTTGCGTTCGAACGTGCGGTCCGGCGACAGGAACAGGTTCTTGGCGAGCTGCTGGGTAATCGTTGAGCCACCCTGGATCGGCTGGCCGGTCAGGTTGTTGACGAAGGCGCGGGCCAGGCCGAGCGGATCGACGCCGAAATGCGAATAGAAGCGCCGGTCCTCGATGGCGATCACCGCCTGCGGCAGGTAGGGCGACATTTCCTCCAGCGCCAGGGCCTCGCCGCCGGTCGAGCCGCGATTGGCGACGACCGAGCCGTCGACGGCGGTGATCTTCATGTTCGGCGGCCGATCCGGGATAGCCCAGGTGCTGGCGGCCGGCATTCTGGCACCGTAATAGAGCACCAGCCCGCCGACGGCGATGCCGACCCAGATGCCGAGTACGAAGCACCAGTAGACGAGCCTTCTGAGCGGCGCGAAGAACCCGCCGCCTTCGCGACGCGGTGGAACCTTCCTGTTGCGGGAGGAACGGACACGTTCCGGGCGCTCGGAACGCTCGTCGCGATCTTCGCTTTCGGCTTTCGATGGACGTCTGCCAGGCCGGCCGTTGCCCACGATCCGCTCGTCCGCGTCGAGACGTAAATCGCCGCTCGGCCGCGAACCTTCGAAGGATGGTTCAACGCGTTTGTCTGATTTGCCTCTGGCTGCCATGGTGAGCTGGCATACCCCCGTTACACGCCTGTCAAAACAGGCTGTTACTCGATGTCTGATCGCCCAAGCCTTGGCTGGACTTTAAATGCGGCGATTTAAGGAGGGGTAAAGGGCGTGTTTATCCGGATGATCTTGAACCGCTTGACTTCCATCGCTATTTGTGAGAACAAACAGAGAACATGTGGAGGTACTGATGAGCAGAACCGAACAGGTGATCGAACGCGCAATGGCTGCAGTCGCGGCCTCTAGGGCTCTGCGCGAGGCTGAAGCGCAACGCCGCCGCGAGACGTTCCAGAAGATACAGATCGCCAACCAGCGACGCCCGAATATTCCCAAGGGCATCCAGCTGCCGCTGGACCTTCATTGAAAAGCCGCAACGCCCTGGATGGCCGGGCGTTGGCCTATGTTACAAAAGCCCTCCAATACCGCATCCAACCTTAAAAAAATCCGATTCCTGATGGAACAAGGAGGCAAGATCCGCGTTACGACGGATTCCACCTTGGAGGAGGGGAGGATATGCAGAAAGTCGTCGAGGCAGTCGTCCGGAATGGCGACCAGCGTGTCCCGGTCGGGCTGGTCACCGTCAAGCAGGCGCTTGAAATGCCTGAAAGGGGAATGGTGGAGTTCAGCCACCCCGCTTATGAAGCCGGAAAGACTGATATTTTCGTCAATCGCGAAACCCTTTCGAAGCTGATGTAATCGCGGCGGACGGCAAAAAGCCGGCAGTTTGAGACGACCCGAAACGCGAATTCGTGATTTCGGGTTTATGAATCTGCGGGTTATTTTACGCCCGCAACCACAGCGAAAGGAGAATGGCATGAAGACAATTCTCGTCATCGCCGCCGTGCTCGGCCTGTCGTCGACCGCAGCTCTTGCGGAATGCGCCGGCCACAACGTCACGGCTTCCGCCAAGGTGGACAAGGAAGTCACCACGGCAAGCATTGCGGCTCCGAAAATGGATCCGCGCGAGGAAGCTGCCGTGCTGAAGCAGTCCGAAGGACAGGCTAAAGCCACCGAATAATCGTTTTGCCCGCGCCGGCTCCCCGCCGGTGCGGGTTTTCATTTTGCTTCAGATAGAGACCCGCCCTCTCGGATAGATCGAGCAACGGAACCTCGCGTTCCGCTTGGTGTTGTTTCCGAAAAGGAGACTCTGATGGCTAAAAAAACTCTCGCTGCCGGCTTTACAGGCGACGTCGCCGAAGAGGCAGGCGTTAGCGTTCGTACGAAATCTGCTGTTCATCGTGTCAAGGACGAGGCGGGTATGGTCGGCGCTCATGCCGTCGATCATCCGGCGGCTACCGGTTCGGCAATTGCCGTCGTCGGCCTGCTCGGCTTGGCGGTCGGCTACATGCTCGGCATGTCTTCGGCCTCTCGCGACCGGCGCTGGTATCGCCAGAGGTGAGTGAGGTTTTCCTCAGAATCCTATCCGCTCCTGGAACAGTGGCGGGCCTCAGTCGTTGGTTTCCTGACACGAAAGGAGACCATCATGCCCAATCGAGACCCTATCCCGACTCCGAGCCCTCAGCCGCGCGGGCCGACGCCGGCGGGCGGAGTTCCCGATCGCACCCAGGAAAAGCCGCCATTGACGCCGGCGCAGGATCCCGGCGACAGCAAGAACCCGCAGGATCCGACGCTTGATCCCGCACTCCTGCCGACCGGCGATCCGGCCGGCATGGCATAACCGGGCCGAACCCTCTGCCCAGCCCGCGGACGCTCGCGACGGACCCGTATAGGTAGTAACCCGTACGGGTCCACCCTTATATTGCACCCCTCTATTATTGTTATTGTCAATTTATTAGCCAAGGCTCAAAATCCCCTCTCCTGTGGCTTGCAGACCTTTTTCCCCGGGCGCTGACAAGGCCGGCGCAAGACTGTCGCAATAAAAGGCCGCTGGTAATTTTCTCCGGCCGCCATTGCTGAATGGGGCGAGGGGAGTGGTCCGCCGGTCGGGCACCGTATGATCGGGAGGGTTATATGCCTACACAGATGGTTCGAAATCCGGTCAATCCCGAGCAGCTCAGCCTGCTGCAGCAGGTCTTTGACCAGGCTTGTGCCGAACACCAGATCGACAAGGCGAGCCCCGATGCGGAGGCGCTCGCACTGATCCTCGTGAACTCGCTTCAAAAAGGCTCGGATGACAAGCAAAAGCTCTCGGCGCTCGCCGAGGCGCTGGCGAAAAGCCGATAGCTCCTCGCCTAAACGAGGAACCTATCAGTCCTTCAACAGTTGAACGGTCTCTCGAACAACTCAAGGAGGCCGGTAATGGCAGAGTCCGCCAGAAACCTGAATACACCCGCGAGGCCGGATACGCCCTCTTTCGACTACGAGCCCAGCGAAGACGTCAGGACCGAGATTGCGACGCTTCGTTCCGAGATCGCCAATCTACGCGAGATGCTCGCCGAAAAGACCGGCGCTGCCTATGGCAGGGTCGCCGAGCGTGCCGGCAATGCTGCGCACTACGTCCAGAATGAAGCAAGCTCGGTTGCCGGCACCATCCGCGAACACCCTGCCGCCACCACGACGCTGTTCACCCTGATCGGTGCCATCGGTTTTGCGATCGGCTATGTGGTGGCCACCGCTTCTGCCGACAGCAAACATGCCTGGTATGACCGCTATCTGAGCGGCCGCCTTTAGGCGACGCCGCCATCTGGTACCGGATCCTGACCGACATCGACCCAGATCGCTGCGGTCAGGTCCGCCATCCGGTCGGGGCTGATACGCACCGCGGCATTGACGGCGCCGGCAGCAGGCACGACTTCCGGAAATTTTAAAAGCGATACGTCGCAGTAGATCGGCATCGGCGAAGGCAGGCCGAACGGGCATACGCCGCCGACAGGATGCCCGGTGATCGCCACGACGTCGTCGCCGCCGAGCATGCGTGGCTTTGCGCCGAACCGATCCCGGAACTTGCGATTGTCGAGACGGCTGGTTCCTGACATGACCACCAGTGCGGTAGTTTCGCCAGCGCGCACGCAGATCGTCTTGGCGATCTGTTCGGGCGCCACCCCGTGGGCGGCAGCGGCAAGCGGCACGGTCGCCGAGCTTTCCTCGGTAATGATGACGTGGATATCGGGGGCGTTGGTGGCGAAGAAGGCGCGGACGGATTCGAGGCTCATGGCCGCAAAATTGGCGCAGGATCACGCCAGCCGCAAGAGAACAATAGAGCTATGCGAGAATTGCAATGCTGCACTGCGATATCGTGACTGTTTTTTGAGCTTCGATCCTGTATGTTTAATTCATCGACGGGCGCACTCCTCCTCCCAGCGCCCTTGATGGGACCGACAACACCTCCTCCTCCCAGTTGTTGGTCAGTTTCAGAAACCCGGCGCACCTCCTCCCGCGCCGGGTTTTCTGTTTTATATGCCTTGAAATCGCTGGCGATTTCGCTTTTTAAGGCAAGCCTGAATTTTCCCGATCTTGACCTTTTTGCGCGAAGACCCTATTTGGTTCGCCATCGATATTTGTTTGATAGCCAGCACTATGCGCCTCACGGCGTTTGCGACGATCTCTCTTCAAATACGAAACTTCAACGTTCCAAGCGCTCGAGCGTGGAATAGTCGGTCATATTTGCAAGGGAAAGGCATCGTTATGGCTACCGGTACTGTAAAGTGGTTCAACGCAACCAAGGGCTACGGCTTCATTCAGCCTGACGACGGTTCGCAGGACGTATTCGTTCACATCTCTGCCGTTGAGCGCGCCGGACTCGGCCAGCTCAAGGATGGTCAGAAGATCTCCTACGAACTCGTCAGCGACAAGCGTTCGGGCAAGGTTTCCGCAGACCGCCTCCAGGGCGCATGAGCTGCTGAAGACTTCAGGTCTTTAAGATTGCGAAAGGCCGGCTCGTCCGGCCTTTCTGCTTTTGGGAAGCTAGGTTTTATTATTTAGAGTAATTCTAAATTGGAGCCCCTTGTAAACGGAAATCCCAACTCCCATTTAGGGTACAATAGCGTTTCCGACGCACCCACATGGTCGGGCTCCAAAGAGCTTCAGCGACCATGTGTGTTACGGCAAATACGGGCGACCGTGCCGTCTTGAGGCAGTTTCCATATCCGCGTTAACGGAATGTTTACCTCACCGAGAGACGATGACCGCTAGAGCCGTGGTGATCTGAAAAGGTCGAAAGCGGCCGCGTCGGAAATGCTTGTCCCATTTAGAGTGACCACGGATGTACTGGCACCGGTGAATGGGAGTGGAAAGGTCGGGCTTGCCCCGGCCTTTTTGTTTTTTAGGGCTCGACGCGAAGACGCGTCGGGCCTTTTCAGTTTTAAGCATCAAGTTCAGCCAGCCAGCGCCGCGATGATGCGTGCCCAGGAGCGGATGCCCTTGTGGAAGGAGCGCAGGTCGTATTTCTCGTTCGGCGAGTGGATACGGTCGTCGCTGAGGCCGAAGCCGACCAGCAGCGATTCCATGCCGAGCGTCTTCTGGAAATCGCCGACGATCGGGATAGAGCCGCCGACGCCGACGAGCAGTGCTGGCTTAGGCCACTCTTCGGAAAGCGCGGTCTTCGCCTTGGTGAGCACCGGCGAGTCGTAGCCGAGCTGGATCGCCGGCGAGCCGCCATGCTTCAGGAATTCCACCGAGCAATCGGCAGGGATTTTCGAGCGTACATAGGCGCGAAAACTTTCGCGGATCTTTTCCGGATCCTGGCCGCCGACGAGACGGCAGGAGACCTTGGCCGATGCCTTCGAGGCGATGACCGTCTTGAAGCCCTGGCCTTCGTAACCGCCGCTGATGCCGTTGAATTCGCAGGTCGGCCGTGCCCAGATGAGTTCGAGCAGCGATCGGCCCCTCTCGCCGGCCAGTTCCGACAGCCCCACCTCGCCGAGGAAATCGTCGCGTCCGGCGACAAGGCTTTCCCAGGCCGCCTTGATGTTGGACGGGGTCTCCTCGATGCCGTCATAAAAGCCTTCGAGCGTCACGCGGCCGGTATCGTCATGCAGTCCGGCGAGGATCTTCGACAGAATCTGGATCGGGTTTGCGGCTGCACCTCCATACATGCCGGAATGCAGGTCGCGATTGGCGGCGGTGACGATGATTTCCTCGCCCACCAGGCCGCGCAGCGACGCGGTGATCGCCGGCGTATCGGCGTCCCACATGCCGGTATCGCAGACCAGCGCATAATCAGCCTTCAACTCGGCAGCATTGGCATCGAGGAAGGGTTTGAGCGACGGCGAGCCGGATTCTTCCTCGCCTTCGAAGAGGATGGTGACACGCACCGGCAGCGAGCCATGCACATCCTTGTAGGCGCGGCAGGCTTCGACGAAGGTCATCAACTGGCCCTTGTCGTCGGCAACGCCGCGGCCCGTCACCACTTTGCGACCGGGACCGAGTTCCTTGACCTTGGGATCGAAGGGATCATCCTCCCAGAGTTCGATCGGATCGATCGGCTGGACGTCGTAATGGCCATAAAACAGCACATGCGGCGCGTCGGCGCTGGCGCCCGGATGATGGCCGACAACCATCGGATGGCCGGTCGTATCACGAACCGACGCCTCGAAGCCGAGATCCTTGAGTTCGGCCACCAGCCACTCGGCAGCCTTGCGGCAATCCGGCTTGAAGGCGGGGTCGGTGGAAATCGACTTGATGCGGACGAGGCCGAACAGGCGCTCGAGGCTTTCGGGAAGATTGCGGTCGGCGCGGTCGAGGACGGAGGAAAGATCGGTCATGGGGAATCCTGTCTTTGAAGTGCGAGACCCTTGAGCCCAGGAGGCGAGAAGCGGCCCATCGTTTCGGATGCCCGACCTTGTTAGCAAGTCCGGGGTGGAAGAGACAATGGCAAAGACGTCCATGGCACGCGGGATGGGCATCCTAGCCGAAGCGCGTTCCGTTCCGGACGAGCCCATCGATGGCGCGGAAGGCGAGGACGGCAAGAGCGCCAAGCGCCGCCGTGATCGAAAGCGACCAGATAAAACCCAGCCGCTGCATGGAAAGCGCCAGGACGAAGGGGGCAATCGCCGAGACGATCAACCGGGCTGACATCATCTTGCCCTGCAATTTGCCGTAGCCGTCACTGCCGAACAGCGTCAGCGGAAGGGTACCCGTCACGATGCTCAAAAGTCCGTTACCCATGCCGAAGATGACCGCAAACAGCATCGCTCCGGGTACCGATGGCGCCGTGAGGACAAGAACGACAACGCCGGCCGGCAGCAGCGCCGCGGCGATTAGCGCGAGCCGAAGGGGCTGCAGGTTTCGGCCGAACGTCATGTTGATAAGCCGGCTAAGCACCTGGGAAGGGCCGAACAATGTGCCGACCAGCGCAGCACTCGTGCCGAGACCGAGGCCGGAGAGCAGCGGCACCATATGGACGAGCACGGCGGAACTCACCAGCGACTGCAGCGAAAATCCGGCGACCATCAGCGTAAAGCCGATGAACCGCAGGTCGGGCGTCAAAATGCCCTCGGTCTGGGTGGGGAGGGCGGAAGATGCCGCCTTTCGTCGCGCGGCTCCATGAGACAGCCAGGCATGCAGCGGCAGGCAGACCAGCAGATTGAGCGCCGCAAAGACGAGATAGACGTGCTGCCAGGAGAGATAGGCATGCAGCGCTGCGGTGATCGGCCAGAAGATCGTCGAGGCGAATCCGGCGATCAGGGTGAGATAGGTGATGCTGCGTTGCGCGACCTGTGGCCGAAGCTGCACCAGAAGGGCGAAGGCGGCGCCATATTGCACGAGATTGGCGGCCACCTCGATCGCGATCAGCGCCACGACAAAGGTGGTCTTGCCGGGCGCCATCGCGCAGGCGACCAATGCGACAGCGGCCGCGGCAGAACCGATAGTCATGACGCGGCCGGCGCCGATCCGGTCGAACAGCGCGCCGAGCCATGGAGCACTGAGCCCGCCGATCAGAAGCGCGACCGAAAGCGCCCCGAAGATCCATTCGCTGGACCACGAGAAATGCGCCGCCATATCCGGTGCAAGGATGCTGAAACTGTAATAGAGGGTGCCATACCCGATGATCTGCGTGACGCCGAGTGCGACGACGGCGGCAACGGGCATGCGTTCAGACAATGCGTTTACCTTCAGCATCGAGCACCTGCTCGCCGTCTTCCTTGGCGAACGGACCCTGGTGGGTATCCGGCAGAATATCCAGCGCGGCCTCCGACGGTCGCGCCAGACGCGTGCCGAGCGGCGTGATGACGAACGGGCGGTTGATCAGGATCGGATCCTTCAGCATCGCGTCCAGCAATTGATCGTCGGAAAGGACCGGATCGTCGAGACCGAGCTCCGCGTAGGGCGTGCCCTTTTCGCGGATCGCCTCTCGCACGGTGAGACCCGCATCCGCGATCATCTGGACGAGCTGGTCGCGCGCCGGCGGTGTTTTTAGATATTCGATCACGGTCGGCTCGATGCCGGCGTTGCGGATCATGGCCAGCGTGTTGCGCGAGGTGCCGCAATCCGGATTGTGATAGATGGTGACGTTCATGGTCATTCTGCGCCCTTCATGTGTGCGAGCGGTTGGGTGAGGGGTTTTGTCTCTACCAGCAGCCAGCCGGCCAGCAGCAGGGCCACGAGGGCGCCGACAATCTCGGCCAGGATGAAGCCGGCGAGATCGTCCGGCCGGATTCCGGCAAAGGTATCGGTGAGCGATCGCGCCAGCGCGACGGCGGGATTGGCAAACGAGGTCGAGGCGGTGAACCAGTAGGCGGCGGTGATATAGAGGCCGACCAGCCACGGGATAGCCTCGGAACGGAACCGGATTCCGGCGAGGATCGTCAGAACCAGGCCGAACGTGGCGACCACCTCGGCGAGCCACTGGCCCGGTCCGGTCCGGATCGTGGCGGACACCTGCAGCAGCGGCAGATCGAACATCGCATGCGCCAGGAAAGTTCCCGCGACGCCGCCTGCAAATTGCGCGGCGAGATAGAAGAACGCCGAGCGGACATCAATCTCGCGTCTCAGGGCAAACACCATTGTCACCGCCGGATTGAAATGCGCTCCGGAAATCGGCCCCAGTAGAGTGATTAGGACAACGAGAATTGCGCCGGTCGGAAGGGTATTGCCGAGCAGCGAAACCGCCGTGTCCACTGAGAGCCGGTCGGCCATGATGCCGGAACCGACCACGGTGGCGACCAGCATGGCGGTGCCGAGGGCTTCGGCCGTCAGTCTGCGGGGCAGGTCGAACATGGCCGTCAGCCCTCCAACGCGGCAGGTGCAGAGGTACAGCAGGCGGCCACCTCGGCGGCTGGCGCGCAGATTTCCGGATGCCCGGCGCAGCAGTCTTCCATCAGGAAGCGGACAAGGCCGCCGAGTGCTTCGTAATTGGCGGAATAGATAATCGAGCGGGATTCCCGCTGCTGGGAGATCAGCCCGGCCCGGTCCAGTTCCTTGAGATGGAAGGAGACGTTCGATGGCGATACATCCAATTGCTCGGCGATCGTGCCGGCCGCCATGCCGGAGGGTCCGGCAACAACCAGCATCCGGACAATCTGCAGGCGGGTATCCTGCGAGAGTGCTCCGAATGACGCGAGGGCTTGACGTTCGTCCATATTTCAACAATCCTTGAACAGTTGAAATATGGAGTAGCCGAAATGAACGCGATAGACAAGCCGGTTCTGCAGGACGACATCAGCCTGGGCTTCCTGCTCGACACATTGGCGGGTGTCAGCGACCAGCCGCTGGTGTTTCACTACGATGGCCGGCCGGTAAAGCCGGGCTACCATGTCACCGAGGTCAAGGCGGGACAGTTCTCGGCGCTCGACTGTGGTGCCAACCCGGAGGCCTGGTCGGAAATTTTCGTGCAGCTCTGGGACATCGAGGAAGGCGACCGCGCCCATATGACGGCGGACAAGTTTTCGGCGATCATCCGTAAGTTCTCCGAACACGTGAAGATCGAGGGCACCGCCAAATTGACGTTCGAAGTCAGCGACGGGATCCGGCCGATGCAGCTTTATTGCGCTTCGACGCCGGTCCTAGAGGGCGGGGAATTGCATGTGGAACTGGCTGCGCGCCCGGCGAGCTGCAAACCTCGCGACCGCTGGCTGGCGGAGGAAACCCGCAAGGCTGTTTCCTGCTGCGCACCGTCAGCCGGAACCAGCGCCTGCTGCCCCTAACGGCGAGGTCTGACGAAAGGCGCGGCCTCAGTCAAACCTTGCGGGCGTTCTCGACGATCATCCGCATATATTCGATCATCAGTTCGCGCTCGAAGCGGCGGAAGCCTGAAAAAAGCGCTGCATCCGCCTCGGAAGCGGCTTCGACGGCCTGGATTTCCAGCTCGCGGCCGAGCGGGGTGAGGGTGATGATCTGCGCTCGCCGGTCGTTCGGATGAGGGGTGCGCTGGATCAGCCCATCGCGCTCCATGCGGGCGAGCGTATTGGCGAGTGTTGCCTGTTCGACTTCCAGCTTGTCGAGGAGCTGCTTCTGTGTGAGCCCGTCTTCCTGCCAGAGTTCGAGCAGGACAGGAAACTGCCCGGGAGAAAAGCCAAGCACCATGGCCCGCTTCTGCAAGGAGCGCGCAAAGCCTTTGGCGAGTTGGCCCGCCAGGTATGTCGCCGAATGCGAGCGGTCGAATCCCATGGCTGGTCTTCATCCCTCCCTGAACGAGCCCGTTTGCGAGCGTTATCTACCAGATATATCGCACGCCATGCTTTCGCCAAGCCTGTGCGAAGATGGGCAAAATGACAAGTCTTTCCTGCAAAAGGGCAATAAAAAACCGCCACGGCAGGGAGGGGACAGCCGTGGCGGTTCTGATGGAGGGACAAAGGCCCGGAGAGGGGGATAGGCCTTTGTCCGGTCTGGGTGCGGCGGGGGACAGGCCGGCTGCCAGACTGCGGCGTGATCAATCGCCGGTAACAAGGAAATGTGGAACCGCGACGGGCTTTTCAAGAGAAAGCATATTACAAATCGGTAACGTTCCGGTGAGGGCGGGAGGCTTCGCGGCAGCGAAGTTTTCGTGGACGGATCAAATGCCCCACGCTATTCCTTGCGCCATGAAAAAAGGCGATCATCTTTTCCTTATCGACGGTTCCGGCTTCATTTTCCGCGCCTTCCACGCGTTGCCGCCGCTCACCCGCAAATCCGACGGCCTGCCGGTCGGCGCCGTCTCCGGCTTCTGCAACATGTTGTGGAAGCTGCTGACCGACGCGCGCGACACCTCGGTCGGCGTGACGCCCAGCCATTTCGCCGTCATTTTCGACTATTCCGCCAGAACCTTCCGCAAGGACCTATACGACGCCTACAAGGCGAACCGTTCGGCGCCGCCGGAAGAGCTGATCCCGCAATTCGGCCTGATCCGCCAGGCGACACGCGCATTCAATCTGCCCTGCATCGAGACCGAAGGTTTCGAGGCGGACGACATCATCGCCACCTACGCTCGCCAGGCGGAGGCCACCGGCGCCGATGTGACGATCGTCTCGTCCGACAAGGACCTGATGCAGCTGGTGACGCCGAACGTCCATATGTATGACAGCATGAAGGACAAGCAGATCGGCGTTCCGGACGTCATCGAGAAATGGGGCGTCCCGCCGGAGAAGATGATCGACCTGCAGGCGATGGTCGGCGATTCGGTTGACAACGTGCCGGGCATTCCGGGCATCGGCCCGAAGACGGCAGCCCAGCTTCTCGAGGAATTCGGCGATCTCGACACGCTGCTCGCCCGCGCCGGCGAAATCAAGCAGGTGAAGCGCCGCGAAAACATCGTCGCCAATGCCGATCTCGCCCGCCTTTCGCGCCGGCTCGTCTCGCTGCGTCTCGATGTGCCCTTGGACCTTGATCTCGACGCGCTGGTGCTGGAGCCGCAGGACGGCCCGAAACTGGTAGGCTTCCTGAAAACCATGGAATTCGGCACGCTGACGCGCCGCGTCGCCGCCGCCTGCAATTGCGATGCCGATGCCATCGAACCCGCCGTCGTGAACGTCGAATGGGGTCAGGCCGCTCGCGGCCCGGATCTCGATGCCGGCGGTGCGGCAGCGGTCGACACCGGCGAGGCAGCGGCCGAAGCGCCGCCTCATCCGGCCAAGGCGCCGGTCGCCAAGGGCATGGAGGCGGCAACGCCGACCGCACTCGCTGAGGCCCGCATCGAAGCCTTCGCCAATGCCAAGCTCGATCCGACCTCCTATGTGACCATCCGGGACCTGACGGTGCTCGACGACTGGATCCGCGCGGCGCAGGAAACCGGCCTTGTCGCCTTCGATACGGAAACCACGTCGCTTGATCCGATGCAGGCGGAATTGGTTGGTTTTTCGCTGGCGCTTGCCGACAATATCGCCAACCCGTCCGGCCTAGAAGTCCGCGCGGCCTATGTGCCGCTGATCCACAAGACCGGCGTCGGCGATCTGCTCGGCGGCGGGCTTGCCGAAAACCAGATCTCGACCAGGGAAGCGCTGGCGCGTCTGAAGCCGCTGCTGGAGGACCCGTCGGTCCTCAAAGTGGCGCAGAACCTGAAATTCGATTACCTGCTGATGAGACGTCATGGCATCACCGTCGAGGGTTACGACGATACGATGCTGATGTCCTATGTGCTGGAAGCCGGCAAGGCGAACCACGGCATGGACGCCCTGTCAGAGCGCTGGCTGAACCACAAGCCGATCACCTTCAAGGAAGTTGCCGGCAGCGGCAAGGCGGGCGTCACCTTCGATTTCGTCGATATCGACAAGGCGACCGCCTATGCCGCGGAAGATGCGGACGTGACGCTGCGCCTGTGGATGGTGCTGAAACCGCAGCTGGCGGCCGCGGGCCTGACCCGCATCTATGAACGGCTCGAGCGGCCGCTGGTTTCGGTGCTCGCCCGCATGGAAGAGCGCGGCATCACCATCGACCGGCAGATCCTGTCCAGGCTTTCGGGAGAGCTTGCCCAGCGGGCCGCCGCCTTCGAAGACGAGATCTACCAATTGGCGGGAGAAAAATTCACGATCGGTTCGCCAAAGCAGCTCGGCGACATCCTGTTCGGGAAGATGGGCCTGCCGGGCGGCGCCAAGACCAAGACCGGCCAATGGTCGACCTCGGCCAGCGTGCTGGAAGACCTGGCCGCCGAAGGTCATCCCCTGCCGCGCAAGATCGTCGACTGGCGCCAGCTGACAAAGCTGAAATCCACCTACACGGACGCGTTGCCGGGTTATGTCCACCCGGAGACGAAGCGGGTCCACACCTGCTACTCGCTTGCCTCCACTACAACAGGCCGCCTTTCCTCTTCGGAACCGAACCTGCAGAACATCCCGGTGCGTACGGCGGAAGGCCGCAAGATCCGCACCGCCTTCATCTCGACGCCCGGCCACAAGCTGGTTTCCGCCGACTACAGCCAGATCGAGCTGCGCGTGCTTGCGCACGTGGCGGACATTCCGCAGCTGCGTCAGGCCTTTGCCGATGGGATCGACATTCACGCGATGACGGCCTCGGAAATGTTCGGCGTGCCGGTCGAGGGCATGCCGAGCGAAGTGCGCCGCCGCGCCAAGGCGATCAACTTCGGCATCATCTACGGCATCTCGGCGTTCGGGTTGGCCAACCAGCTGTCGATCGAGCGCTCCGAAGCGGGCGACTACATCAAGAAATATTTCGAGCGCTTCCCAGGCATCCGCGATTACATGGAAAGCACCAAGACCTTCGCCCGCGAGAACGGTTACGTCGAGACGATCTTCGGCCGCCGGGCGCATTATCCCGAGATCAAGTCCTCCAACCCTTCGGTGCGCGCCTTCAACGAACGTGCGTCGATCAATGCGCCGATCCAGGGTTCGGCCGCAGATATCATCCGCAGGGCGATGGCGAAGATGGAATCGGCGCTCCAAACGGCCGGACTGAACGGAAAGGCCCGCATGCTGCTGCAGGTGCACGACGAACTGATCTTCGAAGTCGAGGACGAAGAGATCGACAAGACCTTGCCTGTGATCATCTCGACCATGGAGCACGCGGCCATGCCCGCGATCTCGATGCGGGTGCCGCTGAAGGTCGATGCTCGCGCCGCCAGCAATTGGGACGAGGCGCATTGAGCTTGAGGCTCAGTGTTCCTGCGGGTAGAGGGACATAAGCGCGGTCGAAAGCAGCTCGTCGGCATAGGTGCAGGCGGTGAGCCGCGCATCCTCCGGCATGTTCATCTCGTGACAGCGCTGGTGCACGGCTTCGAGAACGAGGTTGCTGATCCCACGGGCGTGTTCGACATCCGCATTTTCGGACGTGTCCATGGCGAGCGCCAAAGCCGTCATGGAGACGATTTCGAGAACAACGACTCGCGCTTCCAGATCGATGGCTGTTGCCCCATCGGAATGGTGCCTGTCGCGCGGTTTGTTCTGCCCCATGGTTTTTTCCTTTCATAATATAAGGAAAGGCACATAGAGCCGGATCAGGGACTTTAAAGAACGATCGAACGTTTTTCGCTAACCAGTCGGGTGGCTCGCAAAGCAACCGTTGAGAGCGTCGACCAGGGCCTTGCCGGCATCTTCGAGCGATCCGCTATTGTCGATCGTCACCACCTGGTAGTCGCCGGTCACGGCAAGCGAACTGCGTTCGAGACGCCGAAGTATCTCCTCGCGCGTTTCCCGTCCGCGCGCTTCGAGCCGGGCGGCGAGCACGTTCAGGCTGGCGGTGATGTTGATGACCACGAGCGACGGATAGGTATCTTTGAACCGGGCAAGCGCGGAACGCGAGCCGTTGGCGACGACCAGCTGGCCTCTTGCCATGGCCTCTTTCGTCTCGGCGGGAATGCCGTATCGCAGGCCGTGGGCACCCCAGGAGACCGCAAAACGGCCGGCCCTTTCCAGAGCTTCGAATTCCGCTTCGGAAACGCCGTCGTGATCCTCGCCGCCGGCGGCGGCATTGCGGGTGATAATCCGCCGCACGAAGACGACGTCATCGCGGCCCTCGAAGAACCGGGCGGCATAGGCCATCAGCGTGTCCTTGCCGGCCCCGCTCGGGCCGACGACGGCGACCATGCAGCCGCGTCGCTCCGATTCCACTGTTGTCGGCCTGGCGTCCATCAGGCGACCCGCCGGCCTTCCCGCCAGACGGCGCGGGAGACGGGAACGCCCTCTTCGTGGTGGACGCGGACGATATCGGCGCGCAGGCCGGTCGCGATCCGGCCGCGATCATCGAGGCTGACGGTACGGGCAGGGGTCGATGTGACCATGGCGAGCGCCTTCGGCAGCGAGATGCTTTCAACCTCCGCGGCGAGCACGAAGGGCGCATGCAGCAGGCTGAGCGGCACGTAATCGGAGGAGAGCACGTCGAGCACGCCGCGCTCGGCCAGATCGCGGGCGGCGATATTGCCGGAATGCGACTTGCCGCGAACGATGTTCGGCGCACCCATCAGCACGCTCATGCCCGCTTCGTGGGAAGCCTTTGCCGCATCGAAACTGGTCGGGAATTCCGCCAGCCGAACGCCATTGTCGATCGCTTCGCCCACATGAGAAAGCGTCGCGTCGTCATGGCTTGCGACGGTGATGCCACGCTCGGCGCAGACCTTCGAGATCGCAGCGCGGTGCGGTGTCGCGTTGCGTGCCGATTCTCCCTGGCGTTTGGCCACGAAGGCGGCGAATGCCTCGTCGCTGAGGCCGCGCTTCTTCTGGTAATACAAGGTGTACTGATCCATCGTCTGGAACTGCCGCTGGCCCGGCGCGTGATCCATCAGCGAGACGAGCCGGACATGCGGATCGTTCTCGAAGTCGACGAAATGCTCCATGCAATTGTCGGCGGAGACTTCGCAGCGCAGATGCAGGAAGTGTTCGGAGCGCAGGCGGCCGTAGGCGCCGGCGGCGGCAATCGCATCCGCCATGGCGCGCATTTCGCCGTGGGCAAAACCGCCGTCCTCGTCGGCGCCCATGCGCAGGCAGTCGAAGACGGTAGTGATGCCGGAGGTAGCGATCTGTGCGTCATGGGCCTGGATCGCCGCCGTGGTGTTCCAGCGCACGCCCGGACGCGGCGAATAATGCTGTTCCAGATGGTCGGTATGAAGTTCGACCAGGCCCGGGATCAGATAATCGCCCTCGAAATCCTCGCCGGTATGGACATTACCTTCCGAGATATCGGTGATCTTGCCGTTCCGGATCTGGACTGAACCGGAGATCACGCTGTCCTCGAGCACGATGCGGGCATTGGTGAGCACGAGTTCGGCGGTCATGATGCGGTCTTTCTGTTTTCGAAGGCGGACGCCAGCCGAAGCCAGCGATGGGCGATGAAGGGGGCACCGCGCTCGGGCTCGGCGAAGATGGCAAGCCCATCGACGGTCAGCGGTGCGTTGGCGAAATCGGCGAAGCGCCGATCGAGCTCGCGGCGCATGGCAGGTGCCTCCTCGGCCGGGACTTGGCCCGTCAGCGTCATGTGGAAGCGGAACTCGTCCATGACATAAGGATAACCCCAGCGATCAAGATTGGCGCGCTGGGCAGAGCTTAACATATCAGGTTTCCGCCGTGCGATATCGTCCTCCGACAGCGGCGCGCGAAAATGTTCGAACTCTTCGACGACGCGTCCGGCGAAATACTGGAGCTCCGGATAAATCGTGTCAGGCACCAGCGCGAAGAACCGCCCCAGCTGGCCGACGATGACGTTCGGGATGTCGAACTCCGTGGTCTCTGCGGCAAAGCGTTCGGCGGCATCGATGAGCTCGGCCTCCGTCCGGTCGGGATGCAGTTCGAACGGCGCCTTGAGCGTCGCATGAAAGGCATAGCGGCGCGGATCGGCAGTCAGTTCATGGACGGTGTCGCGGGACAGGCCTTCGACATCAGGCGTCGGAAACGTCTCGGCGGTAAAGGCGTCACGGCCGAGCCAACGCGCTGCCGCCTTCGTCAGCGGATGGTTTTCGGCGGGCGAAAAATAGAGAGCGTAGCGCAAAACGGGATTCCGGAATCAGGAGAAGGCCGGCTGACCTTAGCTGTCTACCGGCCGGCGAAACAGGACCTTCGGCTAAAAGATTTCCGTGACAGAATGATGATAATCCGGCCGGTCAGTGACCCTTTTTGCCCATGACCCGCGAACGCAGCGCATTCGAGAGGTTGTCGAAGACGAAGACCACGAGAAGGATCAGCAGGACCATGTAGGCGACCTTATCCCAGTCGGCATTGGTCTTCATGGATTCGAGCAGCTTGAGACCGATTCCGCCTGCGCCGACGGCGCCGATGACAGTCGCCGAGCGGGTGTTGGACTCCCAGAAATACAGCGATTGCGAGATGAAAATAGGCAGCACCTGCGGCACGACGCCGTAGCGCTGCACGATGACCGGTGCGGCCCCCACCGACTTGACGCCCTCGCGCTGCTTGTCGTCGACATTCTCCAGCGCTTCCGAATAGACCTTGCCGAGCGCGCCGGTGTCCGTGAAGAAGATGGCGGCGATCCCCGGCAACGGCCCCGGGCCGAAGGCGCGGGTGAAGAACAAGGCCCAGATCAGCATGTCGATGGAGCGCAGAAAGTCGAAGAAGCGCTTCATCCCCCAGTTCATCGGCCGGCTTGTGGTGATATTGCGCGCCGCGACGAAGGCGAGCGGGAAGGCGACGAGGGTGGCAAACAGCGTGCCGACAAAGGCCATGACCAGCGTCTGCATTAGCTTGGAGAGAATATCGCCGTGCTGCCAGCTGCCATTGTTCAGGAAGTTGTCGAGCGCCAGCGAGGCATTGGATTGAGCCGGATCGAGCCGTTCGCCGAAGAACATAAGCCCGGCGATATCGGTGAAGCTGCGGCCCCAGAACGGCGAGTGCGTGTCGAAGAAAAAATTCGCCCAGCCGAGAAAACGCCGCTGGATATAGACCTGGTTGCTGCGGATTTCCGCCTGGCCGGCAAAACCGAACCGGACATTGACCTTGTTGTCGTCCTGCTCCATCCGCGCCGGCGCACCTGCCGGCAGAGACGCGCGGTCGCCGTTGATCGCAACGGGATAGAATTTGCCGTCGATATAGACGTCGATCTGGCTCGGGGTGACTTCAAGCCGGTTTTCACCGCCGAAGAGGACCGTGTAGCCGCCGTTCGAGGTCGGCTTCAGCCAGTCGATCGTCGCACCCTCGGGATATTGGCGGCGGCTCGTCCATTGCGGCACGACCTGGCCGTTCTGAAAGCGCAGGCGCGGCTGGGCCCGCCAGGAATACCAGTCCTGGATGTAGATCGCCGCGCGGTCCCAGTTGCCGTTCACGAAGGTCGGGATGACGTTGAAGAAGGAAAAGCAGAAGGCGAGGTAAACGAAGACCGCAACGGCGGCGATCGCCAGGCCCCAGCGCTGCATGAAGCTGCGGTGAAAGACTTCCGGATAGGCGGTGAGCAGGCGTTCGCGATCGGCGGCATTGACGGCGAGATTGGACATCAGGCAGCTCCCCGGCCGAATTCGAACGATTGCTTGCCGATCAGCCGGCGGCGCAGCCAGGCCGAGAACTGGTCGACGCAGATGACCGTAATCAGAAGTAGAATGATGATCGCATAGGTCTTGGCGGCGTGGTCGCGGCCGATCGACAGGCTGAACACCTCGCCGATGCCGCCGCCGCCGACGGCGCCGATAATGGTCGAGGCTCGCACGTTGATCTCGGTGCGCAGCAGCGTGTAGGACACGAAATTCGGCAGGACCTGCGGCAGGATCGCGAAACGGACGCGCTCCAGCCAGCTGGCGCCCGAGGCCCGCAGGCCCTCGTCCGGCCTCATGCCGGCATTCTCGACCACTTCGAAGAACAGCTTTCCGAGCGCGCCGATGGTGTGGAAGGAGACCGCGATGATCGCCGCGATCGGACCGATCGACAGGATGGCGGCGAGAAGGCCGGCGATGACGATCTCCGGGAAGGCGCGCATGATTTCCATGATCCGCCGCACTCCCCAACGCACTGCCCGCGAGCCGACGAGGTTGGAAGAGGCGAAGAAGCAGAGCAGGAAGGCGCCGGTCGAACCGAGAATGGTCGAAACGATCGCGATATTGAGGGTAATGGCGAGCTGGTAGAAGAAGTTCGGAATGTAGAAGCTGTCGGTGATCCAGACGCGATCGCTCGTATAGTCGAACTTGATCGAGCCGTCCGCATAGGGCGACGGCAGGTCGAACATGGCGCGGAAGATCTCCAGCGGGCTGTTCGGCACGAAGCTCTTGATGAAGTCGAAGAAATACGGAAGGCGTTCGAAGAACTTGCCGGAATTGGCTTCGTTGGCGAAATCCAGCGACGCAGCGAGCACGATCAGGAAAACCACTATGGAGACGACGGTATAGATCCGCCGGGTCCGCACCTGTTGCTGATAATGGTCGAGGATGGTGCGGGAGCTTTCCTGCAGCCCGCTGAGTTGAGCGGGTTCGGCCACGTGCGCCATTCTGGGCATCCTTGTTGAACGAGCGGCGGCATCGTCATGATGCCGCCGCCAAGATATTGATCAGACGTTGGATCAGCCGCCGATGACGGCCTTACGAGCGTCGATGATGGTCTGGTAGAACTTCTGGTCGACCGGCGACCAATCGACGTAACCGCCGCCCRTGAAGCTCTCGAAGCAGGCCTTGTCCTTCTTCGGCAGTTCGGCGAAGTAGGCGGTCACCTTCTTCTTCATGTCGTCCGAAAGCTTGTTGGAAACCATCAGCGGGCCGTTCGGGATGAGCGGGGACTTCCAGACCTGGACGATGTCGTCCATGTCGAGCAGGCCCTTAGTGACCATGATGTGCAGGTTGCCGGACGAGTAGCCCTGCGCCCAGTCGCCGACAGCCGAACCGAAGGTGGTGCCGACGTCAAACTTCTTGTCGAGAATGCCGAGAACGAGGTTCTCGTGGCCGCCGCCGAAACCGGTTTCGGAGAAGTACTGCTTGACCGGCATGCCGATGTCCTTCGGCAGGGAGACGTTAGGTACGAGGTAACCGGAGGTCGAGTCCGGATCGGCAAAGCCGATCTTCTTGCCCTTGGCATCGGCGAGCGTCTTGATGCCCGAATCTTTGCGGGCAACCATGATCGAGTAGTAGCCGGTCGAACCGTCGGCCTGTTTGGTTGTCAGGACCGGGGTAACGGCGTTCGGGTCCTTGATGTAGATCGAAGCGTAGGAGGATGCACCCATGACGGCGAGGTCGATCGTGCCGCCGAGCAGGCCTTGGATGACGCCGTTATAGTTCGGCGACGGGAAAAGCTTGACGTCCGAAGCGCCGGTCGCGGCGATCAGGCCCGGCTTGACGCATTCGGTGCGGCGAACCTGGTCGGCTTCGTTTTCGCCGCCATCGAGGCCGATGCGCAGAACGGGTGCGCTCTGGGCGTGGGCCTGGCCGGCGACGGCAGCGATGGCGATCGTCGCCATCAGGATCTTGCGGAATGCAGACATGGAAGTCTCCTTTGGTGATTGGGGTGGTCAACCCGGAAAGGGCGTCAGTCTTCCGGCCGCGGGTCGGCAGCCGGAAACGGGTCAGCGCATGGCGGCGGCTTCGGCCATCATGCCGGATGTGTCGATCACGACCGGAGCCTCGCCGCGACGGGTGGAGGCGAGGCTGGTCGACGTCATCGTCTCGTCGATCCCGGCGCCATCCCTGTCGGAGCCGTAGATCTCGCGCACCGCATTGGCATTGAGCTCCTGCGGCGGTCCGTCGAAGACGACGCGGCCGCCCGCCATGCCGATAATCCGTTCGCAATAGCTGCGGGCAGTGTCGAGCGTGTGCAGATTGGTGATGACAGTGATGCCTTCGCGCTCGTTGATGTCGCGTAACGCGTCCATGACGATCTTGGCATTGAGCGGATCGAGCGAGGCGATCGGCTCGTCGGCGAGCATCATTTTCGGCGCCTGCACCAGCGCACGGGCAATCGCCACGCGCTGTTGCTGTCCGCCCGACAATGTTCCGGCAGCCTGCAACGCCGTCTGTTCGATGCCGAGCCGCTCGAGCGCCGCCATCGCCATGACGCGCTCGTCACGGCTGAAGATTTTCAAGAGGCTCATGGTCGTCGAACGGTGATTGAGACGGCCGAGCAGCACATTGGTCATCACGTCGAGGCGCGGCACCAGGTTGAACTGCTGGAAGATCATCGCGCAGTCGCGCTGCCAGTTGCGCAATGCCCGGCCCTTGAGGGAGGAGACTTCGGCGCCGTTGAAGTAGATGGAGCCGGAACTGGGCTCCTGCAGACGGTTGATCATGCGCAGCAGGGTCGATTTGCCGGCGCCGGAGCGGCCGATGATGCCGACCATCTGGCCTTGGGGAATCTCGACGTTCACGGCGCTCACCGCGATACGGTCGCCGAAACGGCGGGTGATGTCCCTCAACTCGAACTTCATGCTCTCTCGCCAATTCAGCCTTTTTCTGAGTGCTCGATAGCGATGGTTGATGAAGTCTGAATGTCGGTTTTATGTCGATTTTATTATATTCCGAAAGTGCCCGTCACGCTTCCGTTACGTGGCATGACGGGACACGAATTCCTCTGCCGAAAGTGCCCGGAAATCATCGAGAGCACCTCTCAGTTTCAGGTGATCCCAGTCCCACCAGGCAAGCCGGTCCATCGCCTCGCCGACCGCTTTTGTGAAACGTTCGCGGATGAGTTTCGCCGGCACGCCGCCGACGATCGTATAGGGCGCGACGTCCTTCGAGACGACCGCACCGGCGCCGATCACAGCGCCGTTGCCGACAGTGACGCCCGGCAGCACCGTGGCGCCATGGCCGATCCATACGTCATGGCCGATGGTGACGCGATGGTCGCGCCGCCATTCGAAGAAGCTCTTTTCGTCTTCCGCGTCGTCCCAGTAGTTGGCGGCGCGATAGGTGAAATGATGCAGCGTCGCCCGCCAGGTCGGGTGGTTGGTGGCGTTGATGCGCACCGAGGCCGCCATGTTGACGAACTTGCCGATCGTCGCACACCAGATCGAGCCGTCCTGCATGATGTAGGAATAGGCGCCGATCTCGGCCTCGCTGATGCGGCAGCGCTCGGAAACTTCCGTATACGGGCCGAGCGTGGAATTGCTGACATTTGCCGTTTCGTGGATTGCGGGCTCGAGCCCCACCTTGACGCTCATGCGGCGACTGCCTTTCGCGGAGAAAATTGGGAGACGTCGAGAACGCGGTCTGCCACCGCCTCGCGCACTTCCTCGTCGTGGAAGATGCCGAGAAGGGCGACGCCCTCGCGTTTCTTGTCCGCGATCATGTCCACGACGACGCGGCGGTTGATGGCGTCGAGCGAAGCGGTCGGCTCGTCGAGGAGCAGGATACGGTGGCTGGTGATGAAACCGCGGGCGATGTTGACCCGCTGCTGTTCGCCACCCGAAAACGTCGCGGGCGGCAGGGTCCAGAGCTCCTGCGGCAGGTTGAGCTTGCCCAGCAGCTCGGCCGCCTTGCCGCGCGCTTCCACTGCCGGGATACCGCGGGCGACGAGCGGTTCGGCGACCACGTCGAGCGCGGAGACCCGCGGCACGGTGCGCAGGAACTGGCTGACATAACCGAGCGTATGGCGGCGCACGTCGAGCACGGTGCGCGGATCGGCACGAGCGATATCGACGAGCCGGTCCTTGTGATCGACAAGGATCTGGCCGGCATCGACGGCATAGTTGCCATAGAGCATCTTCAGGATCGAGCTCTTGCCGATGCCTGACGGGCCGCCGAGCACGACGCATTCGCCGCTCGCGACGGAAAAGTTCACATCGTTGACGACCGGCAGCTTGATGCCATCGCGCAGATGCATGGTGAAGCTCTTGAAGACCTCGGAAACGACGAGGGGAGTTGCCATGATCGTTTTTCCTCAGACCTGAAGAATGGAAGAGACGAGAAGCTGGGTATAAGGCTCGCGCGGATCGTCGAGCACCCGGTCCGTCAGCCCGTGCTCGATCACATAGCCGTCCTTCATCACCATCATCCGGTGGGACAGGAGGCGGGCGACCGCAAGATCGTGGGTGACGACGATCGCCGACAGGCCGAGATCGTTGACGAGGCCGCGCACGAGATCGAGCAGGCGAGCCTGGACCGAGACGTCGAGGCCGCCGGTCGGCTCGTCCATGAACACGAGGCGCGGGCCGGTGACGAGGTTGCGGGCGATCTGCAGGCGCTGGCGCATCCCGCCGGAAAAGGCGCGCGGCTGATCGTCGATGCGGTCGGTGCCGATTTCGACGCGGGTCAGCCAGTCGCTCGCCGTCTCGCGGATCTTGCCGTAATGCCGGTCGCCGACGGCCATCAGCCGCTCGCCGACATTGGCGCCGGCCGAAACCGTCATCCGCAGGCCGTCGGCCGGGTTCTGGTGCACGAAGCCCCAGTCGGTGCGCATCAGGAAGCGTCGCTCGGCCTCGCTCATATGGTAGAGGTCGCGGAAATTGCCGTCGCGCATCCGGTATTCGACACTGCCGGCCGTCGGCATCAGCCGGGTCGACAGGCAGTTGAGCAGCGTCGTCTTGCCGGAGCCGGATTCACCGACGATGGCAAGCACTTCGCCCGGCCACAGATCGAAGGAAACATCCTTGCAGCCGATCCGGCTGCCATAGAATTTCGAGACGCCGCTGACTTTGAGAAGAGGGGTGTCGGTCATGGCGTTTTGTCCTTGAATGTCGGCGCGTGGGGTTCACCCCCCTCTGTCCTGCCGGACATCTCCCCCTCAAGGGGGGAGATCGGCAAGCGGGTAAGCCTCAGCCCCAAATGGGATCGGGCAGTTCGATAAGCGGTGTCTTCAAGAGGGATCGAGCGGGCGTGTCTATCCAATCTCCCCCCTTGAGGGGGAGATGTCCGGCAGGACAGAGGGGGGTAAGCCACAACCAGTGTCATTCAGCTGCCTCATTGACGGGTGCCAGCAGAGCGCCGGCATGGCCGTGTTCGCGGCGGTCCTCGCAATTGTCGGTGTCCGAGCAGACGAACATGCGGCCACCCCTGTCGTCCAGCACCACCTCGTCGAGATAAACGTTCTCGGCGCCGCAGAGCGCGCAGGGCTTGTCGAAGGTCTGGATTTCGAACGGATGATCCTCGAAGTCGAGGCTCACGACGTCCGTATAGGGCGGCACCGCGTAGATGCGCTTTTCGCGGCCGGCGCCGAACAGCTGCAGCGCCTCCGAGCGGTGCATTTTCGGATTGTCGAATTTTGGCGTCGGCGACGGGTCCATCACGTAGCGGCCCGCGACCTTCACCGGATAAGCATAGGTCTTCGAAATGCGGCCGTTATGGGCGATGTCCTCGTAGAGCTTCACATGCATGAGCCCGTATTCTTCGAGCGCATGCATCTTGCGGGTCTCGGTCTCGCGCGGCTCGAGGAAGCGCAAGGGTTCCGGGATCGGCACCTGGTAGACGAGGACTTGGCCCTCGGCGAGCTTGTGCTCGGGAATGCGGTGGCGGGTCTGGATGATCGTCGCGTCCTTGGTATGGGTGGTGACGGCGACATTGGCGACCTTCTGGAAGAAGGCGCGGATCGAGACCGCATTGGTCGTATCGTCGGCACCCTGGTCGATCACCTTCAGCACGTCTTCCGGGCCGATAATCGCGGCGGTCACCTGCACGCCGCCGGTGCCCCAGCCGTAGGGCATCGGCATCTCGCGGGAGGCGAAAGGCACCTGGTAACCGGGGATGGCGATCGCTTTCAGGATCGCGCGGCGGATCATCCGCTTCGTCTGCTCGTCGAGATAGGCGAAGTTGTAGGTGGCGAGGTCCGTCATCTTGGAGTATCCTGTGACTGCATGAACCAACTAGAAGGAAAGGCTGTCATGGACGCCATCACTTCGAACGGATTGCTGGGCGTGGCCGTCTTCGCGGCCTTCATCGCCTGCGGGATCATCATTCCCTTTTATGTCATCAAACCCCCTAAGGATGCCCGGATTGCCAATGCGGGCAGCGACGGCGGCTGGGCCGGAGGTTCCGTGAGCAGCTGCGACAGCGGCAGCGCGGGCGGCGCCTGCGATGGTGACGGCGGAGGCGATTGAGCCGCCTCTGAACTGCGGCCGAACCGACATCACGGTCATTCGGCGGCCTCCTGCAGGCCGCCCTTAACGCCATTGCCGCCATTGCGCGCCGCCTCGATGTCCGAGCGCATCTTGCGCACCAGCGCAAGCTCGGCCTGGAAGTCGACGTAATGCGGCAGTTTCAGGTGCTCGACAAAACCGGTCGCCTGGACGTTGTCCGAATGCGAGATCACAAATTCCTCGTCCTGCGCCGGCGCGGTAATATCCTCGCCCAACTCTTCCGCACGCAGCGCCCGGTCGACCAGCGACATCGACATCGCCTTGCGCTCGCTCTGGCCGAAGACCAGGCCGTAACCGCGGGTGAACTGCGGCGGTGCCTTGGACGAACCCTTGAACTGATTGACCATCTGACATTCGGTGACCTGGATGCGGCCGAGCGAAACGGCAAAGCCGAGCTCCGCGACTTCGATCTCGATTTCCACTTCGCCAATGCGGATTTCGCCGACGAACGGGTGGTTGCGGCCGTAACCGCGCTGGGTGGAATAACCGAGCGCCAAGAGGAAACCTTCGTCACCACGGGCGAGCGCCTGCAGGCGCAGATCGCGGCTCATCGGGAATTCCATCGGCTCGCGGGTGATGTCGCCGGCCTGATGGTCCTCGGAAAACTCGCCGTCCGGTTCGATCAGGCCTTCATGGGCGAGAATGTCCGAAACCCGCATGATGTGCTCTTCCGGCGTATCGCGGCGCTCCGGCTCATCGACCGGTTCGTCGGTGAGCAGCGAAGGGTCAAGCAGCCTGTGGGTATAGTCGAATGTCGGGCCGAGAAGCTGGCCGCCCGGCAGGTCCTTGTAGGTCGCCGACACGCGCCGCTCGACCTTCATGGCGGCCGTATCGACCGGAACGGAGGAACCGAAGCGCGGCAGCGTGGTGCGATAGGCGCGCAGCAGGAAGATCGCCTCGATCATGTCGCCGCGCGACTGGCGGACAGCAAGCGCCGCGAGCGCCCGGTCGAAAAGCGAGGCCTCGGCCATCACCCGGTCGACCGCGAGGCCCAGTTGCTCGACGATCTGCTCGATGGTGACGGAAGGGAGCGAGCGATCGCCCCGACGCCGGTCGGCCAGCAGCCGGTGAGCGTTGTTGATGGCGGCCTCGCCACCCTTGACGGCAACATACATGGTTCATTCTCCTGGCCATCACCGGCATTCCATGGAAGACGCGGGAAGGGTTTTGGTCGTTCGGCCCCAGCGGCTGCCCCGAGCAGGCGGCCCCAAGGCTAAAAAGTCAGATATCCGTTCATTGCGTTGCGATCCGTACCGTCCGCGGCAGGCACAGCAGGCTCTTGCCGGCCGTCAGGATGACATCGACGCCGCGCGGGAAGAGCGCCCGGTTGTCGGCCCAAAGCCGTGGAAACACTTCCGGAAGACCCTTCACCATGACGGTCGTTGCATGCGGAATGCCGGGACCGGTCAGCGTCAGCGGCAGGCCTTCGCCAAGTGCTGCGACTTCGATGACCAGCGTCGTCGAACGGTCCGGATATTCCTGGGTGCCGGCCGAAAACAGGCCGAACGAGGCAAGCGTCGCGCCGGCTTCAACGAAGGCGAAGCGGGCCTCCGCCTTTTCGCGGGTGATCGGCGCTCCGGTATGGAAACCGATCCATTCGCCGGTGGCCGATTTGGCAAGGCCGGCGCTCAGCCAGACGGGCGTTTCATGGTCGCACAGCGTCACGGCGATCGCCCCGGCTGCTCCTCCAAGCGGCTCGGGCTGACCGACATCCGGTCCGACGGTGCGGATCGTTCCCGGACGGGCCATGCCGTCCATCAGCATGCGGAACACGCCCTGGGATTCGAAAACCGGCTCCCCGAACCCGCCGGAAAGCGCTTGCGTCTTGATGTTCATCAGTCGTCCCCCCGTACCATGGTGAAGAAATCGACGCGAGTCGCCGCCGTCTCCTCCGCTTTTTGTTTGTCCTCCGCCGCGATGCGGGCCTCGATGGGCGCGAGCAGCGTGGTCTCCACGAAATCGCGCGTGCCGGCCTCCTGCCAGAGCGCGTCGAAAATGGCTGCAAGCCGGACATTGTCCTTAGACGTGCCGAGCGCCTGCCCATGGCCGGCAGTGCCGGATGCCAGGAGCACGGTCGCCCGCGTCACCGTCGCCTCGCCGAGATTGAAGGGCGCGCCGCCGCCGCCGATGCGGCCGCGGATCATCACCAGTCCGGTCTCCGGCCCACGTACGGGCTTGACCTCCGGTTTGGCCGGAAGCTTGTCCCAGGCGGCGCGCAATTCGTCCGTCATCGCCCGCGCAAGCAGGCCAACCGCACGGCGGCGCCCGGTGGTTCCCGCGTTCGGCCCGATTTGTTTCGCCAGGTCCATTGCCAAGCTCCAAAATGTCTATTAATATAGACAACCATACAAGTTACCTATACTACTAACTTCCGCATATAACAAGCGTGTGACATGGATACGGGGCAGGCAAACGTTCATCGGCAAAACGGCGTGGCGCTCTGGCGTCAGATCGCCGATCGCATTCGCGCCTCGATCGCCAACGGCGACTACGACGCGACCGGCAAGGTGCCGCCGGAATTCACGCTGGCTGCGCAATTCGGCGTCAATCGCCATACGGTGAGAAGCGCGCTTGCCGCTCTCGCCCAGGAAGGCATCGTCCGTTCCGTGCAGGGGCGTGGCACGCTGATCGAGCGCAAGGAACGGCTGAATTTCCCGATCACGCGGCGCACAAGGTTCAGCGAGGGTATCGGCGACCAGGCGCGGGAAAAGGAGGGCCTGCTGCTTCATTCGGCACAGGAGCCGGCCTCGACCGATCTGTCGGCCAGGCTGCGCATTCCCGAAGGCACGCCGGTGATCCGGCTGGAAACGCTGAGGAAGGCGGATCACCGCCCGGTTTCCCGCTCGACGACCTGGTTTCCGGCCGACCGTTTCAGCGGCATTGAGGAGGCCTACAGCAAAAGCGGTTCGATCACGGTCGCATTCCGGATGCTCGGCCTCTCGGATTATCTGCGCGTCTCGACGGAAGTGACGGCTACCCATGCGGACGGGGCGGATCTCGCCGACCTGCAGCTATCGCCGGGAGCCATCATCCTCGTCGCCCGCGCGCTCAATACCGATACCGAAGGCGTGCCGGTCCAATACGCCGTCAGCCGCTTTCCGGCCGATATGGTGCAGTTCACGATCGAGAATTGAAGTCGCCTATTCGGGCGGCCATTGGCGGGCGGTATGGATGATACCTAAAATCCGCACCGCGCCTTCGTGCACGTCATAGATCATCAGATAACTGGGATGGGCGAGGAGTTCACGCGTTCCAGAAACACGGCCGGGACGCCCCGAATAGGGATGGCGGGAGAGTTGGCCTGCCGCCATTGCAAACTGATCGTCCATGGCTGCCGCGGCCATCGGATTTTCAGGGCGAATGTAGTCAAAAATTGTTCTGCGGTCGCGGCGCGCTTGCGGCGTCCAGAGAAGCTTCATTGAGCGGACGACTTCCGCGCCTCTTCCCGTAAGGCAGCGAATTCGGTTTCGACGTCATCTTCGGAAAGAAGGTCACCGGCATTCGCCGAATCTATCGCCTTCTGGATCTTTTGGCGAAACCAAACATCGTAATCCGCAGCTTCTTGCTGCTGCTTGATATAGTCGCGCATGAACTTGCGCAACAACTGCGCGCTTGTCTGATCGTCGGCTTTCGCAGCCTCAGTGAACGCGGCTTTCAGCTCTTCCTCGACGCGGAACGTGAATGTGGCCTCAGTCATCTTCAAATCCATGTGTTACGCTGTCAGTACAGTGTAACACATGGATGTTTTGAAAGCAAAAGCTCAGTGCGCGCCGGACATGTCGCCGAGAATGTCCTTGGAAGCGACGGTCGAATCGGCCTTGAGCGTGTAGACCATCGGCACGCCGGTCGCGAGGTTGAGCTTGAGGATTTCTTCCTTGCTGAGCCGGTCGAGCACCATCACCAGCGAGCGAAGCGAGTTGCCGTGCGCGGCGACGAGGACCTTTTCGCCGCGCAGCACTCGCGGCAGGATTTCCGTCATGTAATAGGGCCAGACGCGGGCGCCGGTATCGCGCAGGCTTTCGCCACCCGGCGGCGGAATGTCATAGGAACGGCGCCAGATATGCACCTGTTCCTCGCCCCATTTGGCGCGGGCATCGTCCTTGTTGAGGCCGGAAAGATCGCCGTAGTCGCGCTCGTTGAGCGCCTGGTCGCGGATCGTCTCAAGACCCGGCTGGCCGACCTTGTCGAGGACGATCTTCAACGTGTCCTGGGCGCGCTTCAGCACCGAGGTGAAGGCGATGTCGAACTTGATGCCCGTTGCTGCCAGCGCTTCGCCGCCGGCCTCGGCTTCCTGGATGCCGAGCGGCGTCAGATCCGGATCGCGCCAGCCTGTGAAAAGGTTCTTGAGATTCCAGTCGCTCTGGCCGTGGCGCACAAGGACGAGAGTTCCGCTCATGGGATGAATTCCTCCGGGAAGATTTTCAGGAAAGCCCGAGCACGTCGAGCATGGAATAGTGGCCGGGCTTCTTGTCGCGCGCCCAGAGCGCTGCGGCAACCGCGCCGCGGGCGAAGATCGAGCGGTCGCGCGCGCTGTGCGAGAGCGTCACCAGTTCGCCTTCGCCGGCAAGGATGACCGAATGGTCGCCGACGACCGAGCCGCCGCGCAGCGTCGCAAACCCGATCGTGCCGGTCGGGCGGGCGCCCGTATGGCCGTCACGCACCCTGACGGACTGGCTTGCGAGATCGATGCCGCGGCCTTGTGCCGCCGCTTCGCCGAGCAGCAGTGCGGTGCCGGATGGCGCGTCGACCTTGTGCTTGTGATGCATTTCGAGGATCTCGATATCCCAGCCGGCGGCGGGCAAAGCCTTTGCCGCCTGCGCGACAAGCACGCCGAGCAGGTTGACGCCGAGGCTCATATTGCCGGATTTGACCACGCGCGCGTGACGGCCCGCCGCCTTGAACTTTTCTTCGTCCTCAACCGAGCATCCGGTCGTGCCGATCACATGGACGATCCGTGCCTGCGCGGCGAGAATGGAGAAGGCGACGCTGGTCGCGGGTGTGGTGAAATCGAGCACGCCCTCGGCATCCAGAAAAGCCTGAAGCGGATCGGCGGTCACGGGGACCCCAAGCGTTCCGACACCTGCGAGCTCGCCTGCATCCTTGCCGATGAACGGCGAGCCTTCGCGCTGGACCGCTGCATGCAATGCCACGCCGTCGGTTTCATGAATGACCCGGATCAGTGCCTGGCCCATCCGACCCGCTGCGCCGACCACTACGAGTTTCATGTCATTTGCGGTCATGTGCGGCGTAGTCCCTGCTTTTGTCGGTCGGTCTTTTCGAGCGGTTACAGCTTGTTGGGGCGAGCGTAAAGGCCGCTTCCGCACTGCGCAAGCATCTCTTGCAGGCCGTCTTCAGGAAAACCGGCCTCGCCCGCGGCGATGATCTCAGTCCGGTCCTAGCGTTGCCAGCGGCGGCCATCCATGGAAAGGCCGTAGGCGGAGGGCGTGCGGGCAAAGCTTGCAAGGCCGGCGAGTGCCGCCTGTGGATGGGTCACCACGAAGGTCGGAATCGTGCCCATCAGCTCCGTATGCGGCGCTTTGTCTTCGAAGGCGGCGCGGAACTCTGGGCCTTTCAGCGCGGGAACGATCTTCTGCGAGATGCCGCCGGCGAGATAGACGCCGCCGCGCGCCATGAAGATCAGCGCCATGTCGCCGGCGACCCGGCCGAGATAGGTGGCAAACAGCGATAGCGTTTCGACGGCCTGGGAATTCGAACGGTTCAGACCGTGAGCCGTGATATCCGCCGGATCGGAAAACGCGGGCTGCAGACCGTCGGCCGCACAGACGGCCTGGTAGATGTTGACGACGCCGCGCCCGCTCAGGATTTCTTCCGCAGAAACGCGGCCTTCGATGCGCTTGAGATGCGGAAAGATCTCGAAATCCCGTTCCGAGCGCGGGCCGACATCCACATGTCCGCCTTCGCCGGGAACCGGAAACCACATGTGCCGCGCATAGACGAGGCCGGCAACGCCGAGGCCAGTACCTGGGCCGAGCACGACGCGCGATGCCATATGCGGCTCGTTGTTGGGCCCAAGCGTCTCGCGGTATTCATCGGGCATGGCCGCGACGGCAAGCGCCTGGGCTTCGAAATCGTTGACGACCAGCACATCCTCGAAGCCGAGTTGGGCGATCATGTCTTTCGGCCGCACCACCCAATCGCAATTGGTCAGATCGATCTCGTCGCCGTCGATCGGTCCCGCGATGGCAAGGATCGCCGAGCGCGGCTGAACGGAACTCGAATCGAGCACGATTTTCTGGATCGCATCGTCGATCGTCGGATAGTCGGCAGTACGCACGTTCGGAAACGGCTTCGGTTCCGCATAGGCGTCGAGGAGAATGGAGAAGCGGGCATTGGTGCCGCCGATATCGCCGATCAGGATCGGAAAGGGCAGTTTGTCGGTCTTCATGGTATCGGCCATCGGGAAGCTTAGTCCTTCTGAAAGTCGATGAGTTTTTCGGCGGTGGCGCGGTTGAGTGCCATCGGAATGTCGTAGACGGTCGCCAGCCGCGTCAGCGCCTTGACGTCGACGTCATGGGGAAGCGCGCTCAGTGGGTCGATGAAGAACACCAGCATGTCGACCTCGCCGGTGGCGATCATCGCGCCGATCTGCTGGTCCCCGCCGAGCGGGCCGCTTTTCAGCCGCGTCACTTCAAGACCGGGGCAGGCATCTTGAACCCGGCCGCCGGTCGTGCCGGTGGCGACGATGTTGAACCGGGAAAGTGCTGCCTGGTGATGGCGGGCGAAATCCGCCATGTCATTCTTCTTCTGGTCGTGTGCGATCAACGCGATGCAAGGCTTGGCCGACATGATTGGGTGTCCTCGCCAGAACGATTTTCAATCGATTTGTGATGCGTTCTAGCGTGCCGCTTCGGTCTTGGGAAGGTCGCGAAGGGGCCGGCGTTTCGATTGCCGGCCTTGTCGGGAAACTATTGCAGCGGATGCGGCGTCGGGACCGGCATATCACTGGAAGCGGACGGCGGATCATTGACGATCGCTTCGACAGTCCTTGCCGATGCCGACGCGGCAGGCTGAGCCGTGTAGGCCACGGCGCTGCCGCCGAATGTCGCGTCGTCTTCGGAACGCGAGGGGGCCGCAAGCACGGCCGCACAGGCCTTCGGCAGGTCCGAGAGCATGACCTGACGCGGTTTTACCGGTTTCTTGTTCGGGTCCGGTTTGGGCGGCGGCGCCCAAGGCTCCTTGGTGAACCACCAGGCAAATCCCTTGCTGCTGCAGTCGTCGCCCTTCGGTACTGCGGCCTGCTTCTGGCAGGTGGTGGAGCCCGGCGGGCAGGAGATGCGGATATGGAAGTGTTCATCATGGCCGTAGATCGGCCGCACCTTGCCAAGCAGGTCGCGGTCGCCGGTCCAGGTCTCGCAGAGTTTCTTCTTGATGGCAGGATTGACGAAGACGCGCTCCACTTGCGGATAGCTCGCGGCCTGCATGATCAGCTTGGCATGGGTGCTGGTCCAGCGGTTGGAATCGACGGTCAGGAACTTGCTCTTGTCGAGCATGGAGGTGAAGGGATAGCTTTCGCGCTGCTGCACGGTCAGCGGCTGAGTGGGCTTCGGGGTGAACCAGACGTCGACATCAAGGCCGATCTGGTGCGACGAATGGCCGTTGATCATCGGGCCGCCGCGCGGCTGCGAAATGTCGCCGACGAGAATGCCGGAACCCCAGCCGAGCCTTGCTGCGTCGCCGGAGAAGCGTTCGAGCAGTGCGATCAGTTCGGGATTGCCCCAGCGACGGTTGCGCGAAAGGCGCATCGCCTGCCAGGTCGGCCCGTCGGTCGGCAGCGCCACCGCGCCCGACATGCAGCCCTTGGCATAGAAACCAAGCGGTTCCGCCTCCGCCTTGCTCGGAAGCTTGACGCCGGCGAAAAGTTGTTTCGCCGGTGTGCCCTCCTGCGCTGCCACCGATCCCGCGAACGTGCCGCAAAGGAAAGCAGCCGTCGTCAGCCGCATAATTGTACTCGAAATCGATCTCATGCCATCCGCCGCAAATCACCTGATCGCTTCCAAACTACCGTGAAACAGGATTTTGGTGAAATGGAGATGGCGAACGCCTTGCCGATTTTCAGGAACATAATGCCGGATAAAACGGATGTGAGTTTGGAACTCCTGTTTTTCGCCGCCTTTTGCCCTATGCTTCACCGCAACAAAGAAACTCACAAGGGGTAACGTATGCTCTTGGCCCGCCTGAAGATAGCTTTCGTGATCGCTCTCGCAGCAATGTCTCTTTGGACATCGGCAGCGACCGCCCAGGAGCCGAAATGGCGGCATGGCATGGCTGTCGTCGGTGACCTGAAGCTGCCGGCAGACTTCAAGCAGCTCCCCTATGTCGATGTGAACACGCCGAAGGCCGGCGAGCTGCGCCTCGGCGACGAAGGCACATTCGACAACCTCAACCTCGTGATCGACCGGGGTACCGCGGCTTCGGGTGTCAGCCTGATCTACGACACGCTCATGAAGCGGTCGGAGGATGAGGTTTTCGGTACCTACGGCCTTTTGGCCGAGGCCGTGTCCTATCCGGACGATGTGTCTTCGGTGACCTTCCGGTTGAGGCAGGAGGCGAAATGGGCGGACGGCCAGCCGGTCACTCCGGAGGACGTGATCTTCAGCCTGGAGAAGCTGAAGGAGCATAGCGCCCTCTATTCCGGCTACTATCGGCACGTCACGGGTGCTGAAAAGACCGGCGACCGCGAAGTGACCTTCCGCTTCGACGAAAAGAACAATCGCGAACTACCCTCGATCGTCGGCGATTTTCCGGTCCTGCCGAAGCACTGGTGGGAAGGCAAGGATGCACAGGGCAACCAGCGCGACATTTCCCGCACCACCCTGGAGCCGCCGATGGGGTCCGGCCCCTACAAGATCGGCGCCGTTCAGCCGGGCTCCACCATTCGTTACGAACTGCGCGACGACTACTGGGGCAAGAACCTGCCGATCAATCTCGGCCAATATAACTTCCGGACGATCAACTATACCTATTTTTCCGATGCCGACGTGGAATTCGAGGCCTTCCGGGCCGGCAACATCGATTACCGCCAGGAAAACAGTTCGAGCCGCTGGGTCACGCGCTATGATTTCGATGCGGTGAAGGATGGGCGGGTCATCAAGGAAGCGCTGACCAATCCCTTCAAGGCCGTCGGCGTCATGCAGGCTTTCGTGCCGAACATGCGGCGCGACATCTTCAAGGATGCGCGGGTTCGCGAGGCGCTGAACTACGCCTACGACTTCGAGGATCTCAACAAGAACCTCGCCTATGGCGGCCTGAAGCGGGTCGATAGCTTCTTCTGGGGCACCGAGCTTGCTTCATCCGGCCTGCCGCAGGGAAAAGAGTTGGAGATCCTCAACGGATTGAAGGACAAAGTTCCGGCGAGGGTGTTCACAACTCCGTACACCAACCCCGTCGGCGGCGACCCGAACAAGGTGCGCGATAACCTGCGCACCGCCATCAGCCTGCTGAAGGAGGCCGGCTGGGAGCTAAAGGGCAACCGGATGCTCAATGCCAAGACCGGGCAACCCTTGGGTTTCGAAATTCTCCTGAACAGCCAGTCGCAGGAGCGCACCGTGATGCCCTATGTGACGAGCCTCAAGAAAATCGGCATCGACGCCCGGCTCCGGATAGTCGACGCTTCGCAATATATCAATCGCATCCGCAGCTTCGACTACGACATGATGTACGGGGTCTGGGCCCAGACGATGAACCCCGGCAACGAACAGGCGGACTACTGGGGATCGGCGTCCGTCAGCCGGCCGGGATCACGCAACTATGCAGGCATCGCCGATCCGGCGGTGGATCAGCTGATCAGCATGATCACCGCTGCCCAGGACCGGGAGGATCAGGTGGCGGCCGTCAAGGCGATGGACCGGGTGCTGCTCGCCAACCACTATGTCGTTCCGATGTTCTATTCCGGCGAAGCCAGGATCGCCTACTGGAACCGCATCACGCATCCGCAGAGACTGCCGGAATACAGCATCGGCTTCCCCGAGACCTGGTCGGCCAAAAACCCTGCGAAATGACGCAATAGGCGCGGACTTGCGCCGCCGACCGGCACCTGTTCCAAATGAACCCGTATGATTCGCACCGGAAAAGAGGAAAGAGCCATTTGATCGGCATTGGGATATGTGGTGAAACAAGCCCCGTGACGACAGGCAGGGAGCTCTGATGGGCGCCTATATTCTTCGCCGTCTCCTGCTGATGATACCGACGATCGTTGGCATCATGGCGATTTCCTTCCTCGTCGTGCAGTTCGCGCCGGGCGGGCCTGTTGAACAGGTGATCGCCCAGATCCAGGGTCAGGACACCGGTGATCGGCTTTCCGGCGGTGGCGGCGACATGCTCCAGCAACAGGGCGGAGGCGAGGAAAGCCGTTACCGTGGCGCCCAGGGCCTCGATCCGGAATTCATCAAGAAGCTCGAAAAGCAGTTTGGTTTCGACAAGCCGCCGGCGACGCGCTTCCTCGAAATGATGTGGAACTACATTCGCTTCGATTTCGGCGAGAGCTTCTTCCGCAATACTTCGGTCCTCGACCTGATCATCGACAAGATGCCGGTGTCGATCTCGCTCGGTTTCTGGATCCTGATCGTTTCCTACCTGATCTCGATTCCACTGGGCATCCGCAAGGCCGTCAAGGACGGTTCGACCTTCGATGTCTGGACCTCCGGCGCGATCATCATCGGTTACGCGGTGCCGAGCTTCCTGTTCGGCATTCTGCTGATCGTACTCTTCGCGGGCGGTTCGTTTTTCGACTGGTTCCCGCTGCGGGGTCTCGTTTCGGATAATTTTGCCGAACTCTCCTGGTGGGAAAAGATCATCGACTATTTCTGGCATCTGACATTGCCGTTGATCGCCATGTCGCTTTCGGCTTTCGCCACAACCACTCTGCTGACCAAGAACTCGTTCATCGACGAGATCAAGAAACAGTATGTGACGACGGCGCGCGCCAAGGGCCTCAACGAGCGGCAGGTGCTCTACGGCCACGTGTTTCGAAACGCCATGCTGATCGTCATAGCGGGTTTTCCCGGCGCCTTCATCTCTGCCTTCTTCACCGGCTCGCTGCTGATCGAGAACATCTTCTCGCTGGATGGGCTGGGGCGCCTCGGTTATCTCGCGATCGTCAACCGCGATTACCCGATCGTTTTCGGCACGCTCTACATCTTCTCGCTGATGGGCCTGTTCGTCAGCCTCATTTCCGACCTGATCTATACCTGGATCGATCCGCGCATCGATTTCGAGCGGAGGGATGTCTGATGGAGGCAACCGCCGCAAAGACCGCCGTGCAGACGCCGCAGAAGCGGCCCTGGATCACGCCGACCAACCGCCGGCGGCTCGCCAATTTCCGCGCCAACAAGCGCGGTTATTGGTCCTTCTGGCTGTTCATGGTCCTTTTCGTGCTCAGCCTGTTTGCGGAATTCATCGCCAACGACCGGCCGATCGTCGCCTCCTACAAGGGCGAAATCCTCTACCCGGTCCTCGTCGACTATCCGGAGGAAAAATTCGGCGGCTTCCTGGCAACAACCGATTATCGCTCCGACTATATCCAGCAGGAAATCCAGGCGAATGGCTGGATGGTCTGGCCGCCTATCCGCTATTCCTACCAGACGGTCAACTCCAACATTCCCCATTCGGCGCCGACCGAACCCTTCTGGCTGATGGAGAAAGCGGATCGCTGCGCCGCCTATCCGCAAAAAGATCAGGACCCGAATTGCATCCTCGGCAACCTGAACTGGCTCGGCACCGACGACCAGGCGCGCGACGTGACCGCCCGCATGATCTACGGCTTCCGCATCTCCGTCCTGTTCGGCCTGGTGCTGACGGTCTTTTCCGCGATGATCGGGGTGACGGCGGGCGCTGTCCAGGGGTATTTCGGCGGATGGACTGACCTTCTGATGCAGCGGTTCATCGAGATCTGGTCGTCCATGCCGGTTCTCTACATCCTGCTCATCATTGCCTCGATCCTGCCGCCCGGCTTCTTCGTCCTGCTCGGCATCCTCCTGCTTTTCTCCTGGGTCGGTTTCGTCGGCGTGGTGCGCGCCGAGTTCCTGCGAGCCCGCAATTTCGAATATGTCCGCGCCGCCCGCGCGCTCGGCGTCGGCAACTGGACGATCATGTCCCGCCACCTGCTGCCGAACGCCATGGTCGCGACGCTGACCTTCCTGCCCTTCATCCTGTCAGGATCGATCGCGACGCTGACCTCGCTCGACTTCCTGGGCTTCGGCCTGCCGGCAGGCTCTCCATCTCTCGGCGAGATGATTTCTCAGGGAAAGAACAACCTGCAGGCGCCATGGCTGGGCTTCACGGCCTTCTTCACCATGTCGATCATGCTGTCGCTGCTGATCTTCATCGGCGAAGCAGTGCGCGATGCTTTCGATCCCAGAAAGACGTTCGGGTGATGGCGGGTCGTAATTGCATGATCGATGCGCTAGATTATCGGGTATATCAGCGAGCGTGACGCCATGAACAAGATCGTCAGAGAGCATTACCCAGTCGCCAACCTTCCCGAGGATCTGCGGGAGGGATTGGAGAGGGACGCGACCGTGAAGATCGTCGTTGAGGTGGAGGAGCGCAGAAAACGTGATGATCTCGGTATGGCCGAGCGCAAACCCATCCCGGCAAAAGACCTCATGGAGCTACGGCGCCGGCTGCTTTCGGACGGCAGGCCGTCAGTATCTACGGAGGAAGCCGTGGCGCGGATTCGCGAGTTGCGGGACGAGTGGGATTACTGATGGAGAATGTTGGTCGCGTCTATATCGACACCAATATTTTCATTGCTGGATTTGAAACAAGAAGTGGCCTCGCAGAACGGATCGCAATGCTCTTTTCCTCCGCACCGATCCAAACGCCTCCGCGTTTCGTGACCAGCGAGTTGACATTGGGGGAACTGCTTGTGCGGCCCTACCGCAATCATGACACTGCCCTGATCGATTTCTACGATAGTCTGATTTCTTCCAGTTCTTGGTTGGAGGTTCGGCCGGTTACCCGCGAAGTACTCTCCGCGGCAGCGAGTTGCAGAGCCCGTGATCCCGCGCGTAAATTGCCGGACGCAGTCCATATTGCAACAGCTGATCTTGCCGGTTGCTCCCACCTGTTGTCGGCCGACAAGGGTGTAGGGCCGGCGCAGGGCGAAAGCCTGCCTTTTTCACGTCTGCAACCAGACGAGCAAACGATCGAAAAACTCATCGAAAGCCTTGGCCGATGACAGAGCCGCTTCTTTCCGTCCGCGATCTCTCCGTCGCCTTCCACCAGGGCAGAGACACCTCGATTGCCGTCGACAGGGTCTCGTTCGACATCATGCCCGGCGAAGTGATGGCGCTGGTCGGGGAATCCGGCTCCGGCAAGTCGGTGACGGCCAATTCGATCCTCAAGCTACTGCCGTATCCTTCGGCAAGCCATCCGTCCGGCGAAATACTGTTCGGCGGCAAGGATATGCTGAAGGCATCCGAGCCAGAACTCCGGCGGGTGCGCGGCAACGATGTCACGATGATCTTCCAGGAGCCGATGACCTCGCTCAATCCGCTTCATTCGATCGAAAGGCAGATCGGCGAGATCCTTGAGCTTCACCACGGAATCAACGGCCAGGCAGTGCGTATCCGGACGCTCGAGCTCCTGAACCAGGTCGGCATTCGCGAGCCGGAAAAGCGCCTGAAGGCCTATCCGCACGAGCTGTCGGGCGGCCAGCGACAGCGCGTGATGATCGCCATGGCGCTCGCCAACCGCCCGAAACTGCTGATAGCAGACGAGCCGACCACGGCGCTCGACGTCACCGTGCAGGCCCAGATCCTCGATCTTCTGCGCGGGCTGAAGGGCGAGCACGGCATGTCGATGCTGTTCATCACCCATGACCTCGGCATCGTCCGGAAATTTGCGGATCGGGTCTGCGTCATGACCAAGGGCAAGATCGTCGAGACCGGCACGGTCGAGGAGGTCTTCGCCAACCCGCAGCACGCCTATACCCGCCACCTGCTTGCCTCTGAGCCGCGTGGCGAGCCGCCGCCGACCGATCCCTCGAAGCCGGTGGTGATGGAAGGCAAGGACATCCGTGTCTGGTTTCCGATCAAGGCGGGTTTCCTGCGCAAGGTGGTCGATCATGTGAAGGCAGTCGATGGCGTCGATCTCGAGTTGCGGGCCGGCGAGACGCTCGGCGTCGTCGGCGAATCCGGTTCCGGCAAGACGACGCTGGGTCTGGCGCTCGCAAGGCTCATCTCCTCCAAGGGCCGCATCGCCTTCATCGGAACTGATATCGACAAGTTCTCCTTCAAGGAAATGCGTCCCTTCCGCGACCGTCTTCAGGTCGTCTTCCAGGATCCGTATGGGTCGCTTAGCCCCCGCATGTCGGTCGGCGATATCGTCGCCGAGGGGCTGAAGGTGCATGAGCGGTCGCTTTCCCCCGATGGCCGCGACGAGCGCGTCGCCTGGGCTTTGACCGAGGTTGGCCTCGACCCCGCAACGCGCTGGCGTTATCCGCACGAGTTTTCCGGTGGCCAGCGGCAGCGCATCGCGATCGCCCGCGCCATGGTGCTGAAACCGCGGTTCGTGATGCTAGACGAGCCGACCTCGGCGCTCGACATGACCGTTCAGGCGCAGGTCGTCGATCTCCTGCGCGACCTGCAGAAGAAGCACGATCTTGCCTATCTCTTCATCAGTCACGATCTCAAGGTCGTGAAGGCTCTCGCCAACCACGTCATCGTCATGCGGCTCGGTAAGGTGGTGGAAGAAGGTCCCGCCGACCAGATTTTCCAGGCGCCGAAGCAGGATTATACCCGCGCGCTGATGGCCGCCGCCTTCCATCTCGAAGCGGTCGAGACCGAAGCCATCAATCAATAGTCACAGCAATCAAGGTCATTCCGTCCATGCCCGCCAGACATCCGGTCGTCGTCGATCTCAAGTTCGAACGCCGCGAGATCGATTTAGCACTCGCCAACGCCTTTGCCGGTCGCACCGTGCTGCACGCCTCCGATCCCGGCGTGGATATTTCCGAGGCGCGCTATGCGGTGATCTGGAAGCCGGACCCGGACCTATTCCAGCGGGCACCGAAGCTGGAGGTGCTGTTTTCCGGCGGCGCCGGGGTTGACTATATCCTCACCATGCCCGGCCTGCCTGACGTCCCGATCGTCCGTTTCGTCGACGAGAGCCTGACGACGCGGATGAGCGAATGGATCGTGCTGCAGGCCTTGAGCCACCTCCGGCAGGTGCCGGCCTATCTCGGGCAGCAGCGCGAACGCCAGTGGCGCGAACTCTCGCAGCCGGAGGCGAAGGACCTGACCGTCGGCGTCATGGGCCTTGGCGTGCTCGGCCTGGATTCGGTCCGAAAGCTGAAGATCATGGGCTTCGATGTCGTCGGCTGGTCGCGCAGCAAAAAGGCGATCGAGGGCGTCGAGACCTTTGACGGCGGCGAGCTCGATGCTTTCCTTGCCCGCACCGATATTCTGGTCGGTCTTCTGCCGCTGACGCCGGAGACGCGCGGTATCTTCAATGCCTCGCTGTTTACAAAGCTTCGCCAGGGCGGCGCCCTGGGCAAACCAGTCTTCATCAATGCCGGACGCGGCGGCAGCCAGGTGGAGAGCGATCTTGTTGCCGCGCTCGACAACGGCATTCTCGGTGGCGCGTCGCTGGATGTGTTCGAGAAAGAACCGCTCGGTGCAGATAGCCGGCTCTGGGCGATGGACAATGTCATCATCACGCCGCACGCGGCTTCCGCGTCCGATGTACGGGCGCTGTTCCGCAATGCGGAGACCCAGATGGAACGCTATGAGGCTGATGAACCTTTGCAGCATGTGGTGGACCGCCGGGCGGGCTACTGAGCCGTTCCCGTCCGGAACATTCGTAGCTGCGGGCCGTTTCTTGTGCATGAGCCGGGCATTCCGGCCGAATAAGGAGCGAAATCATGAACACCCGTTTCGATCCCCAGGAAGCCGATACCCGTCGTCCGGATCGGGCCGGTTCGCCGCCGGTGGTGGAAACCGCCACGGAAGCGCGTCAGGGAAGCTGGGGTGCGCCGGTGCTGAAGATGTTGATTGCCGGCCTTATTCTGGCAATGGTCGCCTGGGCCGGCGCCGAATGGTGGGGCGAAAGCACCGCGCCGCCGGCCGACCGGACGGCCACGCCGCCGGCTGGCAGCACGACGCCGGCTAATCCGAATGCGCCGCCGACCGCCAATCCTTCCACTCCGCCAGCTGCCACGCCGCCGGCATCGCAGTCCGGCAACTGACGGGGCATCATCCTTGATTTTTTTGGCCGCGATCCCTCGCGGCCGAATTGCGTCTGGACTTACTCTGCATTTTTTTCGATAAAAATGCCCGGAGGTTGATCAGCCGTTGCCTCCATATGCATCGAAATCGGCGGAGCCGGCCCGGAACGGCCGGGGCAGGGGCAGGCATGACCAAGACCGATATCGCGAGCAGGGTTTATAACCACACCTGGAAACTCGACCCGATTATCCGCAGTCTGATCGACACGGATTTCTACAAGCTCCTGATGCTGCAGATGATCTGGAAGCTCTATCCGGATGTGGACGCCACCTTTTCGCTGATCAACCGTACGACCAGCGTCAAGCTGGCGCAGGAGATCGACGAAGGCGCGCTGCGCGAACAGCTCGACCATGCCCGCACGGTGGGTCTGTCGAAGAAGGAGATGATCTGGCTCGCGGGTAACACGTTTTATGGCCGCAAGCAGATCTTCGAGCCGGAATTTTTGAACTGGCTGTCGACCTACAAGCTGCCGGAATACGAACTTTCGAAGCATGACGGCCAGTACGAACTGACTTTCCACGGCAAATGGATGGAAACGACGCTCTGGGAAATCCCGGCACTCGCGATCATCAACGAGTTGCGCTCCCGTTCCGCGATGCGCTCGCTGGGCTTCTTCACGCTCGATGTGCTTTATGCGCGGGCCAAGGCCAAGATGTGGGAAAAGGTCGAGCGGCTGCAGGCATTGCCGGGCCTGCGCATCTCCGATTTCGGTACGCGCCGTCGTCACAGTTTCCTCTGGCAGCGCTGGTGTGTCGAAGCGCTCAAGGAAGGTATTGGCCCAGCGTTTACCGGCACCAGCAACGTCTTGCTGGCGATGGACTCCGATCTCGAAGCGGTGGGGACCAATGCGCATGAGCTGCCGATGGTGGCTGCGGCACTCGCCGAGACTGACGAGCAGCTGCGCGCCTCCCCTTACCAGGTCCTGAAGGACTGGAACCGGCTCTATGGCGGCAACCTGTTGATCGTCCTGCCGGACGCCTTCGGCACGGCGGCGTTCCTGCGCGATGCGCCCGACTGGGTGGCTGACTGGACCGGGTTCCGCCCCGACAGCGCCCCGCCGATCGAGGGCGGCGAAAAGATCATTGCCTGGTGGAAGAAGATGGGGCGCAATCCCAGGGAAAAGCTGCTGATCTTCTCCGACGGGCTGGACGTCGATGCGATCATCGATACCTATCGGCATTTTGAAGGCCGCGTGCGCATGAGTTTCGGCTGGGGCACCAACCTCACCAACGATTTCGCCGGCTGTGCGCCGCACGAGATTGCCGGCCTGATGCCGATCTCCATCGTCTGCAAGGTGAGCGAGGCGAATGGCCGGCCGGCGGTAAAACTCTCGGACAATCCGCGCAAGGCAACCGGGGACCCGGCCGAAGTGGAGCGTTATTTGAAATTCTTCGGCCATGAAGATCGCGTCGATCAAGTCGTCCTGGTCTAGCAGACTGCTCGAACGGCAACAGGCCCCGCCGGAAGTTGGCGAGGCCTGTCTGCGTTGGTTGGCTTGAAGGGAACTTGCGACCCTGCTTACCGGATAACCTGCACGACGGTGTGCGTCTGCGGATCAACGATCACGCGCTGATTGTTCACCACCGTGTAGGCATATTTCGGATTGCTGGGCACCGGGGTCACGACGACGCTCTGCGGGATCGGCTTGCCGACAACGATCGGTTGTTCGACCGTCACGGATGCGGTCGGAGCAGGCTGTTCCTCGACATAGGTAACGACTTCGCGCGGCGGCGGATCGAGCGCGGTACCGGCCACGGCGCCGACGACACCGCCGACCGCTGCGCCCACAGGGCCACCGACGATTGCGCCGGTGACAGCTCCGCCGGCTGCACCGTTGACGGTGCCTTGCTGTGCGCCGGCCTGGGTTGCGAAGGAAGCGGCAAGAATAGCGCAGGACGCCAGAATGATCTTCTTCATGGGTCTTCTCCTTTTCATTGGACTTCCGAAGAGCTAACCCACCAGTTTTTGAGTGGTTCCTGTCTACCGGTCACCTTTCGTAAGTGTCTGAAATCTTGAGCGAGGAGGTGTTCGAGAGATGCAGCCATGTTCCGCTTGCCGAACCTGAGCCGGCAATGCGGCCCTCACCACCTCTGTGCCGGCAAATCAATCACCAAGCGCCCCGTTCTGCGGCTCGACGCCAGGGGGAGCTAGATCAAAAAATCGATATCGGGCCCTGCTCCTATTGCCAAGCGGCGATCGGAGTCTATTTGCGTCCTTCAGTCTGGGAGGATCTGCCCTTGGAATATCGTTTCCTGATCGTCGAAGACAGTCTGCTGGTCGCGATGGATATCGAGGACGCCATTCATCGAAGCGGGCATGACGTCGTCGGAATAGCCCCCGACATGACCGTGGCGCTGAATTATACCCGTGACACGGATATCGCCTTTGTGGACGTGCGGCTTGCCGATGGCGAGACCGGCCCGGAGATCGCCAAGACACTGGCGGAATGCGGCATTGTGGTGATCATGATCACCGGCAATCCGGGGCTGGTGGCGGCGGGTGTCTCCGGGGTCCTTGGCGTAATGGCAAAACCGCTGACCGACCAAGCTTCCATGGACCTCATCCAGTTCGCCGTCGATCGCAAGAATGGCCGGCCGGGCGTGCCGCCGGCGCGGCTGCGGCTCTTTCACTGAGGGCCAGCGCGATCCCGCCGATAAAATAACTTCCTGCCGCTCGGATGACAGGGCGGAATATCCGCGCTATGGGATCGGCCGCAGAGCGACAGCGGGTCATACATGCGTTATTTCATCACCGGAACGGCAGGCTTCATTGGTTTCCACTTGGCGCGACGCCTTTTGGAGGATGGCCACGAGGTTCTCGGCTTCGACGGGATGACGCCCTATTACAGCCTGCGCCTCAAGGAAGCCCGCAATGCCGGGCTCGCTCAATTCCCTGCCTTTCGCCCGGTGATCGGCATGCTGGAAGACAAGTCGCTGCTCGACAAATCCGTCGAGGATTTCAAGCCGGATGTCCTCATCCACCTCGCCGCCCAGGCCGGCGTGCGTTACAGCCTCGAAAACCCCAAGGCTTACCTCGATTCCAATCTCGTCGGTTCCTGGAACATCCTGGAGATCGCCCGCAACTACGGCGTCGGTCATCTGATGCTCGCCTCGACATCGTCGGTCTACGGCGCCAATCCGGATATTCCTTTCCGGGAAACCGATCGGGCCGACGAACCACTGACCTTCTATGCGGCGACCAAGAAGGCCACGGAGCTGATGGCGCACAGCTACGCGCATCTCTACAAGCTGCCGATCACCGGCTTCCGCTTCTTCACGGTCTACGGCCCCTGGGGCCGGCCGGACATGGCGCTCTTCAAGTTCGTCAAGGCGATGATCGAGGATCGCGAGATCGAGATCTACGGCGAAGGCAAGATGAGCCGCGACTTCACCTATATCGACGACCTGGTGAACTCGATCATCGACCTGTCCAAGGTCTATCCGGGCGAGGATAATCGCGTTGCCGGCATCGATACGCTTTCCCATCAGGCACCGTTCCGCGTCGTCAATATCGGCGGCGGCCAGCCCTCGGGCCTCATCGACTTCGTCGAAACCATCGAACGGATCATGGGAAAACCGGCCAAGCGCAAGATGCTGCCGATGCAGAAGGGCGACGTCCCGAGAACCTTCGCCAGCCCCGATCTTCTCGTGGCGCTGACCGGCCGCAAGCCGGAGATCGGCCTGGAGGAAGGCGTCAAGGCCTTCGTGCAATGGTACCTCGACCATCGCCACGAGATCGACTGAGCCGATATTCGCCGAGCCTCCTCAGCCGCGTCCGAACTCGTCGACGATGCGGATGATGTCGTCCTCGCCGAAATAGGATCCGGTCTGCACCTCGATCATCTCGAGCATGATCTTGCCTGGATTGGCGAGCCGATGCACCTCGCCCTGCGGGATATAGACCGACTCGTTTTCCCGCACGATCCGGGTTTCCTCGCCGATTGTCACTTCCGCGGTACCCTTGACGCAGATCCAGTGTTCCGAGCGGTGGTGATGTTTCTGCAGCGAGAGCTTCTTGCCGGGCGTCACGAACAGCCGCTTCACCTGGAAGCGGTCGCCGTTGAGCACCGACGTATAACCGCCCCAGGGCCGATAGGAGGTCGGATGGGTTTCGGTCAGCGCCGCGGTCGCCTTGGTTGCGGCGAGCTGCTTGACGATCTTGCCGACATCCTGGCTGTCTTCCAGCCGGCCGATATAGACGGCGTCCTCGCTGGCGATGACGGCGACGCCATCCAGGCCCTGAACGGCAAGATGGCTGGTGCGAGACATCACCAGCGAGTTCTTCGTGTTGATCAGGGTCGTTTTGCCGGAAGCGACGTTGCCGGCCTCGTCACGGGCTCCGAGCTTCCAGACGGCGTCCCAGCTTCCGAGATCGGACCAGGTGAACGAGGAGGGCACGACCGCGGCATTGGAGGTCTTTTCCATGAGCGCATAGTCGACGGAGATATCCGGGCTTGCGGCAAATTCCTGCGCGTCGAGGCGGGTGAAGTCGAGATCGCTCGAAGCCTTGGCAAGTGCAGTACGGGCGGCGGCCTCGACCTCGGGCGCGAAGTTGGAAAGTTCGCTCAGCACCTGCCCGGCCTTAAACATGAAGATCCCCGAGTTCCAGACAAAACCGCCGGTCGACAGCATCTTCTCGGCCTCGGCAAGGCCCGGCTTTTCGACGAAACGCTTGACCGTGCAGGCGCCTGAAGGAAGCGTCTCGCCGATCTCGATATAACCATACCCGGTGGCGGGTTCCGTCGGAGCAATGCCGAAGGTGACGAGCTTGCCGGAGAGAGCCGTCTGTTTGGCGATGCGGATCGCATCGAAATAACCGGCATCGGCGGTGATCTCATGATCCGAGGCAAGCACCTGCAGGATGGCATCCTCGCCAAATCGGCCTTCGACGAAGGCGGCAGCGGCGGCCACGGCCGGGGCCGTATTGCGGGCGACGGGCTCGAGCAGGATGCCGGAGAGCTTGATGCCGAGTTCGCGGGCCTGTTCTGCCACCAGGAACCGGAAATCCTCGTTGGTGATGACGACCGGAGCCTCATAGAGCTTCGGGTCCGAAACGCGCGACAGCGTCGCCTGGAACAACGTCTTGTCGCCGATGAACTGAATGAACTGTTTTGGCGCGCTCGCGCGAGACAGCGGCCAGAGCCGCGTTCCCTTGCCGCCGGCCATGATGACGGGGATGATCTTGCTATTCATTCCAATATCTCCGGCAGTTCTCGTCCAATTATCGTTCAAGCTTTGCGGCCCAGGCGCGGATGAGGTTCAGCCCCTCATGTAACAGGGCCTTCGCCTCGTCTTCCGTCCCGGCCTCGACGTAACAGCGCATTTCCGGTGCGTTGCCCGATGGCCGGAAATGCACGATCCGCCGGTCCTCAAGCGTCACCCGCAGGCCATCGATATCGCTTTTGGCGGCGACTGTCGAAATCGGCGCGAGAAAGGCTGCAAGATTGTCGTCGGATTGCCTGAGATAGGACATCAGCGCGGCGCTGGTCTCGACCGGGAAATTCTCCAGCCGGTCGGCCGCCGCAAACGGCAGGCGGAAACCGGCGACGATTTGCGACAGGGGCTTCTTTTCACGGGCAGCGAGGACAAGCGTCGCCAGAACCGGCAGGAAACCGTCGCGGGTGGGAAGCGCTAAAAGCGTGGCGGCACCGGCTTCGAACGGTGAGGCGGTCAAAAGCCCGCCATTCGCCTCGAAACCCATGACGCCCGTCTTGCCGGCTTCGACTGCCGCGAGCATGCCGGCGATCACGAAAGGCGATCCGACCTTGGTGCGGACCACTTCGAAATCCCCGGCCGCCTCGATGCCCGAATTGGAGGTGACCGGCGTCACGATGATCCGCGCTTTCAGGAACTTTGCCGCGATCAGGCCCAAAAGGTCGCCGCGCAATGGCTCCCCCGTTTCGTCGGAAACCAGCGGCCGGTCGCCGTCGCCATCGGCGGAGACGATTGCGTCAAGCCGGTATTCGCGCGCCCAACCCTTGAGGAGGGCGATCGTCTCGGCCGAGACTGCTTCCGTGTCGACCGGAATGAAATCTTCCGAACGGCCGAGCGGCACCACGTGTGCGCCATAACCTTCAAGAACCCGGACCATGAGATCGCGGGCAACCGTCGAATGCTGATAGACGCCGACCTTGAGGCCGGCGAGCGCGCCTTGCGGCAACATTGCCGCATTGCGGGCAAGGAACAACGTCTCGACTTGCACGGAATGATCAGGCGCTTCGCTACGCGTCGCGTCGATCTCGCTCCTGTCCAGTTCGGCGGCGATCGCCGTGATCCGCATCTCGTCCTGTTTGTCGATCTCGCCGTCGGGCCGGTAGAACTTGATGCCGTTGCGGTCCGCGGGGATGTGCGAGCCGGTGATCATCAGCGATGCGGCCTTGAGATGAAGTCCGTAGAGCGCCAGCGCCGGCGTCGGGATGGCGCCGCAGTCTATGGGCGAAAGGCCGGCTTGGCTGAGTGCGGCGATGCAGGTGGCGGCAATGTCGGGGCTCGACGGACGAAAATCGCGGCCGACCAGAACTGCGTCACCGGGCCGGGCAGCGCTCGTTTCCAGGAGATGCCGGGCAAAGGCCTGGGTGTAGAGGGATGAAGCTCGGCCCTCCAGATCACTCACGAGGCCCCGAAGGCCGCTTGTTCCGAATTTCATGCGCTATCCATCAAGGAGACTCCAAGCCTGATCGTCCTAGTTCATTTCCTATGAAAATAAAGTTGAAATTGGCAATACCCCAAATCGGCGGTGTAGGGACCATGAGCCCTTTCCGCAAAGCTTGGCGGGCCAGCCGAAATGATGCTATCATTTCTAGCATGATCAGGCGCTGTTCCGGATGGTGAGGCCCTGTTCTTGGGTTCGGCTGCTTCGGGTTCGAAGCTTGGGAGAGCCGTCATGGGAGCGAATATCGTAAAGAGCGTCGCCTTCGTCGTGCCGATCGCCGGCCTGGCACTTCTTATGGCCATGGGCGAGCCGACCGAAGACGAAACCTGCCCGGGAAGCCTCGCATTCGAGAAATCCCGCCAGCTCGTTGAAGAACGTCCGGATGTGGTCGATGTCGCCTGGAGCGATTTCCGCTGGATCGCCGATTGCCGGTTCGCGATTGGCGGTTATGCCGATATCAACACCGACAAAGGCCTGGACCGCAAGGATTTCCAACTCGTGGTTGCTTTCGATCCGAAGCTGCATCGTTGGCAGCAAGTCAGTTTTTCGACCTCGCAATAATGCGAAGCGCGTGCCGCGGTCCGAACGACCCCGTCAGCCATGCCGAGGCCTGGTCGTCGAAATCGACTTACCGGCAGACGCGTGTGGTCCTGGTGACCCAACGCCCGTGATGGCGGTACTGGACGCTCCGGACCCTGCAGTAGGGCCGGTAATGGTGCCTGGAATACTGGCGGTAGTAGGGGCGGTGGTAGCGATGGTAACCCGGCCGATAATAGTGTCCGGACGGCCGGTAGCCCCGATCGCCAATCGTTATGCTGAAACTATCAGCGAGGGTGGGGGCCGCAGTCGTGGTGAGGCATCCAAGCCCGATGATGCAGGCGGCAATGAACTTTTTCATCTTCTCCTCCTTCAGATTGGCCGCTGGATTGGCGGTTTCTATGAAGGTAGACTGCGGAAAATGAACAAACGCTGACAGCGGCGTTCATGTCCCGCAATGTCCGTCTCGCTCACAACAAACGCTTCAGGCAGCCTGATTGGATCTGGCGCGGGGGTGCCCTCGCTTGTCGATGCGGAACAGATTGACGATCTCGGCTAGTGCCTCCATTTCCCGGCTTGTCCTCTCGGTGGAGGCCGAAAGATTGCCGACCAGCCGGTTGCTATGGGCATTGAGCTCATCGAGATCTTTCATGGCGCTCGACAACTGCCGAAGGTTGGCACTTTGATTGTTGCTCTCGTTGGTTATCTGGCTGGAAAGCGAAGAGACGAATGCGATGGATGAGACGATCTGGGAAAATTGCTCGCTCGCCTTGCGGACCAGTTCGGCACCTGCCTTCACCTCCGCCTGGCTTTTCTGAATGAGCGCCTTCACCTCGTTCGAAGCATTGGCCGTCGACTGGGCGAGAGAGCGCACCTCGGTTGCGACGACCGCAAACCCTCTGCCACTTTCGCCTGCACGTGCGGCTTCCACCCCTGCATTGAGCGCCAGCAGGTTCGTCTGGAAAGCGACATCCTCGATGACGCCGATGATCTCGGAAATCTTGCCGGAGGAGACGGTGATCTGCGCCATGGCGTTTTCCGCGCCGCTCATGACCTGGCTGCCGTTTTCAGCCATCTGGCTGGTATCCGAAATCACGCTGGTGGCCTCGCCCGCCCGCTTGGAGTTCTGGCCGACGGTTTCGGCAACGGCGTTTGTCGTGACGGCCGTGTTCTGAAGCATCGACGACTGACGCGTGGACCGCCCGTTCAGTTCGGTCGTCCCGCGCAGAATTTCGTCGCTGGATGCCGAAACGGAGGCGCAAGCAGCAGCCAGTCGCGACACGACCTCCGAGAGGCGGGTCGTCACGGCGTTCGCGTTATTCTGCAGTTCGGCAAATGCGCCTTTGTGGACACCTTCGAACCGGATCGTCAGATCGGCATTCGCAAGTGCATCCAGAACGCGGCTGGTTTCGTTGAGCCCGCCTTCGAAGCTCGATATGACCGTATTGAGGCTCTGGGCAAGCTCGTGATGTTCGGGGCGCTCGAACGGTCCGCTGACACGACCGGAAAAATCACCCTCGGCGGCCTTGTTGACAACCCCGCGCACCTGGCTCTGCAGCAGCCGGGCTTCCGCCGAGACATGGGCGAGGCTGGCGGTCTGAGTTCGCGCTTCCTGCTCCAATGTATCGCGCATGCGCGCATTTTCACGGAACACGGCCAGGGCATCGATCATGGCGCGAATTTCCTTGGCGCCCCGGCGCTTCGGTACGACGACCTCGATGTCGCCGCCTGCAAGCAACTTCATCGACGCGGTGATCCGCACGATCGGGCCGGCAATTCGCTGGGCGACAAACAGCAGAATGATGACGCCCACGAGCGCGAGTGCAGCAGCGGTCGTCAATTCATTGCGAATTTCGGTCTCAAGCGCCTTCCCCGCGGACGCAACCGAGTCGGATGCCGTCTTGTCCACGAGCGTGTTGATGTCGAGGATCTTCGCGAAGATGGCCGTGCGCGAGCGCATAAGCTGCTCGGCTGTCGGAATTGCGGTTGCCGGATCGAGTCCGAGCAGAATACGTACATTGCTGCGCCACACAGCATGCAGATCACCGAGGTTCTTGACGTTCCCGGAGACTGCGGGTGACAGCGAGTTGCGGCCAAATTCGGCAAGCGTCGTCTCCAGAGCGCCATTGGTCGCGTCAAACCGTTTCTTGACTTCTTCGACCGAAACGAATGTCGTCATCGCCAGGAGGTTTGTGACCACGCCCGACACATTCTCGAATTGTGTTGCGGTCCTTGCAGCCAGCGTCTTGGCGGCAATCGCGTCCTGCACGACGCGCTCGATATGCGTCTGGCCATCGATCGCCTGGGAACCAACGAGAGCGGCAGCGCCGAGGCCCGCGAGGATGGAGACGACGAGGGGTAGAAGGATTTGGAATCGGACTGACAGTGCCATGGCGTGCTACTCAGTTGGGTAATGTCGGCAGGAGCAAATCCTGCTGTTCAGGGGTCAAGGTCTTCAGGAAAGCGATCAACTCTTCCCGCTCGTGATCGGTGATGAAAATTGGGGAAATGCTATCCGAGCGCGACGCGCTTTTGACCCCACCGCTCTCATAGTGAGCAATCACGTCCTCCATGGTCGCCAGACTGCCGTCGTGCATATAGGGACCGCGATAGAGAGTGTTGCGCAGGCTCGGCGTCTTGAAGGCATATAACGCTTTGGGATTATTCGGTTCGAATTTGGCGCGCCCTATGTCGTCTGTAGGCAGGCCCGTATCGTGAAACTTGTTGTCGGTGAAATTCCAGCCTGTGTGGCAAACGGCGCAGTTTGCTTTGCCGGTAAACAGTTCGAAGCCTCGCTTGGCGCTGTCTGAGACTGCGGTTTCGTCACCGTCCACCCAGCGGTCAAACGGCGACCAGGCGGAAACAACGGTACGTTCATAGGTTGCGATCGCCGTCAGCAGCGTCTCGTTCGTGGCGCCCTTGTCCGGGAATATCTGTTTGAACCAACTGTTGTAGTCGGGAATGGCTCGCAGATCGGCGACGATCTGGTCGAGCTTGCCGTTCATCTCCGCCGGTGCCGTGATCGGTCCTGCGGCTTGCGCTTCCAGCGTTGGCGCGCGGCCGTCCCAGAACAAGGGGGTGGTCCACGCCACGTTCAGAATAGTTGGCGACTGGCGGGCCAGATGCGTATTGGCCGCACCCACCGGCGTCTTGACCGGCACTTCGAATCCAAAGGAGGGATTGTGACAGCTGGCGCAGTTCATGTTCTTCGCGCCCGACAGGCGCGGATCGAAAAACAACATCTTCCCCAGTGTCGCCAACTGCAACGAATATGGCGTCACCTTGTCGAAGGGAATTGCGAGAGGTCGCTTGAAATCGGCGAGATTGCCAGCAGCCGCGCCTTGAAATGACACGACTGAGAAGAGGGTTATGCAGAGAAGCGAACGGCGCATGATTGGATTATCCAGAAGCTGATTTAGCGCTCGAAGACCGGATGAATTCGGAGCCGAAATCATCTGGTTGTCGTCTGGACCAAACGTAACCAAAAAGAGTAAAATCTTTGTATAACGAATTTCTAACTCAACTTATTATTGAAAAATTGACAAATGAGAAGAGTAAGGCCAATCCGGCGGCCGCTTTGGCTGATCCTATCATCCATTTGAAAGGGCTTGATATTTGTCAATTTCATAGCGCCGCCATACTCTTCTTCAGAGACTGGCGGCTTTATCTCCCGGGCGGAAAATGCGACTGCGAACATACAACCGATGCCGGCCGGAACGAAACCGCTTCTCGGTCATGCCGCAGGAGCGCGGAGCCGCCGCCGGCACGTCGCTGATCAGTCCCATGCCGGAAATCGCCGGGCGTCGCGGTGAGCGACGGCGATGACCGCAAAACACGATACTTCGCCGCAGCGTGCCAATCGAGGCGTCACCTCGCGGCCGACAAAACATGAAGCAGCTATTTAAAGAGCCAATGGCGGACAAGGTGGGATTCGAACCCACGGTACGCTTTCACGCACACACGCGTTCCAGGCGTGCGCCTTAAACCACTCGGCCACCTGTCCTTGGTTGCTTTGCGTCGTCTGAGAAGCAAAACGTTGGAACGGCCGCGATATATACCGATCAATTCCCCGGGATCAACCCGAATCTGAACGTTTTTTGACAGTGGGCGGGAAAACTCCGTCGACCGCGTTGCCAAGCCTTGGGCCCCGGACTATTTCTTCTGCCATAAACGCCGTCGCGCGGCAGGCGGCGCGGCCGTGATCAACGATGCGGGCTTGTTCGCCATGGCAGTCATACGGTTCGTTTTCCATCTGCTCAGCGGGCTTGCTCTGGTTGCCGCGATCGTGGCCGGCACGCTGGATGCGATCCAGTCCGTGTCCGCCTCCTCGGTGGTGCTGACCAGCCTTGGCAATGCTTGGCTCAATCTCGATCCGGAAAGCCTGGCGCTCACCGAGATCACCGCGACCACCTATCTCGGCCAGGACATCTGGCGGCCTTTCGTGGCCCCGGTGCTGGCGCAGCCGGCATTCGCGGTGTTCCTGGGGATTGCGTTGATCTTTTGGATGGCCGGATACAGCCGGCCACAGTTTGCCGGGCGGTTTTCCGCCTGAAGCCCAAGCTGATCCTGCCGGCTCCCAAGAACTGCTGGGGGTAGTGTTGTAAGCGGAGTTGGATGCCGTCATGGGTTGCATGATGCAGATGCCTCCGGCCTCGCTCGACGAATGGGCAGAACTAAGTCTCGAAGCCTTCCGTTTGAGCAGTTTTCGACAACATTGTGGAAGTTTTCAGCAGCTTCGCTGTTTTTTACCAGTTGAAAAAAATCTCGTGAATTTTTCCGAAACCCGTGCAAGAGTGACCGAAGCCAGACCCTTGAAGAAAAAGGGCAGGTGGCCGCAGACATCACCGGGGAACGGGGATTGCGGGAGGACCTAACAGCTAAAAAACAGGGCTGCACGATGAAGAAAACCCTTTTAAGCCTCATTGCCATGGCGGCCATGTCGGCAACCGCGCTCGCCGCGGATATCAAGCCGGCGCTGGTCTACGGCACGGGCGGCAAGTTCGACAAATCCTTCAACGAAGCCGCTTCCGTCGGCGCCGAAAGGTTCAAGAAGGAAACGGGGATCGACTTCCGGGATTTCGAACCGACCAGCGACACCCAGGGCGAGCAGGCCATCCGCAACTTCGCCAGCCGCGGCTTCAATCCGGTGGTCGCCGTATCGTTCGCCTGGACCTCGGCCATGGAGAAGGTCGCGGCCGAATTCCCGGACACCAAGTTCGCGATCGTCGACTCCGTCGTCAACCTGAAGAACGTCCGCTCTATCCTCTATAAGGAGGAAGAAGGTTCCTACCTCGTCGGCCTTCTCGCCGGCATGGCGTCGAAGACCGGCAAGGTCGGCTTCGTCGGCGGCATGGATATCCCGCTGATCCGCAAGTTCGGCTGCGGTTATGTCCAGGGCGTCAAGGCGGCCAAGCCCGATGCGCAGGTCTTCCAGAACATGACCGGCACGACCGGTGCTGCTTGGAACGATCCGGTTCGTGGCGGTGAACTCACCAAGAACCAGATCGACCAGGGCGCCGACGTCGTTTACGCGGCTGCCGGTGCGACCGGTCTCGGTGTGCTGCAGACTGCTGCCGACAACAAGAAGCTTTCGATCGGCGTCGACTCCAACCAGAACCACCTGCATCCGGGTTCGGTTCTGACTTCGATGGTCAAGCGCGTCGATCTCGCCGTCTACAATGCCTTCAAGGACACCAAGGAAGACAAGTTCACGGCTGGCATCCAGGCTCTCGGCGTCAAGGAAGACGGCGTTGCCTACGCGCTTGACGACAATAACAAGGCGCTGATTACGCCCGAAATGAAGGCCGCCGTCGAAAAGGCCAAGGCCGACATCATCGCCGGCACCATCAAGGTGCACGACTACATGTCGGATAAGGCCTGCAACAAGTAAGGCCGGTTTTGAGGGGCGCAGGGCGACGATAATCGCCATGCGCCCTTTTTGCATATCAGGCGGAAGGGCGGACCATTGAGCTTCGATTCTCCGAAGGAGCCCGCGATCGAGCTTGTCGGCATCGACAAGAAGTTCGGTACGGTACACGCGAACAAGAACATCAATCTGACAGTCGCCAAAGGCTCGATCCACGGCATCATCGGGGAAAACGGCGCCGGCAAGTCGACCCTGATGTCCATCCTCTACGGCTTCTATCAGGCCGACCACGGCGAGATCCGCATTTCGGGAAAGCCGATGACGATCCGGGATAGCCAGGCGGCGATCGCTGCGGGCATCGGCATGGTGCATCAGCACTTCATGCTGGTCGAGAATTTCACGGTGCTTGAAAACGTCATGCTTGGTGCCGAAGGCGGCCAGCTCCTTGCCAAGGGCGTAGCGAGCGCCCGCAAGGAACTGAAGCGGCTGGAGGACGATTACGGCCTCGAGGTCGATCCGGATGCGGTCATCGAGGAACTGCCGGTCGGCAGCCAGCAGCGCGTCGAAATTTTGAAAGCGCTCTATCGCGGCGCTGACATCCTCATCCTCGATGAGCCGACCGGGGTGTTGACCCCGCCGGAGGCCGATCATCTTTTCAAGGTCCTGCGGGTGCTGCGCGATCAGGGCAAGACGATCATCCTCATCACGCACAAGCTGCGCGAGATCATGGCGATCACCGATACGGTGTCTGTCATGCGCCGCGGCGAAATGGTCGCGACCCGCAAGACCGCGGAAACGACCGTCGAAGAACTTGCCGAACTGATGGTCGGCCGCCGCGTCCTGCTGCGTGTCGAAAAGGGAGCCGCCCATCCGGGAGGGGTCCTGATGTCGGTCAGGAACCTGACGGTCAAGGACAGTCGTGGCGTCACCATGGTCGACGACGTCTCCTTCGACGTGCGCGCGGGCGAGATTGTCGGCATAGCGGGCGTCGCCGGCAACGGCCAGTCGGAACTGCTCGAAGCCATCGCCGGCATCCGCAAGCCGTCGTCCGGCGAGATCTTCATCGATGGCAAGCCCGTCGCCGGTGTCGACCCGGCAGGCCTGCGCGATCTCGGCCTCGCGCATATCCCGGAAGACCGCCACCATATGGGCCTGGTCCTGAAATTCGAGGAATACGAAAACTCGATCCTCGGTTATCACCGCGATCCCAGATACGGCCGCGGTCCGTTCCTGGATCTCGATGCGATGCGGAAAGATGCCGAGGAGAAGATCGGCAAATACGACATCCGCCCGCCGAACCCGCGGCTGCGGACCGCCAATTTTTCCGGCGGCAACCAGCAGAAGATCGTCGTGGCGCGCGAAATCGAGCGCGATCCGAAAATGCTGCTCATCGGTCAGCCGACCCGCGGCGTTGATATCGGCGCCATCGAATTCATCCACAAGCGGATCATCGAGATGCGCGACGCCGGCAAGGCGGTACTGCTGGTCTCGGTGGAGCTGGACGAGATCCGTTCGCTCTCCGACCGCATCCTGGTGATGTTCGCGGGCAGAATCGTCGGCGAAAAGTCGGGCGAGGCGGGCGAACAGACGCTGGGCCTGATGATGGCCGGGATCGCCGCATGACGCTTTCAGCAATGACCCATTCGGAGCATGGAATGATCGGACTTTCGGCGGCAGCACGGCGGACGAGGGCAGGGGCATGACCACCGCATCCGTTCCGCTTCCCGCCTGGATCAATTACGGCCTCATCCCGCTGCTCAACCTCATCCTGGCTTTCTTCTTTTCCGGTCTGGTCGTCTGGGCGATCGGCGAAAGCCCGTTCGAGGCGCTGCAATTGCTGTTGATCGGCGCGCTCGGCCGCGGCGAAGGCATCGGTTTCACCCTGTTTTATACGACGAGCTTCATCTTTACCGGCCTGTCGGTGGCGGTCGCGATCCATGCCGGCCTGTTCAATATCGGCTCGGAGGGTCAGGCCTATCTCGGCGGTCTGGGTGCGGCGCTCGTGGCGCTCGCCATGGACCGTTACGTGCCCTGGTATGTGACGATGCCGTTTGCAGTGATCGGCGCCGCCCTGTTCGGTGCAGCCTGCGCCGCCATTCCTGCCTGGCTGCAGGCCAAGCGTGGTAGCCACATCGTCATCACCACCATCATGTTCAACTTCATCGTCTCATCGCTGATGAACTACATGCTGGTGCGCGTGCTGATCGTTCCCGGCAAGATGGCGCCCGAAACTCGCACCTTCTTGCCCGGCGGCCAACTCCCCAAGCTCGACTGGCTGATCGCCATGTTCGGCGGCAAGCTCGGTGCGGCACCGCTCAACTTCTCCTTCCTGATCGCGCTGATGATGTGCTTCTTGGTCTGGGTGCTGATCTGGCGCACCAAGCTCGGCTACGAGATGCGTACGCTCGGCATCAGCCCGACGGCCGCGAGTTATGCGGGCATCCGCTATTCGAAGATCGTCATGATCACCATGCTGATCTCCGGCGGCCTTGCCGGCATGATGGCGCTCAATCCGGTCATGGGCGCTTCCGCTCGCCTGCAGATCGAATTCGTCGGCGGCGCCGGCTTTGTCGGCATCGCGGTGTCGCTGATGGGCCGCAACCATCCGGCCGGCATCATCTTGGCGGCATTGCTGTTCGGCATCCTCTACCAGGGCGGCGCTGAACTCTCCTTCGATATGCCGAGCATCACCCGTGACATGATCGTCGTCATCCAGGGCATGGTCATCCTGTTTGCCGGAGCCCTGGAATATATGCTCCGCCCGGCCATCGTCCGGTTCTACCAGCAGCTCACCGGGAAATAGGCTCATGGATTATTTCGATATTTTCATCAGCATTCTCGGTTCGGCGATCCGCCTTTCGATCCCGCTTCTGTTCACGGCGCTTGCCGGACTGTTTTCGGAGCGCGCCGGCATTTTCGACATCGGTCTCGAAGGCAAGATGCTGGCCTCGGCCTTCGCAGCCGCCTGCGTCGCGTACTGGACCGGCAATGCCTGGTTAGGCCTGCTCGGCGGCATCGGCGTGTCGATCGTATTTTCCTTCGTGCACGGCTTTGCCTCGATCACCAATCGCGGCAACCAGATCGTTTCCGGGGTGGCGCTGAATTTCGTCGCCGCCGGCCTGACAATCGTGCTCGGCCAAGCCTGGTTCAGGCAGGGCGGGCGCACCGGCCAGGTGCAGCCCGAGGGCCGGTTCTCCTCTATCGTCCTGCCGGGCGCCGACATGATGCGCGACGTGCCGATCATCGGCCCGCTTTATGCACACGTGATCTCCGGCAACAACATCCTCACCTACATCGCTTTCCTGATGGTGCCGATTTCCTGGTGGGTTCTCTACCGCACCCGTTTCGGCCTGCGCCTGCGCGCTGTCGGCGAAAATCCGGGCGCGGTCGATACCGCCGGCATTTCGGTTGCCTGGATGCGCTATCGGTCTCTGATCGTCGCCGGGTTCCTCTGCGGTTTCGCGGGCACCTACCTGTCGATCGCCCAGTCGGCCGCCTTCATCAACAACATGTCGGCCGGCAAGGGTTATATCGCGCTTGCAGCACTGATCTTCGCCAAATGGAAACCGGTGCCGGTCATGCTCGCCTGCCTGCTCTTCGGTTTTCTCGATGCGTTCGCCAATTTCATGCAGGGCAAATCGCTGCCGCTGATCGGCGAAGTGCCGGTACAGATCTTCCAGGCGCTGCCCTATATCCTCACCTGCGTACTGCTCGCCGGTTTCATCGGCACCGCTCGCCCGCCCAAGGCCGGCGGCGTGCCCTATACCAAGGAACGTTGAGGTATGGCTTCCATCACCAAAGACCAAATGGAGAAGGCTATGTCCGCGATTAGAGCCGACAATCAACAACAAGCGGCCGAACGTCAACTTTTCGAAGCCGCCCGCGGTGCGATGGCCAAGGCTCACGCCCCCTATTCGAAATTTCCGGTGGGCGTGGCGCTCCGTGCCGATGACGGCAAAGTCTATCTCGGCGCCAACATCGAGAACATCTCCTTTCCCCAGGGCTGGTGCGCCGAGCCGACGGCGATCGGCGCGATGATCATGGGCGGGGGTAAGAAGATCGTCGAACTGGCAGTGCTTGCCGAAAAGCTGGCGCTCTGCTCGCCCTGCGGCGGCTGCCGGCAGAAAATCGCGGAATTTGCCTCCGCCGATACGCGCATTTATCTCTGCGACGATCTCGGCGTGCAGAAGACCGTCACCATGGCGGAACTCCTGCCTTTTGCTTTCGAAACCGACGTGATCGGCTGAGGCGGTGGAGATGAGGAAAGTCATCGATCTGCTCGTCGAGCGCCTGAACGGCCTGGTGCCGCGCCACGCGATCGTACTCGGCTCCGGCCTCGGTTCGCTGGTGAACCAGGTGACGGAGGCTGTCCGTGTGCCTTATGGCGCACTGGAGGGTTTCCCGGTGAGCGGCGTCACCGGCCATGCGGGCGAAATCGTCGCGGGTTATCTCGGAGCCGAGCCGGTCATCATGCTTTCCGGGCGGGCGCATTATTACGAGCATGGCGACGCCAAGGTGATGCGCTTTCCGATCGAGGTGATGAAGGGCCTCGGCGTCCAGTCGCTCATCCTCACGAACTCGGCAGGCTCCTTGAGGGAAGATATGCCGCCGGGCTCGGTGATGCAGATTTCCGACCATATCAACTATTCCGGCATGAACCCCCTGATCGGCGAAGAAGGCGACGGGCGTTTTGTGGGCATGACCACTGCTTATGATGCCGACCTCGCGCTCGACATGCGCAATGCGGCGATCCGTTGCGGCGTCCCGCTGTTTTCCGGGGTCTACATGTGGTTCTCCGGACCGAGCTTCGAGACGCCTGCGGAAATCCGCATGGCGCGCACGCTTGGCGCCGATGCGGTCGGCATGTCGACGGTGCCGGAAGTCATCCTCGCGCGTTATTTCGGGCTCAAGGTCGCGGCGGCCTCGGTCATCACGAATTTCGGCGCCGGCATGACCGGCGCAGAACTCAGCCACGCGGAAACCAAGGACATGGCGCCCGTCGGCGGGCAGCGTCTGGCGGCCATTCTGAAAGAAATGTTGGCCTGATTACACGATGTATTTCAAGCGGATAAGTCCCGTGTGGGCGCGTGCCCCTCTGGTGTGGCTTGCATCTAATCGTTTGAACGATAAATATGGGCGAGCCGCATGACCCAGAAATCGAGCAGATTTTGACCGGACTTGCGTCGCCTTTGAATTTACTGCGTCACTATCAGACCGATAGGCGCGCGGCGCAGTAAACAAGCCGGGGAGGCACTCGACATGGAACTCCTGAGCCCGCGTGAGGCGGCAGCCTTTGCGCTATCGCTTCTCGACCTGACGAACCTGCGCGACGATTGCGATTACGCCGCGATCGAGAAACTGTGCCAGCGCGCCCAGACGTCTTATGGCAACACGGCCGCGATTTGCATATGGCCGCGTTTCGTCGCCCATGCGCGGCAGATCCTGGGCCCCGAACATCCGGTCCGCATCGCTACGGTCGTGAATTTCCCTTCCGGCGAACTGGATGTCGCGACCGTCGTCGGGGAGACGCGCAAAGCGATCGAAGACGGCGCCGACGAGATCGATATGGTCATTCCCTATCGCAAGCTGCTCGCCGGCGATGAGGCGGCGGTGACCGAAATGGTCGAGGCCGTCCGCGCCGCCTGCCCGAATGCCTGCCTGAAGGTGATCCTCGAGACGGGCGAGCTGAAGGATAGCGCTCTAATTCGTCGCGCCTCCGAACTGGCGATCGCCGCCGGCGCCGATTTCATCAAGACATCGACCGGCAAAGTCGCCATCAACGCGACGCTCGAAGCAGCGGATATCATGCTGCAGGCGATCCGGGATTCGAAGAAGCGCGTCGGCTTCAAGCCTGCCGGCGGGATCTCGACGGTTGCGGACGCCGATCTTTACTTCCGGCTTGCCGAAACGATCATGGCCCCCAACTGGATCATGCCCTCCACCTTCCGTTTCGGCGCATCGAGCTTGCTCGATGATATTCTCGGCGTGTTGAGCGGCAGCACCACCGTCCGCGCGTCGAGCGGCTACTGACACGATGATCCCGCAGGAAATCATCCGCCGCAAGCGCGACGGAAAGGTTCTCACCGGCGAAGAGATCGCAGCCTTCATTGCTGCCCTGACAAAAGAGGAAATCTCCGAAGGCCAGGCGGCTGCCTTTGCCATGGCTGTCTTCTTTCGGGGCATGTCCCGCAATGAGACGGTGGCGCTGACGCTTGCCATGCGTGATTCCGGGACTGTCCTGAACTGGGACGCTCTTGACCGGCCGGTGGCGGACAAGCACTCGACCGGCGGCGTCGGCGACAATGTCTCGCTGATGCTCGCGCCGATCATGGCGGCCTGCGGCCTTGCAGTCCCGATGATTTCCGGCCGTGGCCTCGGTCACACCGGCGGTACGCTCGACAAGCTGCAATCCATCCCCGGTTACACCGTCATGCCGGACGAGGTTCTGTTCCGCAAGGTCGTCGGCGAGGTCGGTTGTGCCATTATCGGACAGACGAGCGACCTCGCTCCCGCCGACCGCCGACTCTACGGTATCCGCGACGTGACGGCCACTGTCGAATCCGTGCCGCTGATTACCGCCTCCATCCTCTCCAAGAAACTCGCGGCCGGTCTCGGCAGCCTCGTGCTCGACGTCAAGGTCGGCAACGGCGCCTTTATGGAAAGCCCGGAGGAAGCAGAAGCGTTGGCCCGCTCGCTGGTCGAAGTGGCGAATGGGGCGGGCGTCAAGACCGCAGCACTTCTGACCGATATGAACCAACCGCTGGCAGATGCCGCGGGCAATGCGCTCGAAATCGTCAACTGTCTCGATTTCTTGGCTGGCCTGAAGGCCGGTACGCGGCTCGAAGCCGTCGTTTTGGCTGAGGCCGCGGAAATGCTGGTCCAGGCAGGCGTGGCCAGCAATCTGGCCGAGGCCGAGGAGAATGCGCGGCTGGCCCTGAACTCCGGCGAAGCGATGGAGCGGTTCGCCCGCATGGTCCATGCACTTGGCGGTCCCGCGGATTTCTGCGAGCGTCCCGATTCCTACCTTGAACGCGCACCGGTGCGGCTGCGTGTGCCGGCGCCGCGCGATGGGTATCTCTCCGCCTGCGAGACCCGCGCCATCGGCCTGGCCGTCGTCGAACTTGGTGGAGGCCGCAAGCGGGCCGCGGATCCGATCGATCATCGCGTTGGCATCAATGAGCTTCTGCCGCTCGGTCGCCAGGTCTCGGAAGGTGAGCCGATCGCCATGGTGCATGCCAGGACAAAAGAGGATGCTGAGCGGATCGCTGAGGGTATTGCGGGCTTCTATACGATCTCAGACGCTCCGGTCGCAGCCGCGTCGGTCATCTTGAAGCGCATCGGCTGATCACTGGATCAGCTTCAGATTGCCGCCTTCCACCTGGAAGGATTTCAGTTTCTTCAGAAAGCTCATGCCGATCAGCGTGCCGGCAAGCGCCTTGTCGCGCAGCACGAAGGTATCGACGTCCTTGACGCGCACGCCGCCGATCTCGATGCGGTCGAGGACCACATGCGCCGCCTCGGTTCCGCCATTGGCGGTGTTGACCGTGTAGCGGAAATCCAGGCCGTTGGCGCTGTAGCCCAGCTTGCGCGCCGTGCTTTCGTTGATCGCCACCAGCGACGCACCGGTATCGACGAGGCCGTCGACGGATTTGCCGTTCATCCGGAACGTGCCGTTGAAGTGACCTCGGCCATCGGCTTCCAGGGTCACGCTGCCGGGTGTCACCGAAACAGGCGTGGCCTTTGCGGGCGCTTCGACGGCAGCCATCGCCTCCGGCGGATGATCGGCACGCTGGATCAGCGCTGGGATCTGTGTCGCCAGCAGCGCCGCAACGGCGGCAAAAATGACGGTGCGCAGGAGCATGAACAATCCTCTCGGCATGAACCGGATATCCGCTTCCTGCATAACCGACAATTCATAAGAAAACGGCCCGCGAAATCCCCGCAGGCCGTTCATTTAAAAGCTTGGTAAGCGAATTCTAAATTACTTACTTGGTGCCGTACATCCGGTCGCCCGCGTCGCCCAGACCGGGCACGATATAGCCCTTCTCATTGAGGTGGCTGTCGATCGAGGCCGTGTAGATCTTCACGTCCGGATGCGCCGCGCGGAAGTTGGCGATGCCCTCGGGGGCCGCAAGCAGGCAAAGGAAGCGGATATTGTGGGCGCCCCGTTCCTTGAGCTTATCCACGGCGGCGATCGAGGAATTGCCGGTCGCCAGCATTGGATCGACGACGATGATCAGCCGCTCGGCGATGTCTTCCGGTGCCTTGAAATAATATTCGACCGGCTGCAGCGTCTCGTGGTCGCGGTAGACGCCGATATGCGCGACGCGGGCCGAAGGCACCAGTTCAAGCATGCCTTCGAGAAGCCCGTTGCCGGCACGCAGGATCGAGGCAAAAACCAGCTTCTTGCCTTCGACGATCGGCGCCTGCATTTCGACGAGCGGGGTCTCGATCGTTTCCATGGTCAGTTCGAGGTCGCGGGTCACCTCGTAGCAGAGCAGCATCGAGATTTCCCGGAGCAGCCGTCGGAAGCCCGCCGTCGAGGTTTCCTTCTTGCGCATGATCGTCAGCTTGTGCTGCACCAGCGGATGATCGATGACAGTGACGCCGTCCATGAGCTTCCCCTTCTTGTTTGCCTGTCTCTTCTTTCAGGAAAAAGGCCGGTTCCGCAACCCGTCAGGCGCGTATGACCGCCTCATCCCCAGCCTCTGACCCGCTCTGGGCGTCGAACCGGGCGATCAGCTTTGCCCTTGTCGCGTCGTCCACGAAGGCAGCCTCGATCGCCGTGCGCGTCATCTCATCGATCTCGCCGTCCGAGATCCCCATCACCCCCGACGCGATCTCGTATTCGCGGGCGAGCGAGGTGTGGAAGAACGGCGGGTCGTCGGAATTGATGCAGACCCGCACCCCGGCGGCCTTGAGGCGCTTCAGCGGGTGGCTGTCGAAATCCGGAAACACCTTCAGTGCGATGTTCGAGCCGGGGCAGACTTCGAGCACGGTGCCGAGCTCGACAAGCCGTTCCACCAGCGCCGGATCCTCGATTGCGCGCACGCCATGGCCAATCCGCGAGGGCTTTACCAGATCGAGCGCATCGGCGACGCTGAAGGCACCGCAGACCTCACCGGCATGGATGGTCAGACCCAATCCGGCATCGCGGGCGATATCGAAGGCACGAGCATAGTCGGCGACGCGGCCCATGCGTTCCTCGCCGGCCATGTTGAAACCGGTCACCAGCGGGTTTTTCGCGCGCGCCGCGTATTCGGCGGCGGAGATCACCCGGTCCGGGCCGAAATGCCGCTCGCCCGTGACGATGATCCGCGCCTCGATGCCGGTCTTTTCGCGGGCTGCGTGGATGCCGTCGCAGATGCCGGCGAGATAGGCATCCGCTCCGAGCCCGATCCGGTCTCCGTGATCGGGCGAGACGATGATCTCGCTGTAGATCGTGTTGGCGGCGGCAAGTTCCAGAAGATAGGTCTCGGTCAGCAGCGCATAGTCGTCGGCGGTTTTGAAGAGCGCGGCGACAGCATCGTAGCAGACGAGGAATTCTGAGAAATCCGACCAGACATAAGCGCCGTCGCGCAGCACCTTGCTGGCATCTTCGCCGTATTTCCTGGCCTGGGCTGCAGCCAGTGCCGGGGGCGTGGCGCCCTCGATATGGCAGTGGATCTCGGCCTTGAGGAGGTGTCTGGTCAAAGGAAGCTCCATCCGTTGGGCCCAGGCGGGATCGATAGATGGGCAGCGATTGTTTCGGCAATATCCGCGTAGGTTGATCTGATCCCGATCGAGCGGGAGCGGATACCCGGCCCGAACGCCATGACCGGCACCCGCTCGCGGGTATGGTCGGTGCCGCGCCAGGTCGGATCGCAGCCGTGGTCTGCGGTGAGGATGACGAGATCCCCCGGTTTCAGCCGCCGGTGGACATCCGGCAGGGCGCGGTCGAAGGCTTCGAGTGCCGCGGCATAACCCGGCACGTCACGGCGATGACCGTAGAGCATGTCGAAATCGACGAAATTGGTGAAGACCAGATCGCCGACGGTCGCCTCGTCCATCGCGGCAAGCGTCGCCTCCATCAGCGCCGCATTGCCGTCCGCCTTGATGACGCGCGACACGCCCTGGTGCGCAAAGATGTCGCCGATCTTGCCGATGGCATGTACCGACCGGCCGCCCCGGATCAGCCGGTCGAGCAATGTCGGCCCGGGCGGCGGCACGGAGAAGTCGCGGCGATTGCCGGTTCGCTGGAACGTGGCCGCCGTTTCGCCGACAAAAGGCCGGGCGATCACCCGGCCGATATTCATCGGATCGACCAGTACCCGTACGGTTTCGCAGAGCTTGAGCAGTCGGTCGAGGCCGAAATGGGTTTCGTGGGCGGCAATCTGGAAGACGGAGTCGGTTGATGTGTAGCAGATCGGCCTTCCGGTGTGGATATGCTCTTCCCCGAGCCGGGCGATGATTTCGGTGCCGGATGCGTGGCAATTGCCGAGAATGCCCGAAATGCCGCCTTCACGGCAGATGGCGTCCACGAGTTCGGGAGAGAAGGCCTCGCCTTCGGTCGGGAAATAACCCCAATCGAACATAACCGGCGTGCCGGCGATTTCCCAATGGCCGGATGGCGTATCCTTGCCGCGGGAAATTTCGTTGGCGGCGCCGTACAGGCCGAAGATCCGCTCCGGCATCGGCATGCCGACGGGATAGTCGCCGCCGGCGAGCTTTGCGATTTCCAGAAGACCGAGCGATGACATGTTCGGCAGATGCAGCGGGCCTTCCCTCAGACCCGCGCGGTCGCCGACGCCTGCGGCGCAGAACTGCGCGATATGCCCGAGCGTATTGGAGCCGAGATCGCCATACTCGTCCGCATCGGGGGCACCGCCCACGCCGAAGGAATCAAGAACGAACAGGAACGCACGCGCCATCGGTCACCCGGAAGTTTGAATATCGCCCGGCCGGCGGTCTGGCTGCCGGCTCGAATCGGGATTCATATAGCCGTGCGGATGTATTAGCAAAGGGCATGACGTCCGATGCGCGTCAGCAATTGGTGCAGGCGACGTTGTTCCCAAGGCGCTGGCGGTAGAAATACTCCCGCGCGATGGTGATGTTCTGAATCTCGCTTGGCAAAAGGCCGGGCATGAACATCAACAGTTCGTGGTGGACCGAAACTTCCGCCCGGACGAGGAAGGAATTGGCTATATGCATGTCGGGCGGCACCGGGACCGCGGAACCGACCACATAGGGCCTGCCGTTATCCTGGTTCCATGACCAGGCAACGGTCGGATTGCCATTGGCATCGAGCGTCACGCCCGTGACCTTGATGCTGAGCGTGTTAGGCGTATAGGGGGCGAAAAGACTGGCGGTGACGTCTTTCATCGTCGTGAGCATCGTCTTGTCGACACTCGTTTCCCGGGTCACGAGATCGGCGATGGTACTGGCGCTGCGCGTCACCCGCTTGGAGACGCTGAGGCCGATGGTGATCTCGAAGGACGTGATGTAGAGGCTGAGAAGCAGCGGCGCGATCAGCGCGAACTCGACTGCGCCAACGCCGCGCCTGTCGGTCATGAACTGCCTGAGGCGGGTCAACAGGCCCGGATGTCGCGACTGCGGCTGCGGCTTTTGCTCTTCCATCACGGATAGTCCTCGGCTCGGAAGGCGGATGTCTCGACGATCAGGAAATAGTTCGGCCGTCCGCCGTTCGCAGGCCTGACATTGGTGATGTAAGGCCGGATCAGATCGGTGACGACATCCCAGCGGTAATAGGCACGCAGCATGTTGATGCTTTTGGCGGGGCCCGGCGCATAGGCGAAGGAAGATGTATCGAGCTCACCGAAATCGCCACCGGACGTCGAACGCGGGATTGTCTTCGGTATCAATGCGAAGCTCGCGAACGAGCGGACGTCGAGCAGAAGTTTGTCCGGCGTCGTAATTTCAGCATCGCTGCACGTGATCAGGATCGATATTTCGGCGCAGAAAGCGCGGCGGAATTCCGTCTGGTTCTTGTCTGTGCCGCGATTGAGCCCATAGGTAATATTGCCGGTCCTGAGCTTGCGCGCCATCGTGTCGACGGCATTGGCGACGAGCTGTTCTCCCGTATAGGCGATGAAGGTTTCGACGATCGCAAACACGATTAGGAAATAGGGGATTGCAAGCAGTGCGAATTCGATCGCCGCTGCTCCATCTTTCGAGCGGATGATCCGCCGCCACGCCCCGCGTTTACCCTTTACAGGTACGGGCGCACCGCTTCTGGTATCGTCATGATCCTGGCACATGGTTCCCGCCCGACAGCCCGGTTTGAGCACGCCGATCCTAGGGTTCGATTATTGAGATTCCGTTGCCGCAATCGTCTGCAGTTTAACGACCTGTCCCCGATCAGGGCGAGGAGGTGTTCTTGAACTCGGCGTGCTGCTCGCAATTGGGTGTGCAGGAGAGGATGGAACGTTCCGTTTGCCGGAAGACGCGCACCGTGTTGCCTTCGTCGATGGAAACGAGGATGCGTTCATCGGCAATCGCATTGCCCTGGGCGTCGAGCAGCACCAGATTGGTCGTGCCGAAACTGCGGCCGGTGAGAACGATCGTAGTGGAGTCCGCGACGGTGGCATCGGCGACGTTGGAATTGCCGACGATGACCTTGCTGACCGGACGGTCGAGTTTCAGCACGCGCGCATGATTCATGAATACGCGCAGAAGATCCCCCTGATCCTGCGCAGCAACATGTCCCACGCCAGCGAACACGCCACCGCAAATGGCGAGGAGTCGGACCATGACGCTACGGAACAGCATTGGGGGCAGCCTTTAGGGTGCGGTTGTTATCGGCCAAGAATGGATGTGATTGGTGTATGAAAGGTTAAGCGGCACAGGCGGCCGGGTTTGATCTCATCTTAACCATTGCCGAATGGCCGGGATCGCAGCCCATGGAGCAAGTATCAGCCTTCCCGCATGTAAATTAAAGCTCTGTAAAAAAATGTACATTAGTCAATTATGAGCAGGAGTGAACACGTGTCGAATGCGATCTTTTTTCTTTCCCCTTCGTTTACCACGCAACCGGCAATCGTCCATTAACGGGTTGGTAATGATGTTCCTTAAGCCGATCGCAATCGTCCGTCTGTAGATTGCAGTCATCCGAACAACGGAAACAGTTGTCGGGACGTGCTGAACAACAAATGTGGAGTAGGAGAGTTCCATGACCAAGATTTTCGCCCGTTTTATGAAAGATGAGTCTGGTGCGACCGCCATCGAGTATGGTCTTATCGCAGCACTCATCTCCGTTGCTCTGATCGCTGGTGCGACCACCCTCGGCACCTCGCTGAACACCCAGTTCACCAACATCTCGAAGAAGCTTAACTGCGGCACCGGCACCACCGCTTGCTGATTGCAGGCGTGACAAATTCCAGAAGCCGGCTCGATCACAATCGGGGCGGCTTCGTCTTATTTCGTAGTTCAGCAGGGATTGGGGATCGTGCATTCCGCGCGTGCAAATCCTGACTGATGTCGGCGGATTCAGCAATGATCGTGATCACTCTGGCCATTCTCACAATCCTGCCGCTTTGCCTGGCGCTTGCCGCCATCTTCGATCTCGTCAGCATGACGATCCCGAACCGGGTATCTGCGGTTATTCTGGTGTCCTTTCTGGTCCTAGCCCCGCTCGCGGGGCTGTCCTGGCCAGAAATCGGCATGAATCTGGTCGCCGGCCTTGCCGTGTTCGGCGCGTGTTTCGCGCTGTTTGCCTTCAATGTCATGGGTGGCGGCGATGCGAAGCTCCTGACCGCGACCGCCGTCTGGTTCGGCTTCAATCATTCGCTTCTGGTTTTCCTCGTCACCGTCGGTTATGTCGGCGGCGCGGTGACGCTTGCTTTCCTGCTCCTGCGCTCGCAGGCGGAGTCGGTCATGGCCATGGGCATCCCGCTCCCTTCGTCCCTCGTCAACGCCAAGAAGATTCCTTACGGTATCGCCATTGCGATCGCCGGCTTCCTGACCCTCGAGCTTGCGCCGATCCATCTCCTGGCCGTGAAGGCGTTTCAATAAAGGTTTCCGCGATGGAAAGATCGCGTTAACCAGAATTGTAAGCGTCTCATTAACTATAATTACACCATTGGAGACCATTCTCCGGGGGAATTAGTGTTCCCTCAAGGAATGGCCATGAAGCCCACCCGTATCATTATTCTCGCGGTTGCCGTGGTGGCGGCGGGTCTCGCCGGCATGCTCGCCATGCGCCTTTCCGGCACCAAGGCACCCGAACTGGTGGAAACCGTCATCCAGAAGGAGCCGACGGTCAAGGTGCTCGTCTCGGCTGAGAACCTGCCCATCGGCAGCCGGCTGAACGATAAGTCGATGCAGTGGGCGTCCTGGCCCTCGAGCGGCGTCGTCGACGGCTTCATCACCGATTCCACACGGCCGAATGCGATGACCGAGCTTCAGGGTGTCGTGGTCCGCATGCCGATGTTCAAGGGCGAGCCGATGCGCGCCGAGAAGATTGCCGATTCATCCAGCCGCATCATGTCCTCGTTGCTTCCGTCAGGAAAACGGGCCGTCGCAACCGAGATTTCGGTGGCGACAGGCGCCGGCGGCTTCGTGCTGCCGAATGATCGCGTCGACATCATCATGGTGCGCGAGAACAAGGACAGCGGCAACTACATTACCGAAACCATCCTGAGCAACGTCCGCGTCCTCGCGATCGACCAGCAGGTCCAGGAAAGTGAAGACGGCAAGAAATCGGTGGTCGGCACGACGGCGACGCTGGAACTGACGCCGGATCAGGCAAAGGTCATCGCCGTCGCCCAGCAGATGGCCCAGCGGCTGACGCTCGCGCTGCGCTCGGTCGCGGACTCGCAGGAGGCCGACACGGTCGCCCCGGGCTATTTGCTGCATGGGGGCGATGGCAAGGCGGATATCCAGGTCATCAAATCGGGTGCGATCGTCAAGAGCACGGCGACGGCGGTGCAGGCGAAATGAACGGAGCGCTCAAGTGAACAGTCTGAAACACAAGATTCGTAGCTCGGCAGCGGCAGGCTTGGCTTTTTGCCTCGCCTTTTCCGGCATTTCGCTGAATATCGCCCCGTTCAGCTTTGAGCCGGCACAAGCTTTGGCGGCCGAAAATAGCGTCGTCCGCATCACCGAAGGGGGCCCTGGCATCCGCAAACGGCTGCAGCTCGGCCTCAACAAGGCCCTGGTCGTCGACCTGCCTTCCGACGCCCACGATATTCTGGTCGCCGACCCGAGCATGGCAGACGCGGTGACGCGCACCTCCCGCCGCATCTATCTGTTCGGCAAGACCGTTGGCCAGACCAATATCTTCGTCTTCGGGCCCAACGGCGAGGAAATCGTCAGCCTGGACGTGGCAATCGAACGTGACATTTCCGGTCTTGAGCAGAACCTTCGCCGGTTCCTGCCGGAATCGAACATCAAGGTCGAGATCATCTCGGACAACATCGTGCTGTCGGGAAGTGTGCGCACCCCCCAGGACTCGGCGCAGGCGGAAAAGCTCACCACCGCCTTCCTCAAGGGCGGTGAGGCGACCACCCGGAATATCACGGCTCAGGGCAATAACGGCGACGCGGACATCTTCGCCGAAAACCGACAGAAATCTCAGATCGTCAACCTCCTGACGATCGAGGGCGAGGACCAGGTGACGCTGAAGGTGACGGTTGCGGAAGTCAGCCGGCAGGTGTTGAAGCAGCTTGGTTTCAATGGCTCGGTGGCCGGTCCCAAGGGTTCGATTTCCTTTGCCAATCCCGCCAATCTGGGAAATGCCGTTGGCTTGGCTGCTCAAGGCGTCCTGTCCGGCAACATCGGCAATGTCGCTCTTTCGACTTACATGAACGCCATGGAGCAGGCGGGCGTCATGCGCACGCTCGCCGAACCAAGCCTGACCGCCATTTCGGGTCAGCAGGCAAAATTCTACGTCGGCGGCGAATTCCGCCTGCCTGCCCAGCAGGAGGTCGACGGCCAGAAGGGGACCGTCACGCAGACGGTCAACACGGTCGATTATGGCATCGAACTGAACTTCAAGCCCGTCGTTCTGTCGCCGGGACGCATCAGCCTGGTGATCGAAACCAACGTGTCGGAGCCGACCTATGAAGGTTCTGCCGCGACCGGTAACGGTGCTTCGCTGCGGATCCCCGGCAATACCTACATGTCGATCCGCAAGCGCGAGGCTTCGACCACGGTCGAATTGCCCTCCGGGGGCTCCATCGTGATCGCCGGCCTGGTGCAGGACAACGTCCGACAGGCGATGTCCGGCCTGCCGGGCATTTCCAAGGTGCCGGTGTTCGGCACGCTCTTCCGCAGCAAGGATTTCGTCCGCAACGAAACCGAACTCGTGATCATCGCGACGCCGTATCTGGTCCGTCCCGTTGCGCGCAGCGAGATCGCTCGGCCGGACGACAATTTCAATCCGGAAAACGATGCAGCGACCTTCTTCCTGAACCGCGTCAACAAGATCTACGGCCGCAAGGAGCCCGTCGCGACGGGCCAATATCACGGCGCCGTCGGCTTTATCTACAAGTGAGCGGTCATGGACATTGAAACGCAGAAAATCTCCGCCGAAGGACAGGATGCCATGACCAAGGTTACAACCAGGTCCCGTCGCCGCCAGATTGCCGCAGCCTTCGCGCTCGCGGCATCCGGCATGCTCCTGTCGGCCTGCGGCAACAGCCAGCTCACCACCGGCGCCATCCCCGACGACTATCGCACCCGCCATCCGATCGTCCTGGCGGAAGGTCAGTCGACGCTTGATATTCCGATCGCCTCGGGCGATGTCCGCCTGACAACCGGTATGCGCGATACGGTCAAGGGATTTGCGCAGAACTTCATGGCGTCGCCAGCCGGCGTAATGCAGATCCAAGTGCCGTACGGCTCGTATAATTCCGGTGCCGCGCAACATCTGGCGGGCGATATCCGCCGTGAACTGACGCGTTCCGGCATCAAGCCGCAGCGGATACTGATGAGCAGCTATGCAGCCTCGCCGAATGGCGATGCAGCGCCGATCCGACTTTCCTACGTGACGACCAAGGCGATGACCGGCCAGTGCGGCGAATGGCCGGCGGATCTGTCGGACAACACGTTCGGCAACAAGAACTGGTACAATTTCGGCTGCGCCAGCCAGAACAATCTTGCAGCCCAGGTCGCCAACCCCACGGACCTCATCGCCCCGCGCGCCATCACGCCGATCGACGCGGCGCAGCGCGCCAAGGTCATCAGCGATTATCGCGGGGAATCCAGTGGCACCACGACGCCGTAAGCCAGGGAACCGGAGAAAACAATGAGCGCGATCAACTATGAAATCCGCACTCCCGGCCAGGGTGAAGGGTCTGCCGAGGACGCCGATCGTCCCGGCGATTTCGACGCGCTGCGCCCGTTGCCGCGCATCTCTATCCATTCCTTCTGCGAAAGCGAGGCGATGCAGCGCACGATGGACCGCATGGCCCGTGATCGCCGCATGGCCAAGGTCAACCTGCGTGTGACCATCGGCGGCACCAGTGCCGCCGCCAACATGTTTTCGTCCACGCCGACCCCGAACCTCATCATCCTGGAAACCGACGCCGAGCCGAAGAACCTGCTGCATGAGCTCACGCCGCTTGCGGAAGTGTGCGACCCCTCGACCAGGGTCATCGTCGTTGGCCGTTACAACGATATTTCGCTCTATCGCGAGCTGATCCGCAACGGCATTTCCGAATATCTCGTCGGCCCCGTGCAAATGCCCGACATGCTGGCTTCGATCTCGGCGATTTTCGTGGATCCCGAAGCCGAGCCGCTCGGCAAATCGATCGCCTTCATTGGTGCCAAGGGCGGCGTCGGTGCCTCGACCATTGCGCACAACTGCGCCTTCGGTATCTCGAACCTGTTCTCGACCGAGACCATCCTCGCCGATCTCGATCTTCCCTTCGGCACGGCCAATATCGATTTCGACCAGGATCCGGCCCAGGGCATCGCCGAAGCGGTCTTTGCGCCGGAACGCCTGGACGAAGTCTTCCTCGATCGCCTTCTGACCAAGTGTTCCGAGCATCTCTCGCTGCTGGCGGCTCCCTCGCTGCTCGATCGCGCCTATGATTTCGATCGCAACGCGTTCACGCCGATCATCGAACTCCTGCAGCGCAGCGCACCGATGGCCGTTCTCGACGTTCCGCATGGCTGGACGGAATGGACGCGGGCGGTTCTGTCGGAGGTCGACGAGGTGGTGATCTGCGCGGTGCCGGATCTCGCCAACCTGCGCAACACCAAGAATATGATCGATGCCTTGAAGAAGCTTCGGCCGAACGACCGTGCGCCGCATCTGATCCTCAACCAGGTCGGCATGCCGAAGCGTCCGGAGATCGCTCCGAACGATTTCATCGAGCCGCTGGAGATCGAGCCGATCGCCATCCTGCCGTTCGACGTGCAGCTGTTCGGCAATGCCGCCAATAGCGGCCGCATGATTTCCGAAATCGACGCAAAATCGCCAGCCGCCGAAACCTTCTCGCAGATCGCCCACATCGTCACGGGTCGCGTCGCCATGAAGAAGGTGAAGAAGGGTGGGCTTGGCAAGATGCTCGGCATGCTCGGGCGTAAGAAGGCATAACACCAGGAAACCGGTATGTTTGGAAAACGCGGAAACGAGGGATTTGGGAAGAGCGGCAGCGTCGCGCCGCCGCCGGCTGTGCCAGCGCCTGCCGCGGCGCGGTCGGCCGCTCCGGAAATCCTTGCCGAGCCGGTGCGCGATCCCGTGACCCAGCGGCAGCAGATCTCCTCGCCGCCGCCGCTCGCGCCGCAATCGACAGCCCGAAAGCGCCCGGCGCGCACGGAGCTCTATTACGATACCAAGAGCCAGGTCTTCTCGGCCCTGATCGATACGATCGATCTTTCCCAGCTCGCCAAGCTCGACGCCGAGAGCGCGCGCGAGGAAATCCGCGATATCGTCAACGATATCATCACCATCAAGAATTTCGCAATGTCGATCTCCGAGCAGGAGGAACTGCTCGAGGACATCTGCAACGACGTTCTGGGTTATGGCCCGCTGGAGCCGTTGCTCGCCCGAGACGACATCTCCGACATCATGGTCAACGGTGCCGGACAGACCTTCATCGAAGTCGCCGGCAAGACGATCGAATCCGACATCCGCTTCCGCGACAATTCCCAGCTCCTGTCGATCTGCCAGCGTATCGTCAGCCAGGTCGGCCGCCGCGTCGACGAATCCTCGCCGATCTGCGATGCGCGCCTGCCGGACGGATCCCGCGTCAACGTCATCGCCCCGCCGCTCGCCATCGACGGACCGGCGCTCACCATTCGTAAGTTCAAGAAGGACAAGCTCAACCTCGACCAGCTCGTCAGGTTCGGTGCGATCACCCCGGAAGGGGCAACGCTCCTGCAGATCATTGGCCGCGTCCGCTGCAACATCGTCATCTCCGGCGGCACCGGTTCCGGCAAGACGACGCTGCTGAACTGCCTGACCAACTATATCGACAGGGAAGAGCGGGTCATTACCTGCGAGGATACCGCCGAACTGCAGCTCCAGCAGCCGCACGTGGTCCGCCTCGAAACCCGCCCGCCGAACATCGAGGGCGAGGGCGAGATCACCATGCGCGATCTTGTCAAGAACTGCCTGCGCATGCGCCCCGAACGCATCATCGTCGGCGAAGTGCGCGGACCGGAAGTTTTCGACCTGCTGCAGGCGATGAACACCGGCCACGACGGCTCGATGGGTACGATCCACGCCAACACGCCGCGCGAATGCCTGAGCCGTATGGAATCGATGATTGCCATGGGCGGTTATTCGCTGCCGGCCAAGACCGTGCGCGAGATCATCAGCGGTTCGGTCGACGTCATCATTCAGGCGGCCCGTCTGCGCGACGGTTCGCGCCGCATCACCCAGATCACCGAGGTGATGGGCATGGAAGGCGACGTGATCATCACCCAGGACCTGATGCGCTACGAGATCGACGGCGAGGACGCCAATGGCCGCCTGATTGGCAGGCATATGGCAACCGGCATCATGAAGCCGCATTTCTGGGACCGCGCCCGTTATTACAACGAGGAAAAGCGTCTTTCCTCCGCGCTCGACGCGATGGAAAAAACCAAGGACTAAGGAGCGGAATTCCATGTTCGGGTTGGATATCAATGTCGTGGCGATCATCGCCCTCGTGGCGGTCGCCGCGGCGGCGGTCTGTTACGGGCTGTTGTTCTCCCGCATGGAAGTGGAAAAGAAGGCCGACAGCCGGCTCAATCGGGTAAAATCGGCGGAAACCGATCTCAACAAGGTCAAGGACGCGCGAGACCGGGTGCAGGAGCTCTCCAAGCGCCGCAAGTCCATGCAAGACTCGATCAAGGACCTGGAGAAGAAGCAGGAAGAGAAGAACAGGAAGATGGGCGACGGCAGCTTGAAATCCAAGCTCGCCCAGACCGGCCTGTCCCTGACGATGGGCCGCTTCTATATGTTCAGTGTCCTTTTCGGCGTCTTCGTCTTCTTCGTCACCCTGATTGCCGGCCTGCCTTTGCTTGCCGCCCTCGGCGCAGCCTTCGTCAGCGCGGTCGGCTTGCCGCGCTGGATCGTTGGTTTCCTGGTCAAGCGTCGCCAGAAGAAGTTCCTGGAGGAATTTCCGAATGCGCTCGACGTCATGGTGCGATCGATCAAATCCGGCCTGCCGCTCAACGATTCAATGCGACTGATCGCATCCGACGGCCAGGAGCCGGTGAAGACGGAATTCCGCCGCGTGATCGAATCCCAGCAGGTGGGCCTGAGCATTCCCGAAGCCTGCACCCGCATGATGTTGACCATGCCGCTGCCGGAAGTGAATTTCTTTGCGATCGTCATCACCATTCAGGGCCAGGCCGGCGGCAATCTTTCCGAAGCGATCGGCAACCTTTCCAAGGTGCTGCGCGAGCGCAAGAAGATGAAGGCCAAGGTGCAGGCGTTGTCGATGGAAGCCAAGGCTTCGGCGGTGATCATCGGCGCTTTGCCCTTCATCGTATCGCTGCTCGTCTATCTCACCTCGCCTCAGTACATCTCGATCATCTTCACCGATCCGCGCGGGCACCTGATCCTTTTGGCTTCCGGCGTCTGGATGTCGATCGGCATCTTCGTCATGCGCAACATGATCAACTTCGACATCTGAGGGGACGGGACGATGGGACTGGCAACGACGCTTACCGATCCGATCACACTGCTTGCCATTCTGGTGGCCGTGGCGGTTTTCGCGACCCTCTACACGCTGGCGAGCCCTTTCCTCGAAAAAGGAGATCTCGACAAGCGCATGAAGGCCGTCTCCACCGAGCGCGAACAGATCCGCGCCCGCGAACGCGCCCGCATGAATTCCGAACAGTCGAAGACGTCGCTGCGCGCCCAGAACAACCAGTCGGTCCGGCAGATCGTCGAGCGCTTCAATCTGCGCAAGGCGCTGGTGGACGACAACACCGTCAACAGGCTTCGTGCCGCCGGTCTGAGGTCGCAGAACGCCCTCAACATGTTCCTGCTGGCCCGTTTCCTGCTGCCCTTCGTTTTCCTTGCGGCCGCTATCGTGTGGATTTTCGTGCTCGGCAACCTCGCCACCCGGCCGTTCCCGATCCGCATGCTGGCGGCGATCGTTATCGCCTATATCGGCTTCTACGCACCGAACATCTACATTTCCAACCGGGTGAAGAAGCGCCAGCATTCCATCAAGCGGGCCTGGCCCGATGCGCTCGACCTGATGTTGATCTGCGTCGAATCGGGGATTTCCATGGAAGCGGCGATGCGCCGCGTGGCCGAGGAGATGGCGCAGGCGTCGCCGCCGCTGGCCGAGGAAATGGTGCTGACGACGGCCGAGCTCTCCTTCTTGCAGGACCGCCGCACCGCGCTCGAAAATCTCGGCATCCGCACCCAGCTCGATATCGTCAGGGCCGTTACCCAGGCGCTGATCCAGGCGGAACGTTATGGCACGCCGATCGCCTCGGCGCTGCGCGTACTTGCCCAGGAAGGTCGCGACGAGCGGATGAACGAAGCGGAAAAGAAGGCGGCCGCCCTGCCGCCGAAGCTCACCGTCCCGATGATCCTGTTCTTCCTGCCGGTCCTGATCGCCGTCATCCTTGGTCCGGCCGGCATCCAGGTCGCCGACAAGTTCCACTGAACGCGGTTTTCTAGCATTCGGCGTTCGACCCGCACCGGCCGCGCGTGCCCATTGTTGAACGTGATATGAACTCCCGTTTCAGACGGCGTTCAGCGGGATCGGTCCAATATCCTCTCCATCAGCTCGAGACGGCCGGCTCTTCCAGCCCCGCCGGTTCGTGAGCGAAACATATTCGGAGGATACCAAGATGCTGACACGACTTTGCGTGAACCTCGTCCTGATCGGCGGAATCATCACCGTGATCTCGCGCCTTATCTAAGGCGCTCCGACAGGACCATTCCCGAAAACGAGAAAACCGGCGCAAGGCCGGTTTTTGTTGGAATGGCGGAAGAAGCCCCATCAGTTCGTGTTGGGCTTTCCCTTGCCATCCTTGTCGGCGAGCTTCGTCCAGGCGTTTTGCTGGGATAACATCGAGCGCAGATAGGTGACGTTGGCATCGGCCTGCTGCTGCGAGAGTTCGCGGCGGGCGATCTGTTCTGCTTCCGAAAAACGACCCTGCAGGCCGACCACCAGCGCCAGGTTCTGGCGGACGCGGCTGTCAGCGGCAGGCTGGCCGGCGGCATTACGCATGTAGGTTTCCGCCGTCTTCAGGTCGCCGGAAAGCACATAGGACATTCCGAGATTGGACATCACACTTGGCTCGTTCGGCTGGGTATCGAGCGCCATGCGGTATTTCTGGCGGGCCTCCGCCGAGCGCCCGAGCTGGTCGAGCACGGCCCCTTCGGCGGAATAGAGCCGCCAGTCCGGATGATCGGGGGTTTGCGCGCGGTTGATGGTCGCGAGCGCCTGTTCGAGCTGGCCGGCACCGGCCTGCGCCTTGCCATAGGCTGCCAGCACCTCGCGGTCGGCCGGGTGGGCAATCGCCACCTGCTGCATCACCGCAAGCGCCTGCGCGCTCTTGCCCGTCATACCGAGCACCGTCGCGTAGCGCAGCCCGATTTCCTTGTTCTTCGGATCCCGGGCATAACTTTCGCCGATCGACTTTTCTGTGCCTGCAAGCGCGTCCGCATTCATGCCGTCCATGGAGGCGGCCGAGGCCCTCGGGATCGAGCCCGTCGTCGCCGCGTCCCGGTTCGTCGCACAACCGGTGACCGAAAGAGCGGTGAGAAGGGCGAAGGCGGCGGTCTGGGCGAGGCGGGTCTTGCGAAGCGTCACTGCTGCGGAAGCGGTCATGGGGTGCGGTCTCGTTCGGTCCGGTGCCACGTCTTCCGATTAGGGAGCGGGCAGATAGCGCATTTCCACTCCAGCAATAAACTGTTAACCCTAACAGATCGTTAAGACGAGCGATTCCAACAGCTTCCGAAGGCCGGCCCATGACTCCTTATCAATATATCGAACGTCCCTCTCCCTTCAGCGAAAAAGGGGCGACGTCAAGGCCGGTCCATGCCGTGACGCCCTCCGACCTGGAGGCTGGGAAGCTCGATGCGGCGGCGCTCGCCTGGGCGAAGGCATCGGGCTTCAAGGCGGAAGCCGGTGCTCTGCTTGTGGTGCCCGCGGGCAATGAAGTGGGCAGCGCCCTGTTCGGCCTTGGCAGCGATCCCGCCGAGGCACCGTTCATTACCGGCAAACTCTCCAAGCTCTTGCCGGCGGGTGACTGGCATGTCGAGACCTCGGCGCTTGGCGGCGCGCATCTTGCTCTCGGCTACGGCCTCGGCACCTACGGTTTCAGCCGCTACAAGTCCGAAAAACCGAAGGACGTCCGGCTTGCGATCCCGGTCACGGCCGATGCCGCCGATGTCGAGCGCCAGCTTGCCGGCGTTTTCCTGGCCCGTGACCTCATCAATATTCCCACCAACGAGATGGGGCCGATCGAGCTCGAAGCGGCATTCCGGGCGCTTGGCGAACATTACGGCGCGACCGTCACGTCGATCGTCGGCGAGGACCTGCTCGCCCGGAATTTCCCTCTGGTTCACACGGTCGGCCGCGCCAGCGTCTCGCCTCCGCGGCTGCTCGAAATGCGCTGGGGACAGAAGGGCCATCCGCGCGTCACCCTGGTCGGGAAGGGGGTATGCTTCGATACCGGCGGCCTCGACATCAAGGGTGCCGCCAACATGGCGCTGATGAAGAAGGACATGGGCGGCGCGGCGAACGTCATGGGCCTTGCCCTGATGATCATGGATGCCGGCCTCAAGGTCGACCTGCAGGTTCTGGTGCCGGCGGTCGAAAACTCTATTTCCGGCAATGCCTTCCGCCCCGGCGATATCTACAGGAGCCGCAAGGGCGTCACCGTCCAGATAGACAATACGGATGCGGAAGGCCGGCTGGTCCTGGCCGACGCGCTCGCCTATGCGGACGAAAACCCGCCCGACTTGATGGTCGACATGTCGACGTTGACGGGGGCTGCCCGCGTCGCGCTCGGCACCGAGCTTGCGCCCTATTTCACCGACGACGAAACGCTTGCCGGCAAGCTGATGGACGCGGGACGCACCGAAGCCGATCCGATGTGGCGCCTGCCGCTGTGGATGGGCTACGACAAGGATATCCGCTCCCGCGCCGCCGATGTCACCAATTCGCCCTCGGGCGGCATGGCCGGCGCGATCACCGCAGCACTTTTCCTCAAGCGTTTCGTCACCGCGACCAGGAGCTGGGTGCATTTCGACATCTATGGCTGGGTGGCGGCCGAAAAGCCGCAGGCACCGGTCGGCGGCGAGGCGTTTGCGATCCGCGCGCTCTATCGCACGATCCGCGACATGGCCGCGAAATAAACCGGCTCCGAAACAAACCGGTAAGAACTTCGTCCTAAAATTCGTCGGATTGTGAACCGAGGCGGGACTTGGAACCGAGGTGGTGATGCCGGTTGAACTGACCGCCACGGAAGCGCTGGGCCTCTGGCACCGGGTATCGCTGGAGCAGGTGCGCCACGACGGCCGCGATCTGACATTGCGCCAGATGTCCATTCTGCTGCATATTTACCTCGTGCCGCCGCCGCACACGGTGCGTGGCCTGGCGGCGACGCTGGGCGTTACCAAGCCGGTCATCACCCGCGCGCTCGACACGATGGGCGAGATGGGCCTGGTGGATCGCCAGCGTGACGAGCGGGACCGCCGCAATGTGGTGATCAAGCGCACGGTGGCGGGTGCGCTCTATCTGGAAAAGCTGGGCGACCTGATCATCAAGGAAGGCCGCAAGTGACGGGTTTGGCATAAGGCGCCCGAAGGGAATTTGAAATGACCAAGTTGCTCGACAGACGCCTGCACGCCTTCCGCCCCGACCTTGCAGACGAGACGCTGAAGGGCAGCGTCGAGGCAGGCCAGTTCGTCCGCGGCGAACCGGCACGCATCGCCGTGCCGGTGGCTCAGCTGCGTCCGGCACCGGACCTTGCCCGCGGCATCGATACCGAACTTTTGTGGGGCGAAACCGTCCGGGTTTTCGACCGTGCCGATGGTTTTGCCTGGGTGCAGGCCGATCAGGACGGCTATGTCGGCTACCTGCCGGAGGCGATGCTCGGAAGCCCGGACGAACCCACCCACCGCATCGCCGTGCCCCGCACTTTCCTGTATCCGGAACCAGAGCTTCGCAAGCCGCCGGTTGGCGCCCTGTCCATGGGCAGCCGCGTCACCGTCGTCGGCGAGGCGGAAACCCGCGGCACCCGTTATTTCGTCTTGGCGAGCGGCGAGGCGGTGATCGCCCGCCATTGCCTGCCCATCGCCGAAACCTTGGATGGGGACTACGTCGCCGTCGCCGAAAAATTCATCGAGACGCCCTATCTCTGGGGTGGCCGTTCCGGTTTCGGTCTTGATTGCTCGTCGCTCGTGCAGCTCGCCCTGATGATGACCGGTCAATTTGCCCCACGCGACTCCGATATGCAGGCCTCGATCGGCAAAGAGATCGGCCAAGGGGAACTTCGCCGCGGCGACCTCGTTTTATGGAAAGGCCATGTCGGCATCATGGAGAATGCCGAGACGCTTCTCCACGCCAACGGCCACACGATGAGCGTCGCCCGCGAGAATTTCGAGGCGGCCGTTCAGCGGATCGGATGGCTCTACCAGCAGCCCACCGGCTATCGCCGTTTGGATAACCGCCGATGATCACGCAAACGTGGTCCCCGGCCCATGGATCGGGCCTCCTGCCGTCCATATCTTTGAATCGTCCGCAGTTTTCGTGGATGAGGAGTCGATTGATGCTCAAAGGTGCATGGATACTGCCGGCCATGATGCTCGTGGCGCTGCTTGTCGCCGCGTTGGTTCCGGCCGAGGTATTCGCAGCCGAGCCCCTGGCCTTCCCCAAGGACACCCAGACCTATTTCCGCAACCTGCCCGGCGTCGTGCCCGAGGAAGAACGCGTGAAGAAACAGGCCTATGACTGCACCAGCGATATCGAGAACGTCTATCGCAGTCGTGGCGGTTTCGACATTCTCTATGGAGATGTCATGCCGACCCGGATCTACCGCTGCAAGTCGCCGAGCGGCGTGACCTATACCGGCACACGGATGCCGAATAATGAATGGGCTCCCGGCATTCACCCCTATCATCTGCCCGAATAGGGCAATCTTCGTTCAAACGCGGCGAACGGGAAGACCGTATCTTGCGATGTCGCGTCGCAGCCCCGTCCAGCCATTGACGACCTGCCGCCGCTGCCCCACTACTTTCTGACATACTGAACTTGGTACACCGGGAGGATGCAGGGTGTTCCACGCAAGCATGAATTTTGCGCTCGGCGAGGAGGTCGACGCTGTTCGTGAGACGGTCCACCGTTTCGCGCAGGAAAAACTCAAGCCTCGCGCCGACGAAATCGACCGCAGCAACGAATTTGCCCGAGATCTCTGGCCTGAACTGGGTTCGCTCGGCCTGCTCGGCATCACCGCCGACCCGGAATTCGGCGGCACGGGCCTCGGTTATCTCGCTCATGTGGTCGCCGTCGAGGAGCTGGCTCGTGCCTCGGCCTCCACGTCGCTCAGTTACGGCGCTCATTCCAACCTCTGCGTCAACCAGATCAACCGCAACGGCAATGCCGACCAAAAGGCGCGTTACCTGCCGAAACTCTGCTCGGGAGAGCATGTCGGCGCGCTCGCCATGTCGGAACCCGGCGCCGGTTCCGACGTCGTCTCGATGAAGCTCCGCGCCGAGAAGCACGGCGATCGCTATGTCTTGAACGGAACCAAGATGTGGATCACCAACGGCCCGGATGCCGATGTGCTGGTGGTCTATGCCAAGACCGATCCGACCGCCGCCTCCAAAGGCATCACCGCCTTCCTCGTCGAAAAGGGTTTCAAGGGCTTCACGACCGCCCAGAAGCTCGACAAACTCGGCATGCGCGGCTCCAACACCTGCGAACTGGTGTTCGAGGATTGCGAAGTGCCGGCCGAAAACGTCATGGGCGCCGAAGGTGGCGGCGTGCGCGTGCTGATGTCGGGGCTCGACTACGAGCGCGTCGTGCTTTCGGCGATCGGCATCGGCATCATGCATGCCTGCCTCGACGTGGTCATGCCCTATGTCCACGAGCGAAAGCAGTTCGGCCAGCCGATCGGCGAGTTCCAGCTGATCCAGGCCAAGGTCGCCGACATGTACACGGCGATGAATTCCGCCCGTGCCTATGTCTATGCGGTGGCCGCCGCCTGCGATCGCGGCGCCGTGACACGCCAGGATGCCGCTGCCTGCTGCCTCTACGCCTCCGAACAGGCGACCCAGCAGGCGCTGCAGGCCATCCAGATCCTCGGCGGCAACGGTTATATCAACGACAATCCGACTGGCCGGTTGCTGCGCGACGCCAAGCTGATGGAGATCGGCGCCGGTACGTCTGAAATCCGCCGCATGCTGATCGGCCGCGAACTCTTCAAGGAAACCGCCTGATGGCTGTCATCCGGTCTGCGGTCAACCTGAGGAGCGAAGCCGCCGAAGCGAACCGCGCCGCGATGCAGGCAAAGCTTGCCGAGGTCGAGGCGGCGGTAGCGCTTGGCCAAGCCGGCGGTGGCGAGGAAGCGCGGGCGCGGCATGTGAAGCGCGGCAAGCTGCTTCCGCGCGAGCGGATCGCTCGGCTGCTGGATCACGGTTCGCCCTTTCTCGAAATCGGCGCCACCGCCGCGCATGGGCTTTACGGCGGGGCGAGCCCGTCAGCCGGCATCGTCACCGGCATCGGCCGGGTCGAGGGCCACGAGGTGATGATCGTCGCCAACGACGCCACCGTCAAAGGCGGCACCTATTACCCGATGACGGTCAAGAAACACCTGCGCGCCCAGGAGATCGCCGAGGAGAACCGGCTGCCTTGCGTCTATCTGGTCGATTCCGGCGGCGCCAACCTGCCGAACCAGGACGAGGTGTTTCCCGACCGCGATCATTTCGGCCGCATCTTCTTCAACCAGGCGCGCATGTCGGCGAAGGGCATCGCCCAGATCGCCGCCGTCATGGGTTCCTGCACCGCCGGCGGCGCCTATGTGCCCGCCATGTCCGACGAGGCGATCATCGTCAAGGACCAGGGCACGATCTTCCTCGCCGGCCCGCCGCTGGTGAAGGCCGCGACGGGCGAGGAAGTCTCGGCCGAAGATCTCGGCGGCGGCGATGTGCACACAAGGCTGTCCGGCGTCGCCGATCATCTCGCCCGCGACGACGCCCATGCGCTTGCGCTGGTCCGCCGCGCGGTCGCCGGGCTCAACACCCGCAAGCCGGATAGCGTGATGCTGGCGACGCCCGAAGATCCGCTCTACGATCCGGAAGAAATCGCTTCCATCGTACCGTCCTCTCTGAGCACGCCCTACGACATCCGCGAGGTGATCGCCCGCGTCGTCGATGGCTCGCGGTTCGACGAGTTCAAGGCTCGCTTCGGCATGACGCTGGTCTGCGGCTTTGCGCATATCTTCGGCATCCCGGTCGGCATCATCGCCAACAATGGCGTGCTGTTTTCCGAAAGCGCCCAGAAGGGCGCTCATTTCATCGAGCTCTGCTCGCAGCGAAAGATCCCGCTGGTCTTCCTGCAGAACATCACCGGCTTCATGGTCGGTCGCAGATACGAGGCGGAGGGCATCGCCAAGCACGGCGCCAAGCTGGTGACGGCGGTTGCGACCACGTCCGTGCCGAAGGTCACGATCCTGCTTGGCGGCTCCTTCGGCGCCGGCAATTACGGCATGGCCGGCCGCGCCTATTCGCCGCGTTTCCTCTGGACCTGGCCGAACAGCCGGATTTCGGTGATGGGCGGCCCGCAGGCCGCCGGCGTGCTGGCGACCGTCCGGCGCGAGGCGATCGAGCGCGGCGGCAAGACGTGGAGCACGGACGAGGAAATGGCGTTCAAACAGCCGGTGCTCGACCAGTTCGAGGAACAGAGCCACCCGCTTTATGCGTCCGCCCGCCTCTGGGACGACGGCATCATCCACCCTGCCAGGACTCGTCAGGTCCTGGGCCTGAGCCTCTCGGCCGCCCTCAATGCTCCGATCAAGGATACACGCTTCGGCGTGTTCCGGATGTGAGGTTGGTTTGATGCAGCAGAGCACATCCAAATACCCCTTCTGGCCTGCCGGCCATCTCCCCCACAAGGGGGGAGAAGACTCGCTGCAAGGCCTCGCTTCAAATCCACGGCCGGTGCGGCGGGGTAAGCCCCTCCCCCTTGTGGGGAGGGGTTGGGGAGGGGTTTACTCTTCCTGGTATCTCGGTGCTGCCTCATGCTGAGAAAAGTCCTCATAGCCAATCGTGGCGAGATCGCCTGCCGCATTATCCGCACCTGCCACCGCCTGGGTGTTGCGACCGTCGCCGTCTATTCCGACGCCGACCGGGATGCCCTGCATGTGTCACTTGCGGGAGAGGCGATCCATATCGGGCCGTCTCCCGCCGCCGAAAGTTATCTCCGTGGTGACGCGATCATCGACGCGGCGCTGCGCACTGGTGCCGACGCAATCCATCCCGGCTATGGCTTCCTCTCGGAGAACCCCGATTTCGCCGATGCGGTAACATCCGCCGGCATCCGTTTCATCGGCCCATCGTCCAATGCCATCCGCGCCATGGGCCTCAAGGACGCTGCCAAGGCGCTGATGGAAAAGGCAGGCGTGCCCGTCGTGCCGGGTTATCACGGCGCCGAGCAGGATCCGGACTTACTCTTGGGTGAGGCAGAGCGGATCGGCTTCCCGGTGCTGATCAAGGCACGCGCCGGCGGCGGCGGCAAGGGCATGCGGCGTGTCGAAAGTGCGGCCGACTTCAGGGAAGCACTCGCCTCGGCACAGCGGGAGGCTTTGGCCGCCTTCGGCGATCCCGCCTGCCTGATCGAGAAACACATCGCCCATCCACGCCATATCGAAATCCAGGTGTTTGGCGACGATCACGGCAATGTCGTGCACCTCTTCGAACGCGACTGCTCGCTGCAGCGCCGCCACCAGAAAGTCATCGAGGAAGCGCCGGCTCCCGGCATGCCGGAGGACATGCGCCTTGCCATGGGCGAGGCGGCGGTCAAGGCGGCGATGGCGATTTCCTATTCCGGTGCCGGCACGATCGAGTTCATAGCTGATGCCTCCGACGGGCTGAAGGCGGACCGCTTCTGGTTCATGGAAATGAACACCCGCCTGCAGGTGGAGCATCCGGTGACCGAGGCGATCACAGGCGTCGATCTCGTCGAATGGCAGCTTCGCGTCGCGTCCGGCGAGCCTCTGCCGCGCAGCCAAGACGAACTTTTCATCAGCGGTTGGGCCATCGAGGCGCGGCTTTATGCGGAGGATGCCGAGCGGGGTTTTCTGCCCGCCACCGGCAGGCTTGCGCACCTGGACCTGCCGGAGGAATTGGCGCGGGTGGACAGCGGCGTGCGCGCCGGCGACCGCATCTCTCCCTTCTACGATCCGATGATCGCCAAGATCATCACCCGCGGGCCGGATCGCCAGACGGCGCTGTCGCTGCTGTCGTCCGCCCTTGCCGAGGTTCGCGCCACCGGCGTCACCACCAACGCCGCATTTCTTCGCCGGCTAACGATCCAGCCGGATTTCGTCGAAGGCTTGCCCGATACCGGTCTGATCGACAGGCATCTGGCGGAATTGACGATCGGTCAGTCCCCGCCTCGCGAGACAATGGCGCTGGCCGCCTTGAAGCTTTCCGGCGCACTCGAGCCGAAGACCGTCAGCGATCCCTGGGGCCGCTTGTCCGGATTCCGGTTATGGTCGGAAGCGTCCGATTTCGTCGAACTGGATTACCGCGGCCAGCATGTGCCGATCTCGTTCCGATCGACCGTGGAGGGCGTCTATGCGGCCGCGGTCGACGGCAGACAGGTCGATTTCGGCCTTTCTCGTCTGGGCGAAGACATCTATCTCCTGGAGGTCGACGGCCGTAAGCGCCGGTTCCATCTCGTGCCTGGCCATCATGATCTGACGATCTTCGGCGATGGCGAAAGCTGGCACTTCGGCCTTATCGATCCCCTTGCCGGTGAGGATGAGATTGCCGCCGGCAGCGATCGCATCGTCGCCCCCATGCCGGGCCTCGTCAAACTCCTACGTGCCACGCCGGGAGCCTCTGTCACAAAGGGCGAGGCTCTTGTCGTCATGGAAGCGATGAAGATGGAGCTGACGCTTGTCGCCCCGCGCGGCGGAACGGTTGCCGACGTCCTCGTGTCGCAGGGCGAGCAGGTGATCGAAGGCGCCGTGCTGCTCTCCCTTGAGCAGGAGCAGGAAGCCGGGGAGCCGCAGGATGGCTGAATTCGTCCGCATCCACGAGATGGGGCCGCGGGACGGCCTGCAGAACGAGAAGCGCCTCATTTCCACTGCCGATAAGATCCGGCTGGTTGACCTGCTTTCGGCCTGCGGTTTCGAAAAAATCGAGGTGACGAGCTTCGTGCGTGCCGACTGGGTGCCGCAGATGGCCGACGGCGCCGAGGTCATGGCTGGCATTACCCGCCGTCCGGGGACGCTGTACACAGTGCTGACGCCGAACGTGCGGGGATATGCGGCGGCCGTCTCGGCCAAAGCGGATGAGGTTGCCGTCTTCGCCTCGGCGTCCGAAGGTTTCAGCCACCGCAACATCAATTGTAGCATTGCGGAGAGTTTTCAGCGGTTCGCGCCGCTGATCGGCAGTGCCCGCCGCGACGGCATCCCGGTCCGCGCCTATGTCTCCTGCGCCGTCGATTGCCCCTTCGATGGTCCGACGCCGCCGGCCCAGGTGGCGCGGGTGGCAACGGAGCTTCATGCGCTGGGTTGCAGCGAGGTGGCGTTGGCCGATACGATCGGCACAGGCACGCCGGATCGGGTCGCAGCCATGCTCGATGCGGTCTTGAAGCGCCTGCCGGCGGCACATCTCGCCGGGCATTTTCATGACACAAACGGCCGGGCGCTCGACAACATCGCCGTTTCGCTCGAAAAAGGCCTGCGCGTTTTCGACGCTGCGGCCGGCGGGCTTGGCGGCTGCCCCTATGCGCCAGGGGCGGAGGGTAATGTGGCGACCGGCAAGACGGTCGATCGTCTGCATGCGCTGGGTTTCGAAACTCGCATCGATCGCGACCGCTTGTCCGAAGCCGAGGATTTCGCCCGGAGTTTGAGGGGGCCGCGCTGATGGGGGCTTACGACACGCTGACGCTGGAACGGGATCTCCGCGGGGTGGTAACACTGACGCTCGCCCGGCCCGAAAAGCACAATGCCATGAACGCACGGATGATCGCCGACCTGGCCGACGCGGCCGGCAAGCTCGCAGCCGACGATGCGGTGCGCGTCGTGGTTCTCGCATCCGCCGGCTCCACATTCTGCGCCGGAGGCGATCTGCAATGGATGCGCGACCAGGCGGCGAGGGATCGTGCCGGCAAGATCGAGGGGGCGACGGAACTTGCTCTTATGCTGAAGGCGCTCGACGACCTGCCGAAACCGCTGGTCGGCCGGGTTCAGGGCAATGCCTTCGGCGGCGGTATCGGCCTGATGGCCGTCTGCGACATCGTGGTCGCGGCTGACAGCGCCTGGTTTGCGCTCACTGAAACACGGCTCGGCCTGATCCCCGCCACCATCGGACCCTATGTCGTGCGCCGGATCGGCGAAGGCCATGCCCGCCGGCTGTTCCTCAACGCCCGCCGCTTCGATGCGGTCACGGCCCGCGAGATTGGTCTCGTTTCCGTCGTTCGCACCGCCGGCGAACTCGATACGGCGGTGGAACAGGAGGTCTCGGCTTTCCTCGATTGCGCTCCCGGCGCCGTCGCCAGCGCCAAGAGCCTTGTGCAAAATCTCGCCCGCCAGGCGATCGAAGATCCGATCGGCTACAGCACGGGCTTGCTCGCCGACTGTTGGGAAAGCACCGAAGGTCGCGCCGGCATCGACGCCTTCCTCAATCGCCGGCCGATGCCCTGGGCGGCGCCCAAGTCAGGCGGGGATTAGTCCCGGATCGGCTCAGGGACCAATCGAGCGTTATTGTTTCGGAATACCCGCCTTCTGGATCACGTCCGACCATTTCTGGATGTCGGCCTTCAGGCGGTTGCCGATTTCCTCCGGCGTGCTTGATCGGGCTTCGACGCCGAGATCCGCGAACCGCTTCTTGAGGGCAGGGTCGGCCAGCACTTCGACCAGCGTGGCGTTCAGCTTCTTCACCGCTTCCGGCGGCGTGCCCTTCGGCGCGAAAATGGCATTCCAGGAGGTCACGTCGAAACCCTTGACGCCTTCTTCCGCGGCGGTCGGGACGTTCGGCGAGAGGCTGGAGCGCGACGGGCCGGATGAGGCGATAGCGGTCGCCTGGTTCTGCTGCAGGGCAGCCTTCAGCGCCGTCTGGCTGTCGACGATCAAGTCGAGCTCGCCGCCCAGCAGGGCGACCTGAAGATCGGGCGTGGCTTTGTAAGGGACGATGGTGAAATCGATCCCGGAAGCCGACTTGAAGAGTTCGGCTGCCAGGTTCTGGCTGCTGCCGACATTGATCGTCCCGACATTGAGCGCGCCCGGCTTGGCCTTGGCGCCTTCCAGCACGTCCTTGAGAGTTTTGAATTTGCCATCCGCCTTGGTGACGAACACGAAATCGAAATAGGCAAGGCTCGATACCGGCACGAAATCGGCGACCGGATCGAATTGCAGGTTCTTGAAGAGCGGTACGCTGATCGCGGTTCCGTTCGAGAGCAGTGCGAGCGTGTAGCCGTCCGCCGGGGCGTTCAGCGCCGCCCGGGCCGCGACCGAACCGCCGGCGCCCGGCTGGTTCATGATGACGATCTGTTTGCCGAGCTTCTTGCCGAGCGATTCGGCAACCAGGCGTGCCGTGATGTCGGCAATGCCGCCGGGCCCGAACGGCAGAACCAGCGTGATGTCCCTCGACGGATAGGCGTCCTGCGCCATGGCGCCGGTCGGCAGCATCAGGGTCAGGGCGACAGCCAGAGATTTCATCCATCGCGCCGGCTGTCGGAACCGGCCCGCCGATCTCCCCATAGTTTTGTAATTCATTCTCTCCTCCTCCTCTAAAGGCCGCTCAGGCGGCGAAACCGTATAAACGTGCTGGATTGTCGACGAGCAGCCGCTGCCGATCCTCTTCCGTCAGCGCGAACTTCGGCACGAGATCCACGAGATCGGCCTCGTCTACCGGCTCCTTGAGGTTCGGATGCGGAAAGTCCGTGCCCCAGAGGCACCGGTTAGGGCTTGCCTCCAGCAGCGCCTTGGCAAAAGGTACGGCCGTATCGAACGGAAAACGGGAGATACGTTCCGAACCGCAGACCTTGATCCAGCAGTTTTCCCGTCGCACCAACTCCAGCAGCGCCCGGAACGCTGGCTGATCGAGGCCGAGGCTGGTCTCGATGCGACCCATGTGATCGATGACGAAGGGCACCGGCAGTCGGGCGATCATGTCGGAGAGCGGAACGATGTCGGCGGCATCGAGATGCAGGACCACATGCCAGCCGCGGCCCTTGATGCGGTCGATCGACCGGTTGAAGACGTCCGTATCCGGCGCGCCGCCGAGGTGGCGGACGAAATTGAACCGCACGCCGCGCACGCCGCCATCGTCGAGCGTCTGATAGGCGCGGTCGTCAAAACTGTCGTCGACGATGGCGACGCCGCGGTAACGATCCGGGCGCCAGGCGATCGCGTCGAGCATGGCGCGGTTGTCGGTCCCGTGGCAGCTCGCCTGAACGATGACGGCGCGGTCGATGCGAAGCCGGTCGTGGAGCCTCGCCAGCGCCTCTTTCGGCGCATCCTCCGGCGTATAACTGCGGTTGGGGGAATAAGGGAACACGGCGCCCGGGCCGAACACGTGGCAATGCGCGTCGCAGCTATTGACAGGCAGTATGAAGTTCGGTTTCCGCCGCGCGGTTGCTATCCCGTGACCGCTCTCCTGGCGATGTTCGTTCATTTCTCCTCCCATGCGTATTTCAGATTGCTGCGGATTGCCTGGTTCCGACGCCGAGGCTTCGAAAGCTCGCATAACTTGCCTCGACGAGTTGATCGACGGCGGCTTCCCGATCGTTTCCGTCGACCGTGCCGCCCGAAAGACGCGTCACGCGGTCCGGATTGATGAGGGCGTAATAGAGCGAGCCGAGCAGGAACTGGCTGCGCCAGACGAGCCCGCTCAATGGCGCATCGGGTACGCAATCGGCTAAGGCCTTGATGAAGGCGCGGCTGGTCTCGTCGAACGCGTCCGCGATGATCGCCTGCGCGTCGGGATTTCCCTCTGCCGACAGGACCGCCCGCATCCGGGTGAATTCGGCACCGCCGCCATCGCCCTCCGACGAGGAAACGAAGGCCGGCACGACATAGGCGCGCAGGATCGCCATCAGCCGTTGATCCGCATCGCTGATCCGCAGGGCCTCGCCTAGCAGCTCGCGGCGGCGGGCGTTCATCGGCACCGTGTGGCGCTCGTAAACCTCCCGCAGCAATTTCGCCTTCGAGCCGAAATGATAGGTCAGGCTGCCGACATTGGCTCCGGACGCCTTGGCGATGTCCCGCAGCGAGACGGCATTGTAGCTGCTGCGGGAAAACAGGGTCACGGCGTTTCTGAGCAAGGCTTCCCTCAGGTTCGGGCGCATGGAAATCCATAGTCAATTGTTTGGCGAGTTTGTACAGTTGTACAAACTCGCCGTCAAACGAAATGGCGCCATGAGGGCGCAGGTTAGTTCAACTCACCGGTCCGCCGATAAAACCACCTGGCTCTGTCGAAGCATGAAGCCATCGAAGAACACTGACAGCTCGGCAAATCCATCGACCGGCAGCACATGGGCGACATATTGGTCCGGCCGGACGACGACCACGCAGCCGTGCTGCCTGTCGATGCCGCGCATGTCGAAAATGTCCTGGCCGCTCTTGAGGTCGGGGCAGAACATCTTTTCGTAATCGCAGAGCCCGTAGCGGCCTTTCCGGGGCAGAAGGAAAGTCGGCATGGCTTCGACGGCAAGCGTGCGGTGGGCCTGTTGGAAGACCGCCCGGAAATCGATCACCGAATCAATGTCGGCACCGGAAGGTGTGTGTCTCTTGACGGGCGAGGAGGGGGAGTCCGCCAGGAAATCGCAAAGCGCCCGTAGTCGGGAAGATGGCTGGGCACGATCCTCCACCCCGGCAAAGGCATAGATGCGCCAGCGGCCATCGGCTTTCGCGGCATGGCCAAGCTGCATCGGCTTGGCATCGACCAGCCGGATCGCCGGCGCTGAATGGAACCGCGCGCCGATCGTCAGCCCCTTGGCGAGATGCTGATGGGTCGATCGGCCGATCAGCATCGACGGTATGTAGCGTGTCGCTGTGCCCGCCGTATAGCGTCCGGACCGGACGAAATATTTCTGGACTTCCGCGGGTTCGACGCCCTCGCCGTCTGGATCGTTCGGGGATTTCAGCGGCGCGCTCAGCATGGCCGACCATTCTCGGTCGAAATCAATCAGTTCCTTGGCGATGGTCTGGCGTTCGGCGGAATAGCTGTGCAGCAGCTCCGGCCCGCTCCGTCCCTGCAGCACGGCGGCCAGTTTCCAGCCGAGGTTGAACCCGTCCTGCATCGAGACGTTCATGCCCTGGCCGGCTTTCGGGCTGTGGGTATGGCAGGCGTCGCCGGCGATGAAGACATGGGGTAGACGCTCTCCGATCGCGTCTTCGGCCACGTCGTCGAACTTGTCGGTCAGCCGTTGCCCGATCTCGTAGACCGACCACCAGGCGACCTCCTTCGCCTCGAATGTGTAGGGATGCAGGATGCGCTGCACGGCCGCGATCAGCTTGTCGACGGTGATGTTCCGGCTCGCGACCCGCTCGTTCTCGTTGAGCTTGTCCATCTCCACATAGATGCGGACCATGTAGCCGCCTTCGCGCGGGATCAGCACGATGCTGCCTTCGCCCGCGGACTGGATCAATGCCTTCAGGCGAATGTCGGGAAAATCGGTAACGGCCAGCACGTCCATGACGCCCCAGGCGTGATTGGCGGAATCGCCATGCAGCGCCCGCCCGATCGATTTGCGCACTGTGCTGCGCGCGCCATCGCAGCCGACGACGTAGCGCGCCTTGACGGTCTCGATCTCACCTTCGTGGGAGGGATCAAGACGCTCCAGCCTCGCGGTCACCGGATAATCCGAAGTAGCCGGGTCTGTTTCGACGTCGATCAGGCGCCGCGAATAATGCGGCTCGAGCCGGGTCGGCGATTTGCGCATGACGTCGAGGAAGAAATCCTGAACCCGCGCCTGGTTGAGGATGACATGCGGGAATTCGGAAAGCCCATCCTCGGTATCGTCGATCCTGCCGCTGCGGATGATGTTTTCGCGTTTTGCGTCGTCCGGCTTCCAGAACGATGTCTCGTTGACCCAGTAGGATTCCCTCATCACCCTCTCCGCGAAACCGAAGGCGTGGAACATTTCCATGGTGCGGCAGGCGATACCGTCCGCCTGGCCGCGCAGCAAGGGCCCCGATCTCTGGTCGACGATGCAGGTCCTGATATCGGGAAAGGCAGACAGTTGCGCCGCGAGCGTAAGGCCTGCCGGACCGCAGCCGACGATCAGGACATCGACTTCGGCGGGAAGCGGTCCTTTGTCGACTGGCGTGCTCTGTCGATCCTCCGGGTGAAAGATTTCCGGGTCGCCGGGCTCGAACCCATTCAGATGGAATTGCATGGAACCAGTTTCCTCCGCATGTTTCTTGATGGGCGTCCGCTGAAATGGATTCGGCGGATCCAACATTGATCAGTATACTGATTATCAGTATACGTGTCAAGCTTGCGATGGTTTTGGAGAGTTTGGTGAAAGACAACGATGACATGCCGGGGCATCTCGCCCGCCGGTTTCAGCAGATCGCCGTGGCGGTCTTCCATGCCGAGGTCGAGCAAGCCGGCTACGACCTGACACCCGTCCAGTACGCGGCGCTCGCGGCGATCAGCACCAATCCCGGGATCGATCAGGTGACGCTCGCCGGGCTGATCGCCTACGACCGGACGACGATTACTGGGGTGATCGACCGGCTGGTGCAGAAAGGGCTGCTGGCGCGCAATACCAGCACCAGGGACAGGCGCGCCCGCGAATTGCAGATCACCGACGAGGGTCGCAAGACCTTGAGCGGCGTCGCGCCGGTGGTCGAGGCGGCGCAGGAACTCATGCTGCGCGGGCTGTCGGCAGATGAGGGCGACGAACTGCTGCGGCTTTTGCGCAAGGCGATCGCCGCCGGCAACGAGTTGAGCCGCGCACCGTTGCGCGAGGTTTCGGACACCGCCAAGACCAAGCCGGTCACCTGACCTGCTTCGGGCAAGGCGTGGCCCGGTTACCGGAGCAAACTCCGTATCCGATCCCGCTCCGTTAACCATTTGTTGACCATATTGGCCGAGCCTCCTCTCCAGGCACGCCAGCCGTAACTTGGATACAGCAGGGAGAAGAGCATGACGCTCGTGACATTGCCCAACAAGATCGTGCGAAACAGCCACCACACCGTTCTGGTGATGCGCGACGGCGGCACATGCCAGGCCGTCTGCGTCGTCAACGACGGCAGGATCGGCGACGTCTGCTCGAAGCTCGGCCTCATCGAAAGTATCGCCAGCAGCAAGCTCGATCACGGCGAAGTGGCGTTCGACGGCCGCGTTTGGATCACCCATTCCGACATGCCGCGTCCACTGCATGTGGGGCGCCACTAGGTCTTATCCCGCAGGCGAACGAAACATCCGGCCCTCGAGCATGCTCGAGGGCCGGATATCGGGGAGGTATCAGCGGAAGAGGTCGAGAATGCGTTTCGACTGTTCGTTGACGATGCTGAGGCCGATCGTCTGAAGTTGCTGCTGCACCTTCGTGGCGGCGAGCTTTACGGCGCTCTCTTCCATGTTGGCATCGACGAGGCGCCCGACGCCGCGGTCGATCGCATCATGCAGCTTGGAGAGGAACTCCGTATTGGCACCGATGCGGCTCGAGGTGGAGCCGAGCTTGGCGCCGGCGGAGGTGAGGCTCGAAAGCATGCTGTCGGTGGCCGAGATCATCCCGTCCAACTCGTCTTCGGTGGTCGAATTCGAGATCTTGATTTCGTTGGCGGTTGCCGACCCCTGCGATCCCGTATCAAGGAGATAATATTCGTAGGCGGTGCCGTTGTCGGTGGTGCCCGAATAGGCCTTGGTCAGAAGCCCGTCGGCGGCGTCACCGCTGCCGACCAGCGTCGTCGAGGCGGTATCGAAATCGATCGTGTTGAGGGCCGTGGTGCCGTCTTGGTTCGTCGATGGGGATGCCAGCAGCGACTTGACGCTCGGCGTCCCGGCGGAACTCAGCCAGTTCTCGCCGCTGAAGGATGACGACTCGGCGACCATGCCCAACTGATCCTTGAGTTGGCCGATCTCCGCATTGATGGCGTCGCGGTCCACGCCCGGCGAGCGCGCCAGGATAAGTTTTGCCTTGATCTCGGAAACGAGACCGGTCGCAGCCTCCATGCCGAGCGACGCCGTATCCGTCACCGCGGCTGCAAGGCCCGATGCGTCCTCGACTGCCGAAAGCGACATGCCCGTCGAACGCATCGAGGTGGCGATCGACCAATAGGCGGCGTTATCGGAGGCCGTATTGACCTTGCGGCCGGTTGCCACCTGGATCGTGTTACGCTCCAGCGCCTTGGCGGAGCCGGTCAGCAATAACAGCGCAGAAGCCGCCGACTGATTGTAAGAAATGCTGCTCATGAAGCGTCTCGCAGGTGGGAAGGACACGTTACGGGCTCAGGCAGTGAAGATTGGCGTCATGCCCTTGAGCTGTCGCCGCGTTGGCGCACGAACCCATCACCTGCAATCACCTTGCACGAGCGAGATTTCAAAGCATTTGCAGGATTTATTAAGGTTTTAATGATTGGCGGGTTTTTTGAGGGGTGAGTGGTGTGGCGGCGGCCCGACTGCGCTCCCAGCCAGTAAAGATCAAATCACGCCGTCAGAATTGGTGGTACTTTGCCGGCGGTCGGAATTGATTTGCGACCGGATGGGGACATGCCAGTCTCCAGAGTTGACGCGCAAAGGATATGCGCATGAACTCTGGATAGAAAGATCAGTCGTCCTTCATCTTCAAGGCCGCAATGAAGGCTTCCTGCGGGATGTCGACCTTGCCGAACTGTCGCATGCGCTTCTTGCCTTCCTTCTGCTTGTCGAGCAGCTTGCGCTTGCGGGTGGCGTCGCCGCCGTAGCATTTTGCGGTCACGTCCTTGCGCATCGCCGAGATCGTTTCGCGGGCGATCACGTTGCCGCCGATCGCCGCCTGGATCGGGATCTTGAACATGTGCCGCGGGATCAGGTCCTTGAGCTTCTCGCACATGTCGCGCCCGCGCTTTTCGGCAGCCGAGCGGTGGACCAGCATGGAGAGCGCGTCGACCGGCTCGCCGTTGACCATGATCGACATCTTCACGAGGTTGCCTTCGCGATAGCCGTGCAGGTGGTAGTCGAACGAGGCATAACCCTTGGAGATCGACTTCAGGCGGTCGTAGAAATCGAACACCACTTCGTTGAGCGGCAGCTCATAGGTGAGCATGGCGCGCTTGCCGACATAGGTGAGTTCGGTCTGGATGCCGCGGCGGTCCTGGCAGAGTTTCAGGATACCGCCGAGATAATCGTCGGGGGTGAGGATCGTCGCCTTGATCCACGGTTCCTGGATTTCCGAGATCTTGACCACGTCCGGCATGTCGGCCGGATTGTGCAGCTCGCGCTCGGAACCATCGGTCATCGTCAGCTTGTAGACGACCGAGGGTGCGGTGGCGATGAGGTCGAGGTCGAACTCGCGCTCCAGGCGTTCCTGGATGATTTCCAGATGCAGAAGTCCGAGGAAGCCGCAGCGGAAACCGAAACCGAGCGCTGCCGAGCTTTCCATTTCGAAGGAGAAGGAGGCGTCGTTGAGGCGCAGCTTGCCCATCGCGGCGCGCAGGTCCTCGAAGTCGGCCGCATCGACCGGGAAGAGGCCGCAGAACACCACCGGCTGGGCCGGCTTGAAGCCCGGGAGAGCCTTGGCGGTCGGGCGCTTGTCCTCGGTGATCGTATCGCCGACGCGGGTATCGGCCACTTCCTTGATCGAGCCGGTGAAGAAACCGATCTCGCCGGGGCCGAGGCTGTCGACGGCCAGCATTTTCGGGGTCAGGACGCCGACGCGCTCCACTTGGTATTTGGCATCGGTGCCCATCATGCGGATGGTCTGGCCCTTGGTCAGCACGCCGTCGAGAATGCGCACCAGAACCATGACGCCGAGATAGGTGTCGTACCAGCTGTCGACCAGCAGCGCCTTCAGCGGGCCTTTTTCGCCGAGTTCGCTCTTCGGCGGCGGCAGCTGGTGGACGATCGCTTCCAGCACGTCGGGAATGCCTAGGCCCGTCTTCGCCGAGATCAGCACGGCGTGCGACGCGTCGATGCCGATCACTTCCTCGATCTGTTCGCGGATGCGGTCGGGTTCGGCGGCCGGCAGGTCGATCTTGTTGAGGACGGTGACGATCTCGTGGTTGTTGTCGATCGCCTGATAGACGTTGGCGAGCGTCTGCGCCTCGACGCCCTGGGATGCGTCGACGACGAGAAGCGAACCTTCGCAGGCCGACAGCGAACGCGAGACTTCATAGGCGAAGTCGACATGGCCGGGCGTGTCGATCAGGTTCAGGATATAGGTCTCGCCGTTATTCGCCTTGTAATGCAGGCGCACGGTCTGGGCCTTGATGGTGATGCCGCGTTCGCGCTCGATATCCATCGAGTCCAGCACCTGTTCCGACATGTCGCGCTCGGCAAGGCCGCCGGTCGTCTGGATCAGCCGGTCGGCGAGCGTCGACTTGCCGTGGTCGATATGCGCCACGATCGAGAAGTTGCGGATATGGTCAAGCGGAGTGCGGGTGGAATTGGTGCTCATGGTCGCGCATATAGCAGCGCGAATCCCTGCCGCAAAGCGGAAAGATAACCTTTCGTTGAGGATAAAGCCCGGCGGCGTGGGCTATTTGGCGGGCTTTTCGGTCTCCGGACCGGTCATCACGGAGGCGTTCGGAAGCTGGGCGCTTCTGAGCCCGACATTCTCCCGTTCGTCGGCCGGCACGCCCACGCGTTCCTTGAGGCGCCAGATCACGTAAGTCCCATAGGCGATCGCCACCAGGATCACCGCATAGATGAAGGTGTGCTGGCCGAAAGCCGGGGTGAGCAGCGTCACGCCGAGGGGGACGATGGTGGCCGCCGTCGACCATGCCACCAAGAGCGTCGAGGAGAGCGGCACGAAATCGCCGGGATCGGCCCGGTCGTTGGCATGCGCATTGGCGACCGAATAGACGGTCTCGACCGCGCCGCCGAAGATGAGGAAGACGAGCATCAGGACGATCATCATCGAGAAGGACACGAACAACGCCGCGGTGCCCGCTGCGACGATCAGCGCGCAGGTGATCAACAGCACGAAACGGCGGTCGATGCGGTCCGACAGCATGCCGAGCGGATATTGCACGAACAGCAGGCCCGTCTGCATCACCAGCATCAAAAGCGCGACATCCGCCTGCGCCACGTGGCTGGTGGTGGCGTAGATCGGCACGAAGCCCTGGATCACCATGGAAAGGCCGCCGGACGCGAGCACGCCGATCAGCCCGACCGGCGAGATGCGCCAGGCCATCTTGATGTCGACATTGACATTGGCCGGCGCCGGCGGGTTGGGCAGGCGGGTCAGTCCGATCGGCAGGATGGCGAGCGCGGTGACGAACACCACGGCGAGCGGCGCCAGATTGCCGTCCGTCGGAATACGGCCGAACAACCAGGCGCCGGCGCCAAGGCCCAGCACGAAGGCCATGTAGAAGAACGACATCGCCCGGCCCCGCCACTCGTTCGAGGCGGCATGGTTGAGCCAGCTCTGGGCGATGATGAAATTGACGTTGGACGCTGCCCCATAGACGCCGCGCGCCAAAACCCACCAGATCGGCGGCGGGTTGGTGGCGATCAGCACGGCGGCGATGATCACCATCGCCATCGAGCAGGAGAACAGCCGCGCATGGCCTACCCGGCGGATCAGCGGCCCGCCGACGATGCAGCCGATCAGCCCGCCGAAGGCGAGCGTCGGAACCGCGGCGCTGGCGGCCCAGGATGAACCCGTCTCCGTCAGCACGAAGGGGACATAGGCGGACATGATGCCGCTGCCGACGGCGGCGATCGTCATCGAAACGACGATGCTGGCGATCGACAGGGGCGACGCCGTCTCGGATGTCTGGCCGTTCATCTCGTCCCCCCGCAAGCGCGGGCGTTGGCGATTTCCGCCGATTTAAAGCCCGATACTGCTCCATAGCCGATGGACCATGACAGGAGCTATCGCGGAAGCGCCATCGCTTGTAAAATTCGCCAACTCTATCATTTGCGCACTTGATTCCACGATAAGAGAATGCAATTCTCAAATCATGGAAGCCACGGATCATGACATTGAAAACGCTATCAGCGAGCGGCTGAAGAGCCTGCGGGCCCGCGCCGGTCTGACGCTGGACGAGCTGGCGAACCGCTCCGGCGTCAGCCGTGCGATGATTTCGCGGATTGAGCGGGCCGAGGCGAGCCCGACGGCGGCGCTGCTGGCAAGGCTGTCGGAGGCGCTCGGGCTCTCCCTCTCGGCCTTTTTCGCCGATGACGAGCCGCAGAACTCGCCGCTCAGCCGCCGGGCGGAGCAGAAGCTGTGGCGCGATCCGCATACGGGTTATCTGCGCCGCTCGGTTTCGCCGCCGGGCACGCCGAGCAGGGTAGATATCGTCGAGGTGGATTTCCCCGCCCATGCGCGGGTCAGCTTTCCGCCGCGCGAGGAGAGCCGGGTGATGACCCAGCATGTCTGGTTGTTCGAGGGCGTGCTGGAGATGGTCATCGGCGGGACCGTTCATAGGCTGCATCCAGGTGACTGCCTCTACATGGATATCGGCGCCGCCTTCGACTTCCACAATCCGTCCGACAAGCCGGCCCGGTATGCGGTCATCCTCGACCGCGGCCGCTGAGCATTTTCATCAGGAGATTTTTCAAGATGACCGTCACCATCCGCATCCTCGATGCCGGCGAAACCCGCGCTGCCATAGCCGATCTCTCCGAGACCCTGTCCGACTGCGTCAACGGCGGGGCTTCGCTCGGCTTCATGCTGCCCTTCGCGCCGGAGGATGCGGTCGGCTATTGGCAGGAGATTGCCGATGCGGTCGGAAAAGGCGGCATCATCCTCGCGGTGGCCGAAATGGAGAGCAAGGTCGTCGGCACGGTGCAGGTGGGTCTTGCCTCAAAGCCGAACCAGCCGCATCGCGGCGACCTGATGAAGCTCCTCGTGCATCGCTCTGCCCGCGGGCTCGGCCTGTCGCGCAGGCTGATGGAGGCGGTGGAAGCGGAAGCCGCACGGCGCGGCCGCACCCTTCTGGTGCTCGACACCGCGACCGGCAGCGAGGCGGAAAAGATCTATCCGCGCTTCGGCTGGGAGCGGGTCGGGGTCATTCCGGATTATGCCATGTGGCCGCAGGGCGGTTTCTGCGCCACCACGCTGTTTTACAAGCGGGTTGCTTGAGGGTCCAAGAAAAATTCATCAGCACGTCCCCCTCCATCTCGATTTATTCTTGCAAATCAGGGCATATGAACGGGCGCCCGTTGATCAGGCGCTATCATAGGGGGCTTTATGTTGATTTTTAATTCGCTGCCGGCGATCCGCCGCGCAGCCCTGGTGGCTTTGACGGCAACCGTCTGCTCCATAGCCGGTCAGGTTATGTCCGCTGACGTCAGCTTCGTGATGCGCAACGAACATCCGAACGCCGTCGAGGTCGAGCTTTATAGCCAGGACCGCAAGCATGTCTGGCCGGGCGGCAACCAGGTCTATTATCTGGATGACGGCGAATCCAAGCAGATCCACCTCTCCTGCCAGCAGGGCGAGAACATCTGCTACGGTGCCTGGGTCTCCGGCGACAAGCAGACCTATTGGGGCACGGGCCCGAACAACAAGGAAGCTTGCGAAGACTGCTGCTACGTCTGCAGCGGCGGCGAGACCGAGGAAATCAACCTGGTCGAGTAGTCTGGATCTGCAACAGGATCGGCCGCGCTGTCGGCCGATCCTTTCGGCTCAGCGGCTTTCTTGAGTGGCCGCAAACGGGGTGATGGCCGCTCGGCCGTCAGCGGGGTCGTCCGTGAACGAGCACACCGTCGATATCGACCATCAAGATTTTCATTGCGCATTTTCCAGATTTGAAAACGGATATAAAACAGGCGCCGCAAGCGAATATGCCGCTTCCACCATCGTCCATCCAGTCGCGGATGATATCGGGAACATGATGCGGGATTTATATAGAATCGGACTATTGGCGTGCCTCTGGCTGAGCCTTATCGCGGCTGCGGCCGCCGAGGATGTGCCGAAATTCGCGCAGTTTGCCGAGAACGTCTATTCCGGCTCGAGTGCTTCGGTAAAGCTGGTGACGGAGGACGACCGGAGCTTCGCGACCCGGCTGAGGGCAGCGGCGAAACAGCCGGTGAATTTTGCGGGGCATTATATTCTCACGACATGGGGCTGCGGCGCCGAATGCCTGGGCGGCGCAGTCATCGATGCCCGCAGCGGCAAGGTCACCTTCCTTCCCTATTCGGTCTGCTGCTGGGGTGAGGGCGAGCCCTTTTATTACCGCAGCGACAGCCGGCTGATCGTCTTTTCCGGTGTGCTCAACGAGGAAAGCCCGAAGGGCGCGCATTTTTTCGAGTTACGGGATGGCGTGTTTCTGCATGTGACGAGCCGCGCCAAGGACGGCACGGCCCTTTCCGGCATTCCGAAGCCGGCGAAATAGCCTGCCGATCAATTGCCGGTGTTCAACATCCTCTTGAAAGCTGTGATGATCAGTCCGGCCAGTTCGCGATGGATATCGCTGCGCGGCCGGCTGGTGTCGCTGCAGATCGGGTCTGGCTCGCCGACCTTCTTCAGGAATTCCTCGGCGCCAGGTTTGCAGACGGGCAGGAAGCTGAAATGGTCGGCTTTATCGACCTGGGCATAAGTCGCTTTCGAAGCCTTTTTGGCGAGCGCCTCCGAAAGCACGGCGGCCGGGATCTCACCCGCGCTGCCCAGATTGATGAAGGCGAGCGGGATATCGATCGCCCCGATACTATCAGGCTTGAAAGCCTCGACCAGACCGGGATCAACCAGCACGGCTCCCGAAATGCGGGCGTCCCGGTTCGACTGTTCGAAGCGGCTGCGGTCGAGGCTGTCGAGGTTCAGCGGCTCGACCGCCACCTCTTCGCCGCCGGCAAAACCGCGCCCGCCGCGAAACCAGCGGCAATCCATCATGTCGGAATTGGTCTCGCAATAGTGCTTGTAGGCATCGAGATCGGCACGTGCGCCGGCAAGCTCGATTGCCGTGCTGCCGCCAAGCGAGAAACCGAGCATGCCGATGCGCGTTTTGTCCACCGAAGTCTTGAAGCGCGGATCGGCTGAAAGCGCGGTGATGACGTCCGAGATATCCTGTGTCCGCTCCCAGATTTTAGGCGTGGCCTCCGGCGTGGAATCACCGCTCGTTGTACCGGGGTGGTTGGGGCCGGCAACGATGAAGCCGGCTTTCGCCAGTTCGATGGCGATCCAGCCCATGCCGTCTGCTCGTGAGCCCGAACCATGGGAGACGAGTACGATGGGGAACCGGCCGGCTTCGATGGTGGCGTTTCGCGAGGCGGTGGAGTTTTCAAATATTGGGTTTTCGCCGGCGGAGCCGGTCCGGCCGTCACCCTTCGACGGATACCAAACGGTGACTGCCAGCGCGCGGTCGCGGGTGGGTGAGACGACGCTGATCTTTTGGATGCCGACGGGCAGGACATCGCCGGCAAAGGCGGCATCGGCCAGGAACGGACCGATGAAGGGAAGAAGAACAAGAAAGGGAAGTTTCAATCGCATGTGAGCCTCGTCCTGTTTAAAAACGAAGGCTCCTTCCTGGCGTCATGGCGGTCTTTCGGCGACCTCGATCACGTTCGAGGTCGTCCTCGAACGTGATCTTGTCCTATGGCCTCAAGCCCCGGCGCGCTTTTCCGTCAGAAAATAGAGGAAGGCGATGACCGGCAGGGCAAATCCGAGCGACGAGGCAAGCAGCCAGCCGCCTTCGGCAAAGGCCCAGGCGCCGACGGCGGAGCCGATCGCGCCGCCACAGAAGAAGGTCGCCATGTAGAGGCCGTTGAGCCGGCTTCTCAGGTCCGCGCCGAGATTGTAGATCGACCGCTGGCCGATCACGAGCGTCATCGTTACCCCGAAATCGAGCAGGATGGCGGCAATCGTCAGCAGCGCGAGTGCCACGAGCGAGCCTTCGGGCGCGATATGGGTGATCAGAAAGGCGACGGCGACGGCTCCGATCCCAAAGATCGTCGCGGGCCGGCCGAGATCCCGGTCGGCCAGGCGTCCGGCGATCGGCGAGGCGATGGCGCCGGCCACACCTGCCAGGGCAAACAGCGCGATGCCGGCCTGGCTGAGATGGAAGGCGGGGCCGGCGAGAACCAGCGGCGTCACCGTCCAGAACAGGCTGAAAGTGGCGAACTGGCAGGCCTGGTAGAAAGCGCGACGGCGCAGAACCGGCTGGGTGGCGTAAAGGCGCCCCATCGATCCGAGCAGGCCGAAATACGAGAGCTTCGTCTGCGGAATGCGCTTCGGCAGCCGCGCGGCAAGCACGAAGCCGAGCACGATCATCGCCGCAGCCGATAGGAAGAACACGATGTGCCAGGAGGAGAACTCGGCAACGAAGCTCGAGACCGGCCGGGCCATCATGATGCCGATCATCAGCCCGCTCATGACATTGCCGACCACCCGGCCGCGATTGGCGTCATTGGTCAGGCTGGCGGCAAACGGCACGATCATCTGCACGGCGGTGGAGCCGATGCCAATCGTCAGCGACGCGGCGAGGAACGGGACGGTCGCGGTCGACAGGCCGGCTCCGAGCAGCGCCACGGTGACCGCGCCGATCATGGTGAGGATCAGCCGGCGGTTTTCCAGAAGGTCGCCGAGCGGCACGACCAGCAGCAGGCCGAGGCCATAACCGATCTGGGTCAGTGTGACGATAAGGCCTGTCGCATGCGCCGGCAGACCGATCGAGGCGGCGATCGGACCTGCGAGCGGTTGGGAATAATAGAGATTGGCGGCGATGAGCCCGCAGGCTGCTGCCATGACGAAGGTCATCGCGGTGGACAAGCCGGAAGCGGCCGTCGGCGTGGCCATCGTTGCGGTATTGGTGGTCATGGGAAGCTCCTTGGGAGGAAGGATTGCATTGAAAAATCAGTCGAGAAGTTTCATGGCCGCATCGACCACGGAAAAGGCGCGGTCCCGGTTCGGCCCAGTTTTGCCGAGCACTCTCAGGCCTTGCGTCACAGAGAGCAGGACGTGGGCGGTGGCGAGGGGATCGATCGCCGGTGGAATGGAGCCATCCGCCTGGCCTTCGCGGATGAGTGCCTCGATCATGGCTTCGGTCCGGGCCATCGAGCGGCCGACGCGTTCAGCTGCGTCGGCATCGTAGACTGCGAGTTCGATTGCCGTACCGACGACGAGGCAGCCGCGCCGGCCGTTTTCGCCGTGCGAGGCTTCGGCATAAAAGCGCAGCATGCGGGAAACCTTGTCGCGGCCGTTTGCGCCTTCGGCCAGTTCCTGGTCGAGAAGTGCATTGCGGACCTGCTTATAGCGGTCGAAGCTTGCGAGAAAGATTGCCTTCTTGTCCTTGAACGCCTTGTAGAGACTGCCGGCGGCAAGCCCCATGGCGTCCTTCAGCTCGGAAATCGAGGCCGCGTGATAACCCCTCTCGGAAAACACGATGATCGCCTTGTCGAGTGCATCTTCGATCTCGAATTCGCGGGGGCGACCCGGCGGACGCCCAGTGCTGTTGATGTCCATGATGTCGGCTTAGTTTGGAAACGATCGTTCCCAAATAGAGGCGTCTTTGCGCTTCGTCAAGGGAAAACCTGGCCGTGGTATATCAAGTTTCGATGTTGGCGGGCGTGCGGGGTCCGACGATTAGCGGGAACACTTGAGGCGCCCGGCGGTTACGTCCCTGTCACCAACCGCAAAAGCCGGAGGCAGACATGAGCAAGAGTGACGTACAGGAAGCCGTAAAACGCGCCGAACGCCAGGTCGAGAACACCAGTGCCGGCGGCCACCTCGGCGGCACCTATTATGGCCAGAACCCGGACGGCAAGACGGCATCCACCAATACCAATGTCGGCAAGAACCGTCCCAACACCGGCAGCAGCTAGACGTCACCACCATCAAGGGATTTTGGAGAGCCCCGCCGCGTGCGGGGTTTTTTTATTCTATGATCCAAAAATCCGGTTGCGAAAAAAATCAGTCGGCTCTGTCGGGAGAGAAGGGCCCCGGACGTCCTTGGTTCAAGGATGGGCATTGCGATGCTGCGCAAGCCGTCCGGATTTCGGAACCTGTGACATAGGGGAGTAGACATGAGTAGCAATTATCGTTGGGTGATCGTCGCTGCCGGCGCCTTGATGGGCTGCGTCGCCGTCGGCACGATGTTCTCGCTGGCCATCTTTCTGGAACCGATCGCCAAGGCGACCGGCTGGTCGCATGCCGGTATATCGAGCGCCATGACGCTCAATTTCGTCGTCATGGGCCTCGGCGGCTTCATGTGGGGCACGTTGAGCGACCGTTTTGGCGCACGCGTCGTCGTGCTGATCGGGGCGGTGCTTCTTGGCCTGGCGCTGGTGCTCGCCAGCCAGACACAGAGCCTGATTGCCTTCCAGCTGATCTATGGCTGTCTGGTCGGGCTTGCCGCAAGCGCCTTTTTCGCGCCGATGATCGCCGTCACCATGTCCTGGTTCGACGAGCATCGCAGCCTGGCTGTTTCACTGGTATCGGCCGGCATGGGCATGGCGCCGATGACCATCTCGCCCTTCGCCCGCTGGCTGATCACCGCCTATGACGACTGGCGCATGGCGATGCTCTTTATCGGCATCGGCGCCTGGATCTTGCTGCTGCCGACGGCCTTTTTGGTCCGCAACCCGCCGGCCGCGGCGGCTGCGGGCGGCACGGTCTCCGAACCCCAGGCAGAAGGTAGCGGCATGCCGCTGTCGCGGGTGTTCCGCTCGCCGCAATTCCTGGTGCTCGGATTTACGTTCTCCGCCTGCTGCGCTGCCCATTCGGGCCCGATCTTCCACATGGTGAGCTATGCGATGTTCTGCGGCGTGGCGCCGATGGCGGCGGTCAGCATCTACAGCGTCGAGGGCGCGGCCGGTCTCGGCGGCCGTATTCTGTTCGGCGTGCTGGCCGACCGGCTGGGCGTCAAGCCGGTGTTGATCGGCGGCCTGATGATCCAGGCAGCCGTCATCGCCGCCTACACAATGGCAAGCGATCTCAGTCAGTTCTACATGTTGGCGGTGATCTTCGGCGGCACCTATGGCGGTGTCATGCCGCTCTATGCGGTGCTGGCACGCGACTATTTCGGACCGAAGATCATGGGTACCGTGTTCGGCGCGGCGACCATGCTCTCGAGCCTCGGCATGGCCTTCGGACCTCTTGCCGGCGGCTGGGCCTTCGACCATTTCGCAAATTATGACTGGCTGTTCTTCGGTTCGGCGCTGGTTGGTCTCGGGGCGGTGGCGATCGCTCTCGCCTTTCCGCCGCTGCCACGCCAGCCGGCGCAGCTTCAGGCCGCTTGAGCGGCTCACACATGCTGAGCCACAAAGCAAAAAGCCCGGAAAATTCCGGGCTTTTGAAATTCAGTGATCTGCCGGGGCCTTTCGGCCCTTGGCTCGAACCGGGGCCGGAGCAGGCTCCGCGGCTTCGCGTTCAAGGCGAAGCTGCCTCAGTTTCTCGGTTTTCTTTTCCCGCTGGGTCGCTTCCGCCGAAATGATGGAGCGCGCGGTGTGATCTGTCGCGGCAGCTTTGTCACGCGCGGAAAGCTTGGTGGGATTGAAGAATTCGTCCTTGGTGGCGGCCATAATATCCTCCTTCCTGATGGGATGTCCGTGCGGTCGACAAATTATCCGCGCGCCGGACGGACCACTTTCTTGGGAGCCGGCAGGAGGCCTTCGCGCTGCATCTTCTTGCGCGCCAGCTTGCGGTAACGACGAACGGCTTCTGCCTTTTCGCGCACCCGCTTTTCGGAGGGCTTCTCGTAGGCGCTGCGCGCCTTCATCTCGCGGAAGACGCCTTCGCGCTGCATCTTCTTCTTCAGCACCCGGAGTGCCTGCTCGACGTTGTTGTCTCTGACTAGAACCTGCAAACTATATCCTTTCCATTGCGGGCAGATCCCGCGTTCGATCAAGAGGTTGAATCACTTGCCGATACGAATGCTCGACGGCTTCAGCCAAGGTCCGGCTGGGGCGGCGTCGGAAGCCTCGTCCTTCTTGGCGGACGATGCGGTCTCGGAAGTGTCTATATCGCTTTCGACGATCCGGCGCTCGAAATTCTCGCTGCCGAAACGTACCCGGTATTGGTTTTCACCTCGGTCGGCTGCCGGTAAAAGGCCCACGACGCGGCATGTCCGGTCGCCAGTGGCGGTCCGGGTAAGGCCTGCCTTGAGGACGATGTTATCGCCTATGGCATAGACATTTGCGCTCATCGTGGTCTCCTTGAACCGGCCAAAAGCCGGAGCAAAACAAAAAGGCCGGGCGTTACCCCGACCTCTTCCCGTCATTCAAGCCGTCGCTGCCAGTACATCCGTGGTCAGCCGAGGCGAATGACATCCTTATGCGGCCCGGAGGTTGTCGGCCGAGCTCTTGCCGGACTTGCGGTCGCGAACGATCTCGTAGGAGATCTTCTGACCTTCCGTCAGGGAAGACATGCCGGCACGTTCGACAGCCGAAACGTGAACGAAAACGTCCGTCGCGCCGTCATCAGGCTGAATGAAGCCGAAGCCCTTGGTGCTATTGAACCACTTTACGGTGCCAGTATTCATAACGATTTCCTTTCAATCGTTAGAGATTGCGGACAGTATTCCGTCCGCTTTGATCGATATTTGAGAGGAAATCTGACTGAGCACCAGGCCCGTGAACAAAGGTCGCAAGCAATTTTCGATAGCGTCAATATAAGCTTTATCCGTTGATAATCAATGCTGCCGCGGAGATTTAATTTTCCGGGCGCTCAACGGCAATGCCGATTTTCTCAATCAACGACATGATTTTACAATGCAATATCGAAATTAGCAACCGCTTTGGCCGGCTCGGCGACCGATTCTGATGCGTCGGCAGCCGGCTTTCGAACTCCACGCCCGGAGGATCGCTCCGGGCGCGGCGCATGTCACTACGACGATCCGGTCAGAGCGTGCCGGCGCGCTGCTGCGTCATCATGTAGGTGTCGTAGGAATATTCGGCGATCTGCGCCCAGAGATAAGCGTCCTTCTTGAAGGCCTGCTGGCTGTCGTAGATCTTCTTGAAGGCCGGGCTCTTGGCCGAGAGGTCGGCATAGGTCTCCATTGCTGCCTTGAAGCAGACATCCATGATCTCGCGGCTGAAGGCTTTCAGCACCGCGCCTTCGGCAACCAGCTTCTTCAGCGCCGTGGCGTTGTGAGCATCGTAATTGGCGAGCATGCTCATGTTGGCCGCGGCGCAGGCATCAGTGACGATCTGCTGGTAGCTTTTCGGCAGGCCCTTGAACTTTTCGAGATTGAAGAAGGCATGCATGGCCGGGCCGCCTTCCCACCATGCCGGGTAATAGTAATATTTGGCGACCTTCACGAAGCCGAGTTTTTGGTCGTCATAGGGGCCGACGAATTCGGTGGCGTCGATCGTGCCCTTTTCGAGTGCTGCATAGACATCGCCGCCGGCGATCTGCTGCGGGGTGACGCCGACCTTCTGCATCACTTGGCCTGCGAGGCCAGCAATTCGCATCTTCAAGCCCTTCAGGTCATCGATCGTGTTGATTTCCTTGCGGAACCAGCCGCCCATCTGGGTGCCGCTATTGCCGGCGGGCAGGGCATAGAGATTGCGCGGGGCCAGGAATTCGTTGATCAGGTCGTTGCCGCCGCCGGCCGTGAACCAGGCATTGGTCATGCGGGCATTGAGGCCGAAGGGAATGGCGGTGCCGAGCGCAAACGCCGGGTCCTGGCCGATATAATAATAGGAGCAGGTATGGGCCATTTCGACGGTACCGTTGGCAACCGCGTCTGCCGCCTGCAGCGGCGGCACGATTTCGCCGGCCCCGAATGTCTGGATCGTGAACTTGCCGTCGGTGGCGTTCCTGACGCTGTCGGCGATCTGGTTGGCGGCATTGAAGATGATGTCGAGGCTTTTCGGGAAGGAGGATGTCAGTCGCCAGCTGACCCTCGGGCTTTCCTGGGCAATTGCCGGAGCGGCAAGTGCGGTTGCGGCAGCAGCGCCGACCCCGGCGGTGGCGGCCTGCTTGAAGAAATGTCTGCGATCCATGAAATTCTCCTCGAAGCGAAAAGTGCGCGGCCAGTCCGGGCCCTGTCGATTTCGCTCATAATCCTTTCATTTCGGGAACGGCAAGGAAATTCCAAAAAGTCGCACTGTTGCCCGGCCAACATCGAGGCCGACCGGGCAATCGCGCTGACAAAGTTCGCATTCACCAGGGAAGAGTTTGGTCGTCGAACGAATTGGCGCGGGTTGCCGGCATGAGTGTTTCGGTCTTTCACCGCCACTTCAAGGACGTGACTGCCATGAGCCCGATCCAGTACCAGAAGAGCATCCGCCTGCACGAAGCACGCCGCCGGCTGCTGGCGGAAGCGGGCGATACGGCGCGGGTCGCCTTTTCAGTGGGATACGAAAGCGTCACCCAGTTCAGCCGCGAATACTCCCGACAGTTCGGCGCATCGCCAGCCCGCGATGTCGGACGCCTGCGCGACCGGATGGCTGGCGATATCGAGCTGGTCGAAGGCTGATAGAAAAAGCCCGAAGCGATGCTCCGGGCTTTTGATATTGCGAACGGACGCTGTTTACAGCGTGCCCTTGCGCTGCTGCACCATCATGAAGGTGTCGTAGCTGTATTCGGCGATCTGGTTCCAGAGATAGCCTTCCTTCTTGAAGGCCTGCTGGCTGTCGTAGATCTTCTTGAAGGCGGCGTTCTTGGCGTTGAGTTCGGCATAGACTTCGAGCGCAGCCTTGTAGCTGGCTTCGAGGATTTCCGGGCTGAACGGCTTCAGGACCGCACCTTCCGAAACGAGCTGACGCAGCGCCTTGGCGTTGCTGGTGTCGTAGCGGGAGAGCATGTTCTGGTTGGCATTGGCGCATGCATCCTTGATCATGCGCTGGTAGCTCTTCGGAAGGGCGTTGAACTTCTCCTTGTTCATGAAGGCGTGGACGGCCGGGCCGCCTTCCCACCATGCCGGATAATAATAGTACTTCGCGACCTTCACGAAACCGAGCTTTTGGTCGTCATAGGGACCGACGAATTCCGTGGCGTCAATCGTGCCTTTTTCGAGTGCTGCATAGACGTCGCCGCCGGCGATCTGCTGCGGCGTGACTCCGAGCTTCTGCATCACCTGGCCTGCGAGGCCGGCAATGCGCATCTTCAGGCCCTTCAGGTCTTCGATCGTGTTGATTTCCTTGCGGTACCAACCGCCCATCTGGGCGCCGGTATTGCCGGCCGGCAGCGCGAAGAGATTGTAGCTGCCAAGGAAGTCGTTGAGCAGCTCATTGCCGCCGCCGACCGAGAACCATGCGTTGGTCTGGCGGGCGTTGAGACCGAACGGAACGGCGGTACCGAGCGCAAACGTCGGGTCCTTGCCGATATAATAATAGGCGCAGGTATGCGCCATTTCGACAGTGCCGTTGGAAACGGCATCCGCGGCCTGCAGCGGCGGCACGATTTCGCCAGCGGCGAAGGTGTGGATCGTAAAGTTGCCGTCCGAGGCTTCCTTGACGCTTTCGGCGATGTCGGTGGCCGCGGACCAGAGAATGTCGGTATTCTTGGTGAACGACGAGGTCATCCGCCAGGTGATCTTCGGAGATTCCTGGGCAATGGCAGGCGCTGCGAGTGCGGTCGCTGCAGCGGCGCCCACGCCGGCGGTCGCGGCCTGCCGGAAAAAGTTTCTGCGGTTCATGGGATCTATGCCTTCTAAACTTTGGGAGGTGCCCGGATTTTGGCCCGCGCGGGGCAGCTCATAGTCCTTTCATTTCGGGAACGGCAAGAAAAAAATCCAGAAGATTACGCTGCATCGCAGCAAATCTTTCCGGATATTGCGCCCAGCCTTCTCGTCGTCTTTCGATCGCGGGGAGGCAGAAATCCCTTGAAGTTTTCAGGCGAGGCTTTAGTTTAGAACTATTCTAATAAGAGGTTTTTCATGCTCGCCCGTCTCCTTTCCAGTTCCAAGCGCCCATTCGCCTCCCTCGACGAGAAGGAAATCCTGGCGCTCGCCATCGCTTCGGAAGAGGAGGATGCGCGGATCTATCTCGCTTATGCGGACAATCTCAAGGATCAGTTTCCCGCATCTGCCAAAGTGTTCGAAGACATGGCGGAGGTCGAGCAGACCCATAAGAACATGCTGATCGACATGTTCCGCTCACGCTTCGGCGAGCGCATCCCGCTGATCCGCCGCGAACATGTGCGCGGCTTCTACGAACGCAAGCCAGATTGGCTGACCCGCAACCTGTCGCTCGACACCATCCGGGAACAGGCGGAAGCCATGGAGCAACAGGCTTTCCGGTTTTATACCGAAGCGGTAAAGCAGGTTTCCGACGCCTCGACGCGGCAGCTGCTCGGCGACCTGGCGATTGCCGAGCAGGGGCACGAGGACATCGCCCGCATGCTCGGCGACAAGCACGTGACCGACGACGTGAAGACCGAGGAAGACGAGACCGCCCGCCGCCAGTTCATCCTCACCTACGTGCAGCCGGGTCTCGCAGGATTGATGGACGGCTCGGTCTCGACGCTGGCTCCGATCTTCGCAGCGGCCTTTGCGACGGGCGACACCTGGTCGACCTTCCTGATCGGCCTGTCGGCCTCGGTCGGTGCCGGCATTTCCATGGGCTTTACCGAAGCCGCCCACGACGACGGCAAGATTTCCGGACGCGGTTCTCCGATCAAGCGCGGGTTTGCCTCCGGCATCATGACGGCGCTCGGCGGCCTCGGCCACACGCTGCCCTATCTCATTCCGCATTTCTGGACCGCGACCATCGTCGCCGCAATCATCGTCTTCTTCGAACTCTGGGCGATCGCCTTCATCCAGAATCGCTACATGGAAACGCCGTTTCTGCGGGCCGTGGTCCAGGTGGTGTTCGGCGGATCGCTGGTGCTCGCCGCAGGCATTCTGATCGGGAATGGGTGAAGCGCGAAGGCTGAACGCCCTGAGCCCAAAGCGAAGGCCGGGATCCGGTGCGGCACACTCCCGAAGCTCAAACGAGCAGCCTGAAGTCTGCTGGGAAGAGCCTCACGCCGCCTGTTGCGGCACCCTGACCCGGGGTATCTCGAGCGAAAACACCGCGCCGCCGTCGTTGTGGGTGGTGAAATGCCCACCGAGCTGTTTGACGAAATTGGCGATCAGTTTGCTGCCCATGCCGCCGGTCCGATTGAAGGCCTCGATGCCCGGGCCGTCGTCGCGGATGACGAGGCTCAGATTGTCGCCGTCTTCGCCGAGTTCGACGGAAAGCTTGCCGCTTTGACGACCGACAAAGGCATATTTGAATGAGTTGGAAACGACCTCGTTGATGATCATCCCAAGCGGCAGAGCCTGTTCGCGATCGACAGTCAGCGCCTGCAGCTTGAGATCGAGCACGACAGGCGTCTCATAGCCCGAGGCGATGTCGTTGATCAGCTTGGTGGCATAGGGCGCCACCTCGACCTGTTCGAACTGGTCGTTCTGGTAGATCTGCTCGTGCACGGCGATCATCGCCGCGATACGCCTCGTCATGTCGTCGCGCGCATCGACCGGTAATGCCTGCAGCCGCACGAGCGCCAGCACCGCCTGGAGATTGTTCTTCACCCGGTGATGAATTTCCCGCAGCAGGAAGCGATTGCGCTCCACCGCCTGCTCCAGTTCCTCGTTGCGGACGGCGGTCCGGTAGAGAAGGCGGTTGATCCAGAAGGCGCCGAGGACCAGCAGTGCCATCAACGGCAGCATGACCAGCGCGTCGGAAAAGAGATTGCGCCAGAACTGGTCGAGAATTTCCTGCCGTGCGATTGCAGCAAGGGCGATGAGCGGCCATCCGGAGACCTTCCAGAAGGCGACGATGCGGGCATGACCGTCGATCGGCGAGACCGGACTGTGGTAGAAGCCGGAGGACATTTGACGCGTCATCGGGTACCACGCGGTCGTGCTGAGGTCGATCGGGCGTGTTGCCGCCGGCCGCCGGGCGATCAGCCACCCGTCATCCCTGATGATCAAAATCGTGGAATTCGGCCCAAGCCCCATCGAGGCCCAGAAGCCGTCCAGACTCTCGTTCGGGATGGTAATGCTGGCGACGCCCCGGAAAATCCCGTTCCGGTCGATCCGCCGTGCGACGGTGAAGGATGGCTTGCCGGCACGTTCGTTGTCGAGCAGCCGGGTGAATGTCAGTTCCTGGCCATCCCTCAGCCTCGCGAAAAAGGCGCGTTCGTTCTGACTGTCGGATATGCTTCCAAGGGCGTCCCCGCCGGCGCTGGAAAAGCGGACGACGCCGGCATCATCGAGAAGCGAATACTGAAAACCGGCCGGCAGTTGGCCGACAGCCCGCAACAGGTCGGCCGCAAGATTGGGCGAGGCATCGATGGGCCTGTCCCCCACCTCGGTTTCGATGCGCCGCAGGGCCTGGTCGCTCGCCTCGATCATCCACTCGAGGTGGGCCGCGACAACATGCGCAGACGAGAGGGCGCGGGCTTCGCCTTCCTTCAGGGCGTTCCGGTAGTTTTCGAGGACAATAAGGCCGGCGACCGTCAGCAGGACAAGGGCAAACACACCGGTCAGCAGGATCGGGAGGGCAGGCCTCGTTACACGGGCCGCGCGTGGCAAACCTGTTTTCACCTCGTCACGCACAACCCGCTCCGGTTTCAGAGATTCCCTCCTAGCAGGTTGGCTGCATTGAGGAAATGTCTTCCGATATGCCGATACCAAAAACATTCGCCCGCAGCCTCTATGGTTGCAGGCGAATATTAACTTGTACTTAAGTGTGTGACTTATTTCAACGCGCCGACCAGCAGGTCGCGGCCGTTTTCGATGGTGACCCAACGTCCCGTGTTGAACGAGGCCTGACGCTTCAGGAAGGTGTAGGGCGTCGCAAACCAGGGCTTCACCTCGTTATCGAGGTTGTCCAGGATGAAGTCGCCATCGGACGTGCGCAACGTAAGCACCGCATGGCCTTCGCCGTCCGGCTTGCGGACGACGGTCATCAGAAGGTCGGAAAGGGCAAAGCCCTGAGCGGCAAGTTCCTTGCGCTTTTGAAGCGCATAATCTTCGCAGTCGGCGAAATTCGTCGGATAGCTCCAGACCTCTTCGCGGCCGTAGACTTCCCGGTCGGTCTTGGCGATGTAGCGGGCATTCACGGCCCGGTTGATCTGACGGACTGTAGCCCAGCCTTTGGCGCTGACTTTGGGGGAAGGAGCGGAACGGCTCTTGATCGAACATTCCGCCGCATATTTCTGGCAGAATTCGTAATGGCCGATCGGCTGGGAGGTGACGGCGCCCGTGACCATGGCGGCCATCGGTCTTGGAGCCGGAACTGCAGCACTCACTGGTACAAGTACGCTAACTAGGATCACGGCGAAACGCCGCGCCTGCAAGGCTATCTTCATGGACCCGTCCCTTCAAATCCTAATGAAAGGTTAAGGGCGTACGGGAGAAAGAGTCAATCGATGACTTTTGTTAACGGGTCACCGTTCGCATTATGGTTAAGGCTGCAACATTTTTGTATCAGCCCAAAATTTAATCATTAAGTATTAGGGCCGAGACCGCGGTTCTCAATTTTTCGATATCCTGGGGCCTGGAAAGTCGGTGGTCGCCATCCCGGATCAGCGTCAGCACGACATCGTCGGCCGGCAGGAACTCGACAAGCTTCAGCGCGTGGGCGTAGGGCACGTCCGGGTCCTTCATGCCCTGCAGGATATGCACCGGGCAGCCGGTCTCGATAATCCCTGTCATCACCGAGTTTTTGCGGCCATCTTCGATCAGGTCGCGCGTATAGATATTGGGTTCGGCGCTGTATTCGGAGCGCTCCTCGAAATAGCCGCGTTCGGCAAGCGACTGCCGCTCAACCTCGGTAAGCTTCGGTTCGATCAGTTCCGCCGTGAAATCCGGCGCCGGAGCGATGAGGACGATGCCGTCGACTTTCGCGGCCCTCTTCCGCTTCTTCAGTTCCTGCACCAGGCGCAGCGTGATCCAGCCGCCCATCGAGGAGCCGACCAGGATGACACGTTTCGGCCTGATGTCGTCGAGAACGGCGGCAGCTTCTTCCAGCCAGCGTGAGATCGTGCCGTCGCGGAAGGCGCCGCCGGACGCGCCGTGGCCGGAATAATCGAAGCGGATGGATGCGAGCCCGAGTTCGCCGGCGAGCGCGTCGAGTTCGACGGCCTTGGTGCCGGTCATGTCCGACCGGTAGCCGCCGAGCCAGACGAAGGCAGGTCCCGACGTCTTCTTGCGCGCGGCCCGATGGATGATCGCGATCTCCCGCGCAAGCGTTCCAGAACCGACGGTGATCGTTTTGCGGGTGAGGTTGGCTGCGTCGGTCATGGCGGAATCCTGAGGTTTTGCCGCGCTTATAAAACAGATTCTTAGGCATAGGACAGCAGGTGATTTTTTCGCGCGGCTATGCTATTGACTTCGCCGTAGCGATCACGACATTGCCGTCGGCCGCAAGCCGGACGCTGTCAATGTGTCGCTGCGGTCCGAAACAATCTAGGAGAATACGACCATCCGCAGACCATTCAAAACCGATGCCCCTGTTAAGGACGGGCCGCGCTCCAACCGGGAAATTCGCATTCCCAAGGTCCAGCTTATCGATGCCGAAGGCTTGAACCTTGGTATCGTTCCGACCGAGCAGGCTCTCAAGATGGCTGAGGACGCCGGCCTCGATCTCGTTGAGATCTCGCCGAACACCGAGCCGCCAGTGTGCAAGATCCTCGACCTGGGCAAGCTGAAATATGCGAACCAGAAGAAAGCGGCAGAAGCCCGCAAGAAGCAGAAGATCGTCGAAATCAAAGAAATCAAGATGCGGCCCAACATCGACACGCATGACTATGACGTGAAGATGAAGGCGATGAACCGTTTCTTTGAAGAGGGCGACAAGGTCAAGGTGACGCTGAAGTTCCGCGGCCGCGAAATGGCCCACCAGGAACTCGGCATGAAGCTTTTGCTTCAGGTGAAGGACGATACTTTGGAAATTGCCAAGGTGGAAGCTGAGCCGAAGCTCGAAGGCCGCCAGATGATGATGGTGCTGGCGCCGAAATAAGCGCCGCACCGGATGCCTTTTCGACGGACCGGCTGGCTTGGCCGCCGGATTTTCGTCATGTCTTCTTTCCCATTGCGCTTTTGACCGACTGCGGTTATAAGCGCGCGTTCCGAACGGTCCGGCAGGGCATGCCGTGGCTGTTCTAAATGCTTGAAACCAGCATCGTCTGTGGTTTCGATACAAAACTGGAGTAGCAAAATGCCCAAGATGAAGACGAAATCGGCTGCCAAGAAGCGGTTCAAGATCACCGCGACCGGCAAAGTCGTTGCAGCAGCCGCTGGCAAGCGCCACGGCATGATCAAGCGGTCCAACAAGTTCATCCGCGATGCACGCGGAACGATGATCCTTGCCGAACCCGATGGCAAGAAGGTTATCAAGAACTACCTGCCGAACGGTCTCTGAGACCCTCGTCACTTTTGGATCAGTTAAGGAGATCATGACATGGCACGCGTAAAACGGGGCGTCACTTCCCGCGCCAAGCACACCAAGACTTTGAAGGCAGCCAAGGGCTTCTACGGCCGCCGCAAGAATACGATCCGGGCCGCCAAGGCTGCCGTCGATCGTTCGCGTCAGTTCGCCACGCGCGACCGTCGCGTCAAGAAGCGCAATTTCCGCGCTCTGTGGATTCAGCGTATCAATGCTGCCGTCCGCGAATCCGGCCTGACTTACGGCCGCTTCATCGACGGCCTCAACAAGGCTGGCATCGAAGTCGACCGCAAGGTCCTCTCCGACATGGCAATCCACGAGCCGGAAGCATTCGGCGCTCTGGTTGCTGCTGCCAAGAAGGCGCTTGATTACCTCAAGGAAGCCGGCACCACCAACGAGTTTGAAAGCGCGGTTCGTTAACCAGCGCTTCCCAAGCTAATTAGCTTTACTGATTTTGGGAAACCCGCGCTGGTTACGGCTGGCGCGGGTTGTTCTTTTGCAGTCCGCACGTCATCCCCAAACAGCCGTCACGACCTCGCAATAGATCTCGCCGAGCATCAAACGGAAGAAACCATGTCCGATCTGGAAAACCTGAAAACTTCGCTTCTGGCGGAAATCGCCGGCACCAGTGACGAGGCGGCGATCGAGGCCGTGCGCGTCGGCGCTCTCGGCAAGAAGGGCTCGGTCTCCGAGCTCCTGAAGACGCTGGGCTCGATGTCGGCGGAAGAGCGCCAGACCCGCGGTGCGGCGATCAACGCGCTGAAGAACGAGATCACCGACGCCATTACCGAGCGCAAGACGGTGCTGAGGGACGCGGCGATCGAGGCGCGTCTCAAGGCCGAGACGATCGACATCTCGCTGCCGGTGCGCTCTTCGCCCGCCGAGCGCGGCCGCATTCATCCGATCAGCCAGATCGTCGACGAGATCACCGCCATCTTCGGCGACATGGGTTTCTCGATCGCCGAGGGCCCGGATGTCGAGACCGACTACTACAACTTCACGGCGCTGAATTTCCCGGAAGGCCATCCGGCCCGCGAGATGCATGACACATTCTTCTTCCAGCCCGACGAGAACGGCGAGCGCAAGGTCCTGCGCACCCATACCTCGCCGGTGCAGATCCGCACCATGGAAGCCTCGAGCCCGCCGATCCGCATCATCATCCCCGGCAAGACCTATCGCCAGGACAGTGACGCCACCCATTCGCCGATGTTCCATCAGGTCGAAGGACTAGTGGTCGATCGCAAGTCGCATGTCGGCAACATGCGCTGGATCCTCGAAGAGTTCTGCAAGGCCTTCTTCGAGGTCGACAGCGTCACCATGCGCTTCCGCCCGTCCTTCTTCCCGTTCACCGAGCCGAGCTTCGAAGTGGACATCCAGTGCGACCGCTCCGGCCCGATCGTCAAGTTCGGCGAGGGCACCGACTGGATGGAAATCCTCGGCTGCGGCATGGTGCACCCGAACGTGCTGCGCGCCGGCGGGCTCGATCCGGACGAGTTCCAGGGTTTTGCCTGGGGCATGGGCCTCGACCGTATCGCCATGCTGAAATACGGCATGCCGGACCTGCGCGACTTCTTCAACGCCGACGTCCGCTGGATGAACCACTACGGTTTCCGCCCGCTCGACATGCCGACGCTGTTCGGCGGGTTGAGCGCGTAAGAGATGCCGACAGTTCTTCGCAAATATGGCTTCCGGTTCCATTTCTACGGTTTCGATATGGGAGAGCCGCGGCATATCCATGTTGCAGGACACGGTGGCACTGCGAAGATCTGGTTGGAGCCTATCGAACTGGTCGAGGCGAAGGGCTTTAACGCCGGAGATCTCAAGCGTATTATGGAAGTTGTTACAGATCACCACGGCCAGTTTGTGGAGGCATGGGATGAATTCTCCAAGTCTGTATCCTGAAAATGAACGACCCGTCGAGGCATGGTGCGATCTGCACAATGTACATGTCCGGCTCGCGGACGGACGCGAAGTGATTACCCCACTTTGGTGGTATCCGCGCCTCTATACGGCGTCGCCGGCAGAGCGGAACAATATTGAGCTCATGCTTGCCGGGGTTCATTGGCCGGACGTCGATGAGGATCTGTCCATCCGAGGAATGCTGAGCGGCTGGAAATATCCTAAGGCCAAGGCTCCCGAAAAAGCCGCATAGTCTGACCCATCAACGTGTCCAGTGATTTTAAAACGAGAACAAAGATATGAAATTCACGCTTTCCTGGCTGAAGGATCATCTGGAAACAGATGCCACGCTGGACCAGATCTGTGACCGTCTGACCGCGATCGGCCTCGAAGTCGAGGATGTCGACGACAAGGCGGCCTATAAGCCGTTCGTCATCGCCAAGGTTCTCTCGGCCGAAAAACATCCATCCGCCGACCGGCTCAAGGTGCTGATGGTGGATGCCGGCGACGGCAAGCCGGTGCAGGTCGTCTGCGGCGCCCCCAACGCACGCGCCGGCTTGATCGGCGCATTCGCGAAACCTGGAACTTACGTTCCGGGGATTGATGTGACGCTGGCAGTCGGCAATATCCGCGGCGTCGAAAGCCACGGCATGATGTGCTCGGAAAAAGAGCTCGACATGTCGGACAATCACGACGGCATCATTGATCTGCCGCTGGACGCGCCGGTCGGTACGCCGTTCGCTTCTTATGCCGGCCTCGACGACCCGGTCATCGAGATCAACCTGACGCCGAACCGTCCGGATTGCACGTCGATCCACGGGATCGCCCGCGATCTGGCCGCCGCCGGCCTCGGCACGCTGAAGCCGCACGCAAAGCCCGACTTCAAGACCGAGGGGCAGACGTCCGTCGGTCTCAAGATCATTCTCGACGACGAGCGGCTCTGCCCCGGTTTCGGCCTTCGCCTCGTGCGCGGCGTCAAGAACGGCCCGAGCCCGCTCTGGATGCAGCAGCGGCTGAAGGCGATCGGCCTTCGCCCTATCAATGCGCTGGTCGATATCACCAACTTCATGACCTTCGACCATGGCCGGCCGATGCACGTCTTCGATGCCGCCAAGGTGAAGGGCGACCTGACCGTTCGGCGCGCGTTGGATGGCGAGACGGTGCTGGCGCTCGATACGCGCGAATACAAGCTCAACCCCAGCAACGTTGTCATCGCCGATGATAACGGCGTGGAGTCGATCGGCGGCATCATGGGTGGCGAACATTCCGGCTGCGACGGGAATACCGTCGACGTGCTGATCGAATCCGCGCTCTGGGACCCGATCAACATTGCCAAGTCCGGCCGTTCGCTCGGCATCATCACCGATGCCCGCTACCGGTTCGAGCGCGGCGTCGATCCGGAATACATGGTCCCCGGCCTCGACCGCACCACCCAGCTGGTGCTGGAACTCTGCGGCGGCGTCGCCGCGGAAGCGAAAGTCGTCGGCTACAAAGGATATCAACCGAAGATCGTCGATTTCCCCTATGCGGAAGTGAAACGCCTGACCGGCCTTGAAGTCTCGACCGAGGAAAGCCGCCATATCCTGACGCGCCTCGGTTTTGCAGTCGAAGGCTCCGGCGAACGCGTTTCCGTCACCGTACCTTCCTGGCGTCCTGACGTCGACGGCAAGGCGGACCTCGTCGAAGAGGTCATGCGCATCCATGGCGTCGACCAAATCAAGCCCGAGCCGATCGAAAAACTCTCGAGCGTCAATGCCAAGATCCTGACAACCCTGCAGATCCGCACCCGCACGGCCAAGCGGGCGCTTGCCTCGCGTGGCATGCTGGAAGCCGTCACCTGGTCCTTCATTCCGGAAGATCAGGCAAAGCTCTTCGGCGGAGGCGCCCGGGCGCTGAAGCTGGCGAACCCGATTGCAGCCGATATGTCCGACATGCGGCCGTCGCTGCTGCCGGGCCTGCTGTCTGCCGCGCAGCGCAATGCCGACAAGGGCTTTGGCGACGTGGCGATCTTCGAAGTGTCCGGCACTTACGAAAGCGACGGGCCGGAAGGCCAGCGCCGCGTTGCCGGCGGCATTCGTCGCGGCACGGCCTCGATCAACGGCACCGGCCGTCTCTGGTCGAACAATGCCAAGGGCGGCGGCAAGTCGGTCGATGTCTTCGATGCCAAGGCCGATGCGCTGGCGGTGCTCGAAGCCTGCGGCCTGCCGATGGGTAATGTGCAGATCGAGAAGGGCGCACCGGAATGGTATCATCCCGGCCGCTCCGGCACCATCAAGATGGGTCCGAAAGTCGTGCTCGGTTATTTCGGCGAGTTCCACCCGAAGACGCTCGGCGCCCTTGACGTTTCCGGCGCTCTCTGCGGTTTCGAGGTCTTCCTTGACGCCATGCCTGAGCCGAAGAAGAAGGCGACGCGCACCAAGCCGCCGCTGGAGCTTTCGCCGTTCCAGGCCGTCAAGCGCGACTTCGCCTTCGTGGTTTCGAGCGATGTCGAGGCCGGCGCGATCGTCAAGGCGGCGTCGACCGCCGACCGCAAGCTGATCGCCGGCGTCAACGTCTTCGACGTGTTCGAGGGCGCATCGCTCGGTGAGGGCCGGAAGTCGATTGCGATCGAAGTGCTGATCCAGCCGGCCGAGCGCACGCTGACCGACGAGGATTTCGATACGCTGACGGCCAAAATCGTCGCCAATGTCGAAAAGACCACCGGTGGAACTCTGCGCGCCTGAAACGGGTGGCCTGAATCACCTCTGAAAGATAGCTTGCCTCATGGATGATGTGGGGCAGGCTTTTTATTTTGGAGGAACGGATGCGCGCACCGGGATCGATGAAAGGACTTGAGGAACTCGGCCGGGTGAGGCTGTCGAAGAACTTCTTCTTCCGCGATTTCCTGTTTTCGGAGATCGCCAATTTCTACGCGATCCCGAACATTCCGGAAGATCCGGATCTGGCGATCGAGGCTGGCCGGCATCTTTGCGAGGAACTGCTGGAACCCTTACAGGCAACGTTTGGGCGGCTGCACCTGCGCTCCGGTTATCGCTGCGCTAAGGTCAACGAATTCGGCAACAAGAACAATCTCAATTGCTCCTCCAATGCCAACACGGCGGCCGACCATATCTGGGATCGGCGCGATGCCAAGGGCTTCATGGGCGCCACCGCCTGCGTCGTTTTCCCCTGGCTGATCGACAACTATCACGACGACGGCGACTGGCAGAAGATGGCTTGGTGGATCCACGACCACCTGCCTTACTCGTCGATCATGGTCTTTCCGAAACTCTGGGCGATGAACATCCAGTGGCACGAAAAGCCCGCCCGGCGGATCCGCAGCTTCGCCGAACCGCGCGGCGTGCTCACTAAGATCGGGATGCCCAACAACGAAGGCGATCATTCCGAGCACTACATTGGGTTTCCGGCGCTTAAACGGTAAGCGATGGCGGACCGTTCAGGAATGCAGGTGATAGAGCTTGTTGACGATCACCCAGCGGCCGTCGATCTTCAGAAGCGAGAGATAATCCGAGAACCGCATGCCGGCGAACTGGTCGACGACCTTCACCGTCGCGGCGTCGCCGGTGACGTCGAGCGCCTCGATCTGGATCAGCGGCTGGGTGCCGGCGGGCGCGGGACCTTCCGAGGTGATCGCCCCGATGAAGTCCTCAAGCGACAGCCATTCGACCGCGCCATCGTAATTGCCGATGATACACGCCTTGGGGTGGAACGCCTTTCGAAGTGCCGCCTCATGCGCAAACGTCATTCCGTCCACATAGAGATGGATCACCGCCTGAACGGCCCGCTCCTCGGACATCGATCTTCTCCCATCGTTAGCGCCAGCATACTAATACGGAAAGATGGAAGCCCGAGTTTGCGTTAGCAAGGGCAAATTTAGCGGTTGGTCCACGCCATCGCCTGCGCCGCATAGCGGGTCCCGGAAAATTTCTCAGGAGCAAGCAGGTCGCCAAGCATCTTAAGCTCGTCCGCCGAGAGCGAAATTTCCGTCGCCGCGACGTTCTGTTCCAGATGCGGGATTTTTCTGGCGCCCGGGATGGGCACGATGAAATCGCCCTGGGCGAGAACCCAGGCCAGCGCCAGCTGCGCCGCTGTCACGCCCTTCTGGACTGCCATGGCCTCCAGCATCTTCACCAGAGCGGCGTTGGCGGCCATGTTCTCGGCGCTGAATCGCGGCAGCGTGTTGCGGAAGTCGTCCGGACCGAAATCCTCCGGCTTCTGGATCTTGCCGGTGAGGAAACCGCGCCCGAGCGGGCTGAACGGCACGAAACCGATATCGAGTTCGCGGCAGGTGTCGAGGATCTCGCCTTCCGGCTCGCGGGTCCAGAGCGAATATTCGCTCTGGAGCGCTGTAATCGGATGGACCGCATGGGCGCGGCGAATGGCGGCGGCACCCGCCTCGGAAAGCCCGAGCGCACGCACCTTGCCTTCCTTCACCAGTTCGGCCATCGCCCCGACCGTATCCTCGATCGGCACGTTCGGATCGACACGATGCTGGTAGAAAAGGTCGATCACCTCGACGCCGAGACGCTTCAGCGAGGCTTCCGCCACGTCGCGCACGTGTTCCGGCCGGCTGTCGAGGCCGGACATGGCCCGGGCGTCGGAGGCATTCGGGTCGATCCTGAAGCCGAATTTGGTGGCGATGACGACCTTGTCGCGGAAGGGCTTCAGTCCCTTGCCGAGCAGTTCCTCGTTCTTGAAAGGACCGTAGACTTCTGCCGTATCGAAGAAATTAACGCCGAGATCGACGGCGTGGTGCAGGGTCCTGATCGCTTCCTGTTCGTCCTGGCCGCCGTAACCATGGCTCATGCCCATGCAGCCGAGACCGACGGCGGACACGGTCAGTTCTTTTCCGAGCTTCCTCATTTCCATGGGAGCCTCCTTCTGTAATCGCAAAAACTGACGGGCGTCTCGCGGCGCCCGCCGAATTGATCAGGCGCCGGCCTTGTTGAGCAGCTTCATCTGGTCGGCCGAAAGCGTCAGGTTGCCGGCGGCGATGATCGCGTCGAGCTGACCGATGCTGGTGGCGCTGGCGATCGGCGCGGTGACGCCGCGGGTCTGGATCAGCCACGCGAGCGCGATCGAGGCGACCTCGGCATTGGTTTCGACCGAGACCTCGTCGAGGGCTGCGAGGATGCGCAGGCCCTTGTCGTTGAGATAACCGAGCGCTTTGCCGCCGCGCGCCTTGCCTTCGGTGTCGGCCTTATCGCGGTATTTGCCGGTGAGGAAGCCGGAAGCGAGGCCGTAATAGTTGATGACGCCGATTTCTTCCTTGACGCACAGGTCGGCAAGCGGACCCTCGAACGTGTCGCGGTCATAGAGATTGTATTGCGGCTGCAGCACGTCGTAGCGCGGCAGGCCGGCTTGCTTGGCAGCGTCGAAACTATCCTGCAGCATTTTCGCGTCGAGGTTGGAGCAGCCGATCGCCCGGATCTTGCCCTGTTCCTTCAGCTTGGCGAAGGCGCCGAGCGTCTCCTCGTAAGGCACGGTCTCGTCCGGCCAGTGGGCGAGATAGAGGTCTATATGGTCGGTCTGCAGGCGACGCAGCGAGTTCTCCACCTCTTCGAGGATCCACTTGGCCGACAGGTCCTTCTTGCCCTGGCCCATGTCGGATCCGACCTTGGTGACGATGATCGCCTTGTCGCGGGAGGTGCCGCCGCTCTTCAGCCATTTGCCGATGATCGCCTCGGACTCGCCGCCGACATGGCCGGGCACCCAGCGATTGTAGCTGTCAGCGGTGTCGATCGTGTTGAAGCCGGCATCGAAGAACCGGTCGAGGATGTCGAACGACGTCCTCTCGTCGGCGGTCCAGCCGAACACGTTGCCGCCGAGAACGACGGGGGAAATGGAAAGGCCGGTCCGGCCGAGTGCGCGCAGCTCCATGGTATTCCTCCAAAATTTTTAAGTGAGTGGGATGAGCTTGGGAAAGGAGCCTGAGATTAGCCGATGTTCCGCCGCCGACCAGTCTCTATTTTGGGCGGACGATCACTTTTTCAAGCGTCGCATCCGGCCTGCCGTTGCGTGGGTGCCGGCAGGCCAATAAGGTGCGGCAGCAATGCCATAGGGAGGTTCACATGCTGCGTTTCGGAATCCTGTCGACTGCCAGGATCGGCCATGAACAGGTGGTGCCGGCGATCCAGGACGCGGAGAACTGCGTCGTCACCGCCTTTGCCAGCCGTGATCTCGCCAAGGCGCGGGCACTTGCCGACCGTTTCGGTGCCCCGCATGCCTTCGGTTCCTACGAAGAGATGCTGGCCTCCGACGTCATCGACGCCGTCTATATTCCGCTGCCTTCCAGCCAGCATGTCGAATGGTCGATCAAGGCCGCTGAAGCCGGCAAGCACGTGCTGTCCGAAAAGCCGATCGCGATCAAGGCAAGCGAGATCGAGGACCTGATCAAGGTGCGCGACCGCACCGGCAAGCTGATCTGCGAAGCGTTCATGGTCACTTACGCACCGGTCTGGCTGAAGGTGCGCGAACTGCTGAGCCAAAAGGCGATCGGCGAGTTGAAGCACGTGCAGGGCTCGTTCAGCTATTTCAACCGCGACCCGTCCAACATGCGCAATATCCCGGAACTCGGCGGTGGCGCCCTGCCGGATATCGGCGTCTACCCGACGATCACCACACGTTTCGTGACCGGCCAGGAACCGCAAAGGATACAGGCGCGGGTGGAACGCGATCCCGGTTTCGGCACGGATATCTATTCCAGCGTCAAGGCAGATTTCGGTTCGTTCGAAATGACGTTCTATATCGCGACCCAGATGGCCGCCCGCCAGCTGATGGTCTTCCACGGCACCGAGGGCTACATCGAGGTCAAGTCGCCGTTCAATGCCGGCCGCTGGGGCGCTGAGGAAATCGAGCTCACCAATCAGAACCATGCGGTGTCGCAGATATTCCGTTTTCCGGACAGCCGCCAATACAAGCGCCAGGCGGAAGCCTTCGCGAAGGCAGTCAAGGGTGAGGCGGTCGAAGTCGTGACGCTGGAGAATTCGCTGAAGAACCAGAGGTTTATCGACGCCATCTACCGTGCTGGCGGCCACGACGGGTGGGAAACGGTCTAGTCCCGCCAACGACGGATGCGGTAGAGCCCGAAACCGCCGAAGACGAGCGCGCAGGCCCAGGCGAAGCCGAAATGCACGAGCGGCTGCACCTGCGGCGCGCGTGACGCCAGCGCTGCGAAAATTCCGTAGTTCAGCACAAGGCCGATCGTGACGAGCGGCCAGAAACCTGGCTGGCGCACGTGATCCGAAGCCGCGGGCAATATTCTGTGCAGGGCCAGTGCAGCAACCAAGCCGCCGCTCAGCGACATTAGGCGGTCTACAAGCGTGCCGGCCTCGGTCTCTGTGGCGAGGACCTGCAGTAGCAGCGCATCGACGGTGATCAGCAGCGCGAGGAGAATGGCAAACCGGGCGCGGCTGGTCATCGTGCGGTCAGCCGTTGATCGCCAGCAGACCGGCGAAGATCAGCACGGTCCCAAGTGCATATCGGAACGTTAGCGGTTCGCCGAAGAAAAGCTGCGCCAGCAGCGGCACGAAACAGAATGTCAGCCCCATGAAGGAATAGGCGAGCGTCAGCGGCACGGATTTCAGCACATAGATCCAGACGACCGTGCCGAAACCGTAAAGCGCCAGTGCGGCGAGCAGCACCGGATTGGCGGCGAGCGCGAGGAGCCCGCGCACCGAAAAGTCACCGGCGGTGGAGCTGGTCATCTTGAACAGGACCTGGCCCATGGCGATCAGCAGCGGCGTTCCGAGAAGCCCGAGCCAGGTGATGGGGGAAAGCGAGGCGAACATCGAATATCCTCAGCCCGGCCGGTCTTCGCTGTAGAAGATATCGCGGCCGATATCCTCGCAGACATAGACCTCCGGCACCGGATGGGCGGCGCGCAGGAAAGAATGGGTGTAGGCGAAGAAGTTGAAATGCGGGTTGAACGTGTAGCGGGATTCCCGTTCGCGCGGCACGACGATGATCAGCCGCTTTCTGGCGATCCGCCTGAGTTCCGCAACCGCCTCCCTGTATTCCAGCACATGCTCGATCACATGGGTGCAGACTACGGTATCGAACTCGCCGTCGGCAAACGGCAGGTCCTCGATCTTGGCGGCGACATATTCGACACCTTCGATCGCGGCCGCATCCTCGACGACGAAATCGACGCCGACGAGACGCGTGAGTTCGGGATGGGCGGCGCGAATATGGGTGAGCAGCGCACCGGTGCCACATCCGACGTCGCAGACGCTTGTGCCGGTAATCATCGAATTAATCCGCCGGATGCAGGCCGCCGAATTGTCCGTGCCCTCATGGACGCGCGGATGGTTGCGGTAGAGGTCCGCGTATTCCTCCTCCGTCAGGAACGGCGCCCGCTCCCGAAAGCTGGCGAGATGGCTGATATGGTCGCCCCAGACGCGCTTGGCGAGCCAGAGGAAAAGCGGCGAATCCCTGAGGATCGGCGGCAGCAGGTCTTCGATGACGAAGCGGATGCGGTTGGTGGTTTCCCGGTTCATGCCGCTTTGGTCCTGCGCCGTTCCGGCTTGGGCCCCCGGACCGCGATCTGTGCCGGATCGGCGACATGCACGCTGGCCGGCAGGCTCATGTAGTGGATACGAAGCTGTTCGGCGCGGGCGCGCGACACGGAATCGAGTATCAGGCCGGCGGTGAAGATCAGCAAGGAAACCAGCATCAGCACCAGCGAGAACACCCAGGTGGGCATGCGCTCCACGAGGCCGGTCTGGAAATAAGCAACCAGGACCGGCGCCATGAAGATCAGGCTCGCCGCCATGAAGGCGCCGCTGATCAGGCCGAAAAAGGCGAACGGCCGCGTTTCCTTCATCAGCATCGCGAACATCCAGAGGATCCTGGCGCCGTCCTTGAAGGTCGAGAGCTTGGAATGCGAGCCTTCGGGCCGCCTTCCGTAATCGAGCTCGATCTCGCAGACCGGCAGCTTCAGCAGCGAGGCATGCACCGACATTTCGGTCTCGATCTCGAATCCGCCGGAGACAGCCGGGAAACTCTTCACGAACCGGCGCGAGAAGGCCCGGTAACCGGAGAAGATATCGGTGAAGTCGGACGCGAACATCGTCCGGTAGAGGAAGTTGAACAGCCGGTTGCCGGCCGCATGGCCCTGCCGACCCGCATCCGCATGCACCCCGCGCCGGGTGCCGACCACCATGTCGGCGCGCTCGGTCAAGAGCGTGCGGACCAGTTCCTCCGCATCCTGCGGCGTATAGGTGCCGTCCCCGTCGGCCATGATGTAGATATCCGCCTCGATGTCGGCGAACATGCGGCGCACCACATGGCCCTTGCCCTGCCGGCGCTCGCGCATGACGAGCGCGCCCGCGAGCATCGCCTGGAGGGCGGTGCCGTCCGTGGAATTGTTGTCGTAGACATAGATCCGGGCACCGGGAAGCGCCTCGCGGAAACCGCGCACCACGCCGGCGATGGTCATCGCCTCGTTATAGCAGGGCAGCAGGATCGCGATGTCGAAATGGCCGGTCAGGGCGTCGCTCATGTTTTTCACTCGATACACGGAAAACCGAACGCGGGAATTTCCCGTGCCGCAGGCTTTACTATTTCTTGGGAAGGTTAAGGCTAGGTTTCCTCAACCCTCGAACAGGCGAAAAGTCCGCACCAAGATGACGGAAAACATGGCAGACAGATCCCTATCGAGGGCGGCAGGCCGGCCCGCCGTGCCGCTACTGTCGCGGCTTCTGCCGGCGGTGGTTCTTTATGCGGCCATCGCCGCCTTCATAGCTCTCGCGTTTTTTCTCTCGGATGCCAAGGATTACGTCGGAGCCGACAATGACGACGTCATGCGGCTCGTCGAGATCAGGGATTTTCTCGGCGGCCAGAACTGGTTCGACCTGACCCAGTACCGGCTCGGTCTCGAGGGCGGCACGTTGATGCATTGGTCGCGGTTGATCGATCTGCCGATCGCGCTGCTGATCCGGCTGTTTTCGCTCTTCCTCACTCCGGGCAAGGCCGAGGCCGTCGTCGTCACGATCTGGCCTCTGCTTCTGGCGCCGCTTCTGCTCCTGCCGCTCGGCCTGGCTGTCCGCAGACTGGCCGGCGTTGCGACCATGCACATCGCGCTCGGCCTTGGGGCACTGTTCGTCCTCGGCTGCGTCCGCTTCAAGCCCGGTTCCATCGACCATCATAACGTCCAGCTCACGCTCGTCATGTGGATCGCCGCCATGCTGGTCGATCCGCAGAAGCGGGCGTCGAGCTATATCGTCGCGGCCATCGCCTGCGCGCTGGCACTGGCGATCGGAGTCGAAACGACACCTTTTGTTGCCGTCGTCTGTGTGTGCGTCGCGCTTCAGTGGGTTTGGCATGGCCAGGCATTTTCCCGGCCGGCCCGTTTCTTCGGCCTGTCGCTGGCGCTGTCCGTCTCGGCTGCCTTTTTCCTAACGATCCCGCCGCGCGCCTATGCGGTCGTCACCTGCGATAACTTTTCACTCGGCTTCTATGCGCTTTCCGCACTGGGAGGAGCTGCGCTCTTTCTCCTCGCAAGCCTGCCGAAACAGCGCAGTCGCCCTTTCCGCGTCGCCTTGGCCGGTGTCACCGGCGGGGTGCTGCTGCTGACGGCCCGCGTCATCGCGCCGCAATGCCTCGGCGATCCGCTCGGCACGCTCGATCCGCTATTGGTCGAGCTATGGCTGAACGGCGTAACGGAAGCACGCTCGGTCTTCGCCGAAGCCCAGGCAGAGCCGGAAATGGTCGGTGGGTTCTACGCCGTCGGGCTCTTTGCGATTGTCGTCTGCCTTGTCCGCAGCCTGAAGCGCGAGGAGACGGAACTCCATCTCGTGCTGCTGGCGCTGATCGGGGCATCATGGGGGATCGCGCTGCTGCAGGTGCGGGGCGCCTTCTTTTCCAACATGCTGGCCATCCTTCCGTTGTCGCTGTTGATCGCTGATCTGCGGCGCGCCTCCGCGGCCGATCCCGAGAACCCCAGCACGGCCTTTGCCTATATCAGCGCCGTGCTGATGTCCGTGCCTGTCGTCTGGGCCTTGGGCGGCGTCCTTGCGGTTAATGGCTGGAAGCAAGCGGCCGACATGCGGGCGCTCTCCGGGGCCGGCATTTTCGGCGGCGAAGTAGGCGAGTGCGGTGATCCGGCGGACATGGCCGCATTGAACACCTTGCCCACGGGCGTCATAGTCGCGCCCTCCAACAGCGGGGCGGATATCCTGCGCTGGACCCCTCACAGGGCCCTGTCGGCACCTTATCATCGTAACCAGAAAGGCATGCTGACCGAACTCTACATAGGTCTCGCCCAGCCAGGCGAAGCAAAGGCCTTTCTGAGAGGTGCCGGCGTGACGGCGCTCGCTTTCTGCAAGACAGATCCGCAGACCGACGCCTTGATCAGGCGCAAGCCGGACGGGCTCTATGCCAGCCTCGCCCGCGGCCAGGTGCCTGATTATCTGCAGCCGTTCGGACAACCGAGCAAAAGCGGTTTCCGCCTCTATAGGGTGCTGCCGGACGGGAATTGATAACGGGATAAAACGCCCTTAAGCCGCGCGGCGGGTCTGCAGGGCGAAAAGGCCGGTGACGAACGCAATCAATCCGGCATTGTAGCCGAGGATCGCAATCAGCAGATTGAAATAGGACGCCGGGCCGGGCGACACGGCGGTCGCAAGCGCGAATGTCGCGGTGATCATGACTGCGATGAAAGCGATCGAGAACGCGGACCGCATCATGCCGACGCAGATGCCTATCGATGCAGCGGTCAGGAAAAGCACGCGGATATCTCCTCATCTGCCTCAAGGGGACGAGCGTATTAGCAACGTGCTAACAAATGCTTTCGTTCCGATGCGGGGCGGGCGTCGATGTAACCCACGACGATTGGATACGATCTGATTCGGTGCGGCTAAGCCATGTTCAATGGGGCTGGCCTTTGGCTGAAACGCCGCGATCCACAAGATATGGTGCCAGCGCGCGCGGCAGTTCTCCCTTCCAGGCAAGCCGGACATGGTAACCGGAGACCGGACAGGTGAGGGCGACGACCTCGCCCTCGAACTCGGCCGTCTCCCCGGTCGGCTTGCGGATGATGCCGTCACCCGAGACGGCATCGAACGCGACGCCGATCTCGCCGAGCACGGACATTGCCTGCAGCCTGTCCTCGAAGCGGAGCAGCAAAGGTTCACGCCGCATTGCCGACCGCCGTATTTCTCAAACGAGGCCGGCGATTGCCACCGCCGTCGTGCCGGTGGCAAACACGCGGGTCACCCGCAACGGAAGTAGGCCCCCGGTCGGTACGTTCGAGAGGGTCAGCGTCTCGCCCGAAAGCATTCGCACGGACAATTGGCCGCCGGTTCCCACATAAAGAGCGCGCGTTGTCTCCGGGAGATCTGCACTGTCGCTGGGCGTGATCGCAAAGCCGGAAGACGCGGGGCCGGAAAGCGAGGCTTGGGTATTGGCGAAACGGTCGGGCATGGACGAAATCTCCTTGAATATCGCTGTCCGTCATTGTCGCTCTCCTCTTTCTGGCGGGGAAAATACGATGCTTTAAAAAGGCGCTGTACCGCAGGCTTCCGGCCCTTCCGCAGAAGAAAATGTGGTTTCTTCGGCAGAAGAAAAGATGCATCGCCAAAGACTTGGGCACGAACCGTCCGCGGGGCCGGCCCTTGTTGCGTCATTGAAAGAGCCATTCGAAACGTTCTTTTTGAGGGCACATCATCCCCGTTTCCGCCGCCTGGAACTGGTGAAATCGCCGCGCTCTTCCTTTAGAAGGGAAGGATGACCAGTTTGCTCGACAACGATTCGCCCACGAACCTCACCGAATTTTCGGTGTCGGAACTGTCCGGCTCGATCAAGCGCACGGTGGAAAATGCGTTCGACCACGTGCGGGTGCGTGGCGAGATTTCCGGCTATCGCGGCCAACATTCCTCAGGCCACGCCTATTTCTCGCTGAAGGACGATCGGGCCCGGATCGATGCCGTGATCTGGAAGGGCACCTTCCCCCGTATCAAATTCCGCCCGGAAGAGGGCATGGAAGTGATCGCCACGGGCAAGATCACCACCTTCCCGGGCTCCTCGAAATATCAGATCGTCATCGAGAACCTGGAACCGGCAGGCGCTGGCGCGCTGATGGCGCTGCTCGAGGAGCGGCGACGCAGGCTAGGGGCCGAGGGTCTGTTCGACCAGAGCCGGAAGCGGCTTCTTCCCTTCCTGCCGCAGGTGATCGGTGTCGTGACCTCACCGACCGGCGCCGTCATCCGCGATATCCTGCATCGCATCGCCGACCGTTTTCCGGTGCATGTCATCGTCTGGCCGGTCAAGGTGCAAGGCGAAGGATCGGGCGACGAGGTGGCGGCCGCAATCCGTGGCTTCAATGCGATGGCGCCCGGCGGGCCGATCAAGCGGCCGGACGTGCTGATCGTCGCGCGCGGCGGCGGCAGTCTCGAAGATCTCTGGAGTTTCAACGACGAGGCAGTGGTGCGTGCCGCGGCGGAGAGCGAGATCCCGTTGATCTCGGCCGTCGGCCACGAAACTGACTGGACGCTGATCGACCACGCCGCCGACATCCGTGCGCCGACGCCGACAGGGGCCGCTGAAATGGCGGTGCCGGTCAAGGCGGATCTGGAAGCGCAGGCCGCCAATCTAACTGCCCGCTTGCGGGGCGCTGCCAGCCGCCAGATGGACCAGAGCCGCCAATCGGTTCGTGCGCTGGTCCGCGCGCTTCCCTCGCTCGACCAGCTGCTGGCTTTGCCGCGCCGGCGTTTCGACGAAGCGGCGGCCGGTCTCGGCCGCGGGCTGGAGCGCACCACGGTGGTCAAGCGCCGCAGCTTCGAACGAGCCTCTTCCGGGCTGCGGCTGGAACTGCTGACCAACCGCCTTGCCCAGCAGCGGCAGTTGCTGGCCGACCGGCTGACGCGCGGCGACCGCTGTCTGGAACGGCAATTGCTGAAGGAGAACAACCGCGTTGCCAAGGCCGGCGCATCGCTTTCGGCGCTCCCGGCAAGATTGCTCGGCCAGTTGCAGCGCGAGCGCCTGCACCTCACGTCGATGGCCCGTCATGCGGATACGGCGATCTCGCACACGCTGATCCGCAGCCGTGCGGCGATCACCGCGCAGGACCGCGTGCTGCAATCGCTCTCCTACAAGAACGTGCTGAAGCGTGGCTTTGCCGTGGTGCGCGGCGAGGACGACCGGCCGCTGACACGCGCTGCCGGCATTGGCGAGGGGCAGGCGATCTCCGTGGAATTTGCCGACGGCCGGATTACGGCGGTGACAGGTGAGGGCGGCGAATTGGCCGATCCTCCCGTTGCGGCGCCTCAGCCCAAGAAGCGACCGGCGAAACCGGAGCCGCCCGGAGGCGCGCCAAAACAGGGCACGCTCTTCTGATGCATGTGCTCCTGGTGCTTGCCCATCCGCTGCCGGAAAGTTTTGCGCATTCGGTTGCCCGCGTGGCGCGCGAGACGCTGGAGGCGAACGGCCATACGGTGAACCTGCTCGATCTCTATTCGGAGAGTTTTGATCCGCGGCTGACGGAACACGAACGGCGCGCTTATTTCGATGTGCCCTACGACACATCGGAGGTGGCGGATCTCGTGGCACGGCTGCGGAAGGCCGAAGCGCTGGTATTGGTCTTTCCGCAATGGTGGTTCAACCTGCCGGCGGTGCTGAAGGGTTTCTTCGACCGGGTCTTTGCACCAGGCGTCGCTTTCCGCCACGACAAGGCAGGCGGAAGGATCGTCCCGCTGCTCACCAACATCCGCCATTTCTGGGCCTTCACGACCACAGGTTCGCCCTGGTGGGTCGTGAAGTTCTATATGGGAGACCCCGTGCGCCGCCAACTCAGGCGCGGCATCGCTGTCTTCTGCAATAGAAAAGTCGATTTCCGCATGCTGGCGCTGCACGACATGGACCGGACCACCGACGAAAAGCGCCGGCAGCATCTGGAGCGCGTGAAGACGGCGCTCCAGATGTTGCGATAGGCCGTTCGGCCCACATCGGCGATAGCGACGGTCTTGGCCTCGGCCTGATCAGGAATGGGCCTTGGCGGTCAACTCGATCCCCAACGATTTCATCACTGCAATCGTCGTCTTGAGCGTCGGGTTTCCGGTGGCGCTAAAGGAACGATAGAGCTGCTCTCGGGAAAGACCGGTGTCTTTGGCAATCTGCATCATCCCCTTGGCACGGGCAACCACCCCTAAGGCATGCGCAATGTAGGCCGCGTCCTCCGTCTCGAAAGCTTCGGCCATAAATGCCGCAATCGCCTGATCGGAGCCCAGGTCTTCGGCTGGATCGTAAACGGTTAGTTTTTCAGCCATCACTCACTCCATTCCATCGCCAGTCGCTTTGCAGCCTTGATGTCCTTTGCCTGGCTGCTTTTGTCGCCACCGCACAGAAGAACGATTAGGATGTTACCGCGCTGCTGAAAATAGACGCGGTAACCCGGCCCATGATGGATGCGCAGTTCGCTGACACCTTCACCGACGGGGGCCACATCTCCGGCATGCCCGAAAGCGAGCCGGTCCAGACGCGAGGCTATCAACGCGCGAGCACGCTCGTCCTTCAGACGCGTGCGCCATTTCAGAAACGTTTCCGTCTGCTTGAGCTCGAACACGGACCATATGTAGTTTAAAAACTACATATGGTCAACGGATCATGAGCTAATCAGGCCCACTCGCCCTTGCGCATCACCGGCACCTTCGAGCCGTCGGCTCGCAGGCCGTCGATGTCGACTTTGTCGGAGCCGATCATCCAGTCGATGTGGATCAGGCTCGAATTGCCGCCCTGGGCCTTGATCTGGTCCTGGCTGAGCGACGCACCGTCGAGGAAGCATTTCGAATAGCACTGGCCGAGCGCGATGTGGCAGGAGGCGTTTTCGTCGAACAGGGTGTTATAAAACAGGATGCCGCTCCTGGAGATCGGCGAGGAATGCGGCACCAAGGCCACTTCGCCGAGCCTGCGGGCGCCTTCGTCCGTATCCAGAACCTTGTTCAGCACTTCCTCGCCCTTCGAAGCCTTCGCCTCGACGATCCGGCCGCCTTCGAACTTCACCTGAATATTGTCGATCAGCGTGCCCTGGTGCGAGAGCGGCTTGGTGCTGGAGACATGGCCTTCGACCTTCAGCGCATGCGGCGTGGTGAAGACTTCTTCGGTCGGGATGTTCGGGTTGCAGGTAATGCCGTTCTTGGCCGTCGAAGCCCCGCCATGCCATTCGTGGCCGTCGGCAAGGCCGACCGTCAGGTCGGTGCCCGGGCCGGTGAAATGGAGCGCCGAAAAGCGCTCGCCGTTGAGCCATGTGGAGCGCTTCTTGAGATTGCCGTTATGTTCGGCCCATGCTGCGACTGGATCGGCGAGATCGACACGCGAGGCGGCGAATATCGCGTCCGCCAGCTTGCCGACCGCGACGTCTTCCGGAACGTCGGGAAAGACCTGGCGCGCCCAGGAAGGGTTGGGGTAGGAAACGATGTTCCAGTTGATGTCGAAGTTGGCGATCTTTTCGAGCGCCGGCTTGTAGGCCATGGAATTGGCCTTGTTGGCGCGCGCCACCTTGGCCGGGTCCTGGCCGGAGAGCATCATCGGATTGTCGCCGGAAATGGCAAGTCGTGCGGCACCGTTGGCATAGGCCTGGGCCATGCCGTCATAGAGCCAGCCGGATGCCTTGTCGAAGCTGCCGTCTGGCGCATATTCGTAGCGCGCCAGCGTCGTTTCCTCGTCGGAATAGAAGGTCGTGACGATGCCGGCGCCGGCCATATAGGCGTGTTTGGTGATCAGCCGCACGAGCGGCAGGGCGGCGATCGGTGCCGTGATCACCAGATCCTGGCCCTTCTCGAGGCGCAAGCCCACCTTGATGGCCACTTCCGCCAGCTTTTCGAGCTTTTGAGGATCGACGACGGTTTGAAAATTCGGCACGATTGTCATGAGAGACCTCACCTGATTTCTGTCATCGAAGAGACTTAAAGAGGTTTGGGGCAAAATTGAAGCTCAGGGATCGATGTTCATGAAAACCGCCTTGTTATGCGCCGTTCTCTTCGGCGCCTCGGCCTCCGTCAGTCTCTCGGCAGATTTTGCAGCGACCATGTTCGACCATCAGGTGGCCATCGCATCCGATGACGATGAGGAGAAACTGACGATCGACGGCAGGCAGGTCCATTCCAATCGCTTCCTGCTGATCGACAACGTCGGTCTGGTCGCGGGCGTACCGTTCGTCGTGGTGGTGAGTTCGGACGGCGGCAACGCCTGCCCGGGTTCGCCCCTGGTCGTCTCGTTTCCACCGGGCGGAGAGCCGCGCGTCGACGAGCCGATGGACGATTGCCGCGGTGCCGCTTCGATTGCGGCAGAGGGCGATCACCTTCTGCTTGCAACCGAAGCCATCCCCGGGCAGCCGAGCCTGCGCTGGACCTGGACACCCGGAAAAGGTTTCGCCGAGGCAGGCAAGGTCGCCTTCCAGCCGAATGCGACGATGGGCTGGGATGACATGAAAAAAGCGGGGCACCCTTCCGAGCTTCTCGGCATAGGTCCGATCGCCGATACGGCAAACGCCATGCTTGGCGAGCATCGACAGGAATTCGAGAACTCCATCACCGGACCCGGCAGCGGAGCGTTCAAGAACGGTTTTTATATCGGTGAAGCCTGCATGCCGCATATGTGCACCGAGGTCGAGGCGTTGGTCGCCGCCGATATTTCGGCGAGAAAGCTTTATCTCGCCTGGAAGCCGATGGGAAAGAAGATCATCCTGCGTCCGGCGGTCCGCAGATGGCCGGCACCGGCGCTTGCCGCTCTCAAGCAATGGTCGGCGAAATGGCCGTGATGATTTGATCCGCCGGTTCATCCGGCCGGTCAGCGCTGCAGCGCCGCCTTGACCGCGGCAATGTTGCTGGCATGAACCTCTTCGTAAGGCGAGAAATAAAGCACGGCGCCCGAGGCGATCTCTTCTGCGACGAGCGACTTCAGCGAGGGATCGATATCCTTGCCGGCGGCGATCGCGCCCGCCATACGGCGCAGATAGGCGCGGTTGGCGTCGATCAGGTCCGGCCCATAACCGCCCGCCGCGATACGCTCCGCATCGCCATGCGCCGGCAGGATTTTTGCGATCGGCCAGGAGGCCATCCGCGCGAGTTCGCCGATATGCGTACCGATCTCGGCCGCTTCCGAAATATAGGTGACGGTGTCTTCCAGCGTGTCGCCGGCGAACAGAAGCCGTTCTTGCGGCAGCCAGATCACGTTGCCGTCGGCGCTGTGGATGGCGAAATGATGCAGTTCGATCCGACGGCGGCCTACCGTCAGATCGAGCTGGCCATCGAATAGCGTCGTCGGCATGACGAGGGGTAAGATGGGTGGATTGGCGCTTTCGATCTTGTCGCGGTTTTCTTTCAGCCTCTCGGCCGTCAGCGTCAGCGCGATGATTTCGCAATCGGCAAAGATCGCGTTTCCAGCAATATGATCCTTGTGCCAGTGGCTGAGCACGGTGCGGATCTTCCTGACGCCGAGCCCTTCCAGATGGGTGCGGATCGCCTTGGCGTGACTGAGCGAGATATGGGTGTCATAGACCAGCGCCTCGCCTTGATCGACGATCGCATAGGACGCGACGCCCAGCGAATAGGCGCCGTCGTCCAGCCAGTTTGCGCTTTTCGCATGCAGCCGTTTGCCGGGCACCCGGCCATCGTAATAGGCGAAGATGCCGGGATAGGGCTCGAGAATTCGAAGGGTCGAAGTCATTTCACTCATGATCGCCATCATGCCACCAGCGGCGCTGCGACCGCCTTCAGTGCGTCGCGGGCCGCCTTCGGGTCGAGCCGCACCTGCAGTCCGCGTTGGCCGCCATTGATGAAGACATGCGGCTCGTCGAGCGCGGTGATCTCGATCGCGGTCGGCACCAGTTTCTTCTGGCCGAAGGGGCTGATGCCGCCGACATGATAACCGGTCGCCCGTTCCGCATCGGCGGGCTTCATCATGTTCGCCGACTTACCGCCGAATGCCGCTGCAAGCTTCTTCATCGAGACTTCACGGTCCGACGGCACCACGACGCAGACCGCTTTGCCGTCCACTTCCGCCATCAGCGTCTTCAGGACACGGCGCGGCTCCTCGCCGATCGCCTCCGCCGCCTGCATCCCGATCCGGTCCGCATTCGGATCGTAGTCATAGGTGACGGTGGCAAAGGCGATACCGGCCTTTTCGAGCATCTGGGTGGCGCGGGTTGTCTTGGACATGGCTCGAATCCTGGATTCAGATCTCGGAAAAGGCTTCTTCGTAAATCTCCGGCTTGAAGCCGACGATCAGCTTTCCCTCCGCTTCCAGCACCGGCCGTTTGATCATCGAAGGTTGGGCAAGCATCAGCGCGATCGCCTTCTCCCGGTTGAGGTTCGCCTTGTCCGTTTCGTCGAGCTTCTTGAACGTGGTGCCGGCGCGGTTGAGCACGATTTCCCAGCCGGCGCGGTCCGTCCAGGTATCGAGAAGCGCCCGGTCGATCCCTTCAGCCTTGTAATCGTGAAAAGTGTACGTGACGCCCTTGCGGTCGAGCCAGTCGCGCGCCTTCTTCATCGTGTCGCAGTTCTTGATGCCGTAGATCGTGATTGCCATCGAAGCCTCTTCATTTGGGCTCGACCGATACCAAGCACAACCCTCGCCACGCAAGTCATCCGGCGTGGTTAACGGTTGTTATGTGACAGTTGCATGGCTCCTCTGTTTCGTTGTGCATTGCACAAAAACAGCACAGACATCATATCTTAGCAGAACGAAAAGGAGAGTTTCACATGTCCGTACAGAAGAAGACCCGTGGCAGCGCCATTGGCCGCGCCTTTGCAGTTATGAGCGCCGCAATCTCGGTTTCGGCTGCCGTTGAAAACCATCGCCGTCCGAGCAACGTCGACCTGACCACCCTCGGCATCGATCCGAAGGCTTTCGATCGTCTCGGCTAATCCGTCTTTCCCGCCTTATCCGGCCGGGAGGGGGTGTCGTATCTCAGCCTAAAGTATATGTCTTTGCGAGATACCCGCGGCAACTGTCCGTTAACCATAGATATCCTATATTCCCCTAATATTCGGGAGATGTGGATTTGGTCGGACAGGTTGTCAGGGAAGAAGTGCCGTCTGAGCCCATGGCTGTCGACGGCGAGGCGTTGAAGCGATCCGTCGCCAAGCTTGCAAACGAGGCTTCCGCGCTTGGCCTTCATCTGGTTGATATCGCCGGCGCCATCCAGGATACGGCGACGCAATCCTCGGAACATGCGAAATTGCTTGGTCGCTTGACCCAGTCCGCTCAATCGATCGCGGACGCCAATGGCCATGTTGCCCGTTCCCTCCAGGAATCCGACAAGCTGACCGCGAACGCTCGCAAGGTGCTCGGCGAGCAGGCTGAGCAGCTTTCCGGCTCGATCACGGCAATCGATCACATGGTGCACGCTTCCCAGGAAATCGGCGCCGAGATCAAGCTGTTTTCCACGGCGCTCGGAGACGTTGGTCGTTTGGCGGACGCGATCGGCATGATCGCCCGGCAGACGAACCTCCTGGCGCTGAATGCCGCGATCGAAGCGGCCCGTGCGGGCGAAGCCGGCAAGGGTTTTGCCGTTGTCGCCGCGGAAGTGCGGGCGCTTTCGTTACAGACTTCCCAGACCACAAGTTCGATCCAGGTCACGCTCGATCAACTGAACAGCCGCATCGATCGGCTGGTGACGGCCGGCGAAGGCGCCAGCCAGTCGGCCGAGGGCGTCAAGACGACCGCGATGAAGGTCCAGGGCTCATTCAAGGGCGTCGAAGGCGTCATGACCCAGATCCTCGACAACGCGTCTTCGCTTGCCGGGACCACCGAGACCGTCGACCGGCAATGCGGCGAGTTCGCCTCTTCGATCGCTTCCGCCGCAAGCGCGATCCTGAAATCCAACGACCAGCTGCAGCAGACCTCTTCCCGCGTCGGCGAGGTGGTGACGATCTCCGAGCGGATGATCCAGACGACGGCGAGCGTCGGCATCGAGACGCCGGACAGCCCCCATATCCGCGCCGTGATGGCCTATGCCGCCGAGGTTTCGTCCGTCTTCGAGGCAGCCGTCAAATCCGGCCGCATCGACCTCGGCGCCCTGTTTGATCGGCAATACGCGGCGATCCCCGGCAGCGATCCCGTGCAATACATGACGCGCTTTACGGAGTTCACCGACGCCGTCCTGCCGCCGATCCAGGAACAAGCAGCCGAAAGCGACCCGCAGGTGGCATTCTGTGCGGCCATCGACGAAAACGGCTATCTGCCGACCCACAATCGAAAATTTTCGCAGCGCCAGCGTCCCGGCGACGTGAACTGGAATACCGCCAACTGCCGCAACCGGCGCATCTTTAACGACCGTGTCGGCCTGGCGGCTGGCCGCAACAAGGAACCTTTCCTGCTGCAGACCTACCGTCGAGATATGGGCGGCGGCCAATTCGTGTTGATGAAGGACATTTCCGCTCCAATCACCGTCAACGGGCGTCACTGGGGTGGGCTGCGCCTCGCGATCAAGGTCTGATATCGGCAGGTGGCGTTGCGTCATCCCGCGTAGGCAGCGTCCAGTTTGGCAATTTCGATCTTTTTCATCGAGAACATGGCCTGCATGACACGACTGGCCCGGGCGTTGTCGCTATCCGTCAGCATGGTCGCCATCCTGGCATAATTGACCTGCCAGACGAGGCCGAAACGATCCGTCAGCCATCCGCAGGGCTGCTGCTGGCCACCTTCGACGAGCTTGCCGTAATAATGGTCGATCTCATCCTGCGTCTCGCAATGGACAAGGAAGGAAACCGCGCCGTTGAACTTCGCCAAAGGTCCGCCGTTGATCGCGGCAAAGCTCTGGCCTTCGAGCTCGAAGCCCATCGCCATCACCGAACCCTTCAAGCCAGGGCCGGCGTCGCCAAAGCGCGAGACATCGGTGATCTTTGAATTGTCGAATATCGAGACGTAGAAATTGACCGCTTCTTCGGCGTCGTTCTCGAACCAGAGATGGGGCACGATTCTATGTTTCTGGATGACCATCATTCTCTCCTCAAATGGGTGACCGGCCACAGGACGCCCGCGCTCCCGTCGGCCCGACATGTTCACGAAATTCTTTTCCGTCAGATCGTCATGCGGAGCTGTTCTGGCCGCATCGGATAAGCAGGGGCATTCGGATCGAAACTCCATCTCCCGAATTCCTCGTGCCGGGTTTCGCCATAATGGCTGTAGACCAGCATGAATTCCCCGGCGATCCAGGCGTAGTTCCGCTCGATAGGCATGGGTTCAATTCGGCCGCAGCCATAGATCAGCGTCACATGCGGGGCGGCGTCCGCCATCCAGACATTCGGTAGGTTGTGTCGGGTGAGGGCATGACGCAGCATCTGCGCGAACTGGTTGACAATCGGATTGCCCTTGGCGCGATACAGGGCGAGGTGACGCCTGCCTCCAAACAGGCCGCTGCTGTCGAGCGTGATCGGTATAGGCCTTGCGTGGATGCCGGCCATGACCATCCTGGTTGCCTCGATAAGCGCCAGGGGCGGCTCATCGAACTCTTCCATGCAAAGCAGGCTCATATGAAGAAGATCGGCGGGATAGGCATCGCGAGTATTCTGGTTTGTCGCGTGAATCATGGCATCGCCATGCATGATGAGACCGAGGGGAGCGGAAGGCTTGAGCACGAACATCAGCTTGCTCTTCCGCCGTTCTGGCCGGTTGGGTAGCTGCCAGCTCTCGCCAAAGGGGAACGAGAGCTGGCTAGCGTGCTTGCGCAAGCTCATCTTGCTACCGTCATAGTAATGCGACCTCATGCCGTTGAATGATTTTTAGCGAGACTCCTTGGATGAGTAAAGAACAAATGCGGAACAATTGCAATCATGGTTAATTTGCGAGCCGCTCCGGCACCGGCTTTAGCGGATAAGCCTGCCAGAAGAAGCTGTCGGCCGCCGCCTGGTCCTCCTCAAGTTCAGCGGGTTTTCGACGCGCGTTCGGCGGCGCGCTGGGTGAGCGCCCTGTCGCCGGTCTCGTCCGTCGCAATCATGGTCAGGGCGGAAATTTTCCAGCTGCCGTTAACCTTGGCGAGCTCGTAGCGGTAACTGCCGATCAGCACCCAGAGATCAGTTCCGATGCGATGGGTCGCCTGGAAATCGGCCTCGGCGGTCGCCTTCTCGCCTTGTAAGCCCGTGATCGTATGATTGGTCACGAGATGCAGCGTCTCGTCGAAACCCGGCAGGAAACCGGACCATTGCCGGATCACCTCATCGGCCGGTTGAGCAATCGGCTTGCCGCCCCAGAGGCTCGTATAGTCAAGCGTCACCTCGTCGGCGAAGGCGCGACGTACCCGATCCCATTGATGCCGGTCGGCGCCTGCGGCGATATCGGTGATCGTGTCGATGATCGCCGCACGGTCCTCGGGATTGGTCTGCCGGATCGCATTGACGCGGGTGAAATGCGCTGCCGCGGCGTCCGCCGCAATCGTCACCGGCTCCGATCGGTCGTAGAAGTCGAACTGACTGATACCGTCGAGCCAGAGTTCCGACTTTTCGCCCGGCAGCAGCGCGTAAAACGCATGCGCACCCTGCGGCACGGCAGCTCCCTCCGAATGAACGATCAAGGTCGGCTTGTCGAGCTTTGCCCCAAGCGAAACGGAATCGTAGGTCAGCCACGGCTCCCAGGAGGCGAGGTTGAAGCGGTTGTCATATTGCGGGATAAGGCCGCGATTGGCCTCCGTGTAATAGGGGACCCGATACATGAGCGAGGCCTTGTCGGTCGTGCTGGCGGCGGTGACGATCCTTGGTTCATCCCGGCGCTCGGAGGCCACCGCCTCGCGTGACGTGGCGATCAGCTTGGAAACGCCGTCCGGCCCGCCATAGACCTGCTCGACGATCTGTCGGTTGTGCAGCCATGGTGCGACCAATGCGACGGCAGCGAAATTGCCATTGTCCGTCGCCGCCGCTGCCATGTATCCGGCCGACGCGCAGATGCCGAGCCCGTTGATGTTGGTCGCATCCACTTCCGGCAGTGTCGCCATGAATGCGGCCGCGGCAGCGATGTCGCCGGTCTTTTCGGCCGGATCCTCCTTGAAGCGGATTTCACCGCCCGACTGTCCCCAGCCGCGATGATCGAAGGCGAGTGCGGCAAAACCGCGGTCCGCCATTTCGCGGGCATAGAGGCCGGACATCTGCTCCTTGATGGAAGTCCAGGCGCCGCTAACCACCACGCCTGGACGTTTCTCGCCGGCTCTGTAGTCCGGTGGCAGATAGAGCGTGCCAGCGAGCGCCGCGCCCTGGTTCTCGAAGGAAACGCTGCGGGTCTGGATATCCTCCGCGAGGGCAGCGGAGGTCATCATCGCGACGCAGAAGGTTGAAAAAGCAGCGGCTTTCATGGCGTTCTCCCATCTTGGTTACAATGACGGGAATTTGGCAGTTACGCAGAAGCGGCACAGGCGCAGATCTTGGCGTTCGCTATGCGATTATTGCTTCAATCGACCCTGAAGGCAGCGGGCGTCGTGCCCGTGTGGCGACGGAAATGCTGGCCGAACCGCGAGACATCCTCATAACCGACCCGGGCCGCAACGGAGGCGATCGGCAGCCGCGTGGTCTTCAGAAGCAGCTTGGTGAGTTCCATCCGCTCATGGATGACGTATTGAAGTGGCGATTTGCCGATGGCCCTGGTAAATGCCCGCGCGAAATGAAAACGGCTCATCGCCGCTTCGGCTGCCATGTCTTCCAGTGACAGATCGGCCGAAAGGTTTTCGTGGATGTAGGCAAGCGCGCGGTGCAGCCGCCTGTCGTCGATTCCGACAAGCTTCGGCCGGGCAGGAGCCAGGATCTGGGCGAGGTGCGCCGCCAGCGCCAATTGCATCGTTTCACGGTAGAGCGCCGACGCATGGCCGGCAATTGACACTGTTTGGTGTGCAAGCTGCGCCAGCAGCGGGTCGAAAGTGCCGATAACCGGCCTGAAATCCGAATGACGTTCGAAGCCCACATCGGCGAGCAGGTTTTCGGGCACCTCAAGTCTCAGGAAAGACAGCGCCTCGTCATATTCGCAAATACCCGCCGCACCCGCCGGCAGGATCCAGCCTTCGACGGCTTTCAGAGGCACATGCTGCCGTTTGTCAGAGCCGACGGCGATCCGGTGGCGGTCCTGATCGACGAGAAAAAGCCCGAGCGCCAGGCGCGATATCGCAAAGCTTCCCCCGCCGGCAGGCGTATGCAGCCTCTCTGCCGTCAGTCGCGCTTTTCCGGCCAATGCTTGCGATCCGCTCATGGGGAAAATTTAAGGAGCGGTCGGGGAACTTCAACCGGCAGTTCTGCGAGAACTTCGCCCCTGCAGGCAAGAAACGGGTTGAATCCTTGGGCATAAGGCACGATTTTAAGGTCAATCGCAATGCGGAGGTTTCCTCATGACAATGCATCAATACCTGATTTTTGAAACTGCCGGCGGCTTCTGCGGCATCGCCTGGAATGATGTCGGCATCACTCGGTTCCAGCTCCCGACCAAAAGCGCGGAGTCGACCGAAAAGCTGCTGCGGCGCCGGCTGCCGGAGGCCGAGCCGGGCACGCCTCCGGCCGAGGTGCTCGAAGCTGTCGACGCCGTGAAGCGGTATTTTGCCGGCGAGGAAGTCGATTTCTCGAAGGTCAGGCTGGATCTCGATGGTCAGGACGACTTCTTCAAGCAGATCTATGCCGCCGCCCGCCGGATCGGCTGGGGGCATACGACGACCTATGGCGCAATTGCCAAGCAGCTTGGCGCCGGTCCCGAGGCCGCTCGCGACGTCGGCCAGGCAATGGCGAAAAACCCGGTGGCTCTGATCATTCCGTGCCACCGCGTGCTTGCCGCCGGCGGCAAGATCGGCGGTTTCTCGGCTCCTGGCGGCTCGACTTCGAAATCCCGCATGCTGGAGCTCGAGGGTGTACGCCTGACACCGCCGGAACCGGCGCAGCAATCGATGGGGTTCTGAAACATCCTTTCCCGACCATCTATCAGGGCGGGTATAAAAACGACGCATGGATTTGCGATTGTAATATTCCTGCGAATTTGATCTGCTAGGAGATGGTCAGAGGGTAGGGGATGGCCATGTCCAGGATCGTCAAGGCGAATGCGTGGTGCAACAACGAAGTCGGCTATCTGGCTTGGCGGACTGACGGGATCATCAAGGATTGTCTCGGGTTCATGATAACCCGGATCCACTTCGATCTTGCCGGCAATGAAGTTGCAAGGCGTGTCCTGCCTGCATGGGTCGCTTTCGACACGCAGTCCAATCCGAAGGGCGAGGAGCAGGATACCAGCGTCTGGCCCATCCAGAAATTTTCCTGGCGCGATCTTACGCTTCGCCGCAGCCGCAACGAGACGGTGCTGCGGGAAGGGGAGTTCAAGGTCCGCTACGAGGTCGTACCGGTAGGCTTGGCCGGTCCGGGGCGCTTGTCTGTGCCGCCTTCGGCGACGGCGCCCTTTCTCGACGATGCCGGAAAGCCTCGCTACAAAGGTGACCCGATCCCCCTCTTCTTCTGCGGGGAGCCCGTTTTGACCGATGAACTGCTGGTGACCGGCCGCTTTGGCAAGGCCACGGTGGCGTTCAACAACGGCATCCTGTCGACCCAGAATCTGAGGAAGCAATTGAAGACCCCCGATGGCAAGACGCCATCGAAGAGCGAGGTTCTCAGGCGCATCGCCGACAGACGCGATCCCTTGCGATGGTTCCTGGGCGGCGATGCGCTGAAGACGGTCAAAGGTTTCTTCGATCTGGCGGAAAAGCTGGACGCGGATGTCTATCTGGCGCTCTACGAACTCCACGACGAGGAACTGATCGACCTCATCGATACCCACCATGCCCGTATCCACCTGATCCTTTCGACCGCCGGCAAGTCGAAAGACGGCAAGACCTGGGACACGACCAACGAGGCTGCGCGCGACAGATTGCGGGCCAAGCTTGGAGACCGTTTGCAGAACCGGATGTTCAACAACAGCAAACATATCGGCCACAACAAGTTCGGCGTGCTGGTCTCCAAGACGGGCGAGCCCATGGCCGTGCTGACTGGCAGCACCAACTGGACGTCGACCGGTCTTTGCGGCCAGACGAACAATGCGGTGATGATCGAAGACATGAAGCTCGCCGAGGTCTATCTCGGCTATTGGCAGCGCCTTCTGGCCGACGTGATTCCCGAGCCGGCTCCGCTGAGCAAACCGAACAATGTCGATCAGGGGCCCCAGCTGCGTGCGGATGGAGCGACCCCGCATCCTCTCGATATTGCTTCGGTGGCCCCGTCGGCGAAGGCGATAGCCTGGTTCTCGCCCAACATGTCCAAGGTCAGCGTTCCGCGCCAGAATCCGGCGACACCTCCGGACATGCAGGAGGTCTTCGACCTGATGCGCGGCGCCAAACAAGCTTTGCTGTTCCTGAGCTTCTATCCGGCCCAGCAAGGCCGCAACAGCATCATCGGCGAGGCGGTCAAGATCGCCGCCGAAAAACCCGACCTGCTCGTGCTTGGAGCCATCAGCGCGCCACAGGCGATGCCCAATTACGAAATTCCGATCCGGGAAGACGATGCCGACGAGGAAGACGGGGCTACCAAGGCGCCGGCGCCTTCCATCTATCAATTAAAGGGTGCACCCCGCGTGATGATGGTGAGGGCGAGCGCCATCCGCGACCTGATCGGGGATTTCCAGCGCGAATTGCTGACGGCGGGGACTGCGATCATACACGACAAGATCGTGGTGATCGATCCACTGTCGCAGACCGATTGCGTCGTGATCACCGGCAGTCACAATCTCGGTTTCAAGGCGTCCTATGCCAATGACGAGAACATGCTGATCATCAAGGGCGCGCCGCAGCTCGCGGCCGCCTATGCGGTGCATGTCCTCGACGTCCAGGACCATTACCGTTACCGGGCCGTCCTCGAGGAGCAGCGCAGAAAGGCGCTGCTGACCGGTGCCACTCCACCGAAAGCCTCGACCGGGCATGGTTTTCTCCACACTGACGACGGCTGGCAAGAGCCTTATTTCGATGGGCGCAAGGGCGACGAGCTACGCTATTTTGCCCGCTGACGCGTGATCCCGGTGCCCCCTGGGCAGAGGCAAGAAACGTGAACGCCTCAATGCGTCAGGAATTTGTAAGCGACATAAGCGACGATCAGCACCGCCGCGACCGCCATTGCGATCAGGCCCAGCCGCTTCTCGATGAAATGGCGAATGTCCTCGCCGTAACGGCGCAGCAGCCAGGCGAGCAGGAAAAAGCGGGCGCCGCGGGTGACGATCGCCGAGACGACGAACAGGCCGAGATTGATATGTGCCACCCCGGACAGGATCGTCACCACCTTGATCGGCGGCAGATGCGCGAAGCCCGACGTCACCAGCATCAGCACCACGGCTTCATACGTGATGCCGGCCTTGAGCTCGTTGAAGGTGTCGAGCTTGCCCCAGAACTGAAGGATCGGTTCGGCAAGCGCATCGAAGGCGAAATAACCGATGCCCCAGCCGGCAATGCCGCCGAGCACGGAAAAAACCGTGGCGATCAGTGCATAGCGCCAGGCACGCTCCGGCCGGGCAAGCGCCATCGGCAGGAACAGCACGTCGGCCGGCACCAGGAAGACGGAGCTTTCGACGAAGGCGATGATAGCAAGCCATACCGCCGCGGATTTGCGGGCGCTGAGCGCCATCGTCCAGTTATAGAGGCTGCGAAGCATAAATCAGGCGTCCTGTACGTTTTGGTAACCGGCAGCGTGTGCCGCCTTTATGAATTTGCGAACGAAGGTAACAAATTTCTCGCACCTTCCGCCACCATCAGGCCGGGCTCGTCATAGACGTCCTTCGACAGTGCAGCAACAAGCGCCTTCAGCGCCTCGCGACCTCGGGGAATGTTGGGATTGTGTTGGATCTAATCCGTCACGGAGCGGAACTCCACTGCCGACGCATCATGACGTTGGAATAGCGAGGTCATCGCCTTGATCACGAGCGCCTTGTTGCGCTGGGGACGATCATCGGAGACGCGATCCGGTGGCCGAGTGACCGCAAACGGCCCGGATGACGGATAGCCGGGCTGAGCCGGTTGCAGTCGCGGGTAGCGCTGGAGGAAATGGTCGTTGATCATGCCGGCCACCTTGCATTCAGGCATGGGCGGCCATCTTGTGAAGCGGGGATGACGCAACTCGATATGCAGCCAGCGTGTTGGCGCCGGATCGCTCAAGTCTTTCGTCACCCCCGCTCAGATCATCCTGCGTTGCTCGGCACCGGCGTATTGAGCAGCTGCTGCTCCCAGAGATATGCGATGCCGCTGCCGCTCATGTGCGAGATGAGCACTTCGGTCAGCTCTTCGACGTGTTCGGTGCGAGCCCAGTCACGCTGCCATTCGCCAGCCAGAGCCATCCAGGTCATCATGTTGACGCCGGCCGCAATCATCCGCTGTATGGCGACCTGGTGAGACTCGGTTGAACTTCCGCCCGATGCGTCGGTAATTACGGTCACGTCCCAGCCTTCGCCGGATGCCTGAATCGCGGGCATCGCTACGCAAACTTCGGTCCATAGGCCTGCGATGATCAATTGCTTGCGGCCGGTCGCCTTGACCAGGTCCACCACTTTCTCGTCCTCCCAGGTATTCACCCAGGTCCGGTCGATCACTTCCTGCCCTGGGAAGACGTCAGTGATTTGCTTGAAAAGCTTGCCACCGCGATCCGCGATCACGCTGGTGAGGATCGTCGGAACATTGAAAGCCCTTGCCAGCTTTGCCAGCGCGGTCACATTGTTGACGACAGCCTGCGGGTCGTGGCTATTCAGATTGGTGAGCTGGTAGGGCTGGTGGTCGATCAGAACGAGTACTGAATCTTCGGGACGAAGAAGCGAAGCAAGGCCATTACGAAAGGTCATTGTTACATCCTTTGCTGCCGTGTGAGCGGCATTGGTTTTTCAGAGACATGTGCCAGGGGCACGTTGCCCGCAAGGACTATTGCCGTTCCTATCCAAGTTGCGGTAGTCCCCTTTGGCGGTAAGCTGTGTCGCGAAATAAGGAACGCTGATTTGGACATTGAAGAGCTGCAGACCTTCGTAGAAGTTGCTGATGCTGGAGGCGTTTCCGCGGCTGCGCTCCGGCTCGGCGTCTCCAAGTCGATCGTCAGTCGTCGGCTAATCCGGCTTGAAGCGGAACTTGGCGTCCAGTTGCTTGCACGAACGACCCGGGGCGCCGCTCTCACGGAAGCCGGCGCCACTTTCCGAGACTATGCAGCCAGAGTTTGCGCCGAGATCGACGTTGCCAAGGAAACAATCCTGCCCGCCGGTGACCTTCGCGGCCGCTTGCGAGTTGCCGTGCCGCTTTCCTTCGGACCGACCCACTTCGCTCCCATCCTTGCGGAAATGGCGCGACGCCACCCCCGGCTCCAAATCCACACCTGCTACAGTGATCGCTTCGTCGATCTCATCACGGAGGGATACGATTGCGCGATACGAGTTGGCTATCTCCAGGACTCCAACCTGGTCGCAAGGCGCGTCGGACCGATCTATGGGAAGCTCGTCGCGAGCCCGGACTATATCAAGGCGCATGGGGCGCCCGAAACGCCGGAGGAACTTGTCGCTCACGAGGCCCTCATGCAGGGCACCGAAGCCTGGCAACTCATGGATGGCGACAAGATCGTCACGGTTCGTCCGCAAGGTCGCTTCAAGGCCGACAACGGCATAGCTCTCGTTGCCGCCGCGACAGCGGGACTCGGCATCGCTTACCTGCCCGATTACCTTACCCATGAATATATAGCTTCCGGTGCGCTCATGCCGGTCATGACGCGTCATCCACCACCCCCGGCCGGTGCATATGTCATCCGCCCGCCAGGTCAGCATCCCGCACGGAAGATACGGGTCCTCACCGAATTGCTGATTGAGTATTGCGAACCGGCTCCGCACCTCGCAGGACCTGCCCCTGTCTGAGTGGCGCCGCGGGCCGATCACCTTGCTCACATTGTAACGAGAGCCATCCTGACAAACCCTCCGAGCAACGACGTCAAGAAAGCGACGCGTTGAATCAGGTCCGCATCTGACGGTCGATGGTCGCCCTCGTTGATCGGCGCTCCACTCGTGCGGCGAGGCCATCAAGAATCAGCTTCAGCCCTTCTTCGAAAGCGGCTTCGTGATCTATCTGCGGAACCCCGATCAAATCGTCCGCAGTTGCGCCGAGACTGGCCTCGGCCTGTTCCTCGAGCACGCTTCCGACGGTGAAGCGGCTGGACGCGAGCATCGCCATCTGAGCGTCCCGCTCGGGCAAACCGGACGCGACCAGGAAGGCCATCTTGTGCGCGATCCGATCGATGTCCGCCACACCGGGGCGGCTGCCCGCGTGGAGCTTTGCGCCATCGCGGCGCATCAGCAGCGTTCGCCGGAAACTGCGCGTGTTGTCGAGGAACCAATCACGCCAATCGTCGGCTGGCCTTGGAAGCGTAGCGGTCGCGTGGGGCGCCATCGCAGTCTCGGCCATGGCGGCGAGCAGTTCCTCCTTCTTGCGAAAATGCCAGTACAGCGACGGTTGTTCGACGCCGAGCCGCTTCGCGAGTTGTCTCGTGCTGATGCCCTCAAGACCAACCTCATCGAGCAGATCGAGCGCTTCGGCAATTACGGTTTCACGAGTTAGCTTAGCCATCTTGACAATCTATCGCCGATAGGGAATTTCGTAAATCAGCCTATCACTGATAGATTCGAGTTGCGCACATGAAAATTGAAACTGAAAATCGCTCCCTCAAGATTCTTGTCTGCGGTGGAGGGATTGCGGGTCCGGCCTTGGCCTATTGGCTCACCCGAAGCGGCCATCAAGTTGTCGTAGTCGAGCGGTTCTCAAACCTCAGGGCCACGGGTGCGCAGGTGGATCTGCGCGGTCAAGGCATCGAGGCCGCCAAGCGCATGGGGCTTATCGGCGCCATCCGGAGCAAGCTTGTCGATGAGGCTGGCGTCTCGTTCGTCGACTCCCATGGTCATGCCAAGGCGACGATTCTGGCCAACACATCCGGTCGCGGCGCGCAATCGCTCACGTCCGAATACGAGATCATGCGCGGCGATGTCGTGCGCATTCTCCGTGACGTGACCAGGGATGACGTTGAATACGTCTTCGGCAAGACCGTGGAGCGGTTCGAGCAGGACGACGAGAAGGTTTTAGCTCACTTCTCCGACGGCACCTCTGACACCTTCGATCTGCTGGTCGGAGCGGATGGTCAGGGATCGCGCATTCGCAAGGGTATCCTGCCGCCGGATGCAGCCGACCCTTACCTGCGAATGGGCATCCACATGGCCTATTGGTTCATCCCACGCACACCGGCCGACGACGGCAACATCCGCAATACATACCTCGCTCCTGGCGGCCGGATGATCATGCGGCGGAGCCATAATCCGACGGAAACGCAAGTCTACTTCGTGCTCAGGGAAAGCTCCGAAGAAGCATCGGCCATTCACAGGGCGCCGTTGGATCAGCAAAAGCAATTCTGGATAGAGCGGTTCCGGGACGCCGGCTGGCAGACCGATCGATTCATCCAGGGCATGATGACGACGCCCAATTTCTACTCTCAGGAAGTGGTGCAGGTCCGCACAGACACCTGGTGCAAGGGTCGCGTGGTTCTCGTTGGCGATGCCGCACATTGTGCGTCCCCGTTCAGCGGCATGGGCGTATCCGGCAGCCTGGTCGGAGCTTATGTCTTGGCGGGTGAGATCAATCGCAATACGGGAGATCTCGCGCGAGCCTTTGCGCTCTACGACAAAACGCTACGGCCCTTCGTCAACGAAATCCAGAACGTAAACCCATCGTTCCTGCGCCTGGGGATGCCCAAGACGCGATTTGGGATAAACGTCTTTCTTTCCGTGACGGCCTTGGCCGCACTGTTCCGCATCCCGGACCTGGTCGCCAGATTTTCGTCGGAAGACAGGGACGGCAGCTGGCTTCTGCCCGAATATACGGAGCTGCATCCGGCCCATCAAACTGCGCTACCGGGTTAGGTGAGAACTCAGGATGCAGGCCGTGATTGCGCCACACCGGAAGGAGTTTCCTTTCGAAGATCGATCGCCTCCGGGCCCAGCGGTCGTGCCGCCTAAGCCAGTCGATATAGTCAGGAACGGCCTGCTCGACGTCGAATATCGGCTTGAAGCCCCTGTCTTTCTGAAGCCGAGCAATGCCGAGAGAGTGGTCCGGGCGGCGATCGGGATTCCGGCCAGCCGGACGTGCGATGTCTGCGCCGGTAATGGCTTTGCTGATGGCTCCTCCGCGGAAGCGATCAGATTAGGCTCTGGCCGCCGTCGATATGCAGCGTTTGGCCCGTCGTGAACTCGCTCTCCATGGCGTAGACATAGGCCAGCGCCACATCGGCTGGTTTCGCGATCCGTCCGACCGGGAGCCGCGTCGCCATGCTCTCGAAAAGGCTGGATTTATTCTCGCCGGCCAGTTCGGTGAACATGGGTGTATCGACCCAGCCCGGCGACACCACGTTGACCCTTGTCGGCGCCAGTTCCAGCGACAGCGCATGCGCGAAATAGCTGAACGACCCGGCGATGGCCGCCACGACCGATCCGCCGGGAACCGGCGGCTTGTCCTTGTTGATGCCCGACGTGTAGGTCATCGATCCGCCCTTCTTCAAGGTGCGGACTGCGTACTTGGCCACCAGGACCGCGCCCACCAGCTTGTTGTCGATGAAGCCGCGAACGACATTTAAGTCGGTGTCCCCGATGGGGTAGCCGGGCGGGGGCGTTCCTGCCGTCGAGACAAGATGATCAAGGCCGCCGATTCCTGCGAACAGGCGAGCGATCTCTGCCTCCTGGGTCATGTCGGCTGCGAAGGTGCTGACTTTGCCGGCTGCCGCAAGCGCCCGTTCGGCTGCTTGCAGCTTCTCCAGCGACCGGCCGACAATCATCACTTCGGCGCCTCTGTCCAGAGCGGCGGTCGCAACGCCGAGACCGATGCCGGAGCTGCCGCCGATGACGAGAATTCTCTTGCCCATAAGCGTCGCCATGGGTTCCTCCATATCTGAAGTGGTGCTGTGAAGTCGGGCGCGACGAGGGCGTCGCTAACCCTGGTAGGCGCGTTCGAGATCCGCGATGATGATCTTCTTCATCTTGTACATGGCCTGCATCACCCGCTCCGCCTTGTCCTTATCCACGTCGGCGATCATCTTCAGCAGGATGGCGGGTGTGACCTGCCAGAAAACGCCGAACTTGTCCGTCAGCCATCCGCAGGGCTGCTCCTTGCCGCCGTCTGCGATCAGAGCATTCCAGTAGTAGTCGGTTTCTTCCTGATCGCCTGTTTCGACGAGGAACGAGAACGCCTCGTTATACGGCACGCGCGAGTTGGCATTCAGCGCGGCGATCTGCAGGCCGCCGAGCTCGAACCGCACCACCGACAGTTCCGGGTTGGGCAGTTCGGTGCGTGCAAGGAGCCTGGAGTCCTTGAACACGGATCGATAGAATTCCATGGCCTCTTCTGCCTGGCCATTGAACCAGAGATGGGGGTAGATGTTCATGATCATTGTCCCTCGATGATGGCTGGCGAAGCGGTCGGCGGGCTATGGCTGCCGCAGGACGACGGTTCCGTCCCAGTCGCGCTCGAAGCCGATGTCTTCAAGGCTGTGATCCGAAAAGCGGCCGAGACGCCGCATGTCGGTTCGATGCCGGATCACCAGAACCTGGCGCGTGGCCAGATCGCGGGCGGCACCGATCAAAGCGGCGATCGCATTGATTGGCCGATGCCCGCGTTCCCTTGCTGCCGATCCATGAAAAATATCAAATGATGCGTGAGTAACACTCATGGTCTTAATCCTCTTCAGTGGCGCTTCTCAGCTTGGTCGCCGTCGCCTTTGCGTTATTGACAAGAAGGAGTTTGCTTCTTTCCCTGCTGGACGACAAACGACTAATAGTGCATAATTTGTGATCAACGCTCACAGGTCATCATGCCAAGAAAGCTCCCCCCGTTGACCGCTCTGCCCGCCCTCGAGGCGGCGGCTCGCCATCTGAGTTTCACCAAGGCCGCGGAGGAACTCTTCGTGACCCACGGCGCCATCAGCCGGGCGATCAAGAACCTGGAACAGCAACTCGACGTAACGCTGTTCGATCGGGGGACGCGTTCGGTCCGGCTGACGGCGATCGGAGAGCCCTATGCGCGCGCGGTGCGCGAAGCGCTCGATCAACTGGCAGCGGCCACGAGCATTGCGACGACGCGCCGCTCCGACACGACATTGACTGTGAGCACGTCGGGCGGCTTTGCGGGCAAATGGCTCGTGCCGCGCCTCTATCGCTTTCATCGGGCACACAGCGAGATCGACGTGCGTGTCTCGACAACAGGCACGCTGACCAATTTTTCAGGCGATGGGATCGATATCGCCATTCGTTATGGCGGAGGCGACTATTCAGGACTGACGAGCGAATTCCTGGCCGGCGAAGATGTGTCGCCGGTTTGCAGTCCACGACTCATGGCGGGCAAGCACCCGTTGCGGACACCCGAGGATCTCAAATATCATACCCTTATTCGCGACGGCTATCCGATCGATTGGGCGGCCTGGCTTGAGAGCGCAGGCGTGACGGGCCTAGACCCAAACGGGGGGCTGACCTTCGATTCCTACACCTTCGCGATCGAGGCGGCGGTTCAGGGCGAAGGCGTCGCGCTTGGCCGGACCATGCTTGTGGAAGGCGACCTCGCAGCGGGGCGGCTGGTCCGCCCGTTCGAACATGCGTTGAAGGCCCAATCCAGTTTTTATCTCGTTTACCCTCCCGATGCGATCCGGCAGCGCAAGGTGAAGGCGTTTCGGGACTGGCTTTTTTCCGAGATGGGTGAAGACGGATAGCCTGTAACTAGTCCGGCCCGCATCGTTCTCGATCCGTCGCGGCTTGCCCCGCCAAAAGCGGAGCGTACGCTGCGAGCCTGCGGGATACGAACTCCGTGAAGAGCCGCACGCGCTTGGTCTTGCGTGTCTCCCCGTGTGTGAGAAGCCAGAGCGTTCCGTACATGTGCAGGTCGGTACCCGGCACCCTCACCAGGTGGGGGTCGGCATCTCCGACGAAGCACGGCAGCGTCGTGATCCCGAGCCCTTGCCGCACAGCAGCGATCTGCGCCTCGGCGTCCGTGACCCTGAAGGGAACCCCCGTGGTGCGAACCTCACCCGCGCTGGCCCAATCCGGAATTCCATGAATGCTTATGACGATCCACCGGATGGGATCAGGTGCGCCCGCACCCCATGCGGCTAGCCGATCGCGGGACATGTAGACGCCGCCAAACAGATCCGGTCCCTTCAGGCCGTGAAGATTGACCGGCAGGGTTTTGCGGTCGTAGACGACGCGGATCGCCACGTCGGCCTCTCGGTTGGTCAGATTTGCGAGCTCGCCGGACGACAAGATGTCCATCTCGATGTCCGGATGCAGACGCGCGAAATCGGCGAAGTCCGGCATCAGCAGGTGTGTCGCGAGGGTCGGGGCCAGCGTCACCCGCAGAAGCCCGCGCACGCTCTGGTCGCGCCCGAAGACGCGCGTCTCCAGCTGGTGCGACGACGCTTCCATCTGGTTGGCGAGTTCGAGGACTTCTTCGCCCGCAGCCGTCAGGCGGTAGCCGGAGGGCAACTTTTCGAACATCTGCGCCCCGAGGCGTTCCTCGAGCTGTGCGATGCGTCGCAGCACGGTCGAGTGATACACCCCGAGGCCCTCGGCGGCAGCCCGCACCGAGCCTCCGCGCGCCACGGCAAGAAAGTAGCGAATGTCATCCCAGTCGATCATGGTGCAATCCCGCACCGCACCGCGCGGTGCGCCTTCCCAAGCCCGTATCCAACGCGTCGTACAGCAGTACGGGCGGTCATCATAGCTTATGTGGGCATGTGCGGCCTGATTTCAAACGGCGGACACCGATCGTTGAGGTTGGCGTCAGTCGTCCGGCCGGATTGATTTTGCACCACCGATGTGCGCGCTTCCGCACTCAACGCCTGACTCCGTCGGACCTATCTGGAGGTTCTCGGGGCATCCCCGAACGACCAAAGGCAGAGCCTAGAAGGAGAAGTCATGGGAAAGCTTGAAGGTAAGATTGCAGTCATCACCGGTGGATCGAGCGGCATGGCGCTGGCAAGCGCCAAGCGGTTCGTTGAAGAAGGCGCCTATGTTTTCATCACGGGCCGGAGACAGGAAGTGCTGGACGAGGCCGTCAAGCTGATCGGCCGGAACGTGACCGGCGTGCGCGGCGACGTGTCCAATCTCGACGACCTCGACCGCCTGTTCGATACAGTCAAACGGGAAAAGGGCAAGATCGACGTCCTGTACGCGAGCGCTGGCACGGGCGAAGCCGTCCCCCTGGGCGAGATTACCGAGCAGCATTTCGATGCGACCTTCAACCTGAATACGCGGGGCACGCTGTTTACGGTTCAGAAGGCGCTGCCGCTGTTCAACGATGGCGGATCGATCTTCATGACCGGGTCAGTTGCTTCGCTGAAGGGTTTTCCTGGCTACAGCGTGTATGCGGCGAGCAAGGCGGCGCTGCACGCGTTCGCACGCGGCTGGCTCAACGAACTCAAGGGCAGGAATATCCGGGTGAACGTGCTGCACCCGGGGCCGATCGCCACGCCGATGCAGGACCAGGTTCTCACCGCCGAGGCGAAGCAAATGTTCGAATCCTTGATCCCACGGGGAACGATGGGTCGTCCTGAGGAAATTGCGGCGGCCGCGCTGTTCCTTGCTTCAGACGATTCGAGCTTCGTGAATGGGTTGGAGTTGTCAGTCGACGGCGGCTTCTCGGCCATCTGAATTCGTGCCGGATCGCGGGAGGCGGCTGATCGGCGGGAACTAGCGTGTCCATGGTGAAATGACTTCCGCGTTGAACGGTCGGTCCGACCGCTAGGAAGTCGTTCACGACGGGACGTCTACGCAAAGGTCGGCGCACGGCAACCCGGCGTCGTTGAGGGCGGGGAATCAATATCAACGCAGGAGAAACATTATGAGCTACGCAATTATAGGATTCGGTGCCGTAGGCCAGGCTCTCGCCCGTGCCTTCGCTCGTAGAAATATCGAGGTGGCCGTCGCGAGCCGCCGTCCGCCCGAGGCGTTGGCGCCGCAGGCTCGGGCGATTGGCTCCACGGTCGTCGCCAAGCCGCTGCGGGATGCGCTCGAGGCCGACACAATCATCCTGGCGGTCCCGTTCGGGGAGCATCGCGAGGTTGCGAAGGTCCTGCCGAGCTGGGAAGGCAAGACAATCATCGACGCGACGAATGCGTTTGGAGTTCCCCCTGAAGAGCTGGACGGCCTCCCGTCCTCCGCCTTCGTCGCGAAGTCGTTCACCGGCGCCAGGTTCGTGAAAGGTTTCAATCACTTGGTTGCGGCCACCCTGGCTGCCGATCCGATCGTCGAGGGCGGGCACCGGGTCGTCTTTCTGTCGAGCGACGACCAGGGCGCGATCGCTCCCGTGGCGGATTTGGCCAAACAGCTCGGGTTCGCACCCGTCAAGCTCGGAAAGCTCAACGAGGGTGGCGCGCTGGTGCACGCACGCGGCCGCACTTGGGGCCAACTCATCTTCCAGGATTTGTTCAAGAAGGAGCAGTAATCGATCTGCGACCGTGTGATCGACGCCGAGAACTGGTCGCGCGCCAACGTCTTCGGACAGCGCGCGACCGAATATCTGAAGGCCACACGAAGGTTGGGGTGGCCTGACGGCGTGTGGGCGCCGTTCTCAGCCAGTGTCATGTTGCCGGGTTCGCCAGCCCTTCCACCAGCGTGCCCAAGGCCGCATCCAAGGGAGCCGATCCGACCTTCTCGGGCACCAGTAGCCCATCGATCGCAAGCATGGTCATGCCGTGGATGAGCCCCCACCAAGCTGCTGCCTGGCCTTCTATTGGCCGCTTGCGAATGCTCCCTGCGGCCTGGCCACGCCGAAGGATTTCGAGCGCCACATCGAAGACCGCAAGCGCCCGCTGATTGAGATGTACCCCTTCGGCTTTCTCCTCCCCTGCGCTGAACATCAGGCGGTAGAGAGCCGGGTTGTCCGTTCCGAACGCGACGTAGGCACGAGATATTGGGGCAATTTCGTCGTGCAGAGTTTTGGGCGCTTCAGACTTCGTTGCCGATAGGGTCTCGCGCAGCCGGTCGAAGCCGATCATGGCGAGTTCTGCAAGCAGCGCCGCTTTGTCCGGAAAGTGCTTATAGGGTGCTGCGTGGCTGACGCCAGCCCGGCGCGCTACTTCCCGCAGCGTGAACTGCCAGCCCTTCTCCTCGGCAAGCATGTCCAACGCTGTCTCGATTACCGCGCGACGGAGATCACCGTGGTGATAAGGGCGGTTGGGAGCGTCTTGCATGATGCCTCAAAGTTTCTTGTGGTTACATTGTTGACAGTGGTTACTTAAACGCCTACGTCAAGAGCGAAAGTTTCTCCTGTCTACATTGGAGTGGACCATGAACGCAACCGTAAATACCGCCGACGCCGATCGGCTAGGCAGTCTCCTCGCGGCTCAGCGCGCTGCCTTCCTGCATGAGGGCGCACCGTCGCTGGCGCAGCGACGCGCTGATCTGACTAGGTTCAGGGCCGCGATCATCGGGCACCGCAAACTGATCGAAGAGGCCATCAATGCCGATTTCGGGCATCGCTCGAAGTATGAAACGGCGATCATGGAGGTGGGAGGGGTCGCCGAGGGCACCAAGTATCTGATCCGCAACCTTGCCAAATTCATGGCGCCGACCCGCCGCCACGTTGCTCTGCACATGCGAATGGGCAAGGCCCGCATCGAATACCAGCCGCTTGGCGTCGTTGGCGTGATGTCGCCGTGGAACTATCCGGTAAACCTCGCGCTGATGCCGGTCGTAACTGCTATCGCCGCCGGAAACCGTGTGATGCTGAAGCCCTCGGAGTTCACGCCCGTCACCAATACGCTGCTCGCAAAAATGCTCGGCGAGGTATTCGCCGAAGATCAGTTCGCGATCGTCACTGGCGATACCGCCGTGGGGGCTGCCTTCACGACTTTGCCGTTCGACCACTTGGTCTTTACCGGGAGCACTGCTGTAGGGCGATCGGTGATGAAAGCCGCAAGCGACAACCTCGTTCCGGTCACCCTCGAACTCGGAGGCAAGTCGCCGAGCATCATTGCCAAGGGACACGCCCTCGACCAGGCGGCGGCGTCAATTGCATACGGAAAGCTGCTCAGCGCCGGACAAACCTGCATCGCCCCGGACTACGCACTGGTCCACGAAAGCGAGGTTGACGCATTCGTCAAGGCATATGACCAGAAGGTGGCTTCCTTCTATGCGGATGGTCCGACGAGTGAACATTACACCTCGATCATCAACGAGCGGCACTATGCCCGGCTCCAGGGCTTGATCGACGACGCCCGCTCCAAAGGAGCGCAGATCATCGAGGTCGGCAATCGGCCCGGTGAAGCATCCCTTCGCCTCAACACACTGGCGCCAACCGTGGTGCTTGGCGTCACAGATGACATGCGCATCGCTCATGAGGAAATCTTCGGCCCGGTCCTGCCGATTTTCCCCTGCCGCGACGTCGAAGACGCGATCGCCTACGTGAACGCCCGGCCTCGGCCGCTCGCGCTCTACTATTTCGGTGCCGATGACGAAGACCGGCACAAGGTGCTGAGCCGAACGACCTCCGGCAACGTCACCGTGAACGGCACGATCATGCACATCGCCCAGGATGACCTGCCTTTCGGCGGCGTCGGGGCCAGCGGGATGGGCGCATATCATGGCATCGAAGGCTTCCGTACCCTCAGCCATGCCAAGGGGATCTACGAACAGGGGCGTTGGAACCTCTCCAACCTTCTTCGCGCGCCCTTCAGACAGCCGATCGATACCATCCTCAACGTGATGCTCCGGTGACCAGCATGCCGTCATCAAATCAAGCTCGGGAGCAAGAACATGACCAATGACACGTCGTTGCTATTACGCGGCTCATGCGAATGCGGCGCGTGCTCGTTCGAGGTGCTTGCGGCCCCGAAGGGCAGATTCCGGTGCCACTGCATGATCTGCCAGGCGTTCAACGGCAAACCGTTTGCGGATGTGATCGCTGTCCGCAGCAGGGATGTCGTGCTGAAAAACGCCGGCAATATCTCATTCAAGAAATACCGGCCCCCGCCGAACTTCAATCGCGGGGTCTGCCGGACCTGCGGCAAGCCCGTTGTGGAGGTTGCCGGCTTCGGGCCTTTCAAGGTGATGTTCATCCCGGCGAGCAACTTTGAGCCTGAGGCCCGGCTGCCGCCGGTTCGGTTCGACATGTTCTATCATCGTCGAGTGCTGGACATGCCCGATAGCGTGCCCAAATACAGCGGCTATCTCGCGAGCGAGCTGGCGGTGGGGAAACTGATTATGGGTGGCTTGTAGAGGGCCGGCTAAAGTACCCTTCGCGCGGAAACGCTCGTGAAGGGCGGCTTTCATTGGATTTCAAAGCTGCAAAAAAGTACTGTCAGACCGGGATGACGGCACTTAAAAGGGAAAATCGCCGAATACGAACGCCGTTTCGAGATATGATGCCGCGCCCTTGGCAGGATAGAATCAATCTCCAAGCTATCCGCGGCGGTTAAGGCGCTATCCTCAAGGCCTTCAGTTCTTGTACTGCCTGCGAAACTTGATCGGGGTGAAACCGGTTTCGCGGCTGAAAAACTTGGCAAAATTGGTTGCCTCCTCGAAACCGAGGCCCTCTGCAATGAGGTAGATAGGCCTGTTGGTATGGACCAGGAGCCGTTTGGCTTCCAAGGCGATGCGAGCCGCGATGGCGTTTTTGGCGCTTTGCCCGGTCGCCTCCAACGCCGCTCGCGTCAGGCTTTTCTCGGTACAGCCTAGAGCTGCCGCATAGGCGGATACCCGATGCCAATCGGCATAGTTTCGTTCGACCAGCCTGCGGAACCTGGCATAACGCTGCACACCCGGGCTTTGTGCCACGTCGATGCCCATGTGCTGATCCTGCAGGATGGCAAGGCGCAGAAGCAGCGCACAAAGTTCGTATCTCAGGAGCGCGTGTATATCCTTGGGCGGGGCGGGGCTCGCGGCGTCCCGCTGCATCCTGGCGATCGCCTCCTTCACAGCGCCGAAATCGGCAGCGATCAGGGATAGGTGATCCGGTAACCGATCCAGACTCAGGACAGGCAGCAGATCGGCAGTCGCCTGCGTCTCCGATGGGAGGAATTCTGCGCGGAACAGGACCATCCATCCGTCCCAACCTTTATCACTACCGAAACTGTGAACCTGCCCGGGCCTCAAGACGAGGAGGGATCCAGCCGCGCAATTGACCGGCTGGAAGTCCACGACCTGGGTCACCGCACCTTCGGTCACGCAGATCAGGGTGTGGAAGGAATAATGGTACAGCGCCAGGATCTGCTCGGAGCTCACCCGGCGCCGCAAGTCCGAAAAACGAAATATCTCAACATCCAGATCGCGCCCACTCGGACGGTAATTCAGTTGATCAAGCTTCGCTCGGCTCTTTGTCATTCGCGTTGCGCCAATCCCGATCAGGCATGTCCGATAAGTATCATATTTCGGCGCCTATGAACCACGACAGAATGGCATTCCACCCATTATTATCACTCTTATGAGCTGCGAAGGACACTTCGCAGCAGGTTCCAACATCTGCAAATGAGAGACCGAAATGACCACTATCGACATCGGAAAAGCTTATATCAAAGCCGTCCAGACCGGCGATCAGGCCACGCTTGGCGAACTGCTTTCGCCCCAGATCATTTGGCATCAGCCGGGCAATAACCAGTTCTCGGGCACCAAGAACGGCATTGCCGAATTTGGTGCCATGATGGGCGCCATGATGGCAAAGTCTGGTGGTAGTTTCGCGATCACCCATGCCCATCGTTATCTCGCCAACGGGGATCTCGTTGCCATCGAGATAGAGTTCGCGGGTCAACGCGAAGGCGCCAAGGTCGACCAGTCCGGTATCGATCTGCTGCGCGTGCAGGACGGCAAGATCGTCGAAGTCTGGCTGTTCTCCTCCGATCCGGAAGAAGAGGACCAGTTCTGGGGCAAATAAGTCACCGCATCTGGAGCAGCGGGACGAAAGTGGCCCTGCTCCAACGACTTGTCCATTTTCCAGGGAGCTTCGCGACGAGCGCGAACAACAAGCAGATCGTCACCGACGCCTACCGACGCCTACCAGCGAATTTTCGGTGATTTGGACGGCTCTGAAGTAGACAACAACATGAGCACCAAACGTTCGTCCGCATACGACACGTTACCTTCAACGACAGAATACGAATTCCCACGCCAGGCGACGCTAAATCCCTACTCCCACTCTATTATTTTTTCTGCACCAAGCATTTGTTTTTATTGACGAAAATTATTTCATGCGCTCCATGCTCCGTGGAGGGGAACGTCAAAAAGTTAGCCTTATGATTTTACAGCGGTTTTCGATGCAGCTGCCGCACTAAAAATTCTGTGGACTATCGATATCTATCGACCATTTCGCGGGGTGCCGTAGGCGGCGAAGGTCGAATCTAGCCCGCCAACAAAGTACCGTCAAAACGGATAAAATCAATACACCCTCTCCCGTCCTGGGTTGGGGGATGGGGGTAGTGCCCACGCGTAAAAGGCAGGGGTTGAAAGGATGACGATGGTTCTCGCGAACAGGAATAGCCAAAGCTGTCGGCTTGCAATCAGCGACCCTGTTCCAGACGATTGTTCATAATGAACGCCATCGACTTTCGCCGGACGGATAGGGCCGGCATTTGCGAACTGCATAATCGCAGCTACCACCTTAGAAAGCGTCGGCCGGCAAAATACCCGGCAATGGCCACAATCAGTATGGCGATTGGATACCAGGTTGCGACGAACAACGGACTGTCGTCGGGGCAATTGGAGGCGTAAAGGGTGGCTGCAATACCGGCGGATGCCAATGCCGCGATTGCCCCAGCCTGACCGGGGTGATCCGGCGCACCATGGCGCATCACCAGAAAGAGGAATACGGTCGGCGCTAACGAAAGGATCGGGATGACCGTCAGGCAATGCAACGCATTGTGGCCAACCAGTCTGCTTCCCCAAAGATCGGCCGGGGTGACAATCATCTCGATGGCGGCGGCGGCGATCAGCAGCGCTGGTGCGAGCAGCAACAACCAGCGCCCGGCCGTTGCGCCGTGCCCTGGACGGATAAGGCTCTCCATCAGCGATGCCGCCACAAAAAACAGCGCCAGGGTGGCGATGAACTTGAATGCGAAACGCACAGTCAAGATGGCTTGAGCAAAATCAGGTCGAACACCCAGGACCGAAAAGAACACCAATCCCGCCATCAATGCGCCAGCAGCTGTCGCCAGAGCAAGCGCCCTCGTGAGGTTGACGGGCCGCCGTGTGTCCTCTGATATCAGATTGATCAGGTCTTCCGTGTTCACTCAAGTACTCCGTGTGCGGCCGGCCCGACGAGAACCGTTCCGCTTTGTTGCGCAACCTTACCCAGGATTGGCTATCTTAGCATCATCAATCAGGTTGCCATATCCGCAAGCGGATCTCGACCTCGCGTTCGACAAAACGCCATTCTTCAGTCGCACGCAATCGAAGGAGCATGGCATCAAATTGGGGGGCATCTTCCTCCGCGAATTCGAACCAGGTGAGAAAATCAAAAGGCTCGCCAAGATCACGACTGTGATAGAGTCGTCTAGCGACGGCAGGCAAATAGTCCATCCCGATCTGAAAATGCGCCGACCTCTCCTGAATGATGGCCCTGCGCTCGTCCTGTGCAAGAGACCACCAAAGATCCGACTTGCGGATCGGGATCAAGACCGCGAGGCATGCCGCTTTGCGGCCCAACGGAGGTTGGCGTTCTCCGAGCCGATCGAGCTCGACACGGGTCGTGTATCGCGCGCTGCCGGCTGTTCCGCGCAGAACCCAGGCCGCTGAATCGGGTAATATGACCTGATTGGTGTCCATGACACCAAGACGAGGCGCAACATCCAGACCCTTACCAGCAATGGCGCGCGTTGCCTCGACCTGCCATTGGCCACTCTCACCAGCCACGAAGTATGTCGGCTTTACCATCATGACCTACCAGCGCAACAGTCTGTGGCCAAGCAGAGCACCGGTTCCGGCAACCATCGAAATGGCGATGGGGTACCACAACATTACAAAGAGCGGGCTGTCATCATCGCAATTGGCTGCGTAGAATGTCGCCGCGATCCCTGCCGCGACGAGCCCGGCAACAGCTCCGGCGACCGCGGGTCGGGTGGGGGCAGCGTATCGAAGCGCGTAGAGAAAACAGGCAAGAGGACCGACCGATAAGAAAGGGATAATCGTAAGGCAGAGGCTGGAATTGTGCCCGATCATGCGCGTCGCCCATGTCTCCGACGGCATGACCAACAGTTCAAAGATTGCCGCTGCACTTATCAACAGAGCTGGAACCGTCAAGCCCAATGCCATCAACCGAACCGGGACGCCCGGTCTTCCGATCCGGAACATGACCAGCCCACCGGTCAAGCCGAGAGATCCTGTGATCACGAATTTGAACAGGAAGCGGCCGGTCTCGATGGCCGTGCCGAAGTCCGCACGCAAGCCGATGGCGGCAAAGAACAAAATGGCGGCGATCAATGTGGCGGCTGTGGCAGCATGCATCAGGGCATGATCAAGATTCAGTCGAACCGGCGTATCCTGCACGAGCAGGTCGATCAATTCGTCAGTCTTCATGTCGCGCGCGCCGAATAAAGAGCAGCCAACCCCTTCAATGCCCTATGCAGGGAAACACGAACCGCCACCTCTGTCATTTCCAGCCGATCGGCGGTTTCCCGAACACTCGACCCTTCAATCGATATCGATTGAACGATCGTTCGTTGCGGATCCTTGAGCTTGCCCAGAATCTGTTCGATATCGATGCGATCCGAGGCTGCGATGCGTTCGTCTGTTTTGAGTGTTGCAATGACGTCCTCAAGCGGTACCGACTGCCTGCCACGGCGCCGCAGGCTATCGACCACCTTGTTGCGAACGATTGCCGATAGCCATGGCCCCAAAGGCCGTGACGGATCCCAGGTCCCCCGCTTGAGATGGATAGTAAGCAGCACTTCCTGAACCACGTCCTCAGCCTCGCTGGCCGGCGCACCGAACTGGTCACAACGCTTCCGCGCCATCACCCGTAAATGTGGTGTGAGGGCCGTCAGGAATTTGTGATAGGCATGGCTGTCGCCCGCAATCGCGGAACGCAACCAGGATGCCCATTCCTTCTCACGCGCCAGATCGTTCACCCGACATATCCTTCTTCGGCGGTTCTCGTGCAATTGTTACAGAGATCAGCCAGATTTTTTTGCGTGTGAGATATCAAGCCAAAGCGTGCAAGCATTTGAACGTTCATGTCATCGATCGTGAGATAAGATTGTCTGACTGTGATTGGGGTTCCAGCAGTGCAAAAATGGGCCGGATAAGACCTTCCAGAAGGTCTCGTTCAGGACGCGTGCGCGCAAGCACACGAATACCAAGCAGCGTGCCGAGCAACGTGCCGGCCATGTCCGATGCATTTTGGCAACGATTGATGGATCCGTCTTTCTGGCCACTTTCGATGCAGCGCCTGAAGAAAGCCTCAACCTGCACCAGGACTTGAGCCACCACCCGCTGAAACTCATCATCATGTGGTGCGACCTCGAGCGCGGAATTGACCAGCATGCAGCCTTTCCGCTTGGTATCACTCAACGACCGGTCGATAATTTCGTTGAAAAATGCGCCAATCGCCTCACGCGGCGGTTTCGTCTCAAACCGGCCGACACGGTCGCCGAAGCTCCGTTCGACATAGAAATCGAGCGCTTTGCGATAAAATGCGCGCTTGTCGCCAAAGGCATTGTAGATGCTTGCGGTGGTCAGCCCGATTGCCTGGGCCAGATCGCGGATTGACGTTGCCTCGTAGCCGTGTTCCCAAAACCGCTCCACAGCCAGCAGCAATACTTTTTCTTCATCAAATTCTCTGGGTCTGGCCATATATCCTGTCTCCCAGAACATGGATTGAACGGGCGACTGCCCAGGGGCTGTTGCCAATCCATTTTAGAACATATGATCTAAAACTCAACCCATGCGGTTCGACCTTTGACTGCTTTCTACTTCATCAATCTCAGCGTCAGGCTGTTAAGGGCGGAGAGCAGCCCGACAACGGCAACCCCGAAGATCACGTAGCGCAGCTCCTCGAACGGGGTGCCGCTCAGATAGCCCAGACCATACTGCCATGCGAGAATGATCATGATGATAGCAATCAGCGCCAGCAAAAGACCGAACAGATGGCGCCAGAATCCTCTGACATTCCGGGTCATGCTCCCGCCTTCTCGCTGAAACTGTCGATCTTGAAAATCAGCAGATCGTCGCGGCGTTCGATATCGCCTTCGAGCACCACCGGTAAACCGGTCTTGTCAAGCAAGGCCGCCGGCATCGGTCCTCCGTCCTTGGAAGCGAGAAGAAAGAAGATGTGGCCGTCCACGGGTGAAGTGGAAACGAAGACGGGTGGAACACCTCCGGAAATACACAGATTGGCGCAGGCCTTGTGCGCAAGGCCAGTCCCCGGCTTCATGGCGCCGGCACTGCATTTTCCATCACAGATCTCGCCCGTCAAACGCCACCGACCGAGATTCTCCGGCACGGACGTAACCGGCAGGGCCGGCATTTGCGGATCGCCTGCTTTCAGGTCGTCTTCGCCGCCGATCAGCAGCATGACCAGGTCTCCACGCTTAACGAAGATGCCACCGGCCTGTGCGGTTTTGCCCGCAAGTGGCAGCGCCCTGTCGTCTACCCCGAACTTGCCCGAGCCCGCCAGCATGACAGCGCGCGCGGGCTTTGTGCCGTCGGCGGGAATGCGAAGAATTGGATAGGGTTTCACCTCCATGGTGCCGATCAAATGCGCTCCGGAGAGCCCATCTGCATAACTGCCGGCCCCTGGACTTTCGGTATTAAGGGACAGCAACGCCGAGGTCGTCGCCATGGCGGCAATGAAGAACACGATGAACCCGATCATCAGCAACCTGACATCGGCTGGGACTTTCTTGAAGTAACCGACAAAAAATCCTCGTTCGACGGGCCTCAGCATCAAACTGTTCCTCCATTCTTCGGCGCGGCAGCCGCGGGAAGCAACTCTGCTGGGATGGTCAACGGCTCCAGTTTTGTGCCGAGAGGCAAGGGTTCCGGATCAACCAGAATGCTCGATCCCTCCAGGCGAAGGCGATATTTGCGGATCCGCTCGCGGAACGGCGGCGGTGAACAACCGTCCTCGGGGCGATACTGATAGCCATGCCAAGGGCAGGTGATAAAGCCGATGACGACCTTGCCTTCGCCGACGGGGCCGTTCTGGTGCGAGCAGATATTGGATACGGCTGAAAGACCACCCTTTGAACGGAAGACGGCAATGCGCTCGCCGCCCGGTGCCATCCCGATGATCGCCCTGCCTTCGGCAATCTCGCTGACATCGCCGACGATCACCCAAGGCGCCTCGGTGGCCTTTCGCGACGCAGCCGCGTCAGCCGACGTCTCCCGCCGACCTGCGATAAGGTGCAGGACGCACAGCGTAGCCAATCCGCCGAGCGACAAAAATGCCAAAGCAAGATCCCGGCGATCGATCAGAGCGCCGAACGCCACATGCAGGATGACCGCAACGTAGGCGAAGTAGACGCTTATGTGGATCGCCTTCCACACCGGCGGTGTCAGGAAGGAAAGCCAGAAATCGTGGCTCGTTACCGCAAGGACCGCCAGAATGACGAGCGCGAAGACGCCGAAGAGTTCGAAAGGAAAGCCAGCGATGCTCGTGAAGCTGGTATTGCTGGTGAAGAGCGCCGTGAGCTGTGGTGTTGGACTAAAGGAGAAATACCATCCGAGCACATAGTAGGCGTGCGTGGCTGCAATGATCGCGGTCATCACGCCAAAATGGCGGCGATTGTAGAGGAGCGGAACGAAACGGGCATCGATCCGCGCCAGCGGCCCGATTGCGAGGACGATGGTCAGCATCAGCAAGGCCAGCGACCCGAAGGCACGCATCCGTTGGATCGGCAGGTCGGTATCCCGGAGTGCGGAGGATATGACTGGGCCGAGCCGCAGGAAAATAAGGATGTAGATGAAGATCCCGGCCAGCATGACCGCGTCATAGATGACCTTGGTCTTGTTCCAGATGACTGGCTTGTAGGATAGGCTCACGGTTGCTTATCCCCCTGTGTTGCGGTGGCATCCAGGCGCACAGCCGGCGCATCGGCCGGCAGTTTCGGAACGCTAGCAAAGATAACAATAAGCATGATCGGGATAACGACCGCGATGCCTGTCCAGATCACTGTGTGCGCGCGACGGTGACGGCGTTGCATGCTAGCGTTCTCCCCTGGAAAGTCTGGTCCACCGCCAGACGACCAGCGGCCAGAGGAGAACGAGCCCGGGGATAAGGAGCGGCCGGACCGCATAGGCATCACGCGCTCCCGGATCGACCTTGTCGAATCCGAACAGCAGAAAGGCGACGGCGATGGCAAGACCGATGCCGGCCCAAAGCATCAATCCTGCGGAGACGGGATCGGAGATCGAAACCATGGGACCCTCAGATGCGGCCGGTCGCCGGTATGGCCGCACCAGTGACGATGCCTGCTGCAGGCGAAATGAGGAACCCGATAAGCTTGGCGATATCCATTGGCTGAATCCAGCTGTTCGTCTTCGCATTCGGCATCACTGAGCGGTTTTGCGGCGTGTCGATCGTGCCCGGCAAAATACAGTTGGCGGTAATGCGCTTGTCGCGGTTTTCCGCGGCGATCGCTTCCGTAAGCCGGATCACCGCCCCTTTGGATGCTGCATAGGCGGCTTGATTGGCGCCGGCCTTTAGTCCAGGCGCCGCCGCGACATGGACGATGCGGCCGTAGTCTGCCTGATGCATCGGTTTCAGGACCGCCGCACTAATTGCATAAGCCGTTCTGGCATTCATCTGAAACAACCGGTCCCACTGGTGCACGCCCATCTCGTCGACCGGTCCTGTCTGGAAGCCGCCGACGGTATTGGCGAGCGCGTCGAGCCGGCCAAATCTCGCGAGCGTTTTTTCGACCGCTTCCTGGCATGACGTCAAATCGGCGAGATCCATGCCGCCGATCAGCAGGATTTCGCTATTCTCGGGCAGGCTCTCTGCCAATTTCTCCAGGGCTTCCGAATTATGCTCGACACAGACGAGCCGCGTACCGTTCGCCGCAAGCTCCCTGACGACGGCGCTTCCTAGGTTTCCTGCTGCGCCTGTAACCATGACAACGGGGCTTGTTCCTGTTGCTTCACTCATGATGGTCCCGCCCTTTCGAGTTGAGGCCGCCTGCAAAGGCCAGCCCCGGTAATTCGCGGCACCACATGGTTTTGTTACATGTGTTTTCGAAAAATTCCCGCCCTCTATGCCACGTCAGGAAATTTTGGCGCGACTGCGAAAAAGTTCAGGACCGACTGTAACGAACCACCTGACGCGACCGTAAAGGTCTCTGTCGGACGAAGGGTAATGGGATCTCGAGGGTTCCCGATCGGCGTCCTCCTGAAGGAGCAAACGAATGAAGCGCGATGCTTACGGTCTCATGACCAGCACTGACAGCAACGAGGCACAACGGGCATTCGAGAATGCCGTTTTTGGTCTGGCGGCGCATCGGCCAAGTACTGGCGTGGCCATCCAGTCAACTTTGGCAGCCGACCCCCATCATGTTGCCGGCCATGCGCTGAAGGGCTTTGCAAATCTGATATTGGCGCGGTCGGAGCTCGACCAACCGGCTGCCAAGGCACTCGTTGATGCGCAGGCAGCGCTAGTGGTCAGAGGCGGAGGAACCGGTGACGAGCGCATCCTTGTGAAAGCACTGGAGGCCGCCGTCGAAGGCTCGTTTTCGCGTGCGACGGATATTCTCGACGACGGTTTCGAGGATCGGTCGGTGACGTTCTTGCCCTTTAAGATTTCGCAGGCTCTGCGTTTCATGCTTGGAGATGCCCGCGGCATGCTGCGGGCCAGCACACGTGCAGTCGCGCGCCTTGAGGCCGGCACGACGGCGAGGGGCTTTATACTTGGTTGTCATGCGTTTTCGCTTGAAGAGCATGGTCGGTATGCCGAGGCGCTTGCCGCGGGACAGCTTGCGGTTGCTCTGCAGCCCGATGATTCCTGGGGCCTTCACGCCGTCTCGCATGTCTTCGAGATGCGAGGGGATACGGAAGAAGGCATTGACTGGCTCGAGGCGAACCGCAAAGCCTGGTCGCGCTGCAACAATTTCTCTTTTCATATGGCTTGGCATCTCGGTCTGCTACACTTGGAACGCGGCGATCATGATCGGGTGCTGCAGATCTACGACGACGACGTTCGCCCACAGCAAACCGATGATTTCCGAGACATGGCGAATGCTGTCTCGCTCCTGTGGCGGATGGAGCAATCGGGAGCTCATGTCGGTGATCGCTGGACCGATCTGGCAGAAATGGCCCATCGTCGAAAGACAGACACGACCTTGATTTTTGCGGCTCTGCACAATCTCGCCGCCATGGTTGCCGTTGGCGACCGCGATGGAACTGTGGAGCTTGTATCGCATATAGAAGCCAAGGCGCTTGGCATGGATGACCAGGGCCGCGTCGCCGCCGAGATCGGTGTACCGATGGCGCGCGTTCTCACGGGTCTCGATGCTCCGGCGGACCGCCACATGCTCGAACGCATGGTGGCGAACCTGCCAAAGATCGGCGGCAGCAACGCACAGCGCGACTTCTTCGTCCTCGCGCTCGCCAGGGCGATGGCGACCGATGGCAATAATGTCGGTGTTTCGCGTATCGGCCAAATTCGCCAGCGGCTGAAGGCCGACGACCGATTGTTCAAGTCCATCGAACATTCGGTTGGCATGCGTTTGTCTGCCTGATCTCACCTCAAAGAAAGGAAAAACACGATGTCCATGATGGAAATGCAAAAGACGAGCGTCTTCCCTGAAATTCAACCAAGCCTCGGCCGGACGATTATTCTTTCCGGACTTGCCGCCAATATTACCTGGGAAATCTGGGCACGGCTGATCACCCCACTGTGGGTTGGCGGGCCACTGGAGCCGGCTGCTCTCGTTCAATCGGTGTTCGGGTTCAACAATTTGTTTCTGGCCGAAGCGATCCACGCGATCGTGGGCATCGTTTTTTATCCGATCGGCTACCTGTTCATCGCCCGCCCGTTGCAGCGGCTGATCGTCCCCAAGCTGCCGTTACTATTGACGGGTATCGGCTTCGGCATCGGTCTTTGGATCTTTGCCCTTTACGTCATGGCACACCTGTTTGGCGGCCAACCGGCATTTCTCGGTTTTGTTACTCTCACCTGGGCATCGCTGATCGGCCACATGCTGTTTGGTACGGTCGTCGCGTTCGTCGTCCGCCGCATGGAACATTAGACCCGTTGTGGGACTAGGCCTGCCCGGTTCCGTGAGCCACCGGGCAGGTTTTCTAACCGTGCAAGGGTCCAGTTGCCAGTGAGCGCTGAGCACTGCCCATTTCACCTGATTCGAGAGATTGATAGTGACCGCCGAAAGCTTCTTAACGCCGAGAGTTGCCGACATCGTCGCCAGCACGCTTCATGCCCACGGCGTCCGTCATGCCTTTGGCATGCCCGGCGGAGAAGTGGTCACGCTGATAGACGGCCTGGAGGCCTCGGGTATTGCCTTTCATCTTGCGCGTCATGAAACCGCGGCGGCGATCATGGCGGCAGGCGCAAGCGCGATGACGCAAAACCCGGAACTTCTCGTGACGACCGTTGGGCCGGGCCTTGCCAATGCGGTCAACGGCATCGCCGACGCTGCCCAGGAGCGCGTGCCTTTGATCGTCATATCCGGCATTGTCGACCGTTCGACCCGCGCGCGTTACACCCATCAGGTGATCGACCATGCGCAGTTGCTGCGACCGCTGGTCAAGGCTTCTTTCGAAATCGAGCCCGAGAGCGCTGCTTCCACGGTCGCTCGTGCACTCGCGCTTGCCCTGACAAAGCCGATGGGTCCCGTCCATCTCGACCTGTCTCCGGCGACGGCTGCCGCGGTCTCGCCAACCTTGAACGTCATTTCGCCTCCGAAGCTTCTGAAGTCCTCGGTAACAATGACGGATCCAGTTGTTCACACACTTTCCGAAAGGATTGGCCGGGCGCAACGACCGCTTTTTATCGCTGGTCTTGACGCTGTGCGAGATAATGCCGGTCCGGCACTCCAGCACCTGGTCGAAAAAATTGGCGCACCGGTTATCACGACATATAAGGCCAAGGGCATCATCCCGGAGGGCCACCCGCTGTCGCTTGGCGCCGCCGGATTGTCACCGCTGGCGGATCAAATTCTTCTGAACCTGGTCCGGGATTCGGATCTGGTCCTGTCAATTGGATATGACCCAATCGAAATGCGGCTCGGCTGGCTGGATTTCGTCGGAGATCCAGCCAAGCTGGTGGAGATTTCCGATACCGCTACGGACCACGGCATGCATCATGGCGGAACCAGAATCCAGGCTGCACCTCGCGCTTTTCTACAGGCCTTGGCTGATGTTCACGCGGGGCACAAGACCTGGACAGCTGGCGAACCTGTCGCCGTGAAAAACGAACTTGCCCGTTTATTCGCAAGCGATGATAGCTGGGGGGCCCACGCAATCATCGAGGCGCTCAATGCGGCTGCCGGTCAGGAATCGATCGTCACTGTCGACAGCGGGGCGCATCGGATCCTCCTGTCGCAGAAGTGGGTGGCGCCGCGGTCGATGTCATTGCTGCAATCGGCGGGCTTTTGCACCATGAACGCGGCCTTGCCGCTTGCGATCGGTGCCAAGGTCGCCGATCCATCACGTCCGGTTTTCGCGGTGATGGGCGACGGCGGCCTTGAGATGGGAATCGGCGAACTCGCTACGCTACGCGATCTTAATCTTCCTATCACCATCGTGCTTTTTCAGGACCGAAGCCTGGCGTTGATTGCTCTGAAGCAGGCATCCGCCGGCCTGAAATCGGCCGGCGTCACGCTCGGCGAAACTGACTTTGCCGCCGTCGCACGAGGTTTCGGCGGCTATGGCGTCAATGTGGAGAATTGTAATGACTTCCGTAACGAGCTTGAGGCAGCCCGCGAGCGCGAAGGCTTCACCCTCATCGCCTGCAAGTTCGATGCAGGCGCCTACGACGGCGCCTTCTGAACGCACCCAGGCGACAGGTTCAACCCCTCAGAAGCTCAAGCGTCCCCGTGATCCGCGGCTCGACTTTTTCCGTGGTGTCGGCATGCTGATTATCCTTCTGGCCCATATCCCGAACAACGGGTGGGCGCTGTGGATTCCGGCGCGCTTCGGTTTTTCCGACGCCACGGAAATGTTCGTCTTCCAGTCGGGAATGGCCTCGGCCATCGCCTTCGGCTCGACCTTCGACCGCAGCGGCGCGGTTGTGCTCATTGCCCGCGTCGCTCAACGTGTCTGGCAGATATTTTGGACCCACATTGCCGTCTTTGTCGTCGTTGCCGCCATCATGGTCGTCGCCGGAACCCGCTATGACGGGGTCGCTTATGTCGACAGTCTCAACCTCGTACCCTTCGTGAAGAACCCGGGCAATCTTCTCGTCGGCCTGCTGACGCTCAGTTATGTGCCGAACTATTTCGATATCCTGCCGATGTACATCGTCATTCTGGCGTTGATGCCAGCAATGATCCTTGCATCAAAGCTCCACCGCTTTCTGCCATTCGCCATGATGGTTGCCTTATGGCTGGCGACCCAGTTCGACCTGACCGGGCTGCCGGCGGAACCCTGGTCGGATCGCCGATGGTTCTTTAATCCCTTTGGATGGCAGTTGCTGTTTTTCACCGGTTTCTTCCTGATGCGCGGCAGCCTTCCGGCCCCCGGCTTCGACCGCAGGTTGATGGCGGTTGCGGTTGTCGTCGTGATCCTGACCGTGCCGTTTGCCTGGGTGTGGTTCCAACAAGCGCATCCAGCCTTCCAAATGGCCGCCAGCAAGCTTTTCCCACTCACCGACAAGACCGACTTCGGCCTGCTGCGCTTCGTTCATTTCATGGCGCTCTGCTACATCGCCGTGCATCTCGTCGGTAAGAAAGGCTCCCGGCTGCGTGGCCCTGCCGTGCGCGTTCTGACGGTCGTTGGCCAGCAATCGCTCGCCGTCTTCATCACCGGTATTGTGATTGCCCAGCCGATCGGTGTCGCGCTTGATCATGCCGGTCGCACCACTTCTGCAGAGGCAATTGGAAACCTGATTGGCTTCGGCGTGCTGATAGGAACCGCCTATCTCGTACGCTGGTTCAAGAGTTCGCCCTGGAAATCGTGAGAATCCCTTATGTCTGACCATCAAAAACCCGCCAGCCTCGAAGGTCTGCGCATCCTCGACCTGTCGCGGATTCTCGCCGGACCGACCTGCACGCAGTTGCTCGCCGATCTCGGGGCCGATGTCATCAAGGTCGAGCGCCCTGATACTGGCGACGACACGCGCAGCTGGGGACCGCCCTTCGTGCCGGATGCCGATGGCAGCGACAGTGATCTCAGCGCCTATTTCCTGTCCGCTAACCGCAACAAGCGATCGATAGCCATCGATCTCGGCAGCGATGAAGGCGTTACGCTTGTCAAGCGGCTGGCGGCTGTCTCGGACGTGGTGATCGAAAACTACAAGCCGGGCGTTCTCGACCGGCGCGGACTGGGCTATGAGGATATTCGCAAGATCAAACCGGATATCGTCTGGTGTGCGATTTCCGGTTTTGGTCAAACCGGACCCTATGCCGAGAGAACCGGCTATGATTTTCTCGTCCAGGCGATGGGCGGCATCATGAGCATCACCGGCGAAAGCGATACGGCCGGTGGCCGGCCCCTCAAGGTCGGCCTCGGCATTGCCGATGTCATGTGCGGCATGTATGCGACCGTCGGCATCCTCGCCGCTTTGCGCCATCGCGACCGCACGGGCGAAGGCCAGTATATCGATCTGGCGCTTTATGACACGCAAGTTGCCTGGCTTATCAATGCCGCGACGAACCATCTGGTTTCGGGAAAGGTGCCAGGGCGGATCGGCAACCGGCATCCCAACATCGCTCCCTACCAGACCTTCGCAACGGCTGCTGGAGACATCGCCATCGCAGTCGGAAACGATCGGCAGTTCGCCCGCTTCTGTACGGCGATCGGCCGTCCTGATCTGGCGGGCGACGAGCGGTTTCGCCATAACCGTGATCGCGTTGTAAATATCGATGCACTGGACCCGCTTGTGACCGAGGCCCTAAAAGCCGATACCGCCGAACGCTGGGAGCAGCGGCTTGTCGCTGCCGAAATCCCCGCAGGCCGGGTCGCCACGATCGATCAGGTCGTGGCCAATCCGCATACCTTGGCGCGCGAAATGGTGATGACCATGGAAACCGTAGACGGACAAACCGTCCGCCTCCTCGGCAATCCGCTGAAGATGTCTGCAACTCCGGTTCGCTTTGATCGGGCGCCGCCGCATGTCGATCAGGACAAGGACGATATCCTCCGGGAGCTCACGAGGCTCGAAGCCACGCGCGGAACTTAAATCGTCGTGGGCTCGCCCGTCAGGGTATGCGGTCCCGATACCAAAACGCTGCACCTGGTCTCTATCACCCACCTGCTCTTCGAACGACGAGTACCGCTGTTCAGCCAAATCGACGCCTATCAGCCATCATCGCGTCAAGAAGCGCAAACAGCGGGCACGCCGCAACGATCGATGATCGCTTTAAGAATACGCAGTGATAGTTTTGTGCCAGCCCCATGGCCTATCGTCGTTTTTCCGACGAATGTATTTCTAAAACGGCAAGTTTATCAGAGAATAGATATGACATATACTGAAAATCTTTGGCTTTTCTTTTCACTTTTATTCGGCATCGTCATCGTTCCGGGCGTGGATATGATTTTCGTACTGGCAAACGCGCTGACACATGGTCGATCCGCGGGTCTTTTCGCCACGGCCGGTATCATCGTTGGCAGCCTCGTGCATTCCCTATTTGCGGCTCTGGGCGTCGGCCTCTTTGCCAGCCTCATGCCTGTGCTGTTTCGGCCGCTTCTGATCGTCGGTGCGCTTTATATGGCCTGGATAGGGTTCACTCTGATGCGGAGTTCGATCACCGTCGACCAAGTCCGCGCGACAGATGCCCGCTCGAATGGGGAGGCGTTTCGCCGCGGCATCGTATCCTGCCTGATGAATCCGAAGGCGTATCTGTTCATGCTGGCAGTCTACCCGCAGTTTCTGCGTCCTGATTTCGGCCCGCTTGCGCCACAGGCTGCGGTCATGGCTGCGATGACAGCCGCAACTCTCTTATTCGTCTATGGCGGACTGTCTGTGGCTGCGGGTCGGGCGCGAGAAGTTCTCGTTGGCAACGGTACTGCAACGATCTGGGTCGGGCGGGCCGCAGGCCTGCTTCTGATCCTCGTTTCGCTTGTAACTCTTTGGGAAGGCGTCTCGGGCGGCACCCGATAATGAGACAAGTCATCGGAGTCCGTCACGGCGGGACGGAGCAGCGCAAGATATCCGCAAGACCGGGCCGAAAGTCGAGACAACCAAGCCGAATACATGCGTGCCAAATCCAGAGGAGCTCCCCGTGATGGCGAATTGCTGCTGCTCGGAATCGCCTGATGCGGGCGGTGTGGCTACAAACGGCAGGAGGTTGGCTAACCCCGTCGAAGTTATCATCCGTCAAAAGCTCATTCGTCCCGAGGGTTCCGCCAATGCCACCACCTCTCCGGCCGTTCACGAAAATTCCGGGACGAGTGCGGCAGCCGCTTCCTGTATCGCCTGCCAGACCATTTCTATATCGCTCGCAGCCGTCGTTATTGTGCCGATCGAGACGCGGACCATCCAATGCCCGGCCGCCGTTGCCGGCGTGATATAGGCCTGGCCCGAGGTATTGACCGCGTGCGCCCAGGCGCGAGTGAAATCATCGAGACGGTCGGACGCCACAGACTTCGGCCGATAAACAATACAGACGGTCTGCAGAACGACGGGCGCGATAATCTCCCAATCAGGGGTGGCTTCCACCTTCGACCGAAGATCCTGAGCCAGGCTGATGTCTCGCCGCAACCTGGCTTGCAACCCTGATACGCCCTGTTCGCGTATGGCGAACCACAGTTTCAAAGCCCTGAACCTTCGTCCCAAGGGAATACCGGTATTGCGTAGGTTACGCACTTTTTCGTCGGCACTCGATTGAAGGAAGCTCGGATCGGCAGACATCACCCGAAGCAGATGAGGCTCGTCTCGGACGAAATAGAGCGAGCAATCAAAAGGGACTCCCAGCCACTTGTGCGCGTTTATAACCACGCTGTCTGCGTCCTCGATACCGTCCCACATCCAACGCAACTCCGGCAGGATCATCGCGTTTCCGGCCATGGCTGCATCAACGTGGAGCCACAAGCCGTGTCTGCGTGCGATGTCAGCGACGCTGGATAACGGATCGATGGACACGGTGGCGGTCCCACCGACGGCCGCGACGATCGCACAGGGAGTGGATCCGGAGTGGATATCCGCGGCGATGGCATGCTCGAGCGCCGAAGGATGCATCGCGAAATTGGGGTCGGTATCAACCATGCGGACATTCTCACGACCGAATCCCGCCAGCAGTGCCGCTTTTTCCACCGACGAATGGGCGCTCGCCGACGTGTAGATTGTGAGTGGCCGGTGTTCAGCTTGCAGGCCGCGCCGCGCAAGAGAAAATCTTGTCGTCCTCTCCCGAGCACAAAGCAAAGCGACCAAAGTGCTCGTTGATGCCGTGTCGTTGATAACGCCAAACCACGCCGACGATAGACCAACCATTTGCCTGAACCAGTCGACCGTAACCTCCTCGATCTCAGTCACCGCGGGCGATGACTGCCAGGATAAACCTAGCACCCCGAGGCCACTGCTCACCAGATCGCCCAGAATACCCGAGCCAAGCGAGTTAGAGGGGAAGTAGCCAAAGAACCGTGGGTGTTGCCAATGCGAAATATTCGGAAGAACGACCTTGTCGAGATCAGCGATTATCTGGTCAAAACCCTCAGCTTCTGCCGGCGGTACGGCAGGAAGCATCGCTTTGACATCACCCGGCCGTGTCCCAGGTTGGACCGGATAGTTAGATATCTTCGCATGATAGTCCGCGAGCCAGTCAATGATTTCATGACCTCTCTGCCGGAATTCTTCGGGTGTCATGTAGATCTCCTGCTTGTGCTTAAAAATTCGTGATGTAATTGCGAGCTTTCGAAAAGGTATCTCACGCGACTCCGTATGTTCTCCTTCTCGGACACACTTTCCTGATCATCTGCTCCATGCGGGTGTCGGCCGTGCGCGATATCTCCCAGTGAGCCTAGCGGCGATGATCAGCCGTGACATGACATGAGCCTCGGAGTGGGAAGGGGGAGAGCGTTGACGACTTTCGTGTCCTCAGTCGCGGTCGACGAGGATCTTGCTGGCCAGCACGGCGATCTGGTCGCGATGCGCCCAGGCTACCATCACGCTCAGCGCGAAGAGCACGATTGCGGGGACGGGCGAACCCGGCAGCACGAAGAGATGGGTCAAGGTGGCGCCGACCATGATCGCGGCGAGCAGAAGCGCACCGAGCGAGGCCACAGCCGGGACGAGTAGCGCGGCCGCGCCAATCAGCTCGAGTGTTCCGGTCAAATACCGAAACCACTGTCCGAGCCCGATCTGCTCGAAGTTCTGAACCAACATCGGCAGGCCGTAGAGGTTGGCGCTGCCGGCGGCAATGAAGGCCGCAGCAAGGAGAAGCTTGACGCTCCACAGTCCAATTTGACGCCAGCGCGGCGCCGCTTCATTCTTTATCGCCGGGCTGTCTGAATTCTGCATGGTAACTCCTGGTATGGAACAATCAATTCTACGGCTGCGCATGCGTCTGTCTGAACATGAGTTCATTGCGAACACATCGAGAGCGCCACCTTCAATTCCAGCTCCCGGATTTTGCGGTCCTTCTCGGACACTTGCCTGATCATCTGCTCCATGCGGGCGTCCGGCGCGCGCGATATCTCCCAGAATGTCACGGTGAAAATCACAGGCATGGTGGCGGCAGTTTTGTCGTCGATAGCTGCCAGTTGATCTGACTGCTGCGATGGACTTTCCGTCGCGACACGGCCCCAAATATTGAGAGTGCAATCGGCGCCTGCATCGCAGCGGATGAAGGCTTCCAGCGCCGCTTCGCGTCGGACAACGGTGCGGCGAAACGCCGTGCTTTCGACGTGTATGCGAAACGTGGATCCATCGATGACATGGGGAAGCATCGCAACGCTCGAGACGGTCTCGAACACAATCCCGGGGCGTATCCGGGAATAATTGATCGCCAACTCCCGCTGCGCCTGAACCAGATGAGCAATGCTCGGAGTGATCACCTGCCCCCAGATAGCCGCACCTTCTCCGAAATGATGAACGATGGCATGGCCGATATTTGGACATGTAATTGACTGCAGCATGAGGGGGTTCCCTTGTAATCCTCGAACGATCCGTCAGCATCGCGTCGGATCAGGTTTGCGACCTTGCTGCCTGCTAATTCGCGGGAATGCAGGCAGTTGTTACAAAGGATCTTCGTTTTTTTGCAACCCAGTGTTCATTTGGGAAAGCCCACCGCCGTCAGGCCAGCGTCAAGCATATCGGACCGGGCCTCGTGGCCACCGTTGTGGATGCACATGACACTGTCGCCCCGAATGCAGTCGGGGACATCGTCGCACTCGATGCTATCCAGCATGACTTTTTTCGCAGCCTTCATGTCGCATTTGCCACGCTCACGCAGAATGGCCAAGCTTTTGAACGCATCGCCCTGATGGAATTTTGTGCCAATCGCCCGACCGGTGAGCGGAAACGTCTCATCCGCGGTCCCATGAAAATGGATCATTGGAGGAAGATCGGCAACGCAATCATCCGGTTCTGGAAGAGGGTTCCAGAACACGCCGGAGAAAGTAACCATCGCCGCGGTTTTCTCCCCTTGCTGGCAGGCGGTGTACCAAGCCATCGATGCGCCGATGGAAAAACCCCCGATTACCGTCCGGTCCGGGGTAAAACCGTAGCGTTGCCGCAGGTCATCAAAGACATTCGTGATGAACGCTTTTTCATCGCGATCCTGGCGGGGACCGTGAGGAAAAGACCAACTCCCGTCGATGCCATCGACGGCTACATAGGCGAGATGATGCGCGAGCGTCATCTCGACCAGAGGGCGCTGCTGCATCTGCAATCTGGCGGCGCTTTTGAAACCATGGAAATAGACAAAGACGCCGCGAATATCGCCGTCGTGCGGCAACTCGATCCGATAGTTTCCGTCCTTGACGGGACAAGCAGTCTGCGCTCCGCAAAGCATTGCGGAAGAAACAGTAAGAGGCATGACGGCGATGAGGAGGAGAGCAGCGAGCAGGCATGTGCGCATGAAGATATCACCGATCTTATAATGAGAAGTCTGCCAGAGTCCTGGCGCGTGGCGAGCAGTTTGCGCGAGGCATGTTGTAATAGCGTGCGGGGCCGCGTCTTCAATTCTGGTGTGGCGTGCCGGCGCTGGAGGGAAAGTCGGCTCCGGGCCGGGCGGTGATCGGGAAGGAGGTAGAAAGTCCGGTCACAGCAGATATTCGCGCATGGGTCGCTGAGCGTTACATTCGACGGCGAAAAATAATGAGGACTTTGCGCGGGGCCACGACCACGCAATCATGGCCAGCGGCAGAGAGTTGCCGCTGAATGCCGTAGCCACAAGGTCCTGCTTCGTAGCAAAACTTGAGGGTCCGGCCCGACTGCGAAAGCTTGGCTAGCATGCGGCTCAAGGCCGTTGGTGTGTTTACGATCTGGCCAAACGCGCGCACGTCACCGCGCTTACCGCCATCGGCAAGTGCCACCGAAATCGTCTCTTTGTGAACATCCAATCCGATATATGTGATAGTCTCTTCCATGGCCCGTCTCCTATGCATGAGGCTCTGTGCGGGGTCACCTTACGCAACCCTCGATACCTGCATATTGTGAGACGGGTCACCCAGCCGCAGGCGAACATTTAGTCTAGAACTTACTACCCGTCCGACCGTTGGAAGAAGTCTCGTAGGCCCTTTCCTACCTCAACCCCCTCCTCGACGGCAGCGGCAACGCCGCCAGACACATCCTGCGGCGGGGGCTTGCGCTCGCGGCGAGCGGAGGCGATCCAGCCACCGGGCAGCCTCACCTGGACCATTAGGTCGACGCGCTCTGGCCCCTTCTCGCGGTCTAGGGCCGCGCTGAGGAAACTGAGGACCGGGTTCGTTGGCTCAGCTCAACAACCCGATTTTCCGAGGAGCCGAGCTAGTGCGGGCGTTCTTCGGACCGGCCCAGGTTGTGAAGCAGCGGCGAACTCGATAGCCCTCGGCGATTGCGGAAACCTGTCGCCGCCCGATTAGTCTAGGCGCGCGGCGCGTCGTCTTCGCCCTCGACCATCAGCTTTCGGATCAATTCGCGAACCCAGCGCTGCCCGGCATGGCCGTGACAACGCTCGTGCCAGATCAAGCCGATATCGAACCGTTCGCTCAGCCAGGGCAGATCGATGATCATCAGCCTTTCCGATTGGGCGCGAAACAGCCGCCTGGGTACGAGAGCGACAAGATCGCTGCTGGAAACAATTTCGGGAATGAACAAGAACGAGCCCGCTGACATGACGACATTGCGCCGATAACCGAGAACTCCCAAGGCGTCGTCAACTGGTGTCTCGAAGTTGCCGCCTCGCCGTGAGACGACGATATGTTCCAGCCTGACATAGTTCTCGATCGTCAGACCAGGCTTCAGATCCGGGTGGCCTTGCCTGCCGATGAGGACATATGTTTCCTCGTAAAGATCACATGCACGTAGATGCGGCATCGAGGGATCGGGTGTGGCGATCACCAAATCGATATCGCCGTTCGCCAACTGCTGTTCCATGAGGGCGGGGGACAGGTGCCAAACCGCCACGCGCACGCCTGGTGCTATCCGCCGGAGCGCCAAGACGAGCGGCATCACAACGGCTGCCTGGACATAATCCGAGCAAGCGATCGACACAGCGAGTTGCGCCGTTTCGGGATCGAAGTCCCTGTGGGACTGCAGTGTCGAGCGCACCCGATCCAACGCCTCGCGCAATTGTGGGGCAAGTTCTGTTGCCTTGGCGGTCGGGGTCATTCCGCGCTGGGCAGGAAGAAGCAACGGATCGTCGAACAAATCCCGCAGCCGCGCGAGTTGCGCACTGACTGCCGGCTGGCTGAGATGCAGCTTCGCCGCCGCCTTGGTGACGTTCCGTTCGGCGAGCAGCACTTCGAGCGTTGCCAGAAGGTTGAGGTCGATGCGGCTGGTATCCACCACATTTATTTCCGAATAAAATATAATCGATTTCAAATATCGCTGAAAAGCCTTCATCCTGCAAGCCTCGACGCGGGAGCTTCACCAATCCCTCCCGCGGGAGGCAAGGATGTCATCGTCAGTTTTCTTTATCCCAATACTGAGCAGGCACGCTTCGATGCCGCCTCGAGAAACATGTGCCCTTGGCCCTGGGCCTGCTTGGCGACGCCGTCAGAGGGGTGATCGTCGAAACCGGCCTTGGCGGCGCACAGCCGGGTGCCCCCGCGCCCTACATCGCCGCGTCTCACGCGCTGTTCGAGTCGCCGGACAGCTTCCAAAAAGCATTCCACGCGCACGCGGCCGAAATTCACGGCGACGTATCGAACTACACCGACATCGCGCCGGTCGTTCAGCTCGGGAATGTGAGCGTCGCGACGTTGATGGCCGACGCAAAGATCATCTCCAACTTCACCAACGCGCTGGCCCATACCGAGCTTGATGATCCGGTGAAGCCGCTGGCTTGGGTACATCCCAGCGAGCGCTGAAGCGCCCCCCCACACTCCACGATAGAGACCAGAGAAGCATGATGAAGAAGAATATCCTTATTGTATCTGCGCACCCCGAAGCAACCTCGCTCACCCGGCAGTTGGTCGATGTTACTGTCGAGACGCTTGGCGCCGCCGGACACGAGATCGTGCAATCCGAACTTTACGGTATGAAGTGGAAAGCAGTGTTCGACGCCGACGACTTTCCCGTCCGCACCAATCCCGACCGGCTGTCGTTCATCATGGAATCGGGCCATGCCTATGCGACCGGCAACCAGACGCCGGATGTTGTCGCCGAACAGGCCAAACTCCTTGCCGCGGACGCGGTCATCCTGCAGTTCCCGCTGTGGTGGTATGGCGTGCCCGCGATCCTGAAGGGCTGGATCGAACGCGTCTATGCCTTTGGTTTCGCTTATGGCTACCAGAACGGCACCAACGAGTTTCGCTTCGGGGACGGCATCCTGAAGGGCAAGCGCGCGCTGGTAAATGTTCAGGCCGGTGGACCTGTGGCGGACTATGGCCCGCGCGGGATCAACGCGCCGATTGAGCAGCTGCTCTTTCCGCTGACCCACGGCGCGCTCTTCTATCCGGGCATGGATGTGCTGCCCACGCACGCTGTCTACAGCGTCGGCCATGTCTCCACCGCCGAAGAGGTCGAGGCGATCAAGGCGGGCTGGCGCGCGCGACTCGCCGGGCTGTTCACCGACGCGCCAATCCCGTTCCGTGCGCAGAACGGAGGCGATTTCCCCGATCGCCACACCATGGCGGATGACGTCGCGCCGGGCCAGACCGGCATCGTCGCGCATGTCGCCGAAAGGGTGGTCGAGACGGTTGACGCGTGAGGCACGACGATCATGAAGCCTGCGCTGATCGCGCTGGCCGCCGGAGCATTTGCCATTGGCACGACTGAGTTCGTGATCATTGGCCTGGTTCCCGGGATCGCGCGCGATCTCGGGACAACGCTCCCGGCGGCTGGTCTGCTCGTTTCCGGCTACGCCCTCGCCGTGACCATCGGTGCCCCCACGGTCACGGCGTTAGTCGGGCATCTGCCGCGCCGGCCGCTAGCGGTTGGATTGATGCTGCTGTTCGCGCTCGGCAATCTCTTGAGCGGCTTCGCGTCCGGCTATGGCGCGATGCTGGCGGGACGCATCATCACTGGCGTGGCGCACGGCGTCTTTTTCTCCATCGGCGCCACAATCGCGATGTCGTTGGTGGAACGGTCACGCGGGGCCCGTGCCGTCGCACTGATGTTCGCCGGCCTCACCGTCGCCATGGTGGTTGGCGTTCCGTCAGGAACATTCATCGGCCAGCGACTTGATTGGCGCGCGCCCTTCTTTGTCATCGCCGGGCTGGGCGCGCTGGCGGCGACGTTTCTGCACATTTTGCTGCCGCGCCAGATTTCCTTTGAGCCGTCGGCGGGCTTGCTCTCTCAGTTCAGGCTGTTGCAACAACCCAAGTTGCTCACGCTCTATGCCATCGCGGCGCTAGGATACGGCGGATCGTTCGCGGTCTTCACCTTTCTGTCGCCGCTCATGACCACAGTCACGCATGTGTCCGAGACGAGCGTGAGCCTGGCGCTGATGGTATTCGGCGCCGCCGCGGTGGTGGGCAATCTGGTCGGCGGACAATTGGGGGACGCGCTCGGGACGCGGCGTGGCCTCGCCTTTGCGCTCATCGGCCTTCTATTGGCGCTTGCGGCGCTGCCTTATACTGCGCCGCACGCCGGCGTGATGTTCGTCAATATCTTCTTCTGGTCGGTCTTCTGCTTCTGCACCGGACCGATCGTACAGGCAGGCGTGATTGCTGTGGCGGAGAAAGAGGCACCCGATGCGGTCGCCACCGCTTCAGGGTTTAACATCGCCGCCTTCAATCTAGGCATTGCTGGCGCTTCGGCTTTGGGCGGAGTGATCCTCGCCGGGCCGGGCGTGATGGTGACGCCGTTTGCAGCTATCGCCGCCGCCGCAACCGCTCTCGCCATCACCCCATTCGTTGGTGCTGTCGGCATGGCTGAAAGCGCGCCTGCTCTTCTGCCGATCAAGGGAAAGGAAATCGTATGAAAGCTTGGGTAGTCCGCGCGCCCGGTGGGTTCGACCGCCTGGAAATCGTCGAGCGCGATGATCCCGGCGTCCCTGCCCCGGGTGAGATCCGTGTCGCGATCCACGCCACCTCGCTCAATTTCCACGATCTGCTCGTTGCCAATGGCGGCATTCCGGCCGCCGACGGCCGCGTGCTGATGGCTGACGGTGCGGGTGTCGTCGAGGCGGTCGGCTTGGGTGTCACCGAATTCGCGCCCGGCGATCACGCTGTGTCGACCTTCTTCCCGCACTGGCCGGCAGGCGCGCCGTTCGATGCGGTCGGGAATTTCGCGGGCACACCGGGTGACGGCATCGACGGTATGGCAACAACCCATGTCGTGCGCGCCGCCACCGCCTTCACCCGTGCGCCAGCCGGGTGGAGCCATGCCGAGGCGGCGACGATCACTACGGCAGGTCTCACCGCGTGGCGCGCGCTCGTCGTCGACGGCGGGCTGCGCGCGGGCGCGGCAGTGCTGATCATGGGCACCGGTGGCGTCTCGATCGCCGCGCTTCAGATCGCCAAAGCGATGGGCGCGACGGTGATCGCTACCTCGTCCTCGGGCGCGAAGCGCGAACGCCTCACAGCGCTCGGTGCCGATCATACCCTCGACTACCGCGAGATGCCCGAATGGGGCCCCGCGGTGCGTGATCTGACCGGCGGTCTCGGCGTCGATCATGTCGTCGAGATCGGCGGGCCGGGCACGCTGCCGCAATCGATCGCGGCGGTGCGCGTCGGCGGGCATATCGCGCTCATCGGTGTCCTCACCGGGCGCGAGGGGCAGGTGCCGACAATGGAGCTGATGCGCAAGCAGGCGCGGCTCCAGGGGCTGATCGTCGGCAGCCGGCGCGATCAGCAGGATTATTGTGACGGCGCTGGAGGTGACCGGCATCCGCCCGGTCATCGACAGGAGCTTTGCCTTCGAAGAGCTGGCCGACGCCTTTCGCTACCAACTAAGCGGCGCGCATTTCGGCAAGATATGCGCCGAATGATAGGCGGAGACTGATCCATGATTCGGCTCGGGCTCGCGAACGCGGCGACGATCGAGGCTCTGGCGTGGATCGCACGGCGGCGCATGCCGGCGATCGCATGCGGCTATCTCGAAAGCGGGACCGGCGCCGAGCTGGCGCTCGCGCGCAACCGCGCCGCGCTCGACGCGATCACGCTCGCACCGCGCTACATGCGCGATACCAGCGGCCGCTCGACCGCGCCGCACTGTTCGGCGGCGATTATAACCTGCCGATCGGCATCTCGCCCGTTGGTCTTGTCAACGCGCTGTGGCCCGGCGCTGATAACATGCTGGCGGCGGCGGCGCGGGCAGCGAACGTTCCCTATGGCCTGTCGACCGTGGGCACGACGAGCATCGAAGCGAGCGGCAGCGATGCTGCGCCCTCCTTCGCGATCGTCTCCTTCATCAATTCGGGGTCGTCTACCGCATCCGCTGTGACGTTCGCGACCAGCGCATTCGCTCTAATGATGACGCCCCGCTACGACTGATGACTAAGCAGGCGCAAACCGCATCCAAAGCGCTGTTCACTGACTATCTAAACGACGACTGCTTCCAGGAACGCACATAATCCGACTGAACGGCCGATTATGGGGCGCTTTGCTGCCTCGCTCAAATGCGGCCCATCCATTTACGGACAGGCCGCTCCGTTTAGATTTCCGTTCGCTCTGCAAGTGTCAGCGCATCTTCAATATCGACACCGAGGTACCTTGGCCGTGTTTTCGATTTTGGTGTGACCGAGCAAAATCTGGATCGCTCGGAGATTGCCGGTCGCCTTATAGATCATTGAGGCCTTGGTTCGGCGCATCGGCCCAACCCGGAGGCACCGGACGACCAATTCTGCCGTGCCTGTCCCGCTGGGCCTTCCCAGTCGGGAAAGCCCTCGCACTGGTATCTCAGTATTGTGGTTTCGACCGTGTGACCCAGAACAGGAAGGCGGCGGGGAGAGCTGCGGTGATAGCGAAATGGCGCGTACTGGCTTCCGGCGACCAGCGGCTCGTCCACAGGCTGCGGTCAAAGGCTATTCCGCCAACGGCGTTCACCAGCCCATGCAGCCTGATGCAGGGGATCAGGCTGCCACGGCCGGTCAGCCATAGCCCGCGCCGATGCGGTCGTGACGACGCAGAGCATTGAAGCCCTGCGCCGCCAGCGCCACGCGCCGCGCTTCGGAAACGGAGAGCTCCACCTTCAGGAGCGCACTCCCGACACCGTCGCGATAAAGGCGCGCAGGTCGGCCAGCATCAGTTCCGGCTCTTCCAGCGCGGCGAAATGGCCGCCCCGCGGCATGTCGGTCCAATGCACGATGTTGTAGGTCTTCTCCGCGAACGAGCGCGGCGGCGGCAAGAACACCGGATCGGGGAAGGCCGCAACGCCGGTCGGCACCTGGATGCGGGTGCCGGCCGGAAGCATCAGCGACTCCTCAAGCCGGCTGCCGTAGTAGATCCAGGTTGCAGTCACGAACGATGCCGGCGCGATGTAGAGCATGATGTTGGTGAGGAGTTCCTCCTCGGAAAACTTGCTCCAGACGTCGGGGTTGCCATCGGCGGTTGTCGGAAGATCGGCCCACTTGCCGAACTTTTCGAGTATCCAGCCCGCCGCTCCGACCGGGCTGTCGGCCATCGCGACGCCGAGCGTTTGCGGACGGGTCGCCTGCTCGTGAAAGTAGGCGCTCTCCCGGTCGGCAATCGCGGCGCGCTTGGCGGCGAAGGACTTCTCCTCGCCGGTCGTCGGAGCGGCGTCCTCCGCATGCACGGTCATCATGTTGATATGGATGCCGAGCAGAGCGTCCGGTCGATCATGCGCTGCCCAGGCCGCGATGCCGTGGCCCCAATCGCCCCCTTGAATGAAATACCGCGCGTCGCCGAACAGTTGGATCATCAGCCCATGCACGAGCACAGCAGCCCGCCGCGGGCCAATCGGGCGCGTGATCGGGTTGGAGAACGCGAAGCCAGGAAGCGAGGGGACGACAACATCGTGCCCGTCCGCCGCGAGCGGCTCCAACAGCCGCTCGAACTCGAGATACGAGCCCGGCCAGCCGTGGAGAAGCAGGACGGGCGGCTTGGAGCCGTCGCCTTTCACATGAACGAAGTGGAGGTGCTCGCCTTCCACGTCGGCCGTGAAGTTGGGGAGTGCGTTGAGGCGCCGTTCGACCGCACGCCAGTCGTAGCTGTCCCGCCAATACGCGGCGAGCCGCTTGAGGTCATCAACCCCGACCCCCGCTGACCAGTCCCCCGCATCCGGCAGCTGGCTCCAGTCATAAGCCTCGACCTTGGCTCTGATCGTGGCGAGCCGTTCGTCAGGGATATTGATCGTGTAGGGTGAAATCATGATGTTTTCCGCTTAAGCTGGGATGCGGTTCGAGGGAGAGGGCGTCCACTAATCGGCTATCCGTATTATCGATGAATGTTTGAGAGCCGAAGGCCGCTCGGCATACTACTCGGTACGTCGCCGAGGTTGAAATCGAACCTTCTGCATGTTGTTATCCAACGAATGGATACCAGAAACCTCGATCTCGGCCTGCTCGTCACGCTCGAAGCCCTCTTGGCGGAAGGAAACGTTACGCGTGCCGCCCGGCGCTTGAACCTGAGCCAACCCGCCTTGTCGGCACGGCTGGCGCGGCTTCGCGATGAACTCGGCGATCCCCTCCTCATTCCGGCACAGCGTGGGATGGTCCTGACCCAACGCGCTGTCGGGCTTCGGCAACTGTTGCATGACGCGCTGGAGGGTGTCCGCAGGGTTGTGGCAGATGTAATGCCGTCCGACCCGGCAACCATGGAGGCCACCCTGGTGATCGCCGCGAGCGACTATATGCAGTATGCGCTGCTCACCCGCTTCTCGGTCGCGCTCAGGACAGAGGCACCCAAGGTCCGCATCGCCTGGCGTGCCCTGGACGTGCTGGCGCTCGCCACGCAGTTGGAGCGCGGCGAAATCGACCTGGCCTTGGCATCTCCAGACCATGCACCTGCGGCCATGCGCCAGCGCCAGCTCTTTCGTGAGGATTACGCGGTGATCGCTCGGCAGGGACACCCGGCCGTGCAAGGCCGTCTCAGCCTAGATGTGTTCTGCGCTTTGGAGCACGTTGTCGTGTCTCCCAAGAGCGGCGGGTTCTCAGGGCCTGCCGATGCAGCACTTGAGGCCGTCGGCCGCCGCCGCACAGTAGCCCTGTCCACGTCGGGCTTTCTGATCGTGCCAGAGGTCGTGTCACAGTCCGACATGATCGCTTTGATCCCACGGCGGATCGCCGATGGCTGGTCGGATCAGGTGCAGGTGGTGGAACCACCACTCACCATTCCTGGCTTTACTATCGCGAGTGTCTGGCACGACCGGACCACCAACAATCCGGCAAAACGCTGGCTGCGTGAACGGCTAACGATGTTGGCCGCCGAAGGGTAATACCGACTGAACTGAAGGCTGCGCACGACGTTTCCCGAAACGCCATCGTTTTCGAGACAACTGCCGGGGTAGCGAGCGGCAGCTATTCGCTGCGAGGCTCCTGATAGCCGCCTGGCAGAAAAGTCCCCAATATGAGCCGTTATATGCGAGCGGCGAGCAAGGTGAACGAACGACCGGTTTCGGAATGACTGGCCGGCAGGCGCGACGGCAGCAATTGGGCGCAAAGCTGACCCGCCTTTGTGCACGCTATTCTACGCCAGAGCACTTCCACCCATCGAAGCGGATTTACATCATCCTGATAGTGCGCACAGATCGGTGCCGTGAGACAGAAATGGAGTAGGCCAGCTCGATGCGAGTGAAAGACGGACGCGAACGGCAGTCAAGCGAAGGCGAAAACCACCGCCGAAACTACGCTATTGCCGCAGTTTGTATCCGTCACTCCCACTCGATCGTGCCGGGCGGCTTGCTGGTCACGTCGTAAACGACGCGGTTGATGCCGCGAACTTCGTTGATGATGCGGGTGGCCGTGCGGCCGAGGAAGTTCATGTCGTAGGGATAGAAATCCGCGGTCATGCCGTCGACCGAGGTGACGGCCCGCAATGCGCAGACGAAGTCGTAGGTGCGGTAGTCGCCCATGACGCCGACGGTCTGCACCGGCAGCAGCACGGCAAACGCCTGCCAGATCGTGTCGTAAAGGCCGGCCTTGCGGATTTCGTCGAGATAGATCGCGTCCGCCTTGCGCAGGATGTCGAGCTTTTCGCGGGTGACACCACCCGGGCAGCGGATCGCAAGGCCCGGACCCGGGAAGGGATGGCGGCCGATGAAGCTCTCCGGCAGGCCGAGCTCGCGGCCGAGCGCGCGCACTTCGTCCTTGAACAGTTCGCGCAGCGGCTCGACCAGCTTCATGTTCATGCGTTCGGGAAGGCCGCCGACATTGTGGTGGCTCTTGATGGTCACCGAAGGCCCGCCCGAGAAGGAAACGCTTTCGATCACGTCCGGATAGAGCGTGCCCTGGGCCAGAAATGCCGGAGAGCCCTTGCCGTCGGCGGCGATCTTTGCGGCTTCCGCCTCGAACACCTCGATGAACAGGCGGCCGATCGTCTTGCGCTTCACTTCCGGATCGGAAACGCCGGCAAGCTGGGTCAGGAACAGGTCGGACGCATCCACATGCACGAGCGGAATATTGTAGTTGTCGCGGAACATGCCGACGACCTGCTCGGTCTCACCCTGGCGCATCAGGCCGTGGTCGACATAGATGCAGGTCAGCTGGTCGCCGACCGCCTCGTGGATCAGGACCGCCGCAACCGAGGAATCGACGCCGCCGGAGAGGCCGCAGATCACCCGTTCCTTGCCGACCTGTTCACGGATCTTGCGGATCATTTCGGCGCGATAGGCGGCCATGGTCCAATCGGACTTCAGCCCGACGATCTTGTGCACGAAGTTGGAGAGCAGCTTGGCGCCGTCGGGCGTATGCACCACTTCCGGGTGGAACATGGTGGTGTAATAGTGCCGGCTTTCGTCGGCCGCGATCGCAAAAGGCGCATTCTCCGACGTCGCGATCACTTCGAAACCGTGCGGCAGCTGGGTGACGCGATCGCCGTGGCTCATCCAGACCGGATAACGCCCGCCCATTTCCCAGAAACCGTCAAACAGCGGGCTCGCCTTTTTGATCTCGACGTCGGCGCGGCCGAATTCCGCCGCATGCCCGCCTTCGACGACGCCGCCGAGCTGGGTGCAGAGCGTCTGCTGGCCGTAACAGATGCCGAGGATCGGAACGCCGCTGTCGAACACCGCCTGCGGAGCGCGCGGGCTGCCTTCGGTGGTCACCGATGCCGGGCCGCCAGAGAAGATCACGCCCTTGGGCTGGAGTTTCTCGAATGCTGCGCCCGCGTGCTGGAAGGGGTGGATTTCGCAGTAGACGCCGGCCTCACGGATGCGACGCGCGATGAGCTGCGTCACCTGGCTGCCGAAATCGATGATGAGAATGCTGTCGGGATGAGCTATCTGGGTCATGCCGAGCCTTTAAAGAAACTTCCCGTTTCTGGCAACGGGGAATGAGGCGAAAATCGTGCCTTCAGAGGACGATGGCGCCATCCTCCAACCCCTCGAACAGGCTGTCGACCGCATCTGCCAGCTTTTTGTCGATCACATGCAGGTATTCGGTCCAATCGCCGACATGCTTCAGCTCTTCCTTGCCGTCCGAAATGCCGCGCAGGCCGATCAGCGGCAGGCCGAAAAGCTGGCAGCAGCGCAGCACCGCGAATGTTTCCATGTCGACCATGTCGGCACCGACGAGATCGTAGGCGGCACCGGAGACGATATTGCCGCCGGTCGATAGCGAAGCTTCCCTGACCCCTGGGATGTGCAAGGGAAGCGGGATGATCGCCGGATGATCGAGGAAGGGCGTGCGGCCCTTTTCGAACCCGAGCGGGGAGGCGTCCATGTCGCGATAGGCGACCGACGAAGCCTGGTAGATTTCCGTCTGCTCCAGATTGCGGGAGCCGGCCGAGCCGAGCGAGACGACGAGATCGGGCAGGTCGTCTGTCGCTTCCAGCCTCGTCAGCGCATGGGAAAGCACCACGGCCGCCTCGACCGGGCCGACCCCCGTCATCAATGGCTTGATGCGGGACTGGAGCGCCGGGCCGTATTCAGCGTCGACCGCCATCACGAAGAGAACGGACTTGCCGCCGGCAAGGCTCGGCTCGCCGAGGGGAAGAGAAGAAATCATCCGGTTACGTCCTCTCGGCCGCGGATCACCATCATGGTGCCGGTCATGGAAGCGATGAGTTTGGCGGGGCCGTCGCCGATCGCATAGGCGCGGCCATCGGCGACTATGATCGTCGAGCCCGGCTTGGTGATTTCGCCGCGGAACAGGAAACGTTCGCCACGGCCGGGCGACATCAGGTTCACCTTGAACTCGATGGTAAGGATAGAGGCGTCCGGTTCGATGACGGTATAAGCGGCATAACCGCAGGCGGCATCAAGTGCCGCGGAAATCACGCCGGCATGCAGGAAACCGTGCTGCTGGGTAAGCTTGATGTCGAAGGGCAGCTCGATCTCGACTATCGCCTGTTCGACGCGTGTCAGTTCTGCGCCGAGCATCGCCATCGCGCCCTGCCGGCCAAAACTCTGGCGCACCCGCTCGCGGAAATCGCCCGTATCTTTCCCGTTCATGTTCCCGCCCCTTTCGCAGTTGCGAAATTGGCATGACCGGCGATGTTCGGCAAGCCGTACGATGGAGCGTGCTTAATTCATGAGGACGATCGACAGGTTGAGGAGCGTCGCGAAAGCGACCCAGAGGGCATAGGGCACGAACAGCCGGGCGGATTTGCGGTTTTCCCGCCAGCTCGCGCTGATGAACAGCAGGATGGAGATCAGCAGCGGCACGATGACGACGAGGCCGAGAACAGGGCTTTGCAGGCCGAAGAAAGCAGGCGACCACAGAAGGTTGAGCGCGGCTTGCATGGCAAAGAGAACGAGGCGGCGGCCGCTGTTCTCGTCATACCAGGTTTCGGAAAGCACGACCCCGATCAGGACATAAAGGACGGTCCAGATCGGCGCAAAAATCCAGCTCGGCGGATTGAAGAATGGTTTGTCGAGCGATTGATACCACTCGCCGGGCTGGTTGCTTGCGCCGCTCAAGGCGCCGAGTGCGACGCAGGCGACGATGAAGAGGATCATAACGACGGTTTTGTTCATGCGGCCGCAACTAGGGCGCTTCCGCAGCTGGGAAAGGTCAGTCCAGCCGGACGATATGCTGATCCCAGGCGACTTGGCTACGCGTCTCGTTGAACTGCCCGTCATAGGAGGAAACGGCAATGCCGTGAGCCGCGGGCGCGATGCCGGCGGCCTCGCGGACGGTTTCCTCCTTCACCACGGCCCCGGTTTTCGAGTCGAGCGTGACTGCGGCCCCGCCGATCGGCGAGGTGAGGCCGACGACGCCGTCACGGCGGTTGACGGCAATGGCGCCGACATAATTACCGAGCCGGACGGTCGTTTCGTCCGGCAGCGAGACGAACGACAGGTCCTCGCCCTTGGAAAACCAGCCGGCAAGCGGCGGCAGGGCGTTGCGCGCACCTTCCCACTGACAGGCGAACCAGATGCGGCCGTTTTCCGCGATATCGAGATGGCGGGTGGAGAGCTGTTTCAGCGAGGCGGGCAGGCGGTGCCGCTGGATAAGGGTGCCGGATCTGGCATCGAGCAGAACCAGCGACGGTTCCATGCGGTCGACATTGAGCTTGGTGCGCCCGAAATCCGGATGGGTTTCGATGCCACCATTGGCGATGACCAACAGCTTACCATCGTCGGAAACGGTCATGTCATGAGTGCCGATGCCGTGCGCGTCGAACTCGGCGATGCGGCGGAATTCGTCCCGGGCGTCGTAGACGCCGATCATGCCGCGATTGCCGTCGAAATCGTTCTCGCTGGCATAAAGCCGCGCGCCGTCCGGCGAGAAATGGCCGTGCCCGTAGAAATGCCGGCCTTCCGGCGAGGTGATCATGATCGGCTCGGCCTGTCGGGATAGATCGAAGACCATGGCAAACGTGCCGGGACGGCGGGCAAAAGCGACAGTGYGACCGGTGGCGGTGCTATAGGCCATGCCGTGGGCGCGGGCGGGAAGGGCGACGCGGTCGATGATCTCGCCGCGTTCGGAAACGGTGGCGACGCCGAAAGATCCATCCGGCGCCTTGAAGCCGGAGGCATAGACCGCATCTGTGCGTTCGAACGCCATCAGCGAACGTGGCGCAAGGGCGGCGGTGAAAGTGATACCCGCCGCTTTTAGAAAGCCGCGCCTGTCGATGGCCTCGCCGCGCCACATGGTCTTAGTCGCCGTCCGCGAAGGAAAAGCCGGAGCTGAGGCCGATCGCGCCGCCGTACCCGTCGTTCAGCTTGGAAATGACATCCTTTCCGTCCGCCAGCAGCGTATCGAGCTTCTTGCGCTCGACGGCATTCTCGACCGCCTTTTCGAGATCCGGCGTGATCTTCGCCGAAAGCTCGATCATCGACGTCAGCTTCGCCTGCGTGGCGGCGACGATCGGCCGGTCCTTTTCCTTGAGAAGCGCGGCCATCCCGGATTTTTCGAGCAGGGTCGAAAGACCTTCCAGGTTGCCCTTGACGGTCGCCCAGGTGTTTTCCGAGCGCCAGAACAGCGCCTGCTTGGGGAATTTCGCCTTTTCGGCGCCCTTGTAGAAGGTCTCGATCCGCTGGTCGCGCACGGCTTCGGCACCATGCACGAGAATGCCGAGCAGCGCGGTGATCGCCTCGCCGCCGGTGCGGAAATTGAGATTGTCAGGCCCCGGCTGTTCCCACGTCTTCTGGATGCCATCGGGTGCGTCCCAGATATCGGAAAGTTCCTTGGCGACATTGGTGATATTGCCGGCGATGGCCGCGCCATAGCGGCAGCGGTAGCTGTTCTTCGCCTTGAGAAGTTCGTCGGAACCGGTGCCGGCAAGCACATATTCGAGAGCCCCGAAACCTTGCATCGCAACGCTTTTCGTGCCGAGCGTGGCGGAATCGGTGGCAGTCTCATCCGCCTTGGAGAGGACCGACTGGACCTGCTTTAACCCCGTGCTCTTGCGGTCGGGATAAAAGAGGATGCGCTCGAAGCGGTTCTGCTCGATGACGGGTCCGACGCGCACTACCTCGATATGTGCCCAGCTGACCGCCGCGTCGCGGAAGGCGCCTTTCGCGGCATCGTAGTTCGTCTTGGAGGGCGCCTCGCAGAGCGCCTTCATCGCCGTCGTCATCTTGCCCGCGGACTCGTAGAATGCGTCGTAGCCCGGCCGAATGAACCCATCGACTGCCGCCGTCATCACCTTGGTGACGTCAGCCATCGGCAGATCCACCGAAGGAGCGGGTTCACCTTCCTGCGCGAAGGCGATGGCGGGAAGCAGCGAGACGAGTCCGGCAAAGAATATCTTGCGCATCAGAGAGACTCCAGGAATTTGAGGAGGGCGGCACGGTCTTGTCTTCCGAGCGCGGCGAAGGCATCGCGGGCCTTCTGCGCCTCGCCGCCGTGCCAGAGAACGGCTTCGGTCAGGTTTCTCGCCCGTCCATCATGCAGGAAGAAGGTGTGGGCGTTGACGGTTTGGGTCAGCCCTATGCCCCAGAGCGGCTGGGTGCGCCATTCGCTGCCGGTAGCAACGCCAACCGGCTGGCCGTCGGCAAGGTCTTGGCCCATGTCGTGCAGCAGGAAATCGGAATAGGGCCAGATCAGCTGGAAAGCCTGGGCCTTGTTGCCGGCATCGCGGCTGGTCACGAACTTCGGCGTGTGGCAGGCGGTGCAGCCGGCCTGGTAGAACAGTTCCTTCCCCTTCAGAACCGTCTTGTCGCCGATATCGCGGCGGGCCGGCACCGCTAGGTTTTCGGAATAGAAGGTGACGAGCGGCAGGACAGGATCAGGTGCTTCGACCGGCCCGAGTCGCTGCTGCACGCCGGTCGGCATGGCGAGGCACGCAGCCTCGGCCTTGGTGCAGTCGCCGTGGTCGAACGGATTGTCGGGGGTGGAGATGCCGAGGTCGCCGGCAAAGGCGGACGAACTCTGGTCGCGGACTGAGGCATTCTGCGCCTTGAAGCCGAAGCGGCCGAGCTTCAGCTCGCCGGTCTTGTGGTCGCGCACCATGGCAGGCTTGCCGGAGATCCCGTCGCCGTCCTTGTCGTCCGGGTCGGCCAGGCCGAGAATGTCGGCATCGTGGATCGCCTGGATCAGGCCCATGCCGATCATCGGCGGCGCGATCCGCGGCGACAACGTCACGTCGCCTTCCATAGCACCGTAGCCGAGGTCGGCGACCGAATAGCTCGGCTTGCGCAGGTGGACGATCTCGCCGTCGCCGAGCTTGACGGGGATTTCCTCGTAGGAAATCCGCATCCGGCCTTCTGAGGCGAGGCCGGACACGGCGAGGTCCTGCAACTGCTCGCCATAGATCGCGTCGGGGAAATTGAGCTTCCTGTAATCGGCGACAGCTTCGCGCTCATCGTCGGTGCGCGCCGGGCGGGCGAGCCGGAAGAACATCGAGGTCGCGTCGGCACCCCCTTCCGGCGGGTGGCCGCGGCCATCCTTCAGGTGGCAACTCTGGCAGGCGCGGGCGTTGAACAGCGGCCCCAGCCCGTCGGATGCCTGCGTCGAGGATGGCGCCGAGACCCAGAGTTTTGTGAACAGCGCATTGCCGAGCTTGAACGTCCCTTCTTCCTCGAAGGTGATGTTGGCGGAGAAATGCGAAAAAGCGTCGCCATTGACGTCGGCGCGGCTGGTCGCGGCCCCGCCGGACATGGCCTCGAATGGCTCGGGTTTGGAGAAATCCGTCGTCGGGCGGGTAACGCTCTCGACGCGTTTCTGGTCCTTCGGATTGAGATCCGTGCGGACGGTCGGGAAAAGTGCATCGCCACCGGTTGCGATCAGCGGCGTGAGAAGGAAAGCGCCCGAAAGGATCGGCAGCAGGAAGACAAAAGACTTGGGCGTTCTCATATGCGCATCGGGCCGCAGGCTGAAGGTCAGCCGCGGCCCGCCTTTTTCATTGCTTATTTGAAGACGGCGTTGGGATTATCGAGGCTGGCGGAACCTTCAAGCTCCACTTTGCCAAGCTTCAGCGACGCAATGACGCGCTCGACGCTCTTGCTCTGGTCGATCAGGCCGTCGATCGCCTTCTGGACGACCGCATTGCCCTCTTTATTGCCTTCGCCGATCATCTGGTCGTAGGCCTCGACCTTCTTCGCCCGGTCGGCCATGGCGTTCATGGCGGCGAGCGTCGCGTCGAGCTTGCCGAGCATCTCGCTGTCCAACGACTTGTCGGTGGCCGCAACCAGTTCGGAGAGCGAAGGCCCGGTCATCTTGGTACCGTCGACGCGGGTATATTCGCCCGTATAGGCCGACTTGATGCCGACCGCGTCGTTGAGATGCGAGTTGTAGGTGTTGTCGGAGAAGCAATCGTGCTCCTCTTCCGGATCGTGCAGCAGCAGGCCGAGCTTCATGCGCTCGCCGGCAAGCTCGCCGTAGGAGAGCGAACCCATGCCCGTCAGGATGGCGGTCAGGCCCTTCTTGAAATTGGCCTCGACGTTCTTGGTCGCCTTGCCCTTCGGGCCCCAGGCGGTGACCATGTCCTTGAGGTCGGAGACCAGCAGGGCGGACGCGGCCTTCAGGTATTCGGCGCGGCGATCGCAATGGCCGTTGGTGCAATTGGCCTTGTCGTAGTCCGTATAGGGACGCTTGCCGGCGCCCGGTCCGGTGCCGTTCAGATCCTGGCCCCAGAGCAGGAATTCGATGACGTGGTAGCCGGTCGCGACGTTGGCCTCGATCTCGCCGGCCTCGTTCAGGCTGCGCAGCGTCTTGGCGTTGAACTTCGAAAGGTTGAGCGTCTTGCCGTTGACCTTGATCTTCGGGTTGGCAATGACATTGGCGGTGTAGAGCGCATTCTCGTCGCTCTCCGTGCCGTAGGAGGCATCGACATAGTCGATCAGGCCTTCATCGAGCGGCCAGGCATTCACCTTGCCTTCCCAATTGTCGACGATCGGGTTGCCGAAACGGTAGACTTCCGTCTGCTGGTAGGGAGCGCGGGCGGCGATCCAGGCGTCCTTGGCAGCCTTCAGCGTTTCGTCGCTCGGCTTGGCGATCAGCGCATTGACGGCCTTGTCGAGCGCTTGCGCTGTCGTCAGCGAATCTTCGTATTTCGCATGCGCCAGTTCGGCATAATGCTTGAGAACGGCTGCGGATGTGGTGGCGGCCTGCGCCTCTGTCACGACGAACGCCGCGGAGGCGGCGAAAAGCGCCAGGGCGGCGCCAAGAACGGTCTTGCGGATCATGTCCCTCTCCTTCACGGCCCGGATCTCTCCCCGGCCGTTAGAGGGTTCATCGCGCAATTGGAAACTGGTGTCAAACAATCTAGTTTAGAATAATTTGAAAGTAGAACTCGACTTTGTCTTCGCTTCCGCTGCATTCAAGCTCTGCGTTGCATGCGGCAGAAAAAGAATCCGTCGGTATCGGTACTTGCGGGCGTCAGCGTCACTGTCAGGGCATCTTTCGAGCGAGGCTGCGGGCCATCTTTTTCGAAGATGCTGTCCCAGTGCTCTGCCGCGGGGACGATCGAAAATTCCGGGTTTTCGACACAGAAGCGGGAAACCTGGGCGTCGTTCTCCTCCGGCAGGATCGAACAGGTGACATAGACGAGTGCACCACCCGGCTTCACGAAGACGGCAGCCTCGGAAAGCGCTTCCTGCTGCTGGGCGATGCGCTCGTCGAGGTTCTTCGGGGTCAGTCGCCATTTGGTGTCCGGACGGCGGCGCCATGTGCCGGTGCCGGTGCAGGGGGCATCGACCAGGACCGCATCGAGCTTGCCCTTCAGGCCGTTGAGTTGGCGCGCGTCGTCGTGCACCTGAACGTTGCGGGTGCCTGCGCGCCGCAGCCGCTCGATGATCGGCGCCAGCCGTTTGCGGTCGGCGTCATAGGCGTGGATCTGGCCCTTGTTGTGCATCGCGGCCGCCATGGCGAGCGTCTTGCCACCGCCGCCGGCGCAATAATCGAGGACCTGATGATGTTCGCCGGGCTGCACGAGCTCGGCAACGATCTGCGAGCCTTCATCCTGAACTTCGAACCAGCCTTTCTGGAACGAAAGCTCGGCGGTGACGTTGGGCAGGCGGGACGCTCCCTCGCCAGCGGCAATCCGGATGCCGTTGCGGGCGATGCGCGAAGCCTTTGCGTTCGAGCGTTCAAGCGCCTTGACGACCTTTTCGCGGGATGCCTTCAGCGTGTTGGCACGCAGATCGAGGGTGGGACGGCCGGCCAACGCTTTGGCCTCAATCAGCCAGTTCTCGCCGAAATTGGCTTCGAAGGACGGCTGGATCCAGTCCGGAATGTCGCCCTGAACGTGCAGGGGCGCATCGTCGAGATTGCGGGAGGCAAGCGACGAAAGGTTCGCCTCGGTTAGAGCCGGCGGTGCAAAGCGGTCGTCCGTGAACTCGGCCTGGAGAGCGTCGGGCGTCAGGCCCCATTGCCGGATGAGAACCGCGTAGGCGAGGGCCGCCGGGCTTTCGTCGTCCATCAGCCAGGCATGCGAGAGCCGCATGCGCAGTGCGTCGTAGACGATATTTCCGATCGCCGCCCGATCGCCGGAACCAGCGAAACGATGGGCGAGGCCCCAGTCCTTGAGCGCGTCGGCGACAGGGCGTTTGCGCGTCTCGATGTCGGCCAGCACCTCTATGGCCCCGGCAATTCGTCCGCCCAATCGCATGTCAGTCTCCGTCTCGGTTGCACCCGTATGGCACGGGTCGTAACCGCGATTGCGCGATAGGGCAAGAGGCCGGCCTAAACGGTCTCTCTGAACAGCTTCAGCCGTCGATCGCTTTCAGGCCCTTGCCTGCGACCTTCTGATCGCCGGCATCGACGATCTGGTAACAGACCTGGGCGGTACCGGAACTGATCATGCCGATGTCCTTGGCCGCGGCCTTGGAAACATCGAGCACCCGGCCGCGGATGAATGGACCGCGGTCGTTGATGCGCACAACGACGCTTTTGCCGTTGCGCTTGTTCGTCACCATCACCTTGGTGCCAAAGGGCAGCGTCCGGTGGGCCGCTGTCATGAGAGAAGGGTTCATTCGTTCCCCGGATGCCGTCTTGGATCCGAGGGCATACCAGGATGCGTGACCGCACCCGGGCGCAGCATTGGCCTGCGCGGAGCCGAGAGTTGCAAAAGCAGCAATGGAGGCCGCGGCGAAAGTCGAGCGTCGAATTGTTGTCAAGTCGGTCGTCCCCGTTCGTTTTGTCCCTGCACGTTGCGTGCAAAACGGCTAAGCGGGGCGAAAAGTGGCGAAAAAGTGAGGCTTTTGATCACGGAACATTACAGTCTGTAACATTTGTGATTAGATTGCCGCTGATCTTTTTAGAAGCCAGCTAAGCTTCTACGGAAGAAAACCTTTAAAAACAGTCAGAAAGCGGAATGTAGTTTCAGTGAGACTCGCAGGGAGTCCGTGATCACGAAAACCGCAGAAAAAAATTTGTCGCGATGCGTGATTTATTGCCTCATTTGGGCAAATTTTGTGACGCTCAGCCGTAAGTATTAAGAAATAATAACTAGATCAACCGATCAGGATGGAAATTTCAACCGTTTCATAATGGGAATTTTATCCTCGCCAGCGGCCCGAAGTCCACATTTCGGCGAGCGACATACGGTAATTGGGGAAGAGGAACTCGAACCCCGCGGCGCGGATTTTGGCATTGGAAACGCGCTTGTTGGCGCCATAGAAGGAACGCGCCATCGGCGTCATGTCAGCGGTCTCGAAATCCAGTTCCGGCGGCGGCTCGACACCCATCAGGCGCGCGGCTTCGACGATGACATCCTGCGGCGGACCGGGCTCGTCGTCGGTGACATTATATATGCCGCCCATATTGCCTCCGGCGAGAAAGAGCGCCGCGCCGCCGATGTCTTCGACGCGGATGCGGTTGAAGACCTGGTCTCTCTTTATAATGCGCCGCGCCGTGCTGCGCGCCAAGTTGACGAGAGCGTTGCGGCCGGGGCCGTAGATACCGGAGAGGCGCAGGCTGGCCACAGGTAGACCGGCGGCCCGCCCTTCGGTAGCCCAGGCATCTTCCGTATCGACCCGTTCGATCGACCGGCCCTGGATCGGGCTGCCCGGCGTCTCCTCGGTGACCCAGCCGCCACCGTGATCGCCGTAGACGCCGACCGTCGAGAGATAGCCGATCCATTCGAGCTTCGGGCAAAGCGCACGCAGCCGTCCGGAGACGAGCTTCAGCAGTGGATCGCCCTCGGTGCCGGGCGGGATCGACTGCACCAGATGCGTCACCTCTTGAAGCTCCGCCAGCAGTTCGCCGCTGAACGGGCTGCCGTCGAACACGAAGGCCTTGATGTCACGGGCAGCGAGTTCCAGTGCCTTGTGGGCCGTCCTGACCGTGCCGGAGACCCGATGGCCTTCGGATTTGAAGGCCTCGGCGATTGCCTGGCCCGAATAGCCGCATCCGAAGATCATCACATTCATCAGGCCGCTCCCGCCAATCGCCATTCTTGCTGCACTTCCGGATCCTCTTCGGCGCTGCGCGCCTCGGCAAACCGCGCGAAGTCCACATCCGTCATCAAGCGCTTCAGGGCCCATATAGCCATGCCGCGCACCACGGGCGAGGGGTCGCCCGCAAGTTCGAGACATCGTGCGATGAGGTTGGCATCGCCGGAATTGCCCGTAGCGATCAGCACGTTGCGAATGAACCGGTCGCGGCCGATCCGCTTGACAGGCGAGCCGCTGAAAAAGGTCCGGAAGGTCGCATCGTCCAGGGTCAGCAGAAACGCGATCGATGGTTCCTTCAAGTCGTCGCGCGCCTGCAGTTTCATCTCCGAGGCGCTCGCCGCAAACTTGTTCCAGGGACAGGCGGCAAGACAGTCGTCGCAGCCATAGATGCGGTTGCCGATCAACGGCCGGAATTCCGGATCGATCGGACCTTTGTGTTCGATCGTCAGATAAGAGATGCAGCGGCGGGCGTCGAGCCGATAGGGAGCCGGAAACGCCGCCGTCGGGCAGGCGTCGAGGCATGCCCGGCAGGAACCGCAATGGTCGGCCTCGGGCGCGTCTATAATAAGGTCTGCCGTGGTGAACAGGCTGCCGAGGAAAAGCCAGGAACCATGGGTGCGGCTGACGAGATTGGTATGTTTGCCCTGCCAGCCGAGCCCGGCCGCCTCCGCCAGCGGTTTTTCCATCACCGGCGCCGTATCGACAAAGACTTTGACGTCCTCGCCGGCGCGCGCCGCAAAGCGCGTCGCTATCTCTTTCAGCCGGCCCTTGATGACGTCGTGATAATCGCGGTTGCGCGCATAGACGGAGATCGCGGCCTTGTCGGGCTTGTCGAGAATGCCGCGCGGGTCTTCGTCCGGCCCGTAATTCAGCCCGAACATCACGATCGAACGCACCTGATCCCATAGCACCCTCGGATCGGCGCGGCGCAGCCTAGTCTCTGCCATCCAGTCCATGCTGCCGTGGTGGCCGTCGGCGAGGAAAATCTCCAACCGCTCCGGCGCCCGCGGAATGCTGTCCGGGCCTGTAATCCGGCAAAGATCGAAGCCCTGAGCCGCCGCTTCCTCGCGAATGAAGGCAGTCAGCTTCTCCCGCCGCCGGAGCGCCTTTTCTTCCTCGCGCGCGGGCGCGTCAGAAATCAAGGTCCGCATAATGGGATACCGGGGTGAGGCCGCGGATGCGTTCGGAAAGCATCGGCCGGAAGGAGGGTCGGGATTTCAGCCGCTGATACCAGTCCTTGGCGACCGGCGTCTCCGACCAGTCGATCTCGCCCAGATAGTCGAGGATTGAAATCGAGGCGGCGGCGGCGAGATCGGCATAACTCAGGCGGTCACCCGCAAGCCAGGGCCGTGAGCCGGCAAGCCAGGAGAGATATTTCATATGCTGGCGGATATTGGCGCGGGACGTGCGTAACACCTTCGAATCCGGCGCGCCGCCGCCTTGAGCCGTCGTCATCTGCAGCTTGAAGACCCGCTCCCGGGTCAGCGGCCGGGTGACATCCTGCTCCATCTTCTGCAGGAACCATTCCGTCAGACGCCGGATTTCGGCGCGCTGCCACGGGTCTTCCGCCAGCAGCCGGCGGTCACGCTTCAGCACGCCATGGGTTTCGTCGAGGAATTCCAGGAGCACGGAAGGGCCACAAAGCACTCTCATGCTGTCGTCGACATAAACCGGGAGCGTGCCCGCAGGATTGAGCGTCAGGAATTCCCGCCGCTTTTCCCACGGTTGCTCCTCGACCAGGTCCGCCTGGAAGCCATATTCGGCGAGAATCAGCCGGACGAACCGCGAGGCCGAAGACATGGAATGATGATAGAGCGTGGGCATGGATACTTGAACTTCACGAATATCGTATACGAAGGATGGGGCACGTAGCGCGCCCGCGTGACATATGGCAGCTATATGGATTTGGTAGGTCCAACACAAGCAACGGCTCATAAACTGCTTAAAACTGTCCTTATCTGCTCAACAAAGGATTAAGAATGGCTGATCAGTCGATTATCAGCGCCCTCGTTCTCGGTGTGATCGAGGGTATTACCGAGTTTTTGCCGATCTCCAGCACCGGCCATCTCATCATCGCGGAACAATGGCTGGGTCACCGGTCTGATACGTTCAATATCGTCATCCAGGCCGGCGCCATCATCGCTGTAACCATCATCTACTGGCGTCGCCTGCTTAACCTGTTGCTCGGTTGGCGGGAGCCGGCAAATCGCGACTATGCCGCCAAGCTGATCGTTGCCTTCCTGATCACGGCGGCTCTCGGGCTGATCGTCAAGAAGCTCGGTTTCGCGCTTCCCGAGGACGCGGCACCGATTGCCTGGGCACTCATCATCGGCGGCATCTGGATGATCTTTGCGGAATGGGCCGCTGCACGCAGGCCGGCTTCCACGCAGATAACCTGGCTCGTCGCGATCCTGGTCGGCATTGCGCAGGTGGTTGCGGGCGTCTTTCCCGGCACGTCGCGTTCGGGTGCCACGATCTTCATCGCCATGCTGGCCGGTACCGGAAGCCGGGCCGCGGCCACCGAGTTTGCCTTTCTCGTCGGCATTCCGACCATGTATGCGGCCAGCGGCTACGAGCTGCTGAAGACGCTCAAGGACGGCAGCGCCGCGCACGAGGATTGGACCTCGCTCGGCGTGGCTTTCGTCGTGTCGACGATCGTCGCCTTCATCGCCGTGAAATGGCTGCTGACCTATATCCGCAGCAACCGCTTCACCGTCTTCGCGATCTATAGAATCGTTTTCGGATTTTTGTTGCTCGGCCTGATCGCCCTGGGATCTGTCCCGCAACGCGGTGAACAGAGTGCCGTGGTCTCAAGCGCCGTCGCGCCGGCCGAGACTGCCCTGCGTCCTGCACTGCTAAAGTGAAGGGCGCTCAATTCTTCATGAAACAAAAAGGCTGCTAAGGAGCGGCCTTTTTGTTTTGTCGATGCTTAGTGATGAATGGATGCCGTGCTGCACGGATCAACACCGTATGCGGGCGTGCATTCGCTCTTGCCGGCTGCGCCCGTCGTCGGAGCCATGAACGAGCCCGCGAGGATGATCAGCGCTGCGCATGCAAAAAAGAGGGCGATGGGCTTGCCCATGGAGGAATGCCTTTCGATGGAAGATTTTATCGTCACGGTTGCGCCGCTTGTTTGGTGAGGGAGGATTTATGGGTTGGATTAGAAGAATTCAATAAAGGATTTTGCTGAACCGGCCGTTAACGCGACTGCTTCGGCCACTGCGACCTTTGTGCCACTATCCTTGCCCGAAACATGAGCGACAACAAAGGGGTGCCCGATTTTTCAGCGGGCACGACCGGAATGTCGAAGCGAAACAAATTGCTGGATATGGTTAATGATATCAGGCCGCGCGGCCAGAGCCTGTGTACTGGCCCTGCGGGCGATACTGCACAAGGTAAGATGGCAGAACCGAGGACGCGAGCGTCGGGCGGATGCCTATTCCCTGCAGCGTGCGGCCTTCCGTGGCGGCCGCATCGGAAACGACATTGTCGATTTTCAGGAGCTTCACCTGGTCACTGGTGATCGGCGGCTGGACGAAAGGGATCAACGACGCGATGCTGCCGATCAGCGATGCGATGCCGAAGGGCAGCGAGACGAGCGCATTGCTGCGATTGGTGACGCGCAGCATCGTTTCGAGACACTGACGGAAGGTCATGACCTCGCCGCCGCCGAGCTCATAGATCTTGCCGGACGCGATCGTGCCGTCGACGGAGCGGGCGACGGTTTCGGCGACGTCCTCCACATAGACCGGCTGGAACTTCGTTTTGCCGCCGCCGATCAGCGGTAGCGCAGGGAAGGTGCGGGCCATGGAGGCGAACTTGTTGAAGAAGCTGTCTTCCGGGCCGAACATGATCGACGGCCGGAGGATCACGGCATCCGGCAGCGTTGAGAAGATAGTCGCTTCGGCGCGGCCCTTGCTGCGGGCGTACGACGATTGCGAATTGGCATTGGCGCCGATCGCGGAAATATGGGTAAGTCTGGCGCCGGCAGCACGTGCCGCATCGGCAACCGCGCGAGCGCCAAAATCCTGGACCGCGTCAAACGTGTTGCGGCCGCTCTCGAACATGATGCCGACGCAGTTGACCACATGCGAAGCGCCTTCGGCGGCCTTCAGGACCGATTGGCGGTAGCGCAGGTTCGCTTGGACCAGCGAGATCTGCCCGACATAACCGGCGGGCAGCAGGAAACCGGCAAGATCCGGACGGCGAACGGCGACCCGAACGCGATAACCGCGCTTGGCAAGCGTACGCACCACATGCCTGCCGACGAAGCCCGATCCTCCGAAAACGGTGACGAGCGGCGGAAGGTTGTTGATGGTCATGGCGTGCTCCGGGAGCCTGTGGGATGAGATGAGTGCTGTTTAACCGAATCGCGGCACGGGTGGAAGTGTCTCCACTGCCGCATCGAGCGCGACAATCGGTTCTTAAAGGCCGTCGAGGACGACGATTTCGCCATCCGCCACTTCCTGGCGGATCTTGATGGCGATCGCATATTCGGGCGAATTGTAGCAGTCGATGGCAGCCTGCATCGACGGGAACTCGATGATGACGTTGCGGGCGCGGGATTTGCCTTCCATCGCCGCCATGGCGCCGCCGCGGGCGAGGAAATTGGCGCCGTATTTCTCGAAGGCGGGCGTGGCCGCTGCGATATAATCCTTGTAGCGTTCCGCGTCGCGAACATCGACGCGAGCGACCCAATATCCCTTGGCCATGGTATCTCCTCCAGCGTGTTTTCGGTTAGGACGATTTCCGGCAAATTCCCGGGCGAGTCAATATGGCGGGCGTTGCGTACCTGTCCGACGGCCACCGGGACTCATCCCGGATCACGACCGGCAGGATATCTCTCCGGCAACGACGGATTATCAGAGCACGCCCTGCATCTCGGCGAGGATGGCTTGCGCCGCCGCCTTCGGATCCGGCGCCTTGACGATCGGGCGGGCGACGACCAGATGGCTCGATCCGGCGCGCAATGCGTCGGCCGGCGTCATCACCCGCTTCTGGTCGCCCGCTTCCGAACCCGCAGGGCGGATGCCGGGCGTGACGATCGCCAGATCAGGGCCGACAATCTTGCGAACCGCAGCTGACTCCTCGGCCGAGCAGACGATACCGCCCATGCCGGCAGCCAGCGCCTGTTCCGAGCGTAGCAGAACCAGCGTGTGCGGATCGTATTCGTAACCGGCATCGACGAGGTCCGTTTCGTCCATCGAGGTCAGGACGGTGACCGCGAGCAGGCAGAGGTCCGAACCCCTGGCCGCCTCGACCGCGGCGCGCATCGCCTTCGGATAGGCGTGCAGGGTGAGCATGGTCATGCCCATCTTGACGATGTTCTCGACGCCCTTCGCGACCGTGTTGTCGATGTCGAGCAACTTCATGTCGAGGAAGACTTTTTTGCCATCCTTTGCGAGATCGCGTGCAAGTTCGAGACCGCCGGCAAACACGAGCTGATAGCCGATCTTGTAGAAGGAAACGGTGTCACCGAGCGTGGAGACCATCTTTTCGGCTTCGCCGATGGTCGGAATGTCGAGGCCTACGATGAGGCGATCACGAGCTGTCATGCCTGGAACCCTTCCCATTTTTCGATGGGCGTCCAGTCGCATGAGAGCGTCCGATCCGCAAGGGTGAAGCAGAAGAGATTTCCCCCGCCGCCCGGCTGGTCCCGGTCGCGAGCGATCGGCGAGCCGGTGAGGTGGCATTTCAACAGCGTACCAACGCCGCCATGACCGACGAAGGCGATCGGCACGCTTGGATCGTGAGCGGCAAGAGTTCTGGTGACCGCCGAGACGATGCGGCTCTGCGCATCCACGGCGCGCTCCCAGCCTTTGAAGCTCTCTTCCGGATGGGCGAAAAACCAGTTGGCCGCGTCCTCGAACTGCGGCGGCGGCAGAAAGCCTGTCGCCGAGCGATCGTTCTCATGGGTGTCCTCGGCGATCTCGATCGAAATGCCCGAGGCGAGGCTGAGGATTTCGGCAGTCTCGATCGCCTTCACCTCGTCGCTGGAGATGATCCGGCCGAGTTTCCTTGCCCATTCGGATTGGGCGGCCGCGCGAGCGCGGGCGGCGCCAACGTCGGAGAGCCCCCACCGAGGCACCGGCACGTTCGCATCGATGCGGACCTGCGGATGGGTGATGTAGAGGCCGAATGCCATGGTCAGCCGCGGCTATAGGTCCAGAGCTGCGCTGGCGGAATGTTGCGGACGACGAAATCGTAATGCTTGATCCGGTAGCGGTCGGGCTGAGCAATGATCGGCGAGACGGGGCCATAGGTGATCTGCATTACCGGCCGGCCGGCCGGGATGCGGTCGAGCAGGTCTTCGAGCAGCCCGATGCGGCGCTCCATCGGGAAGCTCAAAAGCGGGATTGCCGAAATAACGCTGTCGAATGTCGTGTCCTTCAAGGCGCCGAGCGTGCGCTTGAGATCGAAGGCATCGCCATTGATGAAGTTCACGCCTTCATAGGTGCGGACTAGGTGCTGGAAGAAATCGGTCGAATATTCGATGGAGACCAGGTTTTCCGGCGAGATACCGTGCTTCAGGATCGCCTTGGTGATGATGCCGGTGCCGGGCCCGAGTTCGAGGACAGGCAGGCCGGAGGCCGTGTCGATGACGCTTGCCATGCGTTTGGCGGTAACGGAGGAGGTGGGGCAGATCGCGCCGACCCGTTTCGGGCCATCGATCCAGCCTTTGAAGAACCGGATCTCATCATCGAACTTGCGGCCAAGCCGCTCCTTCAAGCGCAGTTCCATTTTTTTATCCTCTCCCTTTTGCCCCATGTGGAACCCCGATGCCGCAAAAGCAAGGAAAAATGTCGCACCTGGGAAAACCGCATGAAAAAGGCGGCCGGAGCTTCCGGCCGCCTTGATGATGTTAAACGCGCATCGGCATCAAGACATAGAGCGCGTCGTCGCCCGCGGTGTCTCGCACCAATGTCGGAGAACCGGCATCCGCCAGCATGAAGATCGCGTCGTCACCCGAAAGCTGGGCGGTAATGTCGAGCAGGTATTTGGCATTAAAGCCGATTTCCATCGGATCGTTGTCGTAACCGACTGCAACCTCTTCCGTGGCGCTGCCCGAATCCGGATTGTTGACGGTCAGCATCAGCTGGCCGTCTGTCAGCGACAGCTTTACGGCACGGCCGCGCTCGGAGGAAATGGTCGAGACGCGGTCGACAGCCCTGGTAAAGCTCTGGCAATCGACGCGCATTTCCTTGTCATTGCCTGTCGGGATGACGCGCTGGTAATCCGGGAAGGTGCCGTCGATCAGCTTCGAGGTCATGACGATCGAGCCGATTGTGACGCGGATCTTGGCGTCCGAAACCTCGACCGTGACCACCGATTCCGGATCATCGACCAGTTTCTGGAGTTCGCCGACCGTCTTGCGGGGAATGATGATGCCCGGCATGCCTTCGGAACCCGATGGCGCCTTCACATCGGCGCGGGCCAGGCGGTGACCATCGGTCGCGACTGCGCGAAGCTTCAGGTCCCCATCGGCTTCGATCGTGTGGAAGAATATGCCGTTCAGGTAATAGCGGGTCTCCTCGGTGGAGATCGCGAACTGGGTGCGGTCGATCAGCATTTTCAGATCGGTCGCCTTCAGCTTGAACGTATGCGTGAAGCTGCCGGCGGTGAGGTCGGGGAAGTCGGATTCCGGCAGGCACTGCAGCGAGAATTTCGAGCGGCCGGATTGCACCGTCATCGAGCTGCCGTCCGGATTGGTGGCGAGCAGCACTTCCGAACCATCCGGCAGCTTCCGGACGATTTCGTAAAGCAGGTGCGCCGGAACCGTCGTGGCGCCGGCAGTCTCGACCATGGCCGGAAGGGCTTCGGTGATTTCGAGGTCGAGGTCGGTCGCTTTCAGGTCGAGACCGGCGCCGGACGCGCGCATCAGCACGTTGGAGAGGATCGGGATGGTGTTCCGTCGCTCCACCACGCGATGCACGTGGTTCAGCGACTTCAGAAGGTTTGACCGCTCAAGAGTAATACGCATGGACGCAATCGCTTTCGACCGTGGCGATCCGGCAGGGCCGGACCCTGATATTCTGCCGGCTTTGGGCCAGCCGGATGATGTGGACCGGCAAAATGGCAGACAACCCGTTCGAAAAGCAAGAGGTGAACAAGGCGTTAGCAAGTCATTTCGCATCTGTCTCACGCGCTGCACACAGAAAATATGCGTTCTCAACAGCTTGGGCTTTACTTGCCGAAGCCGGTCCGCTTGCCCATAAAGGCACATGACCATCCTTTTGTGCGTGACGCCCCTTGACCGATGACTTGAAGAGCAGCCAGCGCGGCTATCGCGTCGCCAATACTTTCGTGGCCGCGCGGCCATTGGAGCCGGCGCTTTATCTGGTCGCGACCCCGATCGGCAATCTCGGCGACATCACGTTGAGGGCGCTGGAGACACTCTCCGGCGCCGATGTGCTCGCCTGCGAGGATACCCGGGTGACCCGCGTCCTGCTCGACCGCTACGGCATCGTCAACCGGCCCTATGCCTACCATGAGCACAATTCCGACGACGTCGGACCGAAGCTGATCGCGGCTTTGGAAGAAGGAAAGTCCGTGGCGCTGGTCTCCGATGCCGGCACCCCCTTGGTCTCCGATCCCGGTTACCGGCTTGGTCAGATGGCGATCCAGGCCGGCCACAAGGTCGTGCCGATCCCCGGCGCCTCTGCGCCGCTCGCAGCGCTCGTCGGTTCCGGCATGCCGTCCGACGCGTTTCTGTTTGCCGGTTTCCTTCCGGTCAAGGACAAGGGCCGCCGCGACCGGCTGGCCGAGCTTTCGAAAGTGCCGGCAACGCTGATCTTCTTCGAATCGCCGCATCGCATCGGCGCAACGCTCGCCGCTGCCGCCGAAGTGCTCGGAACTGGCCGGCGCGCAACGGTCTGCCGCGAATTGACCAAGACTTTCGAGGAGTTCCGCCGCGGTACCCTGGAGGAACTCGCCGCCTATTACGACGACGACCGCGTGGTGAAGGGCGAGATCGTGCTGCTTCTGGCGCCGCCCGAGGCCGAGGAGCCTCCCGGCGAAGTCGAGGTGGACGTGCTGCTGCGCCGGCTTTCAACCTCTATGCCAGCCGCGAAAGCCGCTGCCGAGGCTGCGCGGCTCACCGGACTTGCCCGCAAGGTTCTTTATCAGCGGCTCCTGGAGTTGAAGGGCGAGGATGGCGGCGGAGCGCAATGACAACAGCCTGAACCGGCGAAAGGCCGAGCGGCAGAAGGCTTATAAAAGAGGCCATCTCTCCGAGTATCTCGCCGCGCTCTATCTGTTTGTGAAGGGCTACCGCATCCTTGCCATTCGCTATCGCACAAAGATCGGCGAGATCGATCTTATAGCCCGCAAGGGGGACCTTGTTATATTCGTCGAGGTCAAGGCGCGCAGAGGCGAAAGCGAAGCCATCGACGCAGTCGGCTACATGACCCAGAACCGTATTCGCGCGGCAAGCGCGCTGTGGCTTTCGAAGCGGAAGCATGTAGCGACGCTTTCACAGCGCTACGACATTATTGCAGTGCTTCCAGGGCGTCTGCCGCGGCATTTTCCCGACGCATTCTAACGAACAAATCAAGTGTCCTTGCTCTGTTAGAAAAATGACATAAAACTGTAACGGTGGTGTCATGGGAGGACCCTATTTGGGGGCCGACACCAATCAAGGTGGAGGAAATAATAATGTTGAGAAAACTCTCAATGGCCGCATTCGCGGTCGCGCTGTCGGCAACGTCGTCGCTTGCTGCGACGGAAGTCACCTGGTGGCATGCCATGGGTGGCGAACTCGGCAAGAAGCTTGAAGAAATCGCTCAGAAATTCAACGAGAGCCAGTCCGACTACAAAGTCGTTCCGGTCTATAAAGGAAGTTATCCGGAAACGTTGACCGCCGCGATCGCCGCGTTCCGCGCCGGCCAGCAACCGGCTATCGTCCAGGTCTTCGAAGTTGGCACCGGCACGATGATGGCTGCCAAGGGCGCCGTCTATCCTGTCTACAAGCTGATGGCGGACGAAGGCGAACCCTTCGACACCAAGACATTCCTGGCTCCGGTTACCGGCTACTATTCCGATACGAAGGGCAACATCCTGTCGCTGCCCTTCAATTCCTCCACTCCGATCATGTATTATAACAAGGACGTCTTCAAAAAGGCCGGCCTTGATCCTGAAGTTGCTCCGAAGACCTGGAAGGAAGTCGAGGAGTTCTCGAAGAAGATCGTTTCCTCCGGCGCTGCCAAGTGCGGCCTCACCTCGGCTTGGATTACCTGGGTCCAGACCGAAAACCTTTCGGCGCTGCATGATAAGCCTTTCGGCACGCTGCAGAACGGTTTCGGTGGCGTGAAGTCCGAATTCACCTTCAACGGTCCTCTGCAGGTCAAGCACTGGGCAAACCTGAAGAAGTGGCAGGACGAAGGCCTGTTCAAGTATGGTGGCCCGGTCGGTGGCGACCAGGCGGCGACCATGTTCTATTCGCAGGAATGCGCCATCACGATGAACTCCTCCGCAGGCCGCGCCGGGGTCATCAACAACGCCAAGAACTTCACGCCGGGCTTCGCTCCGCTGCCTTATTACGACGATGAGATCAAGGAGCCGAAGAACTCCATCATCGGCGGCGCCACCCTCTGGGTGCTGAACGGCAAGGATAAGGCGACCTACAAGGGTGTAGCCAAGTTCTTCAGCTATCTCTCCAAGCCGGATGTCCAGGCTGATTGGCACCAGTTCACCGGTTATCTGCCGATCACCAATGCTGCTTACGAACTCGGCCAGAAGCAGGGCTATTACGAAAAGAACCCCGGCTCCGACATCGCCATCAAGCAGATCACTCGCGGTACTCCCTCGGAAAATTCGAAGGGCGTGCGGTTCGGCAACTTTACCCAGGTCCGCACCATCATCGACGAGGAGTTCCAGGCACTCCTCGCCAACAAGAAGGACGCCAAGCAGTCGCTCGACAGCGCAGTGCAGCGCGGCAATGCGCTTCTGCGTGAATTCGAGGCGGCCAACTCGAACTGATCGTTCCGATCTCCGCAGGGAGGACCGGCTACCGCCGGCCCTCCCTTGCTTGCTTATTACGTTGTGGTGAGGGAACGGTGGATACCAAAAGAACAACCTTCAATAACCGCCTGCTGCCCTATTTGCTGCTCGCGCCCCAGCTCGCTATCACGCTCGTCTTCTTCATCTGGCCTGCCGCGCAGGCAGTGAAGTCTTCATTCGAGCGGGAAGATCCCTTTGGTTTCTCTACCGTTTTCGTCGGATTGACCCATTATCGGCAGCTGATCGAGGACCCGAACTATCTGGATGCACTTTGGCACACCGCCGTATTCGCGGTGTCCGTAACCATCCTTTCGATGATGCTCGGCCTTGCGTTCGCGGCCGCGGTCAACCGCGTGACGCGATCCGCCAGAATCTATACCACCCTGCTGGTTTGGCCTTATGCCGTCGCCCCTGTCGTGGCGGGCGTCCTGTGGTGGTTTCTCTTCAATACATCCACCGGTCTGCTGCCCTTTTTCCTTGAGCGCGTCGGCATTCGCTGGGACCATGATCTCAACGGCACGCATGCGATGATCCTGATCATCATTGCGGCAGCCTGGAAGCAGATCTCCTACAACTTCCTTTTCTTCCTGGCCGGGTTGCAGTCGGTGCCGCAGTCGCTGATCGAGGCCGCCGCGATCGACGGTTCGGGCCCGGTGAGGCGCTTCTTCACCATCTCTCTGCCGCTTCTGTCGCCGACGACGTTTTTCCTGTTCATCATCAACGTCAACTACACGATGTTCGACACCTTCCCGATCGTGGATGCCACGACGGGCGGCGGGCCCGCGCAGGCGACGACCACGCTCGTCTACAAGGTCTATCAGGACGGTTACGTCGGTCTGAACATCGGTTCGTCCTCGGCGCAGTCGGTGTTGCTGATGTTGATCGTGATGCTGCTGACCTTTGTTCAGTTCCGCTTCGTCGAACGCCGCGTCCAGTATTGAGGAACGATCATGGTTGAAAACCGCCCCTTCCTGACTTTCCTCACCCACGCATTCCTGATCCTGGGATTTCTGGTGGTCGCGCTGCCGGTCTATGTCGCGATCATGGCGTCGACCCATGACGTCTCGACGCTGATGAGCGGGCCGGTCCCGCTTCTGCCGGGCTCGCATTTCATCGAGAACTATTCGACCATTCTGACGAGTGCCGCTGCCGCTCACGGCCTGCCCAATTATTCGCACATGGCGCTGAACTCTCTGATCATGGCGTTGACGATCACGGTCGGAAAAATTGCCATCTCGATCCTTTCCGCCTTTGCGATCGTCTATTTCCGGTTTCCTTTCCGGCTACTGGCTTTCTGGATCATCTTCGTCACCCTGATGCTGCCGGTCGAGGTGCGCATCATGCCGACATACAAGATCGTCGCCGACCTCGGCATGTTGAATTCCTGGGCCGGTCTGACTGTCCCGCTGATCGCATCGGCCACGGCGACCTTCCTGTTCCGTCAGTTCTTCATGACAGTCCCGGACGAACTTCTGGAAGCGGCCCGTGTGGACGGAGCCGGCCCTATGAAGTTCTTCCGGGACATTCTGCTGCCGCTCTCGCGCACCAATATCGGCGCGTTATGCGTCATCCTCTTCATCTATGGCTGGGTTCAGTACCTCTGGCCGCTCCTGGTGACCACCGACCCCGGTTATTACACGCTGATGATGGGGATGAAGCGCATGGTCACGGCGCAGGACGGCGTCATCGAGTGGCAACTCGTCATGGCAGGGTCCGTACTCGCCATGCTTCCCCCCATCCTCGTCGTGGTTTTCATGCAGCGGTTGTTCATCCGCGGGCTTACTGAAACGGAGAAATAACATGGCTGGCATTCACATTTCAGAGGTTTCAAAGGTTTATACCGGCGGCGTAAAGGCGGTAAGCTCCGTCTCCATCGACATAGCCGATGGCGAGTTCATCGTCCTTGTCGGTCCGTCTGGCTGCGGAAAGTCCACGCTGTTGCGCATGGTCGCGGGGCTGGAAGCCATTTCCGCGGGCGAAGTGAAAATCGCCGGCCGGGTCGTCAACGAGGTCGAGCCGGCCGAGCGCGATATCGCCATGGTGTTCCAGAATTACGCGCTCTATCCGCATATGACGGTGTATAACAACCTGGCCTACGGTCTGAAGAACCGCGGTACGCCGAAGGCTGAGATCGACGCGCGTGTCGCTGAAGCGGCCCGCATGCTGGAGATCACCCAGTATCTGGAGCGCAAGCCGCGCGCGCTTTCCGGCGGCCAGCGCCAGCGCGTCGCCATGGGCCGCGCCATCGTACGCAAGCCGGCAGCCTTCCTGTTCGACGAGCCGCTCTCCAACCTCGATGCGAAACTGCGCGTTTCCATGCGTGGCGAAATCAAGCGCCTGCAGCGCCGCCTCGGCACCACGTCGATCTACGTCACCCACGACCAGCTCGAAGCCATGACGCTCGCCGACCGCCTCGTCGTTCTGAACGGGGGAGAGATCGAGCAGATCGGTGCGCCGCTGGAAGTTTACCACGCACCCGCCTCTACCTTTGTGGCAAGCTTCATCGGTTCGCCGGCCATGAACCTCGTCAGGGGGGAGTTGCATGGCGACAAGCTGGCGATCGGCCCGGCGATGATCAGCCTCAACGGTTTCGCGCCGACTTCGGGCGCCGTTACCGTCGGCGTCCGCGCTGAGGATCTGCGCATCGCGCGCGACGACGAAGAGGCCCTGCCTTTCCGCCTCGAATATACCGAGGAACTGGGTGCCCAGCGCCTGATCCACGGCACCGTCGGCGATCAGCAGATCACTGCCGCCGTTTCGCCGGAGATTGCGCTCTCTGCGGAAATGCGCATCGCCGTCGATGCCAAGCGCCTGCACTTCTTCTCGCTCGATACGGGCAAGCGGCTGCCGGGCAACGTACCGGCCGAGGCAAAGCTCGCACCCGTCGAACCGGTTCTCTGAAGAGCGCGCGAAATCAGGCCGATCGTTAAAATTGTACGATCGGCCTGAACAGCAGCCTTACTCTTTGCCGCTACATTTTCCCGGAATTGGCAGCTTTTGGGGGAAAGATGAGTTGGCATGTCCTCGCCGCGACCGCAGCGGCACTCGCATTCAGATATAAGTCAGACGCGCCGGAGAAGCCGAAGGTTAAGGCGTTCATCGGTGCCTGTCCGCATTCTCTGGAGATGAAGCCGATGCCGATCGAGCCCACATGGGTGCTCGCCGGTGATCCGCGGGCGCGTGCCGCCTCCCACTCCACCGCAGAAGACGATTGCGCCACGACCGGCGTGTGGGAATGCACGGCCGGCGAGTTCCGCTGGTATTTCCACTGGGACGAGACGGTGGTGATCCTCGAAGGCGAGGTGCATGTGACTGCCGATGACGGCACGCAGCGCACGCTGACGGCAGGCGATGTCGGCTATTTCAAGGGCCGGACCTGGGCCACCTGGCGCATCGACAACTATCTGAAAAAGGTAGCATTCATCCGCCGGCCTTTCCCGAAGCCGATCGCCATGCTTTTCCGCCTGCGCAACATGTTGCGGGCAAAGACGCAGGTCGGCATCTCCGCGTGATATTGGCCGATTGCAGTTGCCTTTGGGGGCTCGCCATCCTACATCAGGCGGGCCAATCCTAGGGGGCTGAAGTCATGGCGAAAATCCGCAAGATCGCGTTTCAGATGGACCATATCTCCGGCATCAGCATTGCCGGCGATTCCACCTTCGCCATGGCGCTCGAAGCGCAGGCGCGTGGCTTCAAACTCTTTCACTATACCCCCGACCGCCTGACCATGCGCGACGGCAAGATCTTCGCTGCCGTCGAACCGCTGCAGGTGCGCGACGTCAAGGGCGATCATTTCACGCTCGGCGACAAGGAGCTCATCGATCTGTCGGAGATGGACGTCGTTCACCTGCGCCAGGATCCGCCCTTCGACATGGGCTATATCACCTCGACCCATCTGCTCGAGCGCATCCACCCGAAAACGCTTGTCGTCAACGACCCCGCCTGGGTGCGCAACTCGCCGGAGAAGATTTTCGTCACCGAATTTGCCGATTTGATGCCGGCAACGCTGATCAGCCGCGATCCGGGCGAAATCGCCCGCTTCCGAGAGGAGATGGGCGATATCATCCTGAAGCCGCTCTACGGCAATGGCGGCGCCGGGGTTTTCCATTCCGCCCGCGACGACCGCAATTTCACGTCGCTGCTCGAAATGTTTGGCCAGATGTATCGCGGCGAACCCTATATCGCCCAGGCCTATCTGCCGGCCGTGCGCAAGGGCGACAAGCGCATCCTTCTGGTCGACGGCGAGCCGGTCGGCGCGATCAACCGGGTTCCCGCCGAACACGACAGCCGCTCCAATATGCATGTCGGCGGCCGCGCCGAGGCGACCGAGATCACGCCGCGCGAGAAGGAAATCTGCTCCCGCATCGGACCCGCCCTGCGCGAACGCGGCTTCATCTTCGTCGGCATCGATGTCATCGGCGACTACATGACCGAGATCAACGTCACATCCCCGACGGGCATCCGCGAAGTCAAGAAGTTCGGCGGCGCCGACGTCGCAAGCCTCCTCTGGGATGCAATCGAGGCAAAACGCGCCTGATGGAGGCAGGGCGTTTCGGATACGGTTCGCCTTTGTTCTCACGATACAACCGCCTGCAACCCGCTTGCAGCGGATGCGTGAAGTTGTTCGATTAATGTTCTTGTTTCATTCTTATTTCCATGCCAGATTGCAATTCCTGGCACGGAAAGCGTGTATCGCTGGCGTCCTGGACATGAAGTTAGGGGCGGGGTGGATATGGTTTCGCGCGTCAGCACGGTTGCATTCCAGGGCATAGAAGGCGTTCCGGTCGATGTGCAGGTCATGGTCGGACCCGGAAAAATCAACATGCATATCGTCGGCCTGCCCGACAAGGCGGTGGCCGAGAGCCGCGAGCGGGTGCAGGCGGCGTTGCATGCCTCGGGCCTTGCCATGCCGCCGAAGAAGATCACCGTCAATCTGGCGCCGGCCGACCTTCCGAAAGAAGGATCGCATTTCGACCTGCCCATCGCGCTGGCCCTGATGGCGGCACTGGGCGCCGTTCCCGGAGATGCGCTCACCGGTTATGTCGTGCTCGGAGAACTGAACCTCGACGGCACGCTTGCGCCCGTGGCCGGCGCACTTCCGGCGGCAATCGCCGCAAACGCCTTGGGAAAGGGTCTGATCTGCCCGGCCGACAGCGGCGCGGAAGCCGCCTGGGCAGGGGCCGATATCGATATCATCGCGCCGCGCAGCCTGATCGCGCTCGCAAACCATTTCCGCGGCACCCAGGTCATCTCGCGTCCACAGCCGGCAATCCGCGCCTTGCCTGCCAATTTGCCGGATCTCGTCGACATCAAAGGTCAGGAAACCGCCAAGCGGGCGCTGGAAGTCGCCGCCGCCGGCGGTCATAATCTCCTGATGGTCGGCCCTCCCGGCTCCGGAAAATCCATGCTTGCCGCTAGGCTGCCGTCGATCCTGCCGCCGCTTTCAGCCGCCGAACTGCTGGAAGTGTCGATGATCCATTCGATCGCCGGCCAGCTTTCCGGCGGCAAGCTTTCCGACCGCCGGCCTTACCGCACGCCGCATCACTCGGCCACCATGGCAGCGCTGGTGGGTGGTGGCCTGCGCGCCAGGCCCGGGGAGGCATCGCTTGCCCATCACGGCGTGCTGTTCCTCGACGAATTCCCGGAATTCTCTCCGCAGGCGCTGGACGCGCTCCGCCAGCCGCTGGAGACCGGCGAATGCATTATCGCCCGCGCCAACCACCGGGTTTCCTATCCCGCCAGTATTCAGCTCGTCGCCGCCATGAACCCATGCCGCTGCGGTATGGCGGGCGAACCCGGCCATTCCTGCGCACGTGGACCAAAATGCATGTCGGACTACCAGGGGCGCATTTCAGGGCCGCTGATGGACAGGATCGATATCCGCATAGACGTGCCGGCCGTGTCCGCTGCAGATCTCATTCGCCCGAGGCCGGCGGAAAGCAGCGCGGATGTCGCCAGGCGCGTGGCGGCTGCGCGTGACAGGCAACGGGAGCGGTTCGAACAGGCCGGTTATCCGCGCGTGCTCACCAATGCCCGCTGCTCGACGGCCCTGATCGAGAAGATCGCCGAACCCGATCCCGGTGGTCTCCAGTTGCTCAGGGATGCGGCCGAAAAGCTCAAGTTCTCGGCCCGCGGATACCACCGCATTTTGAAGGTCGCCCGCACGCTCGCCGATCTGGACGGCAAGGATACCGTCGGCCGCCTCCATCTCGCTGAGGCGATTTCCTATCGCATGGCCGGCGAACGGCTGGCGACGGCCGCGGCGTGAGAGCGAGTGAATAGTGGGTAGTGATTAGTGGATGGAGCTCGGCAGCTTGTATGCCGCCCGCTTTGCCCGACACTACCCACTACCCACTACCCACTACCACTAATTCCCCAACCCTTCAAAAAGCGCGGTCGACAGATAACGCTCGGCGAAGGATGGAATGATGACGACGATGGTCTTGCCGGCGTTTTCTTCGCGGCTGCCGACTTCGATGGCGGCCTGCAGCGCCGCGCCGGAGGAGATGCCGACCGGTACGCCTTCGAGCCTGGCCACCAGGCGGGCCATCTCCATCGCCTCACCGCTGTTGACGGTGATGATCTCGTCATAGATGTGCGTGTCCAGGATCTTCGGAGCGAAACCTGCACCGATGCCCTGGATCTTGTGCGGCCCGGGCTGTCCGCCGGAGAGGACCGGCGATTCTTCCGGTTCGACGGCAATGATCTTGAGTGCCGGGTTGCGCTCCTTCAGTACCTGGCCGGCACCGGTGATCGTGCCGCCGGTGCCGATGCCGGAGACGAAGATGTCGATCTTGCCGTCGGTATCGTTCCAGATTTCCTCGGCCGTCGTCTTGCGATGAATTTCGGGGTTGGCCGGATTTTCGAACTGTTGCGGGATGACTGCATCCGGAAGCGAAGCGGCGAGTTCTTCCGCCTTGGCGATCGCACCCTTCATGCCTTTCGGGCCTTCGGTCAGCACCAGTTCGGCGCCGAGCAGGGCCAGCATCTTGCGGCGCTCGATCGACATGGTTTCCGGCATGGTGAGGATCAGCTTGTAGCCCTTGGCGGCGGCTGCGAAGGCCAGCGCAATACCGGTATTGCCGGACGTAGGTTCAACCAGCGTCGTCCTGCCGGGCGTGATCTTGCCTTCAGCCTCCAGGCTTTCGATCATCGCCACCCCGATACGGTCTTTGACGGATGCGATCGGGTTGAAGAATTCGAGCTTGGCCAAAAGATTGGCCTTCACGCCCTTTTCCCTGGCCAGCTTGTCGAGGCGCACGATCGGCGTGTCGCCGATGGTTTCGGTGATCGAGGAATAGATTCGGCCGCGGCCCGGCTTTCTGGTCTCTGGCATGGTGCTCTCCCTGAGTTTGGAGAGAAGTTAGGGCGTGTTCCCCACGAATGCCAGCAAGGCGGAACCGGACGGAAAGAGAAATGGAAATTTTGTTCCCGGAAGTGGTCGGGAACGAAACGCCTTTGCGTTCAAAGGCCGGTCGAGCCGAAGCCACCGGCACCGCGTGCCGTCGTCGAGGTTTCCGTAATCTCGGTTACCCGAGCCTGTGTCACCGGCGCGATCACCATCTGCGCGATCCGCATGCCGCGGGTGATGATGAAATCCTCGTCACCGAGATTGATCAACAGCACCTTCACCTCGCCGCGATAATCGCTGTCGATCGTGCCCGGCGTGTTGAGACAGGTGATGCCGTTCTTGAAGGCAAGGCCTGAGCGCGGCCGCACCTGCGCCTCGAAACCTTCCGGAATTTCGAAAATAAAGCCTGTCGGTACCAGTGCTCTTTTGCCGGGTGCGATCGTCAGCGGCATGTCGTCCTCGACGGCGGCGCGCAGGTCCATGCCGGCAGCGCCGGCGGTTTCATAGGCCGGCAGATCGAGGCCGGCGCCGTGCGGGAGGCGGACGAGATTGAGCTTCGGCGAGGAGGGAGCGTGAACGTTCATCATATCATTTGTCGACCCACGGTCGCTCCGGTCAAACACGAATTGAAAGTTATCCACGGAGTCGTTAGATACGCGGCAACGTAAAGGATCTAGAAAAAATGCCCGAAACGATTGCCGAGGCGGTTTCCCGCCGCCGCACATTCGCAATTATTGCCCATCCGGACGCGGGCAAGACGACGCTGACCGAAAAACTGCTGCTGTTCGGCGGCGCGATCCAGCTCGCCGGTGAGGTGAAGGCGAAGAAGGACCGTATCCAGACCCGGTCCGACTGGATGAAGATCGAGCGCGAACGCGGCATCTCAGTCGTCACCTCGGTAATGACCTTCGAATATGACGGCAACGTCTTCAACATCCTCGATACGCCCGGCCACGAAGACTTCGCCGACGACACCTACCGCACGCTGACGGCGGTGGATGCCGCGGTCATGGTCCTCGACGCCGCAAAAGGCATCGAACCGCGGACGCTGAAATTGTTCGAAGTGTGCCGCATGCGCGATATTCCGATCATCACCTTCATCAACAAGATGGACCGCGAAAGCCGCGATCCCTTCGAGATCCTGGACGAGGTCGAGGAAAAGCTGGCGCTCGATACCGCTCCGATCACCTGGCCGATCGGCCGTTCGAAGACTTTTTGCGGCTCCTATAATCTGGCCGACAACACGGTTCGCGGCTCGGATACGGACGTAAAGGCGACGCCTGTCAACGGACCCCAGAGCGTTGCCGACCGCCTGCCGGAAAACGAACGTGCCGCCTTCGTCGAAGAGACCGAACTGGCGATCGAGGCCTGCCGGCCGTTCGACCGCAAGGCTTTCCTCGAAGGCCACATGACGCCGGTCTTCTTCGGTTCGGCTTTGCGGAATTTCGGCGTGCGCGATCTCATCGATGCGCTGGGCGATTTCGCCCCTCCGCCGCGCGACCAGGTGGCGGACATCCGCACCGTGCACGCGACCGACGACAAGATGACGGCCTTCGTCTTCAAGATCCAGGCGAACATGGACCCGAACCATCGCGACCGTATCGCGTTTGCGCGCATCTGCTCGGGCAAGCTGGAACGCGGCATGAAGGCGCGGCTGTCGCGCACGGGCAAGCAGCTCGGGCTAACAGCGCCGCAGTTCTTCTTCGCATCCCAGCGCCAGTTGGCCGATACTGCCTATGCCGGCGATGTGGTCGGCATCCCGAACCACGGCACGCTGCGCATCGGCGATACGCTGACCGAAGGCGAGCAACTGGTGTTCCAGGGCGTGCCGAACTTCTCGCCGGAAATCCTCCGCCGCGTGCGGCTGGAGGATGCCATGAAGGCGAAGAAGCTCAAGGAAGCGCTGCAGCAGATGGCGGAAGAGGGCGTCGTGCAGCTCTTCTCGCCGGAAGACGGCTCTCCGGCCATCGTCGGGGTCGTCGGCGCGCTGCAGCTCGACGTCTTGAAGGAACGTCTGCAGGGCGAATACGGCTTGCCGGTCTCCTTCGAAATGTCGCGCTTTTCGATCTGCCGCTGGATCTCGGCCGATCATCAGGCGGATCTCGACAAGTTCCTGACGGTAAAACGCGGCGATATTGCCCGCGATCTCGATGGCGATCCGGTTTTCCTGGCGCAGGACAGCTTCTCGCTGCGCTACGAGTCGGAGCGTTTTCCAGCGATCAAGATGGTCGCGATCAAGGAATATCAGGTCGCCAAGGCGGCCTGATACCATCCTGTGTTTTAGCCGAACTTGACCGCCGTCGTGTTGGAACCGCAGACCAGCACGCAGACGCGTTCGTCGGGGCCGGGAACATATTTGCTGGAAAGCAGGGCGGCGAAGGCCGCAGCGCCGCCGGGCTCGGCAACGATACGGGCGCCGGCCCACAGTGCCTTCTGAGCGGCGAGGATCTCATCGTCGGTCACCAGGATCGGTGGCTGGAGGAATTTCTGGGCAACGGGGAACATCAGTTCGCCGACCTGTTTCGGCGCAAGCGAATCCGCGGCGATGCCGCCGGTCGGCGCATCCACCGGGTGACCCGCCTTGAAGGCTTCGTAAAGGGTTGGCGCACCGTCGGATTCCACCGCGACGATCTTCACCCGTCCGCGGAACCAGGAGGCGATGCCGCCGATCAGCCCGCCACCGCCGACAGCGACCAGCAGCGTCGTCATCTCCGGCAGGTCGTCCTCGATCTCCTTGCCGAGCGTGCCCTGGCCGAGCAGGGTTTCCACCTGGTCATAAGCATGGGCGGCGATTGCCCCGCTCGTCGCCACATAGGTCTGGCTCGCGGCCAATGCATCATTGTAGCGATCGCCGCCGACCACCAGTTCCGCGCCATAGGAGCGAATGAGGTCGATCTTCGCCTGCGAGGCCACGCTCGGCACGAAGATATGCGCTGGTACGCCGAGCTTCATCGCTGCGTAGGCGACGGCCGCTCCGTGATTGCCGCCGGACGCGGCGACGACGCCTGCTGCCGGGACATTGCGCGTCAAAAGGTTGGTGAAGGCGCCGCGCGCCTTGAACGAACCGGAATGCTGCAGCAGCTCGAGCTTCAGGTCGACCGGCAGCGGTGCCCCGCCGAAATCCCGCATGTCGACGCGCATCACCGGCGTGCGGCGGATATGCGGACGGATGAGCGTTTCGGTTTCCGCGATACGTTCGGGCGTGACGGTATGTTCGATCGACATGATGGCCTCTTGGGAATGGAACGGCCATGGGTAGCCGCCAAGACGCCGAAAGAAAAGTCCCTTTAGGCGCCTATCCGTTCGCTGAGAAAGTCGACCACGGCGCGCACGGCCGGAAGCTGCCCGCGTCGATGCGGCATCAGGATCGTCGTGGTGATGCTGCCGGCGGTCCAATCGGGCAACAGGCGGATCAGCCTGCCCTCGGCAAGCGCCTCGCGGCAGACGGAAGTCGGCAGGCAGGTCAGGCCAAGGCCTGTCATCGTCGCCTTCATGATCACCATCGGCTCGTCGGCGGAAAGCACAGATTGAGGTGTCACCACAACCGCTTCGCCATCCCCGGAGGCCAGCTTCCAGACCGTATCTGTAGGGCCGGCGGTGACCGCCCTGTGTCCGGCGAGATCTTCCGGCCGCAGGGGTTCGCCATGGATGCGAACATAATCCGGCGAGGCGACGACGAAGAAAGAGTGCACCGCGAGCTTCTTCTGCAGAAGTGTCGAATCCGGCAGCGGCGCCTGATGGCTGCGTATCGCGATGTCGAAACCCTCCTGAACGATATCGACGAACCGGTCGCTGACATGCAGCGAAAGATGCAGCTTGGGATAACGGGTCGAAAGCTCGGCAAGATGATCGGCGAGTACGAATTGCGCGGTCGGCACCGCGGCCGTCATCCGCACGATGCCGCTCGGTTCGCCGAGATGGGTGCGAACGATGGTTTCCGCCATCTCCGCCTCGATCACCGATGCCTGCGCGTGCCGGAAGAAATCCCGGCCGAGGTCGGTCAGCGAGAAACTGCGGGATGTCCGCTGGATCAGCCGCACGCCGAGCCGGTCCTCGAGTTCCGCCACGCGTTTGCTGACGGTGGATTTCGGCACGCCGAGCCGGCGGCCTGCCGCGGAAAAGCCGCCATGCTCCACTGCCTGCACGAAGAAATAGAGATCGTTGAGGTTGGGCAAAGTCATTCTCAGCTTCCATACCTGTAGACTTAAAGGCGGAAAATTGGTGTCTACCGCGCCAGCGTCCACAAATTCATATTGCCGGGGCCTCAAAATTTCAATCCAAGGAGTATGAAAATGATACCGATCCTGTTTTACGGCGTACCGGAAGGATGTTCCTTCGGCTCGATCGTCGCGCTCGAATGGACCGGCGCGCCATATCGGCTATGCCGGATCGAAATGCCTAGCGTGGTTTCGAGCGACGTCTACAAGCCGGTCAATCCGATCGGCGAAACACCGTCGCTGATGCTGCCGGACGGCCGGGTAATGAGCGAAAGCATGGCGATCCTCAATCACATCGCCGCGCGCACGGTGGGCAAGGGCTGGGGTTTCGATCCGAAGTCGGAAAAATTCGACCGGATGAACCAGATGCTGGCCTTCCTCAATACCGCTTTCTTCAACGCCTTCGGCCCGCTCTGGCACACAGCGGAGCATGAACTCGACCCGCAGGCCAACCAGGCACTTCGCACCTATGGTATCGCCAAGGTCGAAAAGGCGCATGCGCAGCTCGAAAAGCTCCTTGGCGGCCACGAATGGCTGCTCGGCGACGAGAAGAGCTTTGCGGACGCCTATTTCGCGGGCATCGCTCGCTGGAACGATTTCCACAGGGTCGTCGACCGGACGCAGTTTCCGGCGCTCAACGCGCTTTACGAGCGCCTGCAGCAGGACCCGGCGGTGCAGTTCGCCTGGGCCATCGAATATCAGGAAGAGGCGCGGACGAGCGGCCAGTTCCTTGGCCATGTGAGCCTCGATGAAGCGCTCGGGTCTTTGAAGCAGGCGGCGTGATCGCCGATATCCATGCGCAGTCGTGGCGTCCCTGGTGGGCGCCGCGACCTGAGGTGCTTGTCTGAAATGATACTCGGATTTGATCCTTAGGGGTTCAACGAACTTACGCCGCGGTGAGGTCCTTGAGGAAGTCGTCGCACCAGCGTGTCACGTCGTATTCGAGGAGATGCTCCATCATCCGGCCCCAGCGCTCCTTGCGCTCTTCAATCGGCATGTTGATGCCGCGCGCGATCGCGTTTGCCGTGCCTTCGATGTCATAGGGATTGACCAGCAGCGCCCCACGCAGTTCCCGCGCAGCACCCGCGAAGCGCGACAGCACCAGAACGCCCGGGTTGTCCGGATCTTGGGCCGCCACATATTCCTTGGCGACCAGGTTCATGCCGTCGCGAAGCGGCGTGACGAGCCCGATTTTGGCGAGCCGATAAAGGCCTGCCAGAACGGGCCGGCCGATCGAGCGGTTGATATAGCGGATCGGTACCCAGTCGACCGTGCCGATCGCACCGTTCACGCGGCCTGCCTGCTCGGCCACCATGCGCTGCATCTGCTCGTATTCCGGCACTTCGGAGCGAGATTTCGGCGTGATCTGTAGATAGGTTACGCGGTTATGATGGGCAGGGTTGGATTTGACGAAGTGTTCGAAGGCATCGATCCGCTGGGTGATGCCCTTCGAATAATCCAGCCGGTCGACGCCGATGATCAGGTCCCGCCCTTCGATGCTCTGCTTGGCCTTGCGCACGATGACGTTGCTCGCGGCCTTCTTCGCATATTCCGCAAACATCGCCGTCTCGATGCTGATCGGGTAGTAGCCGCCCTTGAAGGTGCGCCCATAGGAGGTCAGTTTCCCGCCCTCGAGTGCGTCACCGATGCCCTCTCGCACAAGCCCGCCGACGAAATTGGCAAGGTCATGGTCTGTCTGGAACCCGACAAGATCGTAATACGACAGCCCTTTCATGATCTCCTCGTGGACGGGCATGGTGAAGAGCACGTCGGCCGGCGGCCAGGGAATGTGCAGGAAGAAGCCGATCTTGTTCTTGAGGCCCATCTGGCGCAATTCCGCAGCCAGCGGGATCAGGTGATAGTCGTGCACCCAGATGACGTCGTCGTCCTCTATGAGCGGTGCCAATTTATGGGCGATGAAGCGGTTGACGCGGAAGTACCCGGCCATCTCCTTTCGTCCATATTCCGCAAGATCCATCCGGTAATGACAGATCGGCCAGAGCACCCGGTTGGCAAACCCGTGGTAATATTCCTCGACGTCCGTCTTGGTGAGATCGGTGAGCGCATAGGTGATGTTGCCGTGCTGCTGCATGTCGAGCGGCGCCGGCTCCTTCGCGCCGCTGGATTTGCCGGACCATCCCATCCAGATGCCGCCGTGCTCCTCCAGAGCGGCCTGCAGCGCGACAGCCAGCCCGCCGGCTGGAGCATCGCCGCTCTTCTGCGGCAGGGAGACACGGTTCGAAACGACGACAAGTCGGCTCAAGATATTGTCCTTTCAGCTCACGCGGCGTCGGGCTTGACGCCACTCGCGAGCGCTTTGATTGCCGCGCGCAAGGCAGCGGCCGAGGGGAGGGTGGATTTGGCTTCCGTGTCACCCGGCGTCTCGGTGATGCGGATGGAATGGCCGCCGAGTTGGTTGGCGGTGCGGAACATCGCCTCGTCGGTCACGTCGTCGCCGATCGCGATCGGCTTGCGGCCCTTGAAGGGCGGTTGATCGAGAAAGGCCTGCAATGCGTGGCCCTTGCTCGCCTGGGCCGGCCTGATCTCCATCACCATCTTGCCGTGCTGGAGCGTGAAGTCGGGTCCTGCCATATCGAGGTAGCGGGGCATGGCCGCCTCGACCGCTTCGCGTTGCTTCGGCGCCTGGCGATAATGGGCGGCGACGGCCGCCCCCTTGTCCTCCACCAGAACGCCCGGCCACTGACGGGCTTCGCGGACAAGAGCCGCCTTCAGATCCTCGAACGCGGCACCGATCTCGACACGGCTGATCGCCCCGGAGGGATCGCGGCGCTCCGAGCCGTGCAGGCCTGCGATCGGGAATTTATACGGGGTGAAAAGCTGGTCGGCATAGGGAAGAGCCCGGCCTGTGACCAGCGCCAGCGCGCCGCCGAGGCTCATGGAAAGACGATGCAGGTTCTCGGGCAGATCCAGCGGTACGACGATCCCGTCCGGGGTCTCGGCAAGCTCGATCAGCGTGCCGTCGATATCGAGAAACAGCGCCCATCGCTCCGGTTCGAGCATCAGCCTGGCGAGAACGGAATCCCCCGGAAGGCGCGCTTCTGCAGTAGCTGGGCTCGGCTGTTCTTTACGCGACATGAGCCTCTATCTAGGCCGCCAAACTCCGGCGGCAACCTCGAAAGATCACGCTCTGTCGCAAAAAGTGATACATTCTTTAGCAAGAAGCTGGCATGTAACCATTGAATTCATGTTTCATTAAGCCTTTGTAGAGACCCTGAAATTCCTGGATTTTCAGGCCGCGGACGGGCGGCAACGTCGGAGCAGAAATACTCATGTGTCGTTGGGCAGCCTATCGCGGCGAACCTCTTTATCTCGAAGAACTCGTATCCTCACCGGCGCATTCCCTGATCGAGCAGTCTCATTGCGCCACCCGCGCCAAGACCGCGACGAATGGTGATGGTTTCGGAATTGCCTGGTATGGAGACCGGCCGGAACCGGGCCGTTACCGCGACATCCTGCCTGCCTGGTCCGATTGCAATCTGAAGAGCCTGGCGCGGCAGATCCGTTCGCCGCTCTTCCTCGCCCATGTGCGGGCGGCAACCAATGGCGCGACGCGGCGCGACAATTGCCACCCTTTCGTCCAGGGCCACTGGTCGTTCATGCACAATGGCCAGATCTCCGGCTTCGAGCGCATCCGCCGGCATATGGAGGGCATGCTTTCGGACGCGCTGTTCGAAGCCCGCAACGGCACGACCGATTCCGAGCTTCTCTTCCTGCTCGCCCTGCAATTTGGCCTGGATACCGATCCGTTCCAGGCCATGGAAAAGGCGATCGCCACGGTCGAGGACCTGTCTCTGGAAAAATCGGGCGAGGCGTTGGTGCGCTTCACCGCCGCCTATTCCAACGGCCGCGAACTTTATGCGGTGCGTTACGCTACCGACCATAAACCGCCGACGCTCTACGCGGCACCGATGGGCGGCAAGACGGGTTATTGCCTTGTTTCCGAGCCGCTCAACGATGAAGTCGATACCTGGGTGGAAATCCCGGACGGCAGCGCCGTCGTGGTTGGTGCCGATGGCCTGCAGGCCACGCTCTTCCGGCCGAAGGCGCTCTCGGAAGCGGCTTGAGATCTACCCGAGCTTCGAGGCGATCAGTGCCGCAAGGCGCTCTGCCACCTCGTCCTTGTCAAGCTCGGGCCATTCGTCGACGCCTTTGGCGCTGATGATCTTCACCCGGTTGCGGGTGCCGCCCATGATGCCGGTTTCCGGCGACACGTCGTTGGCAACGATCAGGTCGGCGCCCTTGCGCTCCAGCTTGGAGCGGCCGTTCTTCTCGACATCCTGGGTCTCTGCGGCAAAGCCGACCACCAGCTTCGGCCGCTTTTCGTGATGACTCACGGTCTTCAGGATGTCCGGGTTTTCGGTCAGCAACAGGGGAGGCGGGGCCTCGCCCGGCTGCTTCTTGATCTTCTGGCCGGCCGACGAGGCGACGCGCCAGTCGGCAACGGCCGCGACCATGACCGCGATATCGGCTGGCAGCCGGGAAATCACCGCTTCCAGCATTTCCTCGGCGCGTTCCACATGTACGGTCTTCACGCCGACAGGATCAGGTATGGTGACCGGTCCGGAGACGAGTGTCACATCCGCGCCGAGCTTTGCGAGTGCCGCGGCGATCGCATGGCCCTGGCGGCCGGAGGAGCGGTTGGCGATATAACGCACCGGGTCGATCGGCTCGTGCGTCGGGCCGGATGTGACGATCGCCTTTTTGCCGGTCAGCGGCTTCGGTGCGCCGTCCAGCAGTTTGACCGCTGCCACGACGATTTCCAGCGGCTCGGCCATGCGGCCGGTGCCCGCCTCGTTGCTTTCCGCCATCTCGCCCGCCATCGGGCCTATGAAATGGATACCATCAGCCTTCAGCGTTTCAACATTGCGCCTGGTCGCGGGCGCTGCCCACATCTTCGGGTTCATGGCGGGTGCGACCAGGACCGGGCGGTCGGTGGCAAGCAGCACGGCGCTCGCCAGATCGTCCGCCAGGCCATGCGCCATCTTGGCCATCAGGTCGGCGCTGGCGGGCGCGACGATCACGAGGTCGTTGTCGCGGGCGAGCCTGATATGGCCGACATCCTGCTCGTCCTCTCGGGAAAACAGATCGATATAGACGTGGTTGGCGGATAACGCGCCGACCGCGAGCGGTGTGATAAATTCCTGGGCCGCCTTGGTCATGATCGGACGAACCGATGCGCCCCGCTCGCGAAGCCGACGGATGAGATCGAGGCTTTTATAAGCCGCGATGCCGCCGGAGATGATCAGAAGAATATGCTTGCCGGAGAGTTCCATGCCGTTACCCGATACCAGAATGGCCGGAAGCTAAGCTTTCGGTCGCCAAGTTGCAATTGCCTTCCCCATTTGACGGCGTCACGGAACAGTTGCAGCCGATGGGAGTTCAACGGCAAAGGAGAGCCGTCATGAAAAAGAAGATCGTTCCGAAGAAGGTCGCGGGGTTCAAGGTGCCGAAATCCGTGCGCAAGTCGTCACTGCTGCGCAACATGCTGGCAAGCCGCACCGGTCGGCACATGCTGGCGAGAGCCCTCGTCGCAGGCGCCAATGCCGCCGCCGCCGTCCTGACCGACGAGCGGGCCGATGTCCGCAAGCCCGGCAAGATAAGCGGCCGCAGACGCGCCCTTGCCGCAAGTGTGGCAGGCGAGGCGATCGAGAGCGCAACTGCAGCAGCGATCGACGTCGTCACCAGCCCGACGCGCTCTCTCTTCAAGGCAAGCGCAAAGGCGAAGGAGGGCCGGATTTTCCCGGAACGGGTCACGCACTGACGCGAAGGCGGTTTGGACATCTTGCGCTAGATTCTGGACTGCATTACTCCTGTTTGCGGCCGGATGCGGCCAGCCGCCCGCGGCGCCTCAAGCGCTAAGGTGAACGCATCCACCGCCTCTCATCCTTTGCCAATCCGGCCAGCGATGACGAACGGATCAGCAATGCGGGCGCTGATTGATGAGCCCAAAAGGCTTTCGTTCGTCCGTTGAAAGGATGATGAGATGCGCGATTTCCGCGATGCAAAACTGATGGCGAAAAGCCTGCGCGAGGCGCTTGCCGAACGTAAGGTCGAGCTGACGCATAGCCAGGCCCTGGAACTGGTTGCGACGCAGTTCGGCTACGACAACTGGAATATCCTTGCTGCAAAGATCGACGCGTCAGAGCCGCAGCAGAGGAAGCCGGATGCGGTGTCGATCCAGCCGGCGATCCCGATCTTCCGGATATTCTCCGTCGACAAGGCGATGGAATTCTACCGCGATTTCTTAGGCTTTACCGTGGACTGGGAGCATCGCTTCGGCGAAAACTTCCCGCTTTATTGCCAGATCTCGCGAAGCGGCATGCTGATGCACCTCTCCGAACATGCGGGCGACGCGTCACCGGGAGCCAGGGTCTTCGTGCCGATGACGGGTGCGCGCGCCTTTCAGCAGGAACTGATCGGCAGGAACTATCAGTACATGAAGCCAGGGCTCGAACAGGCGGATTGGGGCCTGGAAGTGACGGTCACCGACCCGTTCAGCAACCGCATCACCTTCTGCGAGCGGGAGATCAAGCCGCAGGGCTGACCCGGCCCCTCAAGGCACAACGGGCGCTAACTCTTCTTCCTCGCCGTCGCGAGCGGCTCGGTCGTCAGCTTGAAATCCGTCATTTCCTTCGGTGTCAGGTAATAGAGCCGGTCCGGCGGCGTTTCGAGCGCATGGATCCAGAGCCCCGCACCGATGCCCATCTGGTCGAGATGCCGGGCGACCCGCGCCGTGGTCGTCTGCGCGGCGGACATCGCCTGTTCCGCCGACGGCCGGTCCTTGGCTCCGTTGAACACCTGGTGCACGCCGATCACGGCATCCTTTTCCGCCAAACGCCCGACGCCGCCGGCAAATACGATCGGGCAGGAAGAGGCGCAGAGCGCTTTTGACGCGACCTTCGTGTCGAGCTTCCTGTCGCGGATCAGCTTCGACATGGCGAGGGCATCGTCAACCGAGCCGCCGGGGGAGTTGAGCGTCACCGTCTTCACATATTCCCCGCGGGTCTCGATCTCCTTTGAGAAGCGGGCGGCGGCGCCCCGGTCGATCGTCCCTTCGGCGAGCAGCAGGCCGCCTGTGGTGAGCTCGAAGGTGATCGGCTTGCGCAGCACTTCCTTGGGGCTGGCGGGCTGCACCGGCGGTGCTGCGGGCACGCCTTCGGTCAGCGCCGGCGGCAGCACGGGCTGGTCCTCGTGCATCGGATCGAAGCCGGGCAAGGCGGCGTTCATCACCGTCATGTCGCGAATATCGACGACGAGGAACACCGCCGCGGCCGAGAGCAGCATGTAGAAGGCGGCGCGCATCAGCACGCCTTCGTCGAGTTTGCTGATCGCCTCACCGATCCTCATGCGTCCGGTCCCGGCTGCGCGACTTGAGGTCGATGGCGGTGATATTGTTCGGCTCGGTCTCCGGCGACAATTCCGGATTTGACGTTGGTGTTTCGCTCTTCGCGTCTGTTTTGGAAACGGCCTGTTCGATGGTGACGCCGCTGGCGGTAACGGCGCGCTGCACCTCCAGCGCCCTGAGAAGTTCGGCCGCCGTGATCCGTTCCGCGAAGGGTAGGTTTTCTTCCTGGCGGCGGATAGCGCCATGCACGACGGCCAGGATGAACACCATCACACCAGGCAGCAGGTCGATGGAAATAGCGCCGGCCCAGGCGGGAATGAAGTCCTGCGCATAACTCAGCACGGCTTCGGCGGAGGAGAGTGGCACGAAACGACGCTCCTGCACGGGCGGCCGGGCGAGGATTTCGTCGGCAGCCTTGGCGAGCGCCTTGGATTGCGCCGTGACCGAGGTACGCACCGTGTCCATTACCTGGTTCTGTCGGTTGACGAGATCGGCAGCGCCGCCATCCGGGACCGGCGCAATGAAGCCGAGCGACAGGTCGCCAGCCGCGCGGCGGATCGATGGTGCGATCGAGGTCTGGGCAAGCGAGGTGATGACGCCGGTCAGTGCCACGGCTTCGGTCGAAAACTGGTCGGCACGCGGCTCGATCGTGCCCGGCGCGGAAACCAGCGAACGCATCGTCTCAAGCCGTTTCTGGCCTTGGGCGAAGAGGTCGTCCACCTGTTCGCGCGAGGCATTGATGTTGGCTGAAAGCGACTTCATCTGCGCCGACATCTGGCTGAGAAGCTGCACGACGCTGCCCGATCCGGTCGTGCCGGTGAGCGAACCGGACTGGCGCTCGACGCCCGCAAGCTGGGCGAAACGTTCGGACGCGCGCTGGATATCCGGCAGCAGGCTTTGGGCCGCGAGTGCGTTCTGGTGGGCGCGGTCGAGATCCGCGGTATAGTCCTCGACCGTCTCGGAAAGATGCTGCTCCACGGCTGCGGAACCGGCAAGCGCCGCCGCATTCAGCCAGCTCGACATGGCAAGGATCATCGCAGCACCCACCGCCATGACGCCGAGCATGGCGGTGCGGCCGCCACGGCTCGTCACATGCGGGTAGAACCGGGCCATATAGGACCAGAAGGCATAGATGCCGACCGAGACCGAGGCGGAGTAGATGACCGCTGCAAAGAATACGGCCGTCGGCGACCCGTCGAGAATGCTGCGTGCCCCGAGATAGGTGTAGACGCCGGAGGCGAGCGCCAGGACGGCAAGCGCGAAACGGGTCATCGTCTCGACGGCCGCGACGCCGTCATGCAAGCGTTGAGTTGCGCCTAGCGCCATGAACTGTCTCCGAAAGGCGAATTCCAAAAGGAATGTATTCCTTAACAGAGGATGAGAACTCGGCGGAATAAAGGCCGCTTTGGAGTTGCACTATGGCGAAAACCCTTGTGGAGCAGGGTTTTTGCATCACTACGTGGCCCGGCAAAGCTCAGCTGAGCGTGAAGGCAATATAAAGCAGCGACAGCGCGATGATCCACAGCGCGACGCGTCCCGAACGATTGTGTCGCGCTTCCGACTTGCCGATGGCCTCTGTGGTCTCAGGATCGAAGCGCAGGCCGTGCTCGCTCATATAGACGAGTTCTTGGTGTAGCGTCTCCGTCTTGGCGGCGATCTCCGGCAGGGCTTCGGCGAGCTTGACGGCGGCTTTCACCCCGTCGCGCAGGTCCGAGACGATGCGTTTCGGCCCGAGATTGTCGCGGATCCATTGGCCGACGACCGGTTCTGAAGCCTTCCACATGTTAAAGCGCGGATCGAGCATGCGCGACACGCCTTCGACCACCACCATGGTCTTCTGCAGCAGGATCAGTTCGGTACGGGTCTGCATCTCGAACAGGTCGGTCACTTCGAAGAGCAGCGCCAGGAGCCGCGCCATCGAGATCGTTTCGGCCGGCTGGCCGTGGATCGGTTCGCCGATTGCGCGGATCGCCTGGGCGAAGCTCGCCACGTCGTGATGGGCGGGTACATAGCCCGCTTCGAAATGCACTTCCGCGACGCGCAGATAGTCGCGGGTGATGAAGCCGTAGAGGATTTCGGCGAGGAAGCGACGCTCTTTTTTGCCCAATCGCCCGACAATGCCCATGTCGACGGCGACGACCGTGCCGGCGGTGTCGACGAACAGATTGCCGGGATGCATGTCCGCATGGAAAAAGCCGTCCCGCAGCGTGTGGCGCAGGAAGGACTGGATCAGCACCTCGGCGAGCTTTTCGAGATTGTGGCCGGCGGCGCGAAGAGCCGCAACATCCGACATCTTGACGCCGTCGATCCATTCCATGGTGATAACGTCGCGGCCGGTGCGTTCCCAGTCGACCAACGGCACTCGGAACCCGGGATCCTCCTTGGTATTCTCGGCAATCTCCGAAAGCGCCGCGGCCTCCAGGCGCAGGTCCATTTCCACCTTGGTGGTCTGTTCGAGCGTCCGCGTCACCTCGATGGGCCTTAAGCGCCGGCTGGAGCGCATGAAGCGTTCCTGCATGCGCGCCAGGAGATACATGCTTTCGATGTCATGGGCGAAGCGCTGGCGCACGCCCGGGCGCACCACCTTGATGGCCACTTTCCTGTCATTGACGACGCCGGGATGGACCTGGGCGATCGAGGCCGCGGCGATCGGCTCGTCGAAGGAAGAATAGAGATCGCCGATTGTTCGGCCGAGCGATGCCTCGACCGCCGCCTTCGCAATCGCGGTCGGGAAGAAGGCCATCCGGTCCTGCAGCATGGCGAGATCGACGGCCCAGTCGACACCGACGACATCCGGACGGGTCGCCAGGAACTGGCCGATCTTGACATAGGAAGGCCCCAGCCGGTCGACGGCGCGGGTCAGCCGCTCGCTGCGCGCCTGCGTTTTGGAGCGGAACCGCGCCAAGGGCTCCACCAGAGCCTTGATGAGGCCGACGGAGGGCGGCATGTCCTGGGTCGGCAGTGCCGATACCACGCCCTCGCGCACCAGAACCCAGCCGACGCGGGCAAGCCGGAAATAAGCGCCGATCGTGCTCATGCGTTCAGAGTTTCCAGCCGGAATGCAGCGCCGCGATGCCGCCGGTATAATTGGTGTAGGTGACGCGCGAAAAACCCGCATTGCGGATCATCGCTGCGAAATTCTCCTGGTTCGGAAATTTCCGGATCGATTCCACCAGATATTGATAGGGCTCCGCCTCGCCGGTGATCATCTTTCCGAAGCGCGGGATCGCCTTGAACGACCATTCCTCGTAAAAGCGCTCGAGAAGCGGCATCTCGACTTCTGAAAATTCCAGCACCAGCAGCCGTCCGCCGCGCTTCAGCACGCGATAGGCCTCCTTCAGAGCCACGTCGATATGCGGCACGTTGCGGATGCCGAAGGCGATCGTGTAGGCGTCGAAGGAGTTAGCCTCGAAGGGCAGGGACTCAGCGTTGGCCTCGACGAAGGCGAGGTTTTCGGAAAGACGTTTCTTCTCAGCGCGCTCGGCCCCGACAGCCAGCATCGAGCCGTTGATGTCGAGCACGGTCACATGCGCCTTGCGGTCGGAAGCCTCGACGATGCGGAAAGCGATATCGCCCGTGCCGCCTGCCACGTCCAGGGTTTTATAGCCGACGTCCTTTCTCGGATTGAGCGAGGCGATCAGCGCATCCTTCCAGACACGGTGCATGCCGGCCGACATCACGTCGTTCATCACGTCGTAGCGTTTGGCGACCTTATGGAAGACGTCGTTGACGAGACCCTGCTTCTCGCCGTCGGCGACCTTGCGGAAGCCATAGGACGTTTCCATCCCGCCGTCGGCGCTGGTACGAGCTTCAGTCATCGGTGAACTCCTAACGTCTCTCTTCTGGTCGGCGACCATAGCGAAATCGCTCATCCCACGCTATCTGTGGCGCGTGTCATTACATGGGTGCGACATCCGGTCCGGTCTATAGACTAGGCGCGATGTCGTTGAAACAGGAAGTTAGTCGATCATGCCCGAATTGCCAGAGGTGGAAACCGTCCGGCGCGGTCTCGCCCCGGCAATGGAAGGTGCGGTGATCGCCAGGCTGGAGCTCAACCGTCCGGACCTGCGCTTTCCGCTTCCGGAGAATTTCGCCAATGCCGTCAACGAACGCCGAATCGTCTCGCTCGGCAGGCGCGCCAAATACCTGCTGATCGACCTGGAGGACGATCTCACCGTGATCAGCCATCTCGGCATGTCGGGATCGTTTCGGATCGAGAACGATGCGCTCGCCGAGTTCCACCATCCGCGTTCGAAAGATCAGAAACACGATCATGTCGTCTTCCATCTGAGACAGAATGAAGGCCTGCTGCGCGTCATCTATAATGACCCGCGCCGCTTCGGCTTCATGCAGCTGTGGAAGCGCAGCGAGCTCGATCTTTACCCGGCCTTTGCCGAGCTCGGGCCGGAGCCGACCGGCAATGCGCTCGATGCGGACTATCTGGCGGGCAGGTTGGCGGGCAAGAGCCAGCCGCTCAAGGGCGCGCTCCTCGACCAGACGGTGATCGCCGGCCTCGGCAATATCTATGTCTGCGAGGCGCTGTGGCGCGCGCATCTGTCGCCGAAACGCGCGGCCGGCAGTGTCGTGACCAAGACCGGCAGGCCGAACAAGGAGCTGGTCCTCCTCAACCAGTCGATCCGCGACGTCATCGCCGATGCGATCGCCGCCGGAGGTTCGTCGCTGCGGGACCATATCCAGACGGATGGCTCTCTCGGTTATTTCCAGCACTCCTTCGCCGTCTACGACCGGGAAGGCGGCGCTTGCCGCACGCCGGGCTGCGGCGGTACCGTCGCACGCATCACCCAGGCGGGCCGCTCCACATTTTATTGCCCCGTCTGCCAGAAATAACCGCTGCCAAAAGCAGAAGAGCTAAGAGGAGACATTCGATGAGCTATGAAACCCTGCTGACCGAAACCCGGGGCGCCGTCGCGCTCATCACCCTCAATCGTCCGAACGCGCTGAACGCGCTCAATTCGACCGTCATGGCCGAATTGAACGAAGCGCTTTCCGCATTCGGCAAGGACGAGGCGATCGGTGCGATCGTGCTCACCGGCTCGGAAAAGGCCTTTGCCGCCGGCGCCGATATCAAGGAAATGCAGGGCATCGATTTCGTCGAAGCGTATGTGAACGACTTCATCTCCGGCTGGGAGGCAATTGCCGCGTCCCGAAAGCCGATGATTGCCGCCGTTTCCGGTTTCGCGCTCGGCGGTGGCTGTGAGCTCGCCATGATGTGCGATTTCATCATCGCCTCGGAAACCGCGAAGTTTGGCCAGCCGGAGATCACGCTCGGCGTCATTCCCGGCATGGGCGGTTCGCAGCGACTGACCCGAGCGGTCGGCAAGGCGAAGGCGATGGACATGGTGATGACCGGCCGGATGATGGACGTGGCGGAAGCGGAGCGGGCAGGGCTCGTGTCGCGCATCGTTTCGCCGGAGCGGTTGATCGACGAGGCAGTCGAGGCGGCCGCAAAGATCGCCTCCTTCCCGCGCGCCGCGGTGCTGATGGCAAAGGAGGCCGTCAACCGTTCCTTCGAGGGCACGCTTGCCGAAGGGCTGCGTTTCGAACGGCGGCTTTTCCATTCCTTGTTTGCGACCGCCGACCAGAAGGAAGGCATGGCGGCCTTCGTGGAAAAGCGCAAGCCGCAGTTCTCCAACCGATAAATCGTGCAACAGCGGATGGTCATCCACCAAAATGCGCGTTGACTGGGGCGGGTATTCCGGTTATATGCCCGCCCACAGTTGGGAAAGCCTGATCATGGCTTCCTCTATTGCTCCCGAATTGCTGGATTGATGGTCGCAAGGACCGGCGCGGCAACGGCGGAGTTTGGTTCGAATTCGTAGAGAGGCATGAAATGGCCAATACAACTTCGGCGAAAAAAGCGACCCGCAAGATCGCTCGCCGTACTGCAGTCAACAAGTCCCGCCGCTCGCGCGTTCGCGGCTTCATCCGTAAAGTCGAGGAAGCCATCGCTTCCGGCGATGTGGCCGTTGCTGCCGAAGCCCTCAAGGCTGCCCAGCCGGAAATCCAGCGCGCCGCCACCAAGGGCGTGCTTCACAGCAACACGGCATCCCGCAAGGTGTCCCGTCTTGCTGCACGTGTGAAGGCCCTTTCGGCCTAATTAATTTCACAAACTGTATCATAATGAAGCCTGGTCGTTCCGACTGGGCTTTTTGTGATTCTCTCAGGCCTCCTTATATTTATCCGGCTCATTAACAATTTCGTGTCATCGGCGTGACAGAAAATAGACTTAAATATCAAATGCTTACTGGAGGTCTATGAGTCTGTAGGTGACTTTGGGGGCCATCAAATGCCCTCGGATCGAGTCAAGAACATTTTTATTTTTTCTGTGAACAATCGTTCAGAATGTATGTCCTTTTTGAATCCCATTGATTCAACAGCGATTCTCCATGAATGCCTCTGTGACATTCAAATCACGCTCGCGGAGTCAACGCCCGGCTCTTAATTTTGCGTAAAATTCATCATTGATCTTGGCATTTGATCCTGCCTAAATGCCCTTCAGCAAGGGGCGCGGGGATTACTTCAGAGGCTGCCGATAACCGTCAAAGTGAAGGACGGGAAGCAGACTTTTGCCCTTTGCAACGGGGATAAATTCTCCCGTTTTCCTGATAACCATCGGTTGTGGTCCGGAAATTGGCATTTCCGGAAGCGGTCGGTCTTTGTCAATGCGAATCCGGGTCCTGTATCCGGACCAAGGAGGTGGAAGAGTTCGGACGGCTCATGATGAGGATGAGAGCGTTCGTATATGTGGGGTGGCTCCTGCAAGCGCAGACCGTTCACGAGGCGGGCTGGGCGGGACTTTTGATCGGCTGCGAGGACGAGAGAGAGTTTTAAAAAAAGGGGACGGGCGGCGACGGTTCTCAATGATTGGGAATGGTTTTGCTATGCCTTGAAACGATGTTTGTTCTGGCGGCGTTAACGAGAACCGCCAGGCTACTAGATTTGGAAGGCGGCGAATTATGCATATGAATACTATATCGGCCCGTGCAGGTAATGGGGACCACGCACGGCAAGGATTTGATTCAAGTTGCTCCCAGGCGGCAGGGGAAACGACGGAGATGAAGCATAATGCTCTTTTTGAGCGGTTTAGCACGCGTTTGAAGGCACAGGTCGGCCAGGATGTTTATGCGAGCTGGTTCGGACGCCTGAAGCTGCATTCCGTTTCGAAGAGCGTTGTTCGGCTCACGGTTCCGACCACTTTTCTGAAATCCTGGATCAACAATCGCTACCTCGATCAGATCACCACCATATTCCAGGCGGAAGACGCGGAGATCCTGAAGGTGGAAATCCTGGTGCGCAGCGCAAGCCGCAACACCAAGGTACTTGTGGCAGGTGAAGAGCGCACTCTTGCGCCGGAGCCCGTCGTCGCAACCTCCTTCCCGCGCTCTCAGGCTCCCCGCGAGATCGGCAAGATTGCCGCTTTCCCGTCGCCGTCGGCTTCTCCTGCCCGTTCGGCCCACGTTCCAGGCCCGCTGTTCGGCTCACCGCTCGATAGCCGCTTTACCTTTGATACGTTCGTGGAAGGTCCGTCGAACCGGGTAGCGCTTGCTGCCGCCAAGACGATCGCCGAAGCTGGCGCCAGCGCGGTCCGTTTCAATCCGCTGTTCATTCATTCCGGCGTCGGCCTTGGCAAGACGCATCTTCTGCAGGCGATCGCCAATGCGGCGGTCGGCAGCGAGCGCATGCCGCGGGTCGTCTACCTGACGGCGGAATATTTCATGTGGCGTTTCGCGACCGCGATCCGTGACAATGATGCACTGACGCTAAAGGACTCGCTTCGCAATATCGATCTGCTGATCATCGACGACATGCAGTTCCTGCAGGGCAAGATGATCCAGAACGAGTTCTGCCATCTCCTGAACATGCTGCTCGACAGCGCCAAGCAGGTGGTGGTTGCCGCCGACCGTGCGCCCTGGGAGCTGGAATCGCTCGATCCGCGCGTTCGTTCACGTCTGCAGGGTGGTGTGGCGATCGAAGTCGAAGCGCCGGATTACGAGATGCGTCTCGAAATGATCAAGGGCCGCCTGGCGACTGCCCGCCAGGACGATCCGTCGCTGGATATCCCGGCGGAAATCCTCAGCCACGTGGCGAGAAATGTCACCGCCAGCGGTCGCGAACTGGAAGGCGCGTTCAATCAGCTCCTGTTCCGCCGTTCCTTCGAGCCCTCCCTTTCGATCGAGCGTGTCGATGAACTGCTCGCCCATTTGGTGGGTGCCGGCGAGGCCAAGCGCGTCCGCATCGAGGACATCCAGCGCATCGTCGCCCGCCATTATAATGTGTCGCGCCAGGAACTGGTCTCGAACCGCCGCACCCGCGTCATCGTCAAGCCGCGCCAGATCGCCATGTATCTGTCGAAGACGCTGACGCCGCGCTCCTTCCCGGAGATCGGGCGTCGTTTCGGCGGCAGGGACCACACGACCGTCCTGCATGCCGTCCGCAAGATCGAGGAGCTGATTTCGGGTGACACGAAGCTCAGCCACGAGGTAGAACTGCTGAAACGGCTGATCAACGAGAACAACGCTTAAAATCCATGTTTCTGCTTTCTGTTGCAATGATCTGGGCCGTGGCGTGCATAACGCCAGGGCCCAACACGCTTCTGGTCATGCGTTATGCGCTGACCGCGCCGCGTCGCGTGCCGATTCTCGCGGCAATGGGGACCATTACAGGCACGTTCTGCTGGGGTCTTGCCGGGTGGCTGGGGATCAACGTCCTCTTCCAGGCGGCACCTTTCGCCTATGTGGCGTTGAAGATCGTCGGCGGACTTTATCTTGTCTGGCTCGGATTGAAGATATTCCTGGATGCGCGAAAGTCGCGCCAGTCGGCTGATATAGCGGCGGCGCGTATCGACGTGCCGCTCAAGACCGCCTATCGCATGGGCCTGGTGACTAATCTTGCCAATCCGAAATCGGCGCTGTTCGTTGCCAGCCTTTTTGCCGCGACCATGCCGGTCGGAACGCCCTTCCTCTATGGCTTGGCGGCGATCGCGGTCATGGTCACCGTTTCGACCATCTATTATTCTTTTCTCGTCGCGCTGATCACTCACCGGACGGTGGCCGCAGCCTATCTGAAGGCAAAGAAGAAGATCGATCTGGGCGTCGGCATGGTTTTTGTCGGCTTTGGCACCAAGCTGCTGATGTCGCAGCGCTGAGGATCACGAATGGCCATGGAAAAGGATCCGACGGCGAGCTTCTACAGCGAAAACGCGGTGGCTTACGCGGAGAGCTCCGCACCAAATACACGCCGCCTCGATAGCTTCCTGTCGAAACTTGTGCCTGGCGCTGCCATCCTCGAACTCGGCTGCGGCAGCGGGCGGGATAGCGCGGCCATGATCGCGCGGGGTTTCGACGTCACGCCCACCGATGGCACGCCGGAGATGGCGCAGGAAGCCGCCAAACATCTGGGCAGGCCGGTTAGCGTGCTCCGTTTCGGGGATATCGACGCGGTCTCGGCTTTCGATGGCATATGGGCCAATGCCTGCCTGCTGCATGCACCACGGGCGGAACTCGGCGGCATCCTCGGCCGCATCCACGAGGCCTTGCGCCCCGGCGGCGTCTTCTATGCGAGTTTCAAGGCTGGCGAAGCCGAGGGGCATGACGGCCTCGGGCGTTATTACAATTACCCGTCCAAGGCCTGGCTAAGTGCGGCCTACGGGGCTTTCGCCTGGACATCCGTCGATATCGATGAGGTACAGGGCAGCGGCTACGACAGGAAGCCGACCGACTGGCTGCATGTTCTGGCGGTAAAAGCTTAAGCGCCGGGTTTTCAGCAGGCGAGATCGGCCACGACAGCGTCAAGGATCAGCATACCGGACGGCGTGCAGCGCAGCCGCGAGTTGCCGATCCGCTCGATGAAGCCATATTCCAGCAGCCGCTCCTCGCGGATCGGGTCCGGGTCCCGGCCGGAAAGCTGCTGCCAGCGGGCGAGATCGACGCCTTCCCGCAGCCGCAGGCCCATCAGCAGCAATTCGTCGGCCTGTTCCTCGAAGCCGAGGATTTCTTCGTCCAGCATGCCGTGCCCGACACGCTCCACCTGTTCCAGCCAGGTTTCAGGACGCCGTTCGGTGGAGGTGGCGATCTTGTTTCTGCCACGCATCAGCCGACCGTGGGCGCCGGGTCCGATGCCGGCATACTCGCCATAGCGCCAATAGGTCAGGTTGTGGCGGCTTTCAGCACCGGGGCGGGCGTGATTGGAAACCTCGTAGGCCGGCATGCCGAACCGCTCGGTAATTTCCTGCGTCGCCTCGTAGAGCGCTGCGGATTGGTCGTCATCCGGCACGATCAGCTTGCCGGCCTTGTGCAGGCCATAGAAGGGCGTGCCTTCCTCGATGGTGAGCTGGTAGAGCGACAAATGGTCGACCGCGTAGGAAACCGCTTCCTTCAGCTCCGCTTCCCAGGCCTCGACCGTCTGTTTCGGCCGGGCATAGATGAGATCGAAGGACATGCGCGGAAAGATCTCCCGCGCCAGTTTGATGGCCTTCAGCGCATCGGCAACGTCATGCAGCCGACCGAGGAATTTGAGGTCCGGATCGTTGAGCGCCTGTACGCCGAGCGAGACGCGGTTGACCCCGGCAGCGCGATAGCCGCGGAAGCGGGTCGCCTCGACGCTGGAAGGGTTGGCCTCCATGGTGATCTCGATGCCGTCGGGCACATGCCAATGCCTGGCAATGCCGTCGAGGATCGCCGAGACCGTGGTGGGGTCCATCAGAGACGGCGTGCCGCCGCCGAGGAAAATACTGGTGACGGTTTTCGGCCCGCTCATCCGCCGCATCACTTCCATCTCCTTCAGGAAGGCGGCGGTGAAACGCGGCTGGTCCACGGGCTGATGGCGCACATGGCTGTTGAAGTCGCAATAGGGGCACTTGGCCGCACAGAATGGCCAATGCACATAGACGCCAAAGCCCGGCTCGCCGGTATCGGGCAGAAGGGTGTCGCGCAGAAGAGGAGCGGCCGAGTTCAAAATGCCTCAAGCCTCCAGGCAGGTTTCGACGAAACGCTTGAAGGCGCGGGCGCGATGCGAAAGCGCTTCCGGTTCGCCAGGTTTCCAGCCGTGTTTCTGGTCACTACTCATTTCACCGAAGGTAATATCATAGCCTTCCGGTTGGAAGACAGGGTCATAACCAAAACCCTGGATGCCGCGCGGCGGCCACACTACGGTGCCTTCCACTTCGCCCCGGAACATTTCCGTGTGTCCGTCAGGCCATGCGAGACAGAGAACGCTGACAAAGCGGCAACCGCGCTGTTCCGGCTTGGTCGCGCCGCGTTCTTCGAGCGCCTTCTCGACCTTTTCCATCGCCATCTGAAAATCGCGGCTGCCATCCTCACGTTCCGCCCAGTTGGCGGTGTAGACACCCGGCGCGCCGTCGAGCGCGTCGATGACAATACCGGAATCGTCAGACAGTGCGGGCAGGCCGGAGGCCCTGGCGGAGGCGAGTGCCTTGATCGCGGCATTTTCCTCGAATGTCGTGCCCGTCTCGTCCGGCTCTTCGAATTGCAGTTCGGCGGCGGATTTGGCCGAGAAGCCGAAGGGGCCGATCAGTTCGGCGATTTCGCGGATCTTTCCGGCATTGTGGCTGGCGACCACGATCGTCTTGGTAACGAGCTTGCGCATGATAATTCCTATTCGATATTCCAGAGCCTGGGCTCTGCGCATTCCAGGCTGTTGCCGGCCGGATCGCGGAAATAGATTGAGCGGGCACCGTTCGGCCAGCGGAAATCGCTTTCGATGGCAATCCCTGCCTTGTTGAGCTTTTCCTTGATCAAGTCAATCGCGTCGCCCGTCATGCGAAAGCAGACATGTCCCGGTCCCGTCGCGCCATGTGGCGGTACGGGCAGCGCATCGGCGGGCGGTGGCTTGATCGTCTCAGCCGGATTGAAGATCAGCAGGATCCCCGGCCCACAACGGAAGAACACATGTCTGGTACCAGCGCGCAGCACCTTCTCAAGGCCGAGAATGCCGCCGTAGAACGCTTCGGCGGCATCGAGATCATCGGCGTAGAGCGCGGTTTCGAGAATGCCTTCAATCAAACCGCACCTCTTTCAGGTTCAGGCAATCGCCTGCTTCTGCAGCGCCACCAGTTCCTGGGTACCGTCCTGAGCGAGCGCCAGCAGCTTCAGGAACTCTTCCTGGCTGAAGGGCTTGCCTTCCGCCGTGCCCTGCACCTCGACGATGCCGCCGGAGCCGGTCATGACGAAATTGGCGTCCGTCTCGGCAGCCGAATCCTCGATATAGTCGAGGTCGATTACCGGCTGGCCGGCAAAGATGCCGCAGGAGATCGCCGCGACATGGTCCTTCAGCACCTTGTCGACCTTGGTCATCGAGCGGGCTTCCATCCACTTCAGGCAGTCGTAGAGCGCAATCCAGCCACCGGTGATCGAGGCGGTGCGCGTGCCGCCATCCGCCTGGATGACGTCGCAGTCGATGGTGATCTGCTTTTCGCCGAGTGCTTCGAGATCGATGACGGCGCGCAAGGACCGACCGATCAGGCGCTGGATTTCCTGGGTGCGGCCGCCCTGCTTGCCGCTAGCGGCTTCGCGCTTCATGCGGTCGCCGGTGGCGCGCGGCAGCATGCCGTATTCGGCCGTCACCCAGCCCTTGCCGCTGTTGCGCAGCCACGGCGGCGTCTTTTCTTCAAGACTCGCGGTGCACAGCACATGCGTGTCGCCGAACTTCACGAGGCAGGAACCTTCCGCGTGCTTGGAGAAATTGCGCTCGAACGAGACCTTGCGCATCTGGTTCAACTGTCTGCCTGAAGGCCGCATGCTTCACTCCCTGGATTTCTGTTTCCGCCTTCTAAGGCCCCGGCCGAGCTTTTGCAAAGAAAAAGCCCTAATGAGTGTGCAGGCGAATGATCCTGGCTGGCGCAATTTTCCCTTTGGAGAAGGCGCGTCGAATGACTATATTTTGTCGAATGATCAACGGAACGGTGAAGGTCTAGATGGGATTTTCGGCATCGACGGGTAGGGACAGCGGCTCTGTGCTCGATGACCGTTCGCGCGAAATTTTCCGCCGCATCGTGGAAAGCTACCTGGAAAACGGTGAGCCGCTAGGTTCCCGCAATCTTTCACGGCTGCTGCCCATCTCCTTGTCGCCGGCTTCGGTGCGCAATGTGATGAGCGATCTCGAGGAGCTCGGCCTCATCTATTCCCCGCATATCAGCGCCGGGCGCCTGCCGACCCAGTCGGGGCTCCGGTTTTTCGTTGACGCCTTCATGCAGGTCGGAGACCTGTCTGCCGAGGAGCGTGCCAATATCGATCGGCAGATCCGCCCGGCCGACCGAGATCAGCCGATGGAAAGCCTGATGGCGGAGGCAAGCCGTATGCTCTCAGGCGTCTCGCGCGGCGCCGGCATTGTCATCACCACCAAGAGCGATCCGGTTCTCAAGCATGTCGAGTTCATCCGCCTGGAGCCGACCAAGGCGCTCGCCGTGCTGGTCGGCGATCACAACCAGGTCGAAAACCGCATCATCGAATTGCCCGCCGGCGTGACCTCGTCGCAGCTGACCGAGGCGGCGAATTTCCTCAATGCCCACCTGAGCGGCCAGACGCTACCGGAACTGCGTGGCCAGCTGAAGACCCTCAAGGACCAGGTCCAGGGCGAGCTTTATGCGCTCTCGCAGGAACTGGTCGAGCGCGGTCTGGCGGTCTGGTCCGGCGACAGCGAGGAAGGAAAGCCGACCCAGCTGATCGTCCGCGGCCGGGCCAATCTGCTCGAAGGCCTGGCGGATGTTGCCGATCTCGATCGTTTGCGGCTGCTTTTCGACGATCTCGAAAAGAAGGACAGTCTGATCGAGATTCTTGATCTCGCCGAAAAGGGGCCGGGCGTCCGGATCTTCATCGGCTCGGAAAACAAGCTGTTTTCGCTTTCCGGCTCGTCGCTCATCGTGGCGCCTTATCGCGACGGCGAGGACCGCATCGTCGGTGCCGTCGGTGTCATCGGGCCGACGCGGCTCAATTATTCCCGCATCGTGCCGATGGTGGATTACACCGCGCAGCTGCTTGCCAGGCTGTCGCGCTGAATTTTGCGGCCGGACCGGCCCAAGTTTCCCAGCAAGCCTTGATTTTTCCACCTTAAACCTCGATATCGGGCACAAATCCAAGCCCGTAAATCGAAGTCAAGAATAACCGGAGACCGTCATGACCGACGAAACCAACAAGAACGGACCTGACGCAACTGCCGCGGAGAACACCGCGGAAGCCGTAGCATCTGCTCTTGAGGACGCGGCCAACCAGAAGAATGCCGAGGCGCCTGCCGCCGAACCTGATCCGCTGGAATTGCTGAAGGCCGAGAACAACGAGTTGCGCGACCGTTTCCTGCGGCTTGCCGCTGAGATGGATAACCTGCGCCGCCGCACCGAACGCGAAATCAAGGACGCTAAGTCCTATGCGGCGGCCGGCTTTGCGCGCGACATGCTCGCCGTTTCGGACAACCTGCGCCGGGCGCTGGACGCCGTGCCGACCGAAATGCGCGCCACGGCAGATGCCTCGCTGACCACGCTCCTGGAGGGCGTCGAGATGACTGAACGCTCGATGCTGTCCGCTCTGGAGCGCCACGGCGTGAAGAAGATCGATCCTGAAGGCCAGAAGTTCGACCCGAATTTCCACCAGGCTATGTTCGAAATCCCGAACCCTGCTGTCCCGAACAATACCGTCGTCCAGGTCGTCCAGGCCGGTTTCACGATCGGTGAACGCGTGCTGCGGCCCGCTATGGTCGGTGTCGCAAAAGGTGGACCGAAGGCGGAGGCCTCTGCAGAAGCCGCCGGTGAGAAGAGCGCCTGAAGTCTTTGAGAAGCAGGCGATAAGCCTGCTTCTCATTCTAGGCCGGACACTCCCGTTGGTGTTTGCTCGTCGGACTGGCGATTGTTCCAGATCCGTTGAGTTTCCACGCATAATCCCCGCGAAATGCGGCTCAAAAACAAAACCGCCCGGCGCTTTGACAGCGGCCGGGCGGTTCGTTTCGTCCCCACGAATGCATATGCCGTCAGGCGGCGTGGTTGGCCTGTTCCTCGTTGAGGAAGGCATAGATCGCCGAAGCGGAATCGGTCTTGCGCAGCTTGGCGACGAGATCCTGGTCGCGCAGGACGCGGGCGATGCGCGACAGGGCCTTCAGGTGATCGGCGCCGGCGCCTTCGGGTGCCAGCAGCAGGAACACCAGATCGACCGGCTCGTCGTCGAGCGCTTCGAAATCGACCGGCGCTTCAAGGCGTGCGAAAATACCCTTGATCGACGAGATGCTGTTGAGCTTGCCGTGCGGGATGGCGATGCCGTGGCCGACGCCGGTGGAACCGAGCCTTTCGCGCTGCAGGATGATGTCGAAGATTTCTCGTTCGCTCACGCCTGTCAACTTGGAAGCCTTGGCCGCCAGCTCCTGCAATAGCTGCTTTTTGGAGTTTACCTTTAGGGCAGGAATAATCGCATCTTGCTGCAGCAAATCTGCCAATGCCATTCTCTTCATCCTTCGTGCCGCAAGAGCTTGTGCCCTAGGCGAAGGGGAGCGCCGTCTCCGACGCTCTCCCCAAGTTGTTAGTTCTTGATATTGGTGGAATCGATCCAGCCAATATTGCCGTCATTGCGGCGGTACACAATGTTCAGATGTTCCTTGCCGGGGCTGCGGAACAGAAGAACAGGCTCGTCTGTCATATCAAGTGCCATGACGGCGCTTGCGACCGTCATTGTCTTCAACTGCTTCGAACTTTCCGCGACGATGGTCGGCGCGAAATCCTCGGGCACTTCCTCCCCTTCATCCGGTACGCTGTCCATAACAGTGTAGGCAACTTCCGCATAACCATTCACATGGTTGCCGGCATGATGATCCTTGAGCCGCCGCTTGTAGCGGCGCAGACGTTTTTCGATCCGCTGTGCTGCGGCATCGAAACTGATCTGCGGATCATTCGCCTCGCCGGCCGCATGCAGGACGATCCCGGTATCGAGATGCACCTTGCAGTCGGCAGAAAAGCGCGAACCAGCCTTTTCCACGATGACTTGGCCTGAGTAGCCTCCGTCGAAGTATTTTGTAACCGCTTCTCCGATTTGGTCCTCGATCCTTTGACGGAACGAATCGCCAATTTCCATATGCTTACCGGATACACGCACACTCATGGAGTTCTTCCTTCTTGTCGTGACTTGCGTGTTCCAGTCTACGCCAAGCCGTCCCCGCATCCAAGCCGTTCACATGCGACTGGGCCAAATTGCTGCAATCGATGCCTGTCTGGATAATGGGATACGTTTCGTGCCATGCCCCGTGCAGTTGCGGCGGGCTTCTAGCGCCCGATGTTTTAAATGTCAACGGCAGCGGACCTCGGGATTTCTACGTAGGCCTGTGGAAACCCGGGTGTTTCGCCGGTATCTCAGAACGCCGCGACCCCCGCGATCGCGCGCTTTTCGCGACGGCGCTGGACGGAAGAAGGAATGTTCATCGCCTCGCGGTACTTCGCGACGGTCCGGCGCGCGAGCTCGACCCCGCCGCGTTTCAGGCTGACGACGATATCGTCGTCGGAGAGCACCGTCTCAGGCGTCTCCTGGGCAATCAACAGGCGAATCCGATGGCGCACGGCCTCCGCCGAATGGCTGTCGCCGCCCTCTTCGGCCGAGCCGATCGACACCGTGAAGAAATATTTGAGTTCGAACAGCCCCCGCGGCGTCAGCATGTATTTGTTGGAGGTTACGCGGCTGACCGTCGATTCATGCATCTTGATCGCTTCGGCGACGGTCTTGAGGTTGAGCGGGCGCAGGTGATCGACGCCGTGCATCAGGAAGGCATCCTGTTGCCGGACGATTTCGGCGGCCACCTTCATGATCGTCTTGGCCCGCTGGTCGAGGCTGCGCGTCAGCCAATTGGCATTCTGCATGCATTCGGAAAGGAAGTTGTGGTCGTCCCCGTTTTTCGGGCAGTGCTTGGACACCGTCTGGAAATAGCTGTGGTTTACCAGGACGCGCGGGAGGGTGTCCGGATTGAGCTCGACCATCCAGCTGCCGTCGGGCGCCGCGCGCACAACGATATCCGGCGAAATCGTCTCAGACATGCCGCGCTCGAAGCCGGCGCCGGGCTTCGGGTTGAGACAGCGGATTTCTGCCAGCATGTCGATGAGGTCTTCGTCGTCGACGCCGCAGATCTTTCGAAGCGAGGCGAAGTCGCGTTTGCCCAGCAGATCCAGATGTCTGATCAGCGCATCCATGGCCGGGTCGAGCCGGTCTTTTTCCCGAAGCTGGATTGCCAGACATTCGCTGAGCGATCGCGCGAAGACGCCCGGCGGATCGAGCGTCTGCAGCGAGCGGAGGATGGCTTCTACATTCTCGGCGCTTTTGCCGAGGCGGGCGGCAATCTCCTCGATGTCGCCGAGCATATAACCGGCCTCGTCCAGCTGATCGACGAGATGCTGGGCAATCAGGCGGTCGGCCGCATCGACGATCAGGAAGGGGATCTGCTGGTTCAGGTGATCGCGTAGCGTCACTTGGCCGGCGACGAAATCATCCAGGTCGTAGTCTTCGCCGGCATCGCCGCCCGGCATCGATTTCCATTGGCTGAGCAGTTCCGGGGCGTCGGCGCGCCGCGCCGGGCCATCGTCGGGGAAGACGTTTTCGAAGCCCGTGTCGAGCCCTTCGCCAAGCCTTTCGGCGCTGATGGAGGAGGACCCCTCGTACCAGCCGCTATCGACTTCGGCCACTGCCGAACTCTCGCGGCCTTCGGTCGGGTCAAAGTCGTCGGCGGTTTCGAAGCCTGTTTCCGCGTCGTTTTCGCTCTCGTTTGACGTAATTTCGAGCAGCGGGTTCTTTTCGACTTCCTGGGCGATGAACTGGTTGAGTTCGAAATGCGTCATCTGCAGCAGCTGGATGGATTGCATCAGCTGCGGCGTCATCACCAGCGATTGGGTTTGGCGTAGGAAAAGATTAGCGGATAAACCCATGGCGGACGCGAAACTCCCGTGCAATCCCCTTGAACCACCCGGTCATGGATGGCGGACGCTCGTTTTCGGCCAAGCCCCCACAAGGCCGAATTTGCATCTGGCACAAGAATTGCTTTTTTGAAAGATTTGGTCAAGCGCTGCAGTGCGGGAAAGTAAATTTCTTTGGCGCGCTGCAGCGACCGGAACAGCGTCTAGAGGCTGAACTTGTCGCCGAGGTAGAGGCGGCGAACGTCCGGGTTGTTGACAATGTCGTCCGCCCGGCCGTGGGTCAGCACTTCGCCCGCATGGATGATGTAGGCCCGGTCGATCAGGCCCAAGGTCTCGCGGACGTTGTGGTCCGTTATCAGAACGCCAATCCCGCGTGCCGTCAAGTGGCGCACGAGGTTCTGGATGTCGGAAACCGAAATAGGGTCGACGCCCGCGAAAGGTTCGTCGAGCAGCATGAAAGCGGGGTCGGTCGCCAGCGCTCGGGCAATTTCAAGGCGCCGGCGCTCACCGCCGGAAAGCGCAACGGCCGCCGTTTTCCGAAGCTGGCTGATATGGAACTCTTCCAGCAGTTCGTCGAGCTTGCGTTCCCGCTTGTCCTTGTCGGGCTCGTGGACTTCCAGCACCGCCCGGATGTTTTCCTCGACGGTCAGGCCGCGGAAGATCGATGCTTCCTGCGGCAGATAACCTACGCCCAACCGGGCGCGGCGATACATCGGCATGCGGGTGACTTCGTTGCCGTTGATCGCAATCATGCCTTCGTCCACCGGCACAAGGCCGGTGATCATGTAGAAGCAGGTCGTTTTGCCCGCGCCGTTCGGCCCGAGCAATCCGACGGCCTCGCCACGGCGCACGACCAGCGACACGCCGTTGACGACGCGACGCGTGTCATAGGTCTTCGAAAGCCCATGCGCGACAAGCGTGCCCTCGTAGCGCGCTTTATCGCGTACGACGAAGGGTTCGGGCGCGGACGGCTTCCTTGCCGACAGACTGGTGATGAACGGTATTTTCACGTCAAATGTCTATTATTGCTTCGGTCGCGATTTCGGATCGAGCAGGATCTCGACACGCCCGCCACAGGCGTCAAGCTTGGCCTGGCCGGTTTCCATCAGGACGGTGAGTTTGCAGCCCTTGAAGACGTTGGGACCTTCAGACAGTACGACCTGTTTGCCGGAAAGCACGAAGGTTTGGGATTTCATGTCGAACTCGCCCTTTTCGGCGGTGGCCTGCTGGGTGCCCGAGGTCAGGAATACCGTCTCGTCGAGGAATATCTTGTCGATATTGGCGTTGCCCGAGGTCACCGAGCCACCTTCACCCGTATAAAGAACCGTCATCTTGCCCGCCTTCATCGTGGTCGTGCCCTGCACGACCTGGACGTTGCCGGTAAAATAGGCCTTCTTTTCCTGCTCCTTGATCTCGAGTTGGTCACTCTGGATCTGGATCGGTTGGTCGCCGGAAAGCTTCAGGCCTTCCATTTGGCTGGTGGTCGTCTGGGCATGTGCGGTCGCTGCTAGACAGGAAATAAATCCTGCCGCGATCAGAACTGCGGCATTGCGTGTAAGAAGGCGGCGATTGATCATGACGGCCGGGCTCTACTTGCCTTTGTTGCGGATGGTGGCTGGATCGAGATGGACGCGAACCTGGCCTTTGAAGGTGATGGTATGTCCCTTATCCGTTATCTTTAAAGACTCTGCAACGATAGAGCCTTCTTTCATGGCGATATCGACGTGCTCGGGTGAATTCATCACACCAGCATTGATATCGAGATGGGCGGACTTGAAGCGGGCGGTGATCCCGTTGCTCAGATTGACGTCGAACGGAGAGTTCAGATCGAGCATGTCCGTGCCGCGGTCGAAGTCGGCGCCGGTCGCGATGACCCTCGCGATAACGTCGTCGTTGACCGGTACGGCGGCCTTGACGTCCTCGAGCGTGATCATGTTCGAATTCTTGATATCCTGCAGCGCACGGCTGGCGGTCATCGAGTAGCTGATGCCGTCCTTGTTGCGGCCAGAAATCGCCGGTCGTTCCATGACGATCTTGCCGTTTTCGATCCGCGCGTTTTCAATCGAAAGGTTTTCCGGCAGGTAGGCGCGGACGATTGAGATAGCGATGAAGGCGGCAGAAATCACGCCGGCCAGGATCGGCAGCAGTATCTTGAGCTTACGCACGAGCGAGGAATGCGCCAGCGCCGCCTGGTAGGCATCCGCGCGCGGCTCCAGCGCCGCAGTAAAGCCTGCCGTTTTTCGAATATGCTGCAGCATGAGTGCCGGGTTGTTCCTTCTAGCTCGTTTCCACGCCCCATCTCGGCAATGCCGATGGAACCGGTAGGAGCTTTGCTTTGTCCGCCAATATGGTTTTTATTCAATCAACAAACAATAATGGGCAACATAAAAACGTGATGTGAGCCGCTGCAAAACGCGCTAGAGAGCCTATTTAGCAACGACGGTTCGTCTCGAAGGGTGATTTTATGGATCAAATGGCAATCGCGGACCGGCGCTCCCTGCGCCGCAAGCTGAGTTTCTGGCGGGTCGTTGCACTTGTCTTCCTGGTCGGTATCGGTTTTGCGCTCTATCGTGCCGTTGCCGGCGAGAGTGCCGGATCCGCCTTGCCTCATGTCGCCCGCATCGAAATCTCTGGTTTGATCACCGATGACAAGGAATTGCTGGAGCGCCTCGCCAAGATTGCCGAAAGCAGCCAGGCCAAGGCGTTGATCGTCTCGATTTCCTCGCCGGGCGGGACGACCTATGGCGGCGAACGCATCTTCAAGGCGATCCGCAAGGTTTCCGAAAAGAAGCCGGTCGTTTCCGATATCCGCACGCTGGCCGCATCTGCCGGCTATATGATTGCCACCGCCGGCGACCAGATCGTCGCGGGCGAAAGCTCGATCACCGGTTCGATCGGCGTGATCTTCCAATATCCGCAGGTCGATGAGGTGATGAAGAAGGTCGGCGTCTCGCTGGAGGAGATCAAGTCGGCGCCGCTGAAGGCCGAGCCGTCGCCCTTCCATCCCGCGAGCGAGGAAGCCAAAACGATGATCCGCAGCATGGTGATGGACAGCTATGCCTGGTTCGTCGATCTCGTTGCCGATCGCCGCAAGATGCCGCGCGACGAGGTGCTGAAGCTCGCGGATGGCACGATCTTCACCGGTCGCCAGGCACTCAACGTCAAGCTGGTCGACAAACTTGGCGGCGAGGAGGACATCCGCGACTATCTGGAATCACGGGGCATCTCGAAGGACCTGCCGATCGTGGACTGGAAGGAGCGTAAATCTTCCTCGTCCTTCTGGCTCGCGAGTGCCATCAGCGAGGTGTTGAACCTCTCCGGTCTCGGCCAGGCAATCACTCCCGACGTCCTTCGCGTCTTCGGCGCCGACAAGTTGTTTCTTGACGGTCTTGTCTCCGTTTGGCAGGTTGGGCGCGGTTAAAAATCTAAACTTTTCAGGGGGCAACCGTGATCAAGTCAGAACTGGTGCAGATCGTTGCGGCTCGCAATCCGCATCTCTACCATCGCGACGTCGAGAACATCGTCAATGCCGTGCTCGACGAGATCACAGATGCCTTGGCAGGCGGAAATCGTGTCGAACTGCGAGGCTTCGGCGCGTTTTCGGTGAAGAATCGTCCCTCACGGTCCGGTCGCAACCCGCGCACCGGCGAGAGCGTGTTTGTCGAGGAGAAATGGGTTCCGTTCTTCAAGACAGGCAAGGAATTGCGCGAGCGCCTGAATCCGGGTCTCGACGACGAAGAGGATTGATCCTTCGCGCGCGGCTTTCGCCGCCCTTGAAACCCCACAAAGCGCGCCTATTCTGCAACAGATGCTGGTAAAACAGCAGACAGTCTGCTGCCGGAGATTCACATGGATAAGTTCAAAAGGATCGTCTCGCTCGTGGTCTTCGTGCCGCTCGGCATCGTGCTGATCGTGCTCGCAGTCGCGAATCGCCAGATGGTCACCCTGGCGCTCAACCCCTTCCGGCCTGAAGACGGCATGTTGGCGGTCAGCGCACCCTTCTTTCTATTTCTGTTCCTGGCCTTGCTGATCGGCATGTTCATCGGCTCGTTCGTGACTTGGTGGAGCCAGGGCAAACATCGCAAACAGGCTCGCGTCGAAGCACGCGAAGCGGTCCGATGGCAGAACGAGCACAAGGCTGCCGTTGCTGGACGGCCGGCCTCGGCGCAACTTCCTTCGAAATGAATTCAGGCAAGGTAAAAATTAGGCTTGCGCGGCCTTGGCTACCACAGCCTTGTTGAAATCCGCGAAAAACTGGCCGGCGAGCTTCTGCGATGTCGAATCGATCAGTCGCGAGCCGAGCTGCGCGATCTTGCCACCCACCTGAGCTTTGGTGGAGTAACGAAGCAGCGTGTCGCTGCCGTCGTCGACCAGCGTGACAGTGGCGGAACCCTTGGCGAAACCTGCGATGCCGCCCTTGCCTTCGCCTGAGATCGTGTAGCTTTCCGGCGGGTTGATATCGGAGAGGGTCACCTCGCCGGAAAAGCTCGCCGAGACCGGGCCGACCTTCAGCTTGACGGTTGCCGAAAGCTCGGTCGGAGACTTCTGTTCGAGCGTCTGGCAACCGGGGATGCACTGGCGGAGGATTTCCGGATCGTTCAACGCCGCCCAGACCACTTCGCGGGGTGCTGCAATACGTTCTTCGCCGCCCATATCCATGTGATGATCCTCCGTCCACCGTTGCTAGACTTATTGCAAGGGCGATGATCTTTGCCAAGGGGGACAAAAGGCGGACACGCCGGAGCCTCAATAAAACACGCCGCCATAGGCTCCCCGGCTTTGAAGAATGGCCGGCAAATGCTATCTGCTGCCCAAGTCTCAAAAATCCAAGCGGATGAACGTATTGAAGAACAAGGAAAGGCGGCCGGGTGAAAAAGCCCGGAGCGAGGCCGGCAACAGGTCCTCCCGCGGGTACGCCGCCGCAAAACCCGCGTCGGCCGCAGCACCGGCGGAAACCCGCCCGCTTTTGCCGCGCAGCGGCGAGCGGCCGCCCGAGCGCGTGCCGATCATTCTCGAATCGTCCGGTGCCGGTGATTTTCACCTGGTCGACAGCGGCAACGGGCTGAAACTCGAGCAATACGGTCCTTACCGCATCGTCCGGCCGGAAGCCCAGGCGCTCTGGCAGCCGTCACTTCCCGCCCACGTCTGGGAAAAGGCGGATGCACTCTTCACCGGCGATACGGATGAGGACGGCATGGGTCGCTGGCGCTTCACCAAGGAAGCCCTTGGCGAAACCTGGCCGTTGTCGCTGCTCGGCACCGATTTCCTCGGTCGCTTCACGTCCTTCCGCCATGTCGGCGTCTTCCCGGAGCAGATCGTCCACTGGGAGTGGATGAAGAACTGCATCGAGGAGGCGAAACGCCCGGTGAAGGTACTGAACCTGTTCGGTTATACGGGCGTTGCCTCGCTGGTCGCGGCAGCTGCCGGCGCCGAAGTTACCCATGTGGATGCCTCCAAGAAGGCGATCGGCTGGGCGCGAGAAAACCAGTCGCTCGCCCGCCTCGACAAGGCGCCGATCCGCTGGATCTGCGAGGACGCCATGAAGTTCATCCTGCGCGAGGAGCGTCGCGGCAACCGCTACGATATCATCCTCACCGATCCGCCGAAATTCGGCCGGGGCCCGAATGGTGAAGTCTGGCAGCTTTTCGATCATCTGCCGCTGATGCTCGACATCTGCCGCGAACTGCTGTCACCGAAGGCAATCGGCCTGGTGCTGACCGCTTATTCCATCCGCGCCAGCTTCTACTCCATCCACGAACTGATGCGCGAGACGATGCGCGGCGCCGGCGGCGTCGTGGAATCGGGCGAGCTCGTCATCCGTGAGGCGGGGCTGGACGGCAAGACGCCGGGCCGCGCGCTTTCCACATCTCTTTTCAGTCGCTGGGTGCCGGCATGACCGACGATTTTCAGAAATCCGGACCACGACGGGTCGGTCAGGTGAAGGAAGTCACTTCGCTTTCCAATCCGATCATCAAGGACATCAAGGCGCTCACCAACAAGAGAGACCGCGAAGAGAGCGGCACCTTCATGGCCGAGGGCCTGAAGCTCGTCATCGACGCATTGGAGCTCGGCTGGGAAATCCGCACGCTGGTCTATGCCAAGGCGGCCAAGGGCAAGACGCTTGTCGAGCAGGTTGCGGCAAAGACCGTCGCCCATGGCGGCCTGGTGCTGGAGGTCAGTGAGAAAGTGCTCTCGTCGGTCACCCGCCGCGACAACCCGCAGATGGTGGTCGGCATTTTCGAGCAGCGCTGGAAGAAACTTGAGGACCTGAGGCCGGGCAGGGACGAGACGCTGGTGGCGCTCGACCGTGTGCGCGACCCCGGCAATCTCGGCACCATCATCCGCACCGCCGATGCGGCAGGCGCTACCGGAGTGATCCTGGTCGGCGAATGCACCGACCCGTTTTCGCTGGAAACCGTGCGTGCCACCATGGGTTCGGTCTTCGCGGTGCCGGTTGTCAAATGTTCGGCGGAAGAATTCCTGAGCTGGCAGAAGCGCTCCGGCACCCAGGTCGTGGCGACCCATCTCGCTGGCGCCGTCGATTATCGCACCGTGGATTATTCGAGAAAGCCGGTCGTGCTGCTGATGGGCAACGAGCAGTCCGGCCTGCCGGACAATCTTGCCAGGGCCGCCGATCGCACCGTTCGCATTCCTCAGCAGGGCAGGGCAGATTCGCTCAACCTCGCCGTTGCGTCCGCCGTGATGCTCTTCGAGGCCCGCCGCCATCTGCTGACCCTGGACGACAAGAAATGACCGGACGCGTAGCCCTTCTTTCGCGGCCTCCGGTGGCTCTGATCGTCATCGTCCTCGCCGTCATTCTCGATCAGGTGGTGAAGATTGCCGTCGAGAATTATCTTCCGATGCAGGAAGCAGTGCCGCTGGTGCCGCTTTTGGCGCTCTACCGTACCTATAATCTCGGCGTCGCCTTTTCCCTTCTGTCCGGCATGGAGCGGGAATTCATCGTCGGCATGCGGGTGCTGATCGTCGCCTTCGTGCTCTGGCTCTGGCGCCGCACCCCGAAGGAGCGGCCTTTCGCCCATGCCGGGTTCACGCTGATCATCGCTGGCGCGATCGGCAACCTGATCGATGGTTTCGCCTATGGTCACGTGATCGACTACATCCTGCTCCACACCGAGACCTGGTCCTTCGCGGTCTTCAACCTGGCGGACAGTTTCATCACCATCGGGGCAGGCCTGGTGATCCTCGACGAGCTGGTCGGGCCGAAAAAGGTGGATCAGTAAAATTTTACCTGATTGCTCTAAGGATTGGGAAAGAAACCTCGTTAGTCTTTCCCAATGCGAGATATTGCCGACATACATGAACGTATCTCCAAGGCGTTCGGGTCTTCCCCGGCGGCCGACATGGCCGAACCCGTGGTCGAAAAGGTCGTGCCCGCATTTGGCGTGCAGCGGGGTGAGGGAAAGCCTGCATCACGCAGCGTATTTGCCTCGCTCTTTTCCCGGATCTCCGAGTGGCGCCGCCAGCGCACGGTTCCCCGGCTCCAGCACGCCTTGAAGAATGCTGAGGCGGCCAGCGCTGCGAAATCCCGGCAGATCGCCACCGTCGTCCATGAAATCCGCACGCCGCTCAACGGCATTCTCGGCATGACCCATCTTCTCGGCCAGACCAAGCTGACGGCGGAACAGCAGAACTATCTGAGCGGCATTCGCCAGTCCGGTTATGCCCTGGCGCAGCTCGTCGAAGATCTCCTCGACTATTCGACGCTGGAAGCCGGCCGTTTCCGGCTCAACAACCGGGCGGAAAATCTCCGTCATCTCATCGAAAACGTGGTCGAGATGCTGGCGCCGCGCGCCCATGAGAAGCGGATCGAGATCGCCGCGACGGTGGCCGCTGATCTGCCCGACCTCCTCGATTTCGATCCGGGACGTATCCGGCAAGTGCTTTTCAACGTCATCGGCAATGCCGTGAAATTCACCGCCCATGGCGGCGTACTGGTGCAGGCTGCGGTCGATGACGGCAATGTCGCTATCGCCGTCATCGATACCGGTCCCGGCATGGCGCCAGAGGAGCTGAACCAAGTTTTCGGTGAGTTCGAGCAGGCAGGCTCCGCGGAGGCCCGCAGCGGCGGCACCGGTCTCGGTCTAGGCATTGCCTCCCGCATCCTGGCGGAGTTCGGCGGATCGCTTTCCGTCGCCAGCCAGAAGGGGGCCGGCAGCACGTTCACCATCCGCTTCCCCTTGCATTTCGCGGAAACGGCGCAATCGGGCACAGGCGAACGCAACCAGTTGCTCGCGATGTCCCGCGTTCTGCTTCTGGCGCCGGAAGGGCCTGCCGCGAAGGCGACGGTCGCGACGATCGAAACGCTTGGCGGTCGCTGCCGGCACGTCGCCAACACGGCCGACGCGCAGATGCTGATCGACCGCGCCGAGACAGGGCCGCTGGCCTATACTGACCTGATCGTCGATCACCGGCTTGCCTCCGATTATGCCAATGAAAAGGCGCATGCGCCGCTTCATCGCATCCTGCTCGTCAACCCGGAGGAACGCGCTTCCCAGCCTCAGGATTTCTTCGATGCCTGGCTCATCCGGCCGCTCCGGGAAAAATCCCTGATCGATGTCTTGAGCGGCCGCCTGCGCGGCTTCGGCACACGCGACGCGCTCAACGATAACCAGGCCATGCCGCCGCCGCCCGTCATCGAAAAGCATGGCGAAGGGCTCGACGTGCTGCTCGGCGAGGACGATCCCGTCAATGCGCTGATCATCCGCTCGGTTCTGACAAAGGCCGGACATCGCGTCCGTCTCGTCGGTGATTTCCCCAACCTGATCGAGGCGGTACTCAACCGGGACACGCCGCTCGATCTCATCATTTCCGACATGTACATGCCTGGAGGGGATGTTTTCAACCTCCTGGCGGCACTGCGTGGCGAGGAGCAGAACGGCGTCCGGTCTCTGGTTCCGGTGATCGTGCTGACGGGCGAGAGCCGCGAAGCGACGCATCGCGAGGCGCTTCTGAATGGGGCCAGCCGTGTCTTCGCAAAGCCGGTCGATCCGCTGACGCTACTGGAGGAGGTTCGAATTTTGGGAGTTCTCTCCACCGAGCGCCAACAGGCGCGTTGACGCGACCACTCCTGGAACCTATTATGACAATGGATGTCACGTTCTTGTCGCAGAGAAGTGATTTAAGGCGGTGATCAAACCGGGACGGGGAGAATCACCTTGGCAATCGAACTCCTGAACCGTGAAGTGATACCTGAAACAAACCAGGCGCCGGCCTCTGCTCCGGTAAGCGGCGATGTCTTCGGCCGCATTGGCACGCTCGAAACTCGGCTTGCCCGCAGCGAGCGTGAAATCGATGCCGCGCAGGCGGTTCGCTATCGCGTCTTCGTTGAAGAAATGCACGCGACACTCAGCCCCGACGCCATGCGCCGCCGCCGCGACGTCGATGCCTTCGATGCGATCTGCGACCACCTTCTGGTCGTCGACAATGCAATCGAGGGTGACATCGAAGATCAGATCGTCGGCACTTACCGCCTGCTGCGCCAGGAAGTGGCGTTAGCCAATAACGGCTTCTATTCGGCATCGGAATTCGACATCGAGCCGCTGCTTGCGCGTCATCCCGACAAACAGTTCATGGAGCTCGGCCGCTCCTGCGTACTGCCCGACTACCGTACCAAGCGCACCGTCGAACTGCTCTGGCAGGGCAATTGGGCCTATTCGCTGAAGCACGGCATGAACGCGATGTTCGGCTGCGCGTCCTTCCCGGGCGTTTCGCCCGAAGAACACGCCATGGCGCTGTCTTTCCTGCACCACACGGTCTCGACCAAGGGCGATTGGGCGGTTTCGGCACGGCCGGAACTCTATCGCCCGATGGACCTGATGCCGATGGAGGACGTGAATACCCGCAAGGCGCTTTCCTTGCTGCCGCCGCTGATCAAGGGATATCTGCGCCTCGGCGCCATGGTAGGCGACGGTGCGGTTATCGACCACGCTTTCAACACCACCGACGTTTTGATCGTCCTGCCGATCGCCTCGATCTCCGACCGCTACATCAGCCACTTCGGCGCCGATGCGGGACGGTTCGCGAGCTAACGGACAAGCCTTATGGGACCGTCGTATTGTGCGATGGTTTCATCCGAAGTCAGCAGCAGCATGCCTTCGGAAATACTCTGCGCGATGAGAATCCGGTCGAACGGGTCCTTATGGATCGGAGGTAGGCTCTCGACAGCAAGAGCATGCTCGGTGCTCACGTGTAATTCCTGAAATCCATTGTCGAGCAAAGCGCGATGTAAAACGCGCGGACTGATATTGAAACCACTACGATTGAGCGCTCGTTTGATAATCAGCTCCCAGAGGCTGGCGGCACTGAAGAAAAGCTCATTTTCCTCATCTTCAATGATGGCGCGCATTTCGTCGGTGAGCTTTGGCGCATCGTCGGCGAACCAAGCGAGGATATGAGAATCCGGGAGAACTCTCATTCTCCGTAAAACATCTCTTCAATTTCCTTGGCGAACATTGTGTCGAAATCGTCGGGAACGGATGCATAGCCTTTTAGAAAGCCAGCCCGTCTTTTCTTCTTCGGCGCTTCCTCCAGCGGCACGACCCTCACCATCGGTTTGCCGGCCTTGGCGATGACGAAAGCTTCCCCGTTTGCTGCCTCTTCGACGAGGCGCGACAGATGGGTTTTGGCTTCATGAATGTTGATAGTTTTCACAAGCAAACCGCCGGGTGGACTTAGTCCACTCGGAGGTTGATTGTAAGAAAACCACTTACGTCCCGGCGTTGTAAGCCGCGATTGCTGCCATATTGACGATATCGCTGTCCTTGGCACCCATCGAGGTGATCTGTACCGATTTGTCGAGGCCGACGAGCAGCGGACCGATCACTGTCGAAGCGCCGAGTTCCTGCAGCATGCGGGTCGAGATCGAGGCCGAATGGATCGCCGGCATGACGAGCACGTTGGCTGTTCCCGAGAGCCGGCTGAACGGGTATTGCTCCATCCGGTGCGGGTTGAGCGCCACGTCCGCGGCCATCTCGCCGTCATATTCGAAATCCACGCGACGCTGGTCGAGGATCTTGACCGCCTCGCGAACCCGCTCCGAACGCTCGCCGATCGGCTGTCCGAAGGTGGAATAAGCAAGCATCGCGACACGAGGCTCGTAGCCCATGCGCTTTGCGACGCGCGCGGCTTCGACGGCGATATCGGCGAGATCCTCCGCATTCGGCATATCGTGGACGGCGGTATCGGCGACGAAGATCGTCCGGCCGCGTGAGATCACCAGCGATACGCCGATCACCTTGTGCCCTGGCTTCGGATCGATGCAGCGGCGGACGTCCTGAAGCGCCGTCGCATAATTGCGGGTCGTGCCGGTTACCATCGCATCCGCGTCGCCGATGGCGACCATGGTCGCGGCGAAGTGGTTGCGATCGTTGTGGATCAGGCGCTGGACGTCGCGATAGAGGAAGCCTTCGCGCTGCAGGCGCGCGTAGAGATGATCGATATAGGCATCGAGCCGATTGGAAAGACGCGCGTTGACGATTTCGACGCCGGTGCGGTCGAGGTCGATGCCCGCCTTTTCCGCCGTCGTGCGGATGACGTCGTCGCGGCCGAGAAGGATGGCAGTGCCGAGCTTCTGGGTGGTGAAGGAAATCGCCGCGCGCATGACCTGCTCTTCTTCGGCCTCGGCGAAGACAACCCGTTTCGGAAAGCGGCGAACGCGTTCGTAGATGCCCTGCGTCGTCGCGGCAATCGGATCGCGACGGGCGGAAAGTTCCCGGCCATAGGCGGCCAGGTCGGCGATGTTCTTGCGGGCGACGCCGCTTTCCATCGCAGCTTCCGCGACGGCAACCGGGATCGCCGAGATGAGGCGCGGGTCGAACGGAACGGGGATGATGTATTGTGCACCGAAGCGGGGGCGGTTGCCCTGGTAAGCGGCGGCGACATCATCCGGCACGTCTTCGCGGGCGAGATTGGCGAGCGCATTGACGGCAGCGATCTTCATCGCATCGTTGATCTGGCTTGCCCGGACGTCGAGCGCGCCGCGAAAGATATAGGGGAAACCGAGGACGTTGTTGACCTGGTTCGGATAGTCCGAACGTCCGGTCGCCATGATTGCGTCGTCGCGAATGCGGGCGACCTCTTCCGGGGTAATTTCCGGATCGGGATTGGCCATCGCGAAGATGATCGGCCTGTCCGCCATCGAACGGATCATCTCTTCGGTAAAGGCGCCCTTCTGGGAAAGGCCGAGCACGACGTCCGCGTCCTTCATGGCCTCGGCGAGGGTCCGCTTGGCGGTGTTCACCGCATGGGCGGACTTCCACTGGTTCATGCCTTCGGTACGGCCCTGATAGATGACACCCTTGGTGTCGCAGAGAATGACATTTTCCGAATTGAAGCCCATCGCCTTGATGAGTTCGACGCAGGCGATCGCCGCGGCGCCGGCGCCGTTGCAGACGAGCTTGGTGGTCTTGAGGTCTCGGCCGGTCAGTTCCAGCGCGTTGATCAGGCCAGCGGCGGCGATGATCGCCGTGCCGTGCTGGTCGTCATGGAAAACCGGGATGTCCATCAGCTCGCGCAGGCGGCTTTCGATGATGAAGCATTCCGGCGCCTTGATGTCCTCGAGGTTGATGCCGCCAAAGGAAGGGCCGAGGAAGCGCACGCAGTTGATGAATTCGTCGACGTTTTCGGTATCGACCTCAAGGTCGATCGCGTCGACGTCGGCGAAGCGCTTGAACAGCACGGCTTTGCCTTCCATCACCGGTTTCGAGGCGAGCGCCCCAAGATTGCCGAGACCGAGGATCGCCGTGCCGTTGGAGATGACGGCGACCATGTTGCCGCGTGTCGTGTAGTCATAGGCGGTTGCCGGGTTTGCGGCGATGGCCAAGACCGGCACGGCAACGCCCGGCGAATAGGCAAGCGACAGGTCGCGCTGGGTCGCCATCGGCTTGGTGGGATTGATTTCGAGTTTACCGGGGCGGCCTTCCGAATGGAAATCGAGTGCTTCCTGTTCGGTTACGGAAGCGCGCGAACGTGCGGCCTTCTCCGTGGCCTTGTCCTTAGCAGGCATGTCTCCTCCAGCTTTTTGTGGGCAGCCGTCCTCTAGGCCGCGGCAGATGTTGTCTTTCAGGTGTCTTCATCGATAGTGTCGCAAGTTCCAGCGCGCAACAAAAAATCGGTTCCGTGACCCAGTTTGAAAGATTCCCCATCGACGCCCTGAATACTGCCGAGCTTGCCTCGGAGGAAAGCCGCGCCTCGGCAACGCCGATGATGGAGCAATATATCGAGATCAAGGCGAACAATCAGGGTTCGCTGCTCTTCTACCGCATGGGCGATTTCTATGAGCTCTTCTTCGAGGATGCGGTCGATGCGTCTCGCGCGCTCGGCATCACGCTCACCAAGCGCGGCCAGCATCTCGGCCGCGAAATCCCGATGTGCGGCGTGCCGGTGCATGCCGCCGACGACTATCTGCAGAAGCTGATCTCGCTCGGTTTCCGCGTCGCAGTCTGCGAACAGGTGGAAGACCCGGCGGAGGCCAAGAAACGCGGCTCGAAATCGGTGGTGAAGCGTGACGTCGTGCGGCTGGTGACGCCGGGCACGATTACCGAGGAAAAGCTCCTCTCACCGTTCGAGTCGAATTACCTGATGGCGCTCGCCCGCATCAAGGGAGCCGCCGAACCGCTTCTGGCGCTTGCCTGGATCGATATCTCGACCGGCGTCTTTCGGCTGGCGGAGACCGATCAGTCCCGGCTGCTCGCCGATATCCTGCGCATCGATCCACGCGAACTGATCCTGCCGGACACGATGTTTCATGATGCCGAACTGAAACCCGTCTTCGACGTGCTCGGCAAGGTCGCGGTGCCCCAGCCGTCCGTGCTCTTCGACAGCGCCAGCGCCGAGGGCCGCATCACCCGTTATTTCGGTGTCGGCACGCTCGACGGGTTTGGCAATTTTTCGCGCGCCGAACTCGCCGCCGCCGCGGCAGCCGTCGCTTATGTGGAAAAGACCCAGATCGCCGAACGTCCGCCGCTCGGGCGCCCCGAGCGCGAAAGCGGCGCCTCTACGCTGTTCATCGACCCGGCGACCCGCGGCAACCTGGAACTGACCAAGACCTTGTCGGGCGAGCGTGAAGGCACGCTCCTGAAGGCGATCGACCGTACGGTGACCGGCGGCGGGGCTCGCCTGCTCGCTGAACGGCTGATGTCGCCGCTGACGGATCCCGACCGCATCAACCGGCGTCTCGATTCCATCTCTTTCCTGCTGGAAGAGCCCTCACTCTGCAGCGAGCTGCGTTCCGGGTTGAAGCACGTGCCGGATATGCCGCGCGCCCTGTCGCGCCTGGTGCTCGACCGCGGCGGCCCGCGTGATCTCGGCAGTATCCTGCAGGGGCTGGAAGCGGCCCGCGGTGTCGCGGGCTTTCTCGACAGGGCCATGCTGCCCGAGGAACTGGGGCAGGCGCTCGACGACCTGAAGGCTTTGCCGCTTCATCTGGAATCCATGCTCGGCAACATGCTGGCGCGGGAACTGCCGCTTCTGAAGCGCGACGGTGGGTTCCTCGCCGATGGCGCCCATTCGGACCTCGACGAGGTGCGGGCGTTGCGCGACCAGTCGCGGCGGGTGATTGCCGCGCTCCAGCTCCAATATGCCGAGGAAACCGGCATCAAGTCGCTGAAGATCAAGCACAACAACGTGCTCGGTTATTTCATCGAGGTGACCGCCGGCAATTCCGGGACGATGACCGATACGCCTGAAGGCAAGGCGCGGTTCATCCACCGCCAGACCATGGCGAGCGCCATGCGCTTCACGACGACGGAACTTGCCGATCTCGAAAGCCGCATCGCCAATGCCGCCGACAAGGCGCTGACGATAGAGCTCGAAGCCTTCGACAGCATGGTCGCAGCCGTGACCTCGGAGGCGGAGACGATCAAGGCCGGCGCTCGGGCGCTGGCGGTGATCGACGTCGCGGCGGGCCTTGCCATGCTCGCCGACGAATGGAGCTATCGCCGTCCGACAGTGGATGCCTCGCGCATGTTCGCGATCGAAGGTGGTCGCCACCCCGTGGTCGAACAGGCGCTACGCAAACAATCGGTCGGCCCGTTCATCGCCAATGATTGCGATCTCTCGCCGCATAATGGCGGTGAGTTCGGTGCGCTCTGGCTGCTCACCGGCCCGAATATGGGCGGTAAGTCGACCTTCCTGCGCCAGAACGCGCTGATCGCCATTCTCGCCCAGATGGGGTCCTTCGTGCCGGCGGCCTCCGCCCATGTCGGCATCGTCGACCGGCTTTTTTCGCGCGTCGGCGCTTCGGACGATCTGGCCCGGGGACGTTCCACCTTCATGGTCGAGATGGTCGAGACCGCCGCCATCCTCAACCAGGCGAGCGATCGTTCGCTGGTCATCCTCGATGAGATCGGCCGTGGCACGGCGACCTTCGACGGCCTGTCGATCGCCTGGGCGGCGGTCGAGCACCTGCACGAGGCAAACAGATGCCGCGGCCTCTTCGCCACCCACTTCCATGAGCTGACCGTGCTTTCGGAGAAGCTGAACCGGCTTTCGAACGCCACGATGCGGGTGAAGGAATGGGATGGCGAGGTGATCTTCCTGCACGAAGTCGGCCCCGGTGCTGCCGATCGCTCCTACGGCATCCAGGTCGCACGGCTTGCAGGCCTGCCCGACTCGGTGGTCGCCCGTGCCCGCGACGTGCTGACCAAGCTCGAGGATTCCGACCGCAAGAACCCCGCGAGCCAGCTGATCGACGACCTGCCGCTCTTCCAGGTCGCCGTCCGCCGCGAAGAAGCCAAGCGGGCCGGGTCTTCCAAGGTCGAGGATGCACTGAAGGCCATCAACCCGGACGACATGACGCCCCGCGAGGCCTTGGAGGCGCTCTACGCGCTGAAGAAGCAGCTCAAGGCCTGACGTTTCGACAGCGATCTGAAGGTGCGCGATCCTGCGTTATCCACCGGTGAGGGATCGTGCCGGATCGCCTTTTGGGAACCCTCGATCCGCATGGCCATTTCGGCCCGGAACATGTTAATGCCTTCAGCTCATGATTCAGGCCGCTTTTACCGGGGCTCCACGTGCTGTCTGTTCCCCTGCCATTCCTTGCCGGCCTTGTTTTCGCGCTGACCCTCTACCGCAGTCTTAAGGGCGTCGAAACGTCTGGCTCGCGTCGTTACTTCTTCGCCTTCCTCATCCTCTATGCCCTGCAGGGTGTGATCGTCGGCCTGCATTTTGGCTACGGCGTTAAGGCGCTCGCACCGATCCAGCCGATAACCGCCGCGCTCATGCCGCCGCTTGCCTTCCTGGCATTCCGAGCATTGGTGGACGAACGGCTCGAACAGCCCTGGCTGCATGTCCTGCCGCCCTTGGCGACGGGTCTCGCTGTAGGTTTCCTCCGCGATCTCGTTGATCCATTGTTGCTGGTGATCTTCTTCGGCTATGGCATCGCACTCTGGCGCCTGACGCTCTCGGATGGCGCGGACGTGATGGCGCAAGCATCGCTTCCGCGCATGAGACCAGCGTTGCGCGCCGCCCGGTTGACCGCCGGGCTGATGCTGTTTTTCGCCATCAGCGATGCCTCGCTGGCCGTCTACACTAATATCTACGGCTCCGGCGATGTGCCGTTGGCAGTCACGATCATGAATCTGGCGGCGATCGCAGCTGTGATCGTCTACTATTTTTCACCCGATTTTTCGTCGGCCAAACCGGCTGCAGCTTCGCCTTCCATCGAGCCGACGCAGGAGGATAAGGCCGCGCTATCTCGCATCGAGGCGGCTCTGGAAGAGGGCGAGCTCTACAAGAGCGAGAATCTGAGCCTTGCCAAGCTTTCCCGCAAGGCAAGGCTTCCCGCCCGCGAGGCCTCTGCCGTCATCAATCGCGCGACCGGGTTGAATGTCTCGCAATTCGTCAACGACCGCCGTATCGCCGAAGCCTGCCGCTTCTTGCGGGAGACCGAACGGACGGTGATCCAAGTGATGCTGGACGTCGGCTTTTCGACGAAATCGAACTTCAACCGTGAATTCCGCCGCGTGACGGGCATGAGCCCCAAGCAATGGAGAACCGAGGCAAGGGCCGCACAAGACGGCGGTGCGATAAAAACACGGCCTTGAACTTCAAAGCGGGAAGCAACAACTTTGAAACGTCCAATGATGATAATCGTTGGTCAAGGTGCCTCAAAAAGATTATAGCCTCCCTCCGCAGGCCGGGCACCGGCAGGATAATATGGCCAGACACGACATCGATTTTTCTGAACTTCTCGACGTGGCCCGTCTTCGGGCCGATTGCAGGGCGATCGTCAAGGACAAGGATCGCCCCCAGCTGGAATTGCGGGCGGCGCTTCTGCCGATCCTGCGCCGGGCAAGCGTCGAGGGCCGCGAAAAGGCCCGCCAGCTTCTTTCCAAGGACGGCAGCGGGTTGAATTGCGCCCGCCGCATCTCCTGGCTCCAGGACCAGCTGATCCGCGTTCTTTACGAGACGATCGCCGAAGGCCTTTATACGGAGGGCACGGATATCGCCGTGGCAGCCGTCGGCGGTTATGGCCGCGACACGCTGGCGCCGGGTTCGGACATCGACCTCCTGTTCCTGCTGCCTCCGCGAAATACCGAGACCATGCGCAAGGCCGTCGAGTTCCTGCTCTACGTGCTGTGGGACATGGGCTTCAAGGTTGGCCACGCGACCCGCACCGTTGAAGAATGCATCCGTCTCTCCAAGACGGATATGACGATCCGCACCGCCATTCTCGAAAGCCGCTACATCTGCGGCCGCGAGGCGCTGGTGAACGACCTCGAGAGCCGTTTCGACAACGAAATCGTCGCCGATACCGGTCCGGAATTCATTGCCGCCAAACTTGCCGAGCGCGACAATCGCCACGAGAAGGCCGGCGATACGCGTTATCTGGTCGAGCCGAACGTCAAGGAAGGCAAGGGCGGCCTGCGGGACCTCCACACGCTCTTCTGGATCGCCAAATATTACTACCGCGTCCGCGAGACGACCGAACTGGTGAAGCTGGGCGTTCTCTCGCGCGAAGAAGCCCGCTCGTTCGAAAAGGCGGACGACTTCCTCTGGGCGGTGCGGTGCCAGATGCATTTCCTGACCGGCAAGGCCGAGGAACGTCTTTCGTTCGACATCCAGCGCGAGATTGCCGAGAGCCTCGGTTATCACTCGCGCCCCGGCCTTTCCGCCGTCGAACGCTTCATGAAGCACTATTTTCTCGTGTCGAAGAATGTCGGCGATCTGACCCGCATTCTCTGCGCAGCACTCGAAGAGCAGCAGGCGAAGGCGGCACCCGGCCTTACCAACCGCGTCATCTCGCGTTTCACCAAGCGTCTTCACAAGATCCCCGGCACCGTTGAATTCGTGGTGGACCGCGGTCGCATCACGCTTGCCGATCCGAATGTCTTCAAGCGCGATCCGGTCAATATCATCCGCTTTTTCCATGTGGCCGATATCAACGGGCTTGAGCTCCATCCCGATGCCCTGAAGCGTATGACCCGCTCGCTTTCGCTGATCGACAACGAGGTGCGCGAGGACGAGGAGGCCAACCGGCTTTTCCTCTCCATGCTGACCTCGCGGCGTGATCCGGCACTGATGCTGCGTCGGATGAATGAGGCGGGCGTGCTCGGCCGCTTCATTCCGGAATTCGGCAAGGTCGTCGCGATGATGCAGTTCAACATGTATCATCATTATACGGTCGACGAGCACCTGATCCGCTCCGTCGAAGCGCTGTCGGAAGTCGACAGGGGCAAGGCCGCCGATATCCACCCGCTCGCCAACAAGGTGATGCCGAGTGTGGAAGAGCGCGAGGCGCTTTATGTCGCCGTGCTGCTGCACGATGTCGCCAAGGGCCGCCAGGAGGATCATTCGATCGCCGGCGCCCGCATCGCCCGCAAGCTTTGCCCGCGTCTCGGCCTCAATGCCAAGCAGACCGAACTCGTGGTCTGGCTGATCGAAGTGCATCTCCTGATGTCGATGACAGCCCAGACCCGCGACCTGCACGACCGCAAGACGATCACCGACTTCGCCGAAAAGGTACAGTCGATGGACCGGCTGAAGCTGCTGTTGATCCTGACCATCTGCGACATCCGTGCCGTCGGCCCGGGTGTCTGGAACGGCTGGAAGGGCCAGCTGCTGCGCACGCTCTATTACGAGACCGAGCTGCTGCTCTCGGGCGGTTTCTCCGAGGTATCGCGCAAAGAGCGTGCCAAGGTTGCCGAAGAGGAACTCTTCAAGGCGCTGGCCGACTGGAGCGCCAAGGACCGCCGCACCTATTCGAAACTGCACTACCAGCCCTACCTCCTGTCGGTCTCGCTGGACGACCAGGTCCGTCACACGAAGTTCCTCCGCGACACCGACAAGGCGGGCCAGGCGCTCGCCACCATGGTGCGGACGGACAGTTTCCACGCCATCACCGAGATCACCGTCCTGGCGCCGGACCATCCCCGCCTGTTGTCGATCATCGCCGGCGCTTGCGCCGCGGCGGGCGCCAACATTGCCGACGCACAGATCTTCACGACCTCGGACGGGCGGGCGCTCGACACCATTCTGATCAACCGCGAATTCCCGGTGGACGAGGACGAGTTGCGCCGCGCCGGCACGATCAGCCGGATGATCGAGGACGTGCTGTCGGGCAAGAAGCGCCTGCCGGAAGTCATCGCGACGCGCGCTAAGTCCCGCAAGCGCAACAAGACCTTCACCATTCCGCCGTCCGTCATTCTCTCGAACGGCCTGTCGAACAAGTTCACGGTCATCGAGGTGGAATGCCTCGACCGCACCGGCCTGCTGGCGGATATCACCGCCGTGCTTGCCGATCTCTCGCTCGACATCCATTCGGCACGCATCACCACCTTCGGCGAAAAGGTCATCGATACCTTCTATGTCACCGATCTCGTCGGCCAGAAGGTCGTGAACGAGAACCGCCAGGGTAATATCGCGGCGCGGCTGAAGGCTGTGATGTCCGAGCAGGAGGATGAACTGAGGAGCGGCATGCCGATGGGCATGATCGCGCCGGCCCCCAATCCGGACCAGGCGTCGCAGCCGCGCAAGTCCAAGGCAAGCGTGTGAGTTTCGTCCGATGAGTCCCGCCCGATGAGCTTAGTCCGGAAATTCGCAACCGTCGGCGGAGCGACCCTCGGCAGCCGGATTTTCGGTTTTGCGCGCGAGACCTTCATGGCGGCGGCGCTCGGCACCGGCCCGATGGCCGACGTTTTCTACGCCGCCTTCCGTTTCCCGAACCTCTTCCGCCGGCTGTTTGCCGAGGGCGCCTTCAACGCTGCCTTCGTGCCGCTGTTTTCGAAAGAGATCGAGGCGAACGGCGTCGAGGGTGCCAAGCGTTTTTCGGAAGAAGTCTTCGGCGTTCTGTTCTCGGCTCTGATGATCATCACAATCGTCATGGAACTGATGATGCCGTGGCTGGTGGAATGGATCATCGCACCGGGTTTCGCCGACGATCCCCAAAAGACCTCCATCACCATCCGCTTAGCGGCGGTGATGTTCCCCTATCTGATGTGCATGTCGCTGACGGCGATGCTGAGTGGCATGCTGAATTCGCTGCATCATTTCTTTGCTGCCGCCATCGCCCCGGTTTTCCTGAATGTGGTGATGATCGGTGCCTTGTTCTACGGCCTCTGGATCCATGCGGATCCGCTGACCATCGCCTGGTATCTCTCCTGGAGCGTGCTGGCGGCCGGCCTCCTGCAGCTTGCCGTGGTCTATGCTGGCGTGCGCCATGCCGGCATCAACATCGGCTTCCGCCGGCCGAAGATGACGCCGAACGTCAAGCGCCTCCTCGTGCTTGCTGTGCCGGCGGCCGTGACCGGCGGCATCACCCAGATCAACCAGATCATCGGCCAGGCGATCGCCTCCGGCAAGGAAGGCGCGATCGCCGCCCTCCAATATGCCGACCGCATCTACCAGCTTCCGCTGGGCGTGGTGGGCGTCGCCGTCGGCGTCGTGCTCTTGCCGGAACTTGCGCGTGCCCTGAAGGGCGGGCATCTCAAGGAGGCTGCCAATACCCAGAACCGCTCGATCGAATTCGTGCTGTTCCTGACCCTTCCGGCTGCGGCCGGGCTCTGGATCCTGTCGGAAGCGATCATTCGCGTGCTTTATGAGCGCGGCGCCTTCTCCGCCGAAAACACCTCGGTCGTCGCCTCCGTCCTCGCGATCTACGGCATAGGCCTGCCGGGGTTCGTGCTGATCAAGGCGCTACAGCCCGGTTTTTATGCCCGCGAGGACACAAGGACGCCGATGCGTTTCACCATGCTCTCGGTCGTCATCAATTCTGGCCTGGCGATTTCGCTTTTCCCGCTGATCGCCGAGCGCGGCATTGCCACAGCCGAAGCTGCGGCCGGCTGGACGAACACCGTGCTGCTGTTTTCGACGCTCGTCTGGCGCGGCCATCTCGCCTGGGAATGGGCGCTCGCCAAGCGCACGGCTCTGTTGCTCGTCTCGACAGGTATCATGTCCGCAGCGCTGATCTTTGCGCTCCGCTATGCCGGGTCGTGGCTGACCCCGGATGCGCTGCTGATCCATCAGGTCGCGGCACTTGCCTGCCTGCTTGTGCTGGCGATCACCGTCTATTTCGCCTGCGCCTTCCTGATCGGTGGCGCCGATATCGGCATGATACGCCGGAACGTGCAACGGAAACCGAAGACCTAGCCTCGTTTCCGCCCGCCGCAATACGCCCATTGGCGTTTCGGTCCGACGTCCACATGCACGATGCCGTTGCAATAGCGGCCGATGCCGCCGATACCCGGTGCGCTGGCTGCGGCTGCGAGGATTGCTCGCTCCGACACGCCCGGCACCCGGATATCGGCCGCATAACAATGACTGTGCTGAGACCCGCCGGAATGCGGCCGATGGCCCGACGTGACCATAGGCTTATGGCCGGTCTCGCGCGCGATATGCGCAAGGATGGCCCCCAGTTTTTCCGGAAAACAACTTGTGCGAACGCTGATCCGCTGCACGGTGAAGAAAGCTGAATAATCGTGCTTGAAGGAAGTGCTTCTGCGTTTCTGATTTTCGCCGGCTTCGGCGGCGACATTGAGCCCTAGCGTCAAAAGGCAGAAAAGCGCGACGCGAAATATGATGCGCATGGGTATCCCCCGTGGACAGACCGTGTCGTTCATGACCGGTTAACTGTGATACGCTTGGGTATTTCCTTTCCAAAATTGGCGCGAATAAGGAGGCTTTTGCTCAGAAATGGGATTCTGCCTGCCTAAAAGACTAACATCCGTTAATCTATTCGGAGATGGGTGGAGAAAAATTTTCCCATTAGGCGTATTGACTTAGGAGTTGTACGCCTAATGAGGTAGGTGTTTCTCGGCCCTACCTCGAATGATATGTGGACTGCTCTTTTGTCGCTGTAGTGTTTCGCGAGGCCTCCTGAATGGAGCTCCTCGCACCGCCAAAGCCACCACGGCCGGCAACCCGCGGGTGGCTTAATCACTCGAATTCGGAGCTTCCGCATGCCTGTCCAATCGCTGTTTCTCGTGGCCCTGATTGTCGACGATTACGATCGCGCGAAGGATTTCTATTGCGATGTGCTCGGCTTCGACTGCCTGGAAGACAGCGTGCAGCCGGAGGGCAAGCGTTGGGTCGTGGTGAAGCCGAAGGGCGGCGAGGGTGCGGCACTGTTGCTGGCTGAGGCCGCCACCGACACGCAGAAGGCGGCAATCGGCAACCAGACCGGCGGCCGGGTCGGCTTCTTCCTGAATACCGACGATTTCGCCCGCGATCATGCCGCCATGACGGCCAAGGGCGTCCGCTTCCTTGAGGAGCCGCGCCACGAGGTTTACGGTTCGGTGGCGGTGTTTGCCGATCCCTACGGCAACACCTGGGATCTGATTGAACCCGCGGTTTCCGCGGCCTCTTGATCCTCCGCGCTTCGCCGTGCATAAGCCCGCGCGTTAGCAACATGACCCTACGGGTCTGGGGCCCTCCACCAGCCTAATTGAGGACGATATGAATACCTTCAAGCCGCTTGTCTTTTCCGGCGTCCAGCCGACCGGCAATCTCCATCTCGGCAACTATCTCGGAGCGATCCGCAAGTTCGTGGCGCTGCAGGAAAACAACGACTGCATCTATTGCGTCGTCGACCTGCACGCGATCACCGCGCAGCTCGTCCATGACGACCTGCGGGGACAGATCCGCTCGATCGCCGCCGCCTTTATCGCTTCGGGCATCGATCCGAAGAAACATATTGTCTTTAACCAGTCGGCCGTGCCGCAGCATGCGGAACTCGCCTGGGTCTTCAATTGCGTCGCCCGCATTGGCTGGATGAACCGCATGACCCAGTTCAAGGACAAGGCCGGCAAGGACCGCGAGAACGCCTCGCTCGGCCTGCTCGCCTATCCGAGCCTGATGGCGGCCGACATCCTCGTCTACCGTGCCACCCACGTGCCGGTCGGCGACGACCAGAAGCAGCACCTGGAGCTTGCCCGCGATATCGCCCAGAAGTTCAATATCGACTTCCAGGAAAAGATCCGCGCCGCCGGCACCGGTGTCGACATGGTCGTTGGCGAGGAGCCGATCCATGGCTTCTTCCCGCTGGTCGAGCCACTGATCGACGGGCCGGCGCCGCGCGTCATGTCGCTGCGTGACGGCACCAAGAAGATGTCGAAATCCGATCCTTCGGACCTGTCGCGCATCAACCTGATGGACGATCCGGAAGAGATCGCCAAGAAGATCCGCAAAGCCAAGACCGATCCGGAAGGCCTGCCGAGCGAGCTCGAAGGCCTCAAGGGCCGCCCGGAAGCCGACAATCTCGTCGGCATCTATGCAGCCCTTGCCGACAGGACCAAGGCCGACGTTCTCGCGGAATACGGCGGCCAGCAGTTCTCGGTCTTCAAGCCGGCGCTTGCCGATCTCGCCGTGCAGGTGCTTTCGCCGATCACCTCGGAAATGCGCCGCCTGATGGACGACACGACCCATATCGATGCCATCCTCAAGGATGGTGGCGAGCGCGCCCGCGCCCGCGCCGAGAAAGTCATGGGAGATGTCTTCGACATCGTCGGCTTCCTGCGCTGAGATTATCGGCGCCTTTCAAGTCACGCAAAGATTGCATACCCGCCACGGCATTCGTGGCGGGTTTTCATTTTTTTCGGTTGGTATAAGTTCCGCATCACGACTGCTTCGGTCGACTACATGCGAAGGAGGGGAAGCATGGTTTCGAAACGGCTTTCGCGGCTTGAAGGGCACCGGCGCAAGTTCATGGCCGTCATCGACGGCACGCCGGAATGCGAAAAGGCGGTTCATTACGCCGGACGCCGCGCCAAGAACTCCAACGGGGGGCTTGTTCTGCTTTTCGTTATTCCCGAGGGCGATTTCCAGCAATGGCTGGGCGTCGAGCAGATCATGCGTGCCGAGGCTCGCGAAGAAGCGGACGCGGTGATGGCAAAGGCCGCCCAGAAGGTGCGCGATACGATCGGCATCGATCCGGAAATCGTCATCCGCGAAGGCAACGCCAGCGAACAGATCATCCAGCTGGTCGAGGAAGACCGCGATATTGCGGTCCTTGTGCTGGCGGCCGGTTCCACCAAGGAAGGGCCTGGACCCCTGGTGTCCGCCGTTGCTGCCTTCCCGATTCCCGTCACCGTGCTGCCCGACACGCTGACGGCCGAGGAAATCGACGCGCTGGCCTGATTGCGGACTTGATCTTGCGCAGGCAAAGGAGCACTTGAACGAAAAGCTGATACGGCTTATCTTCTTTTGAAGAGTTCTAAATTTGCGAGGGGCGTCGTGCCCCAGGAGAGACGAGATGTTCATTCAGACGGAAGCCACCCCCAACCCGGCGACCCTGAAGTTCCTGCCCGGCAAAGTCGTCATGGATAAAGGCACCGCCGATTTCCGCAATGCCGGCGAGGCGGAAGCATCTCCGCTGGCTGAGCGGCTGTTCGGCATCTCCGGCGTGACCGGCGTCTATTTCGGCTACGACTTCATCACCGTCACCAAGGAAAGCGCCGAATGGCAGCACCTGAAGCCGGCGATCCTCGGTTCGATCATGGAGCATTTCATGTCCGGCGCGCCGGTCATGGGTGGTGCGTCCACGCTTGCGGAAGCATCCGACGTGGAAGGTGAGTTTTTCGACGAGGACGACGAAACGATCGTCGCGACGATCAAGGAACTGCTCGAAACCCGCGTCCGCCCGGCCGTCGCCCAGGATGGCGGCGACATTACCTTCAAGGGTTTCCGCGACGGCACGGTCTATCTCAACATGAAGGGTGCATGCTCGGGTTGCCCGTCTTCCACGGCGACGCTGAAGCACGGCGTGCAGAACCTGCTGAAGCATTTCGTTCCGGAAGTGCAGGCCGTCGAAGCTCTCTGAGCCCGCCGGCACCGTTGAATGATTATTCTCGCCATCGATACTGCAGGGGTGGATTGCTCCGCAGCGCTCTATGACAGCGCCGCGGGCAAAATGCTGTCTGAGATCACCGAGACGATCGGCAAGGGCCATGCCGAAAGGCTGATGTCGGTCATCGACGAAGCGCTCGCCGCCGCCAATCTTTCCCTCAAAGCCGTCGAGCGCGTCGCGGTCGTCATCGGCCCCGGCTCGTTCACCGGCATTCGCGTCGGCGTTGCTGCCGCCCGTGGTTTCGCTCTCGCGCTCGGCGTCGAATCGGTCGGCGTGACCACGTTGGAGGCCTTGGCGCTCAAGTTTCTGGGCGAACATCCCGACCAGCCGGTCGTGGTTGCCATGGATGCCAAACGCAACGAGATCTACACCCAGGCGTTTTCCGCCAAGGGTGAGGCGTTGAGCCAACCCGCAGCGCTTTCGCCGGAGGATACTTCGGAACTTGCCCGGTCTCTTTCGGCGGCAATGACCGGCTCCTGGGTCGAGCATTCCCTTGGTAAGGGAATGGCCGAATATGACGGGCGGGATCGCTTCGACATTGCCGTCGTCGCGCGCATCGCTGCCGAAAAACCTGCGGATGCGCAACGCCCTAAACCGTTGTATCTTCGTGGACCCGATGCGAAACCGCAGACCGGTTTTGCCCTTGCCCGTTCGTGAATGTACAGACTGCGCCGATGCTCGACGATTACCTGACCTGGAAGCCGTATTTCGAAGTCGTGCCGATGGAGGCCGGCGATTGCCTGGAGATCTCCGAGCTGCATGGCCAGCGGTTTCCGCGCCAATGGAGCGATGGCGAATTCCAGAACCTCCTCCTGCAGCACAATGTCTTCGGTTTTGTTGCCCGCCAGACCAATGCGTTCTTCTCGAAGCCGCTCGGCGGTTTCGTTCTTTCGCGTGAGGCTGCCGGCGAGGCAGAGATTTTGACGGTCGCCGTCAACGAGAAATTCGGTCGGGTGGGGCTTGGCTGGCGTCTGATGCAGGCGGCCTTGCGCGAGGCTGCGTCGCGCGGCGGCGAGAGCATGTTCCTGGAAGTGGAGGCAGCCAACCGCCCCGCCGTCGAGCTTTACCGCAAGCTCGGTTTCCGGAAAGTGGGCGAACGCCCCGCCTATTACGCCGGGCCGGATGGGACGCGCTCCACGGCGCTTGTCATGAGCCGCGTTCTTCGTTAGTCCGTTAGTTTCTACGGGAACGTTTCGAAAGCCAAAACGACATGACAGACCTTTCCAAAACCCTGGAGGAGCTGTGTGCCGAAAAGGGCATGCGAATGACGGATCAACGCCGCGTGATCGCGCGTATCCTGCAGGAATCCGTTGACCATCCCGATGTCGAGGAACTCTATCGCCGGTCCTCGAAAGTCGACCCGCGTATCTCGATCTCGACGGTTTACCGCACGGTAAAATTGTTCGAGGACGAAGGGATCATCGAACGTCACGATTTCCGCGACGGCCGCTCGCGTTACGAGACCGTGCCTGAAGAACATCATGACCATATGATCGATCTCAAGACCGGTACCGTCATCGAGTTCCGCTCGGCGGAAATCGAGGCGCTGCAGGAACGCATCGCCCGGGAGCACGGCTTCCGTCTCGTCGGCCACCGGCTGGAGCTTTACGGCATCCCGCTGGACAAGGACGATAAGTGATTACCTGGGCGCGGATCGGCTTCGTTTTTGTCGTTCTTTTCGCAGTTACGCTGATTTTGTGGCCGTTCCAACTCCTGGGCCTCGCCCTCGACCTCAAGATCCGCCGCTATATCCCGCGCTACTGGCATCGGACCGCCTGTTTCCTGCTGGGCATCCGTATTCATGTTCACGGAACATTGGAGCGTCGCCGGCCGCTGATGCTTGCCTGCAATCATGCGTCATGGAAGGATATTCTCGTGCTCGGGGCGATCGCCGACGTCGTCTTCATCGCCAAGATGGAGGTGTCGGAATGGCCGGTCTTCGGCACGCTCGCCAAGCTGCAGAAGAGCATCTTCGTCGCTCGCGAGCAGAAGCGTCGGACCGGCGACCAGGTGAACGAGATTGCCGAGCGGATGGCTGCCGGCGAGATCGTCGTGCTCTTTCCCGAAGGCACCACCTCCGACGGCAACCGGCTTCTGGAGGTGAAGTCGTCACTGTTCGGGGCCGCCGCCGCCGCGGTCCAGCACACGCCGGAAGGTGTCGTGCATGTCCAGCCGGTGGCGATCGCCTATACCCGCATCCACGGCATGGCCATGGGCCGTTACCATCGGCCGATCGCCGCATGGCCGGGCGATATCGAACTGGTGCCGCATCTGCTCGGCGTCCTGAAGGAAGGGGCGCTCGACGTGGACGTGGCTTTCGGCGAGACGATCGAATTCCGCGCCGGTGACAACCGCAAGCATCTGAGTATGGCCGTGACGAGCCGGCTTCGGCGCATGCTGAACCGCCATCTGCGGGGCCGTGACTACGAAGCGCTATAGGAAATGCTTCATTTCCGGGTCTTCTTGCGGTATGGAGCGAGCCATGAACGAACACGTCTCCCTTTCCGTGCCCGCCGACGAGCCGGCCCAGCGCCCGAATTCCCGCAAGGTCTTCATCAAGACCTACGGCTGCCAGATGAATGTCTATGATTCAGGCCGGATGAGCGATGCGCTCGCGGGCGAAGGTTACGTGCCGACAGAAGAGATGGGCGAAGCCGACCTCATCCTCCTCAACACCTGCCACATCCGCGAGAAGGCGGCCGACAAGGTCTATTCGGCGCTCGGGCGTCTTCGCGACATGAAGAAGGCACGCGCTGCCGAAGGCCGGGAGCTGATGATCGGCGTCGCCGGCTGCGTCGCCCAGGCCGAAGGCGAGGAAATCATCCGCCGTGCGCCGGCCGTCGACGTGGTGATCGGCCCGCAGACCTATCATCGCCTGCCGGAAGCGCTGAGACGCGCCCGCGGCGGAAAGCCGGTCGTGGATACTGAATATGCGGTCGAGGACAAGTTCGAGCACCTGCCGGTTACCGAGAAGGCGAAGATTCGCGCCCGCGGCGTCACCGCTTTCCTCACCGTGCAGGAAGGCTGCGACAAGTTCTGCACCTTCTGCGTGGTGCCTTACACCCGCGGTTCGGAAGTTTCCCGCCCCGTCCAGCAGATCGTCGACGAAGCTTGGCGGCTTGTCGACGGCGGTGTGCGCGAGATCACGCTGCTCGGCCAGAACGTCAATGCCTGGCGTGCGCAAGGTCCGAAAGGCGGCGAATGGAGCCTCGGCGACCTGCTTTATCGCCTGGCGGAAATCCCTGGCCTTGCGCGTTTGCGCTACACGACCAGTCATCCGCGCGACATGGACGATCGGCTGATCGAGGCGCATCGCAACCTGCGCACCCTGATGCCCTATCTGCATCTGCCGGTTCAGGCAGGTTCGGATCGCATCCTGAAAGCCATGAACCGCCGTCACACGGGTGCCGAATACCTCCGTCTGATCGAGCGCATCCGCGATGCCCGGCCGGACATCGCCATCGCCGGCGATTTTATCGTCGGTTTCCCCGGCGAGACGGATCGGGACTTCGAAGATACGCTGCGCCTCGTCGAGGACGTGAACTACGCCCAGGCCTATTCCTTCAAATATTCGACCCGTCCCGGCACGCCCGGTGCCGACCTCGGCGATCAGGTGCCGGAAGAGGTGAAGGCGGAGCGGTTGGAAAGATTGCAGGCCCTGCTCTTGAAACAGCAGGCCGAATTCGCCAAATCTTGCGTCGGAAAAGTCATCGACCTGTTGCTGGAAAAGCCCGGTCGCATGCCAGGACAGATAATCGGACGCTCTCCCTGGCTTCAATCTGTGAATGTTGATGCAAAAACATCGCAAATCGGTGACATTATCCAGGTACGAATCAGTGGAACCGGCCCGAACAGCTTGTTTGCCGACCCGGCAGAGAGTTTAATAGGAGCCTGAGCTAACATCGAGGAGCTTGCCCTACTTGAACGGACGTGAATTGGTTTCTTCATCCGCGCGCCAGCCCCGCACCGCCGCTACCGACGCCAATCACTTTGTCCTGACGTTCGAGAACAATAGGTTCGCCAGCGAGCTTTTCGGGCAATTCGATCAGAATCTCAAACTTCTCGAAGAGCGGCTTCATATCGATGCCCGGGCGCGCGGCAATTCGGTGGCGATCTCCGGCGATCTGACGGCGACCAACCAGGCGCGCCGGGCGCTGGATTTCCTCTACGAACGCATCCAGAAGGGCGGGTCGGTCGAGACCTCCGACGTCGACGGCGCGATCCGCATGGCGCAGGCGGCCGACGACCAGCTGCAGCTGCCGACGCTTGAGAAAAAAGCCAAGCTCTCGATGAGCCAGATTTCCACCAAGAAAAAGACGGTCGTCGCCCGCACCCCCACCCAGGACGCCTATATGCGGGCGCTGGAACGCTCGGAACTCGTGTTCGGCGTCGGCCCGGCCGGTACCGGCAAGACCTATCTCGCCGTCGCTCATGCCGCCCAGCTTCTGGAACGCGGGGCTGTCGATCGCATCATCCTGTCACGTCCGGCCGTCGAAGCCGGCGAGCGTCTGGGCTTTTTGCCCGGCGACATGAAGGACAAGGTCGATCCCTATCTGCGGCCGCTCTATGACGCCCTTTACGACATGATGCCGGGCGACAAGGTGGAGCGGGCGATCACCGCCGGCGTCATCGAAATCGCCCCGCTCGCCTTCATGCGCGGCCGCACGCTCGCCAATGCTGCGGTCATCCTCGACGAGGCGCAGAATACCACGTCGATGCAGATGAAGATGTTCCTGACCCGTCTTGGCGAAAATGCCCGGATGATCATCACCGGTGACCCGAGCCAGGTCGATTTGCCGCGTGGCGTGAAATCAGGCTTGGTGGAGGCGTTGCAGATCCTGAAGGGCGTCGAGGGCATCTCGGTGATCCGCTTCAAGGATACCGATGTGGTCCGTCATCCGCTGGTCGGCCGCATCGTCCGGGCCTATGATGCGCAATATGCCGTCCACGAGGAAAGCGAGGAAGTCGACCGGTAATGGTCGGCTCCAAACCTTATGCCCCAACTCGACATACAGATCAGCATTGAAGACGAGGGCTGGCCCGAGGAGCCGGCCCTTTTGGCCTTGAGCGAAAAAGCGCTTGGGGCGGCTGCCGAATTCCTGGCGAAGGAAGAGAAGCAACCTTTTCCGAAAATCGCCCCCGAACTGTCGCTGGTCTTTACCGACGACGCGGCGATCAAAGAGATCAACGCCGAATGGCGCGGCAAGGATAAGCCGACCAACGTATTGTCTTTCCCGGCTTTTCCGCTCGAACCAGGCAAGATGCCGGGCCCGATGCTGGGAGATATCGTCATCGCTCGCGAGACGGTTGAGCGGGAAGCGGTTGATCTCGACAAGAGTTTCGATGATCATCTGACCCATCTGCTCGTCCACGGTTTCCTGCATCTGTTCGGTTACGACCATATGCAAACGGACGATGCGGAGAGAATGGAAGCGTTGGAGACTCGCATTTTGGCCGCCCTTGGCCTATCTGACCCCTATGCGGGGCAGGACCCGATAATATAGTCTGGACCAATGAACGACTTTTCGACAAACCCGACCCGTGAGGGCAAGGACGCCGACTCGAGTTCCTCGGAAGAGGGCAGTAGTCCGTCTCGAGCGGAAGCTCAAAAACACCAAAGCTCTTTCTGGTCGCGCGCCGTCAGGCTGCTCAGGCCGTCGCAGGGCGAGAAGCTCCGCGAGGACCTCGCCGACGCGCTGATGACCGATACCAATATCAGCAATGCCTTCTCGCCCGAGGAACGGGCGATGCTGCACAACATTCTCCGGTTCCGCGAGATCCGCGTGGAAGACATCATGGTGCCGCGTGCCGATATCGAGGCGGTCGATATGACCATGACGATCGGCGAGCTGATGATCCATTTCGAGGAAACCGGTCGCTCGCGCATGCCGGTCTACAACGACACGCTCGACGACCCGCGCGGCATGGTCCATATCCGCGACCTCCTCTCCTATCTCGCCAAGCAGGCTCGCAACAAACGCCGCACCAGCGCGCGCGCCGCGCCTACGCAGCCGATGCCGCTTGCCACCGACAAGCCGGAAAAGGCCGAAAAGACGGTGCGCACCCCGCGGCCTGCCTTCGACCTCGGCCGTGTCGACCTCGAACAGACGGTTGCCGAGGCCGGGTTGATCCGCAAGATCCTGTTCGTGCCCCCCTCGATGCTCGCTTCCGACCTGATGCAGAGCATGCAGGCGGCGCGTACCCAGCTGGCGCTCGTCATCGACGAATATGGCGGGACCGACGGCCTCGTCACCCATGAGGACATCGTCGAAATGGTGATCGGCGATGTCGAGGACGAACATGACAATGAAGAGGTCATGTTCTCCCGCACCAGCGAGGACGTCTTCGTCGCCGATGCGCGTATCGAACTGGAAGAGATCGCCAAGGCGATTGGTTCCGATTTCGACATTCGCGACCGCCTTGAAGACGTCGATACGCTGGGCGGCCTGATCTTCTCCGCGCTTGGTCGCATTCCCGTGCGCGGCGAGGTGGTGCAGGCGGTGCCCGGCTTCGAATTCCAGATCCTGGAGGCCGATCCTCGCCGCATCAAGCGCGTACGGATCCTGCGCAGGCGCACGCTCGCGCGCCGCCGGCAGAAAGGCGATGGCGAGATGCTGCTCACCGATCAGACGCCGACGACTGCCCTGCTGCCGGCGCCATCCGCTCAGGACGCCGACGGACGCAATCACCAGGCCTGAGTGATCCCTGAAGTGTCCGCGCCTCTTTGACCTCACGACAAGCCCGCCATTTTTTGAAAGACTGCAGCCGCTGATTCGGGGGCGGAAGGAAACATAGATGGAGCGGCTGGCGGGCAGGATCATGCTTCTCTGGGGCTTCCCGCGCGTCGTCGCTGCTTTTCTCGCAGGAGCGATCGGTGCGCTCGCGCTGCCGCCCTTCGGTTTCTTCGCGGCGTTCTTCATCTCCTTCACGCTGCTCGTCTGGCTGATGGACGGTTCCACCGGCAATCCGGATGGTGGATGGTTCGCGCGGTTTCGTTCGGCCTTTTGGATCGGCTGGGTTTTTGGCTTCGGCTATTTCGTCGCCGGCCTCTGGTGGCTTGGCAATGCGCTGCTGGTGGAAGCTGACGAGTTTGCCTGGGCGCTGCCGCTCGCGGTTCTTGGCCTGCCTGCCTATCTTGCCCTATTTTACGGTCTTGCGACGGCGATCGCCCGCATCTTCTGGTCGGATGGTTTCGGGCGGATGGCCTCGCTCGCCTTCGGTTTCGGCCTTGCCGAATGGCTGCGTGGCTTCGTCGCTACCGGTTTCCCTTGGAATGCGGTCGGTTATGGCGCGATGCCGATGCCGCTGATGATGCAATCGGCGGCGGTGCTCGGCATTTTCGGCGTGACGGTTCTTGCCGTCTTCGTGTTTTCAGCCCCCGCCCTGATCGGCACTAAAAAGGGCATGCGGACCGGGCTAACGCTCGCGGCCTTGCTGTTTGCCGCCCATCTCGGTTATGGCGCCTATCGTTTGCACATCGCCGACGCCGCGCCGGCCCCGGCCGCCGATAGCCAGCCGGTCGTCCGCATCGTTCAGCCGGTAATAGACCAGGCGCGAAAACTGGACGATGCCGAACGGGCGGCGATCTTCGAGGAACATCTTGCGTTGTCGGCTTTGCCGCCCGAGAACGGTGGCAAGCGGCCGGACATCATCGTCTGGCCCGAAACCTCGGTGCCCTTCATTCTGACCCAGAACCCGGATGCGCTGACCCGCATTGCCGAGGTGCTGCAGGATGGTCAGGTCCTCATCACCGGCGCGGTCCGCTCGGAAGATGCCGGCGCGGGCTTCGCGCCGCGTTTTTACAATTCGATCTATGTGATCGACAGCCAAGGCCAGATCGTTTCGGCCTCCGATAAGCTGCATCTCGTCCCGTTCGGGGAATATGTCCCATACGAGGATCTGCTGCGCAATCTCGGCATCCCCGATGCCATCGCCATGCCGGGCGGCTTCAGTGCCGCGCCCGTGCGGGCCATGCTGACCCTGCCGGGTGGCAGGGTCTTCTATCCGCTGATCTGTTACGAAGCGATTTTCCCGGACGAGATCGGGCCGGACGTGGAGCGGGCGAGCGCGCTTTTGAATATTACCAATGACGGCTGGTTCGGAGCGACGCCGGGACCGTATCAGCACTTCCAGCAGGCTCGAATCCGCGCCGTCGAAAACGGTCTGCCGCTGATTCGCGGGGCGAATACCGGCGTTTCGGCGGTTGCCGACCCCTTTGGAAGGCTGATTCGGGGTATGGATTATAATCAAAAAGGCGTGATTGACGCAACCTTGGGCAGCATTTCAATCCCGCATTGGGATATGAAAGCTCGGGAACAGCACTTCTGGTTGGTTCTTGTGACGATGTTGTTGATTGCAGGCGTCTCGCGCGTTGGTTTTAATTTTCGGACGAATTGACCAAAAACCCCTAAAATTGCATAGTGGTCTCAGCCTTTCGTCTCGCCATATGCTTCAAACGTTGAGCCTGTTGTGACCAGCCGCGCGAAGTGTATCACCACACGCAGACCGGGTTGTGAGGATTAAACAACAAACGTCGTCAGGACATCGTTATGATTGAAAACAAAAAGAAGCCGAACCCGATCGATATTCACGTCGGGAGCCGGATTCGCCTTCGCCGAACCATGCTCGGAATGAGCCAGGAAAAGCTGGGTGAAAGCCTTGGCATTACCTTCCAGCAGATTCAGAAATACGAAAAAGGCACCAACCGCGTTGGCGCCAGCCGTCTGCAGAATATTTCCAGCATTCTCAACGTGCCGGTATCCTTCTTCTTCGAGGATGCACCGGGCGATCAGGGCGGTCAGGGCGGCATGGCGGAAGCCTCGAGCTCCAACTACGTGGTCGATTTCCTCTCCTCCTCCGAGGGCCTGCAACTGAACCGGGCTTTCGTGAAGATTTCCGACCCGAAAGTTCGTCGGCGTGTGGTTGATCTCGTAAAAGCTCTGGCAGCGGATGCCGAGGTCGAATAACGACCTTTCGATATCAGCACGAAAGCGGCCGCAAGGCCGCTTTTTTGTTGCCTATTCCAAGGTGAGGAGTGTTGCCGGAATACCTAACTTGTACACATAAAGATATATTTATGTCGTTGTACGCTTGTGTTTGTCGGTGAAAATCACTACACAGGTGCGTCGTTTCTTTGAGGGGAATCCCGTAATGCGCGCAAGTTATCTGTTCACCAGCGAGTCGGTTGCCGAGGGCCATCCGGACAAGGTTTGTGATCGTATCTCCGATGAAATTGTAGATCTTGTGTACCGCGAAGCGGCCAAGACCGGCGTCGATCCCTGGACCGTGCGCATTGCCTGCGAAACGCTGGCGACCACGAACCGTGTGGTGATCGCGGGCGAAGTCCGCCTGCCGCCGAGCCTGATGAAGAAGGACAAGGACGGCAAGGACGTCATCAATCCCTCGAAGTTCAAGTCCGCTGCCCGCAAGGCTATCCGTGACATCGGTTACGAGCAGGACGGCTTCCACTGGAAGACGGCCAAGATCGACGTGCTGTTGCATTCCCAGTCCGCCGATATCGCGCAGGGCGTTGACAGCGCTGCCGACAGGCAGGGCGATGAAGGCGCCGGCGACCAGGGCATCATGTTCGGTTACGCCTGCAAGGAAACGCCGGACCTCATGCCGGCGCCGATCTATTATTCCCACAAGATCCTGCAGCTTCTCGCCATCGCCCGCAAGAAGGGCGAGGGTGACGCCGGCAAGCTCGGCCCGGACGCCAAGAGCCAGGTGACCGTGCGTTACGAAAACGGCAAGCCGGCCGCCGTCGACTCGATCGTTCTTTCCACCCAGCACCTCGACGAGAGCTGGGATTCCAAGAAGGTCCGCGAGGTCGTGGAACCTTATATCCGCGAAGCGCTCGGCGACCTGCCGATCGCCAGGGATTGCAAGTGGTACATCAATCCGACCGGCAAGTTCGTCATCGGCGGCCCGGATGGTGACGCTGGTCTTACCGGCCGTAAGATCATCGTCGACACCTACGGTGGCGCAGCCCCCCACGGCGGCGGCGCATTTTCCGGCAAGGACACGACCAAGGTCGACCGTTCGGCCGCTTATGCTGCTCGCTATCTGGCAAAGAACGTCGTCGCTGCCGGCATCGCCGACCGCTGCACGATCCAGATTTCCTACGCGATCGGCATCGCCCAGCCGCTGTCGATCTATGTCGACCTGCATGGCACGGGCAAGGGTGTGACGGAAGACCAGGTGGAAGCCGCCATCCGCAAGGTCATGGACCTGTCGCCGACCGGCATCCGCCGCCATCTCGACCTCAACAAGCCGATCTACGCCAAGACGTCGGCTTACGGCCACTTCGGCCGCAAGGCCGGCCGTGACGGCTCCTTCTCCTGGGAGAAGACCGATCTGGCGAAGCCGCTCAAGGATGCGCTGAAGGAAGAGCCCCTCAAGGCAGCCTGATCGGCCTTTACGGATAGCTCCGTAAAACTGTAAAGCGGGTGCCTCCTGGCGGAGACGCCCGCTTTTATCGTGAGAGACCAGCCCATGACCGAACCGCAGCACCCGAGCCGCAGCACCGAAGCCTTCTTCGGGCGCCGCAAGGGCAAGCAGCTCCGCGAGCGCCAGGCGGAAGGGATTGCAACTCTGCTGCCTGCACTGAAGCTCGATCTTGCGGCGCCCGCGCCCGCCGCGCTTTCAGAGATATTTCCCATTCCGGTGGAGGAGCTGCGGCTGGAGATCGGCTTCGGCGGCGGCGAGCACCTCGTCCACCGCGCGCAGGAAAATTTAAAAACCGGCTTCATCGGCGTCGAGCCTTTCGTCAATTCCATGGCGAAGCTTTTGTCGCGCGTCGACGAACTGGGGCTCAAGAATATCCGGGTCTATGACGACGACGCCACGCAGGTGCTCGACTGGCTGCCGGATGCATCGCTCGATCGCATCGACCTGCTCTATCCGGACCCGTGGCCGAAGCGGAAACATTGGAAAAGGCGGTTTGTATCTGCGGTCAATCTCGACCGATTCCACCGCGTGCTGAAGCCGGGCGGTCTGTTCCTGTTCGCATCCGACATCGACACCTATGTCAACTGGACGCTGATCCATTGCCGTGACCATGGCGGATTTCAATGGCAGGCGGAGCAATCTTCCGACTGGCTGACGCCCTTCGCCGGCTGGCCAGGTACGCGATACGAAAACAAGGCCCGCCGAGAAGGCCGTTCCTCGGCCTATCTGACGTTCAGGAAAGCCTGAAAGGTCAGTGCAGGCTGACGGTCTTCAAGTCGTCTTCAGCTGCCTTGAAGAAGGTGCTGGAGCGATTGTCGGTCAGAAGAATCGGCGTGCCATCTGCGCCGAACAGGGCCCAAAGATCGAGACTGGGATCGATATCTGGGGCTTCAGGGAAGCAGCGGGACACTTCGTCCGACCGCATCTTGCGAATATATCCGACCTCTCCAGCACCCAGATGAGCAAGTTCGGACAGCGTCAAACGCGTATTCGCTTCTTTCAGGAGCATTCCAGCCTCCAGCATTGAGGGGCAACGGCATTGGCGCCGTTGACCTACTCTGAGACGGAAATGTTAATTTTTCGCACCATGCGCGCGGGCTCGGGGCGGATAAGGTCAACCGATAGCAAACCGTTCTTGAGCGAGGCGCCGGAAACCTGCATTCCGTCGGCGAGCACGAACATACGCTGGAACTGCCGCGCGGCAATGCCGCGGTAAAGATAGTCGCGCTCACCCTGCTCCGTCTGACGTCCACGGATGACGAGGTGGTTTTCTTCCGTCGTCACCTCGAGCTCGGCTTCGGAAAAGCCGGCGACGGCCAGCGTGATTCGCAGCCGTTCGGGTGCGCCGGAAGCATCTGCCCGGACGCGTTCTATATTGTAGGGAGGATAACCGTCGTTCGCCTTCGCAAGGCGTTCGAGTGTCTTTTCCATGGCGTCGAAGCCCAGAAGCAGAGGGCTCGCAAACGGCGTCATTCGGCTCATCGTACAGTCCTTGCAACAAGCGACCATGTCGGCGCCCGTCGGGCGGCCCGCCAACTCCGCCACTATATGGGAGGTTCCGGCGGCGACCGCAAGGATGAGCGCCGGGGCTGATGGTCACGGCTGCTTCATGCCGGTCATGCGGCACTTGACAGAATGTCAGCTTGTGGACCACTACCCCGGAAAAAGGAGCATTCATGCAGCGCAGGAAGATCATCATCGATACGGACCCGGGTCAGGACGACGCCGCAGCGATCATGCTTGCGTTTGCGAGCCCGGACGAGATCGAGGTGCTTGGTCTCTGCGCGGTCGCCGGAAACGTGCCGCTTTCCTACACCAGCCGCAACCTCCGGATCGTCTGCGAACTCTGCGGCAGGCCGGATGCGCCGGTGTATGAAGGCGCGCTGAAGCCAACCAAACGCCCACAGGTGACCGCCGAACACGTCCATGGCAGGACCGGCCTCGACGGTATCGAATTGCCCGAACCGACAATGCCGGTGAAAGCCGCGCACGCCGTCGATTTCATCATCGAGACCCTGCGCGCCGAGCCGGCCGGAACCGTGACGCTCTGCACGCTCGGACCGCTCACCAATGTCGCGCTCGCCCTTCAGAAAGCACCGGACATCGCGGCGCGGGTGAAGGAACTGGTGATGATGGGCGGCGGCTTTTTCGAGGGCGGCAACATCACGCCGGCTGCCGAATTCAACATCTATGTCGATCCCGAAGCGGCAAAGACCGTGTTCGCCTCGGGCATGCCGATCGTCATGCTGCCGCTCGACGTCACCCATCAATTGCTGACGACCAAAACCCGTGTCGAGAAGATCGCCGCGCTCGGCACCCGTCCAGCGGAGGTCCTGGTCGCGTGGCTTGCCTTTTTCGAGCGATTCGACATTGAAAAATACGGCTCCGATGGCGGCCCGCTGCATGACCCGACGGTCATCGCCTACCTCATCAAGCCTGAACTCTTTTCGGGCCGGGACTGCAATGTCGAGATCGAAACGCAATCGGAACTGACGGTCGGCATGACCGTAGTGGACTGGTGGCACGTCTCCGGCCGCAAGCCGAACGCCAAGGTCATGCGCCATGTCGATGCCGATGGCTTTTTCGAATTGCTGACGGAGCGGGTTGCTCGGCTCTAAGGCGGAATAAGCGGGCAAAGAAAAAGCCGCCGTTTGAAGGGCGGCTTTTATACGTTCAGCTTTAGGTGCGATCAGAATTCCTGCCAATCGTCCGCTACGACGGCGGCCGAACCGTGGGAGATCGCAGCCCTTGGCGCCGGCTTGGCACGTGGTGCCGGTGCGGGCTGGCTCGGTCGCGTTGCCCGCATGGTTTGGGCGACCTGACGCAGCGCCTGCGGCGCGCTTTGGACGTGGCCAGTCGCGTGTGCCGAAACACGGAACCGCGCGACCAGCGACTGCAGCGTTTCCGCTTCCGTACTCAGCACCGTGCTCGCGGCGGTCGTCTCCTCCACCATCGCAGCATTCTGCTGGGTCACCTGGTCCATCTGGTTGACCGCCGAGTTGACCTCCTTGAGGCCGACCGCCTGTTCGCTCGCGGAAGCCGAGATCTGGCGGATCAATCCGTTGATCTGCATCACCTGCACTGCAATTTTCTGCAGCGTATCGCCAGCCTTGCCGACCAGTTCCACGCCGTCGCTGACCTGGCTGGTCGAGGCGTTGATGAGCGCCTTGATTTCCTTGGCGGCGTTTGCGGAACGCTGGGCGAGTTCGCGGACTTCCTGTGCGACGACAGCAAAACCCTTGCCGGCCTCGCCGGCGCGGGCAGCTTCCACGCCGGCATTGAGGGCGAGCAGGTTGGTTTGGAAGGCGATCTCGTCGATCACGCCGATGATGCGGGAGATTTCCTGCGAGGACCTGGCAATGCCCTGCATCGAGGCGACGGCCTTCTGCACCACTTCGCCCGACTTTTCCGCATCGTCACAGGCGAGGTTGACCGTACCGGCGGCCGAGCTGGCGTTCTCGGCGCTCGAGTTTACCTGCGCGGTGAGCTCGTTGAGTGCGGCTGCGGTTTCCTCGAGGCTGGCAGCCTGCTGCTCGGTCCGGCGCGACAGGTCCTGAGCGCTGGTTGTGATCTCGCGGCTGCCATTGCCGATATTGTAGACGGTCGAACTCACCGTCGCGATCGTCTCCTCAAGACTTTCCAGCGCCTTGTTGAAGTCGATCTTCAGCTTGGCATAGTCGCCCGGGAAATCGTCCTGGATGCGATAGCCGAGATTGCCATTGGAGAGTTCCGCAAGGCCATTGGCAAGCGAGGTGACGACGCGCTGCTGCTGCCGGGCGTTCGCTTCGCGCTCGCCTTCGGAACGGCGGCGCTCGCTTTCCGCCGCATGGCGCTGCGCTTCCGCCTCCGTTTCGAGCCGCCGGCCGTCCGCCAGCGTGTGGCGGAAGCCTTCGAGCGCGCCGGCCAGCGAGCCAATTTCATCGGTGCGATCCTGGCCCTCCACCGGCTGTTCGAAACGGCCCTTGCTTAAGGTATCGACGCTGCCGAGCAGCGCCCCCAGAGGCCGCCGCACGAAGACGGTGCTGCCGAAATAGAGGGTCGCGATGCAGGCCCCCATGATGACGATCCCGCCGAGCACCATCATCAGTGTCTGGTCCTGAACCGGCGCGGCAATCACGCTCTGCGGCACGTCCAGGACGATCGCCCAGGTGGCGTTGAGGTCCGGGACCGTGAACGGATAGACGACGCGTTCAAAGGGTTCCGCCGCATCGGCGGTCAGGTTGTCGAGCTGGACCGGCTGGTTCGACTTCAACGCGGCCAGCAGCTCGCTCGTTTTTTCGCCTTCGACCGGCTTCATCAGCTTGTCGGGATTGACAGGCACGATCCATTTACCGCCTTGCGACACCAGCAGAACCCGGCCGGAGCCGAACGGCCGCATCGCCTGGAGTTTTTTTGTCAGGGTTGCCATCGACACGTCGAGGCCGGCAACACCGAGGAGCTTGGAGCCGGACATGACGGGGTAGGCGACAGAGCTCATGGCGACAGCATCGCCCGTCGTGCTTTCGATATAGGGTTGGGTGAGCGAGCCTTTCTTCGAGGTCGCCGCGAGCGAATACCATTCCGCCTGGGTGTCAATGTCGAAGACGCTATAGGCGATATCGCCGGTGCGGCTCTTGGTCCAGTAAGGGGCGAGCTCCCCCTTCTTGTTGGCGCCCATCTCCTTGTTGCCGACGAGCTCCGCGTTCTTCCCGTCGAATACGCCCGGAACTTCCGCGAACCAGCTGCCATAGGCAAACGCATTCTGCTCCAGGTTGGCCTTGAGAGCGTCGGTGACGCCCTTGCGGTCGAGATAACCCGCGGCATGGCCGCGGCCGATCACGCCCGCCATCGAGCGTGCCGCGCCGGCAAGCTGGCCCATGTCGACGGCGACTTCGTTGGCGATGGAACGCGCCTCGGCCTGCGCCTGCGCCATGGTCAGCGTCGACACGCGGTTGCGGGTTTGGGAGATCAGGAAGAAGTTGGAGAGAACCAGAACGACGGCGATTACCAGGCTCGTTACCAGTATGAGCTTCGTGGAGAGCGACTTGATCTTGAGCGAAAACATCGATTGCCTCGCGTTGCGGACAGAGGGGGGGCTCCTTCATGGAGCTGCCGCGAGGCGGATCGAATCTCGTCCCCGCTGAGATATCCGCGACCCTAAAAGCGATATGTTAATGTTGGCTAAAATTGTAAATATGTTCTCCCACGGCGCAGCGAGAGTAGCGGGGAGTACCCGATCAAAGCAGCTTAGACCCTGGCATCGACCGCCTCGGCGGGCGGGATCGATGGCTGGGCGCCGCGGCTGAGGCAGGCGAGCGAACCGGCCACCGCGGCGCGGCGGAGCGCTTTCGCAAAATCGAGCCCCTGCTCGAGGCTGGCGGCCAGGTAACCGCAAAACGTGTCGCCGGCGCCGACCGTATCGACCGGTTCGATCTTCAATCCCTCGGCGGCGATGATCTCCCCGTCGCGGATCGCGACCACGCCGTCGCCGCCGAGCGTGACGACGTATGTCTGGCCGGTTTCCGCGTGCAGTTTTTTCAACATCTCCTGGCGCGCCGCAGCGTCCGGGATCGGGCTTCCGGCCAGCAATTCGAATTCGGTTTCATTGGCGACGACGATATCTGCAAGCCGGGCCAGCCGGGCCGCATCGCCGGTCAGCGGCGCAGTGTTGATCACCGTCTGAATGCCTTTGGCACGCGCTGCGTTGAGCGCCGTCTCTACCGTCCCGGTCGGAACTTCGAGCTGCAGCATCAGGATGTCGCCGATATTCATGGCTTCGACCGCCGCCTCGGCCTGCGCCGCGCTCACGGTACCGTTGGCGCCGGCCACCACCGCGATCATGTTTTCGCCCGTGCCACCCACTAGGATCAGTGCCGTGCCCGTTGGATCGGTTACGCGCGCGACCGCTGAGAGGTCTACCTTGGCGTCATCGAGAAGTGCCAGCGCCGGCGCAGCAAAACCATCTTCCCCAACGGCTCCCACCATATGCACGGAGCTTCCGGCACGGCGCGCTGCGAGCGCCTGGTTGGCGCCCTTACCACCGGCGGCCGTCGCAAAATTCGATCCCGCAACCGTCTCGCCCGGCTGGGGCAGACGTTCGGTCGTGGCGATGAGGTCCATGTTGATGGAGCCGAGGACGGTGATCATGGGCAGGCCTGCTTGCGTAAATTAAAGTCGCGCGACACTGCCCGAGAGGATCACTCCTCGTCAACCACCCGCAGCTTGAGCAGGCCGGTACGGCTTTCGACCGCCTTGGCCTGGGGCCGATCGCGGGCCACCTCGGCTTCGTGGGGCGCCTCCAATTCGAGAGCCTCTATCTTGGCGCCGCGGCGGTTGAGCTTGTCGGTGGAGGTGAGGATCTGCTCGACATCCTTCTGCGCCGCGAAGAAATGCGCCTGAAGCTTGCGGGTGCGGTCGTCGAGCCGCGAAAGATCCTCGATCAGCAGCGCCACTTCGCCCTGGATGAGATGTGCCTGCTCGCGCATCCGTTGATCCTTCAGCACGGCCTGGATGACCTGGATGGACAGCATCAGCAGCGAAGGCGAGACAATGACGATCCGGGAACGCTGCGCCTTCTGCACGGCGCTTTCGAAATGTTCGTGGATCTCCGCGAAGATGGATTCCGACGGCACGAAGAGGAAAGCCATTTCCTGCGTCTCGCCCGGGATCAGGTACTTTTCCGAGACATCGCGGATGTGAACCTCAAGGTCCCGCTTGAAGGCCTGGGCGGCGGCCCTTCTGGCTTCGGGTGCCGCGGCCTCGCGAAATGCATTCCAAGCTTCGAGTGGAAATTTGGCATCGATCACCAAAGGCGGAGCGCCGTTCGGCATCCTGATCGTGCAGTCCGGCCTGGTGCCGTTCGAAAGCGTGGTCTGGAAACCGTAGGCGCCCATCGGTAATCCGTCGGCAATGATCGCTTCCATACGGCCCTGACCGAAGGCGCCTCGCGTCTGCTTGTTCGAGAGGATCGCCTGCAGACCGACGACGTCCTTTGCCAGCGTTTGAATATTGTTCTGTGCAGCGTCGATCACCGCCAGCCGTTCCTGCAGCCGCTGCAGGTTCTCATGCGTCGACTTGGTCTGTTCGGTAATCGTCGCGCCGATCCGGTGCGTCATGCCATCGAGCCGCTGGCTGACCGACTGGTTGAGTTCCGATTGCCGCGTCGAAAGCGTCTCCGCCATCGCTGACAGCCGTCCCTGCATCTCGCTTTGCGCTCTCAGAAGTTCGGAAAGCCGGGCCTCGCCTTCCATCACCCGCAACGCCGCATCTTCCTGCCGCCGAAGCGATGCGCGCCGGACCAGGAACAGCCATAACAGTAGCAATGCCGCTCCACACATCACCGCCACGACGGCAGCGCGCGGATCGTCGAAGAAACGGGAAAGGCTCGCGACAAGATTATCCATGGCGGGAAACTAACAGAATTTTGCCACTTGAAAAGATCAAAACGTGAACATTCCGCTTCCTCGGTCCGTAATTTCTATTCCTTCGGAAAAAAAGATGGGTTATGGGAAGCCATGACGATCAAGCCTCTGATTATTCTGCCTGACCCGATCCTGCGTCAGGTTTCCAAGCCGATAGAGCGTGTTGACGCAGAGCTTCTGAGGCTCGCCGACGACATGCTGGAGACCATGTATGACGCGCCGGGCATCGGCCTTGCGGCGATCCAGATCGGCGTGCCGCGCCGCCTGCTGGTCGTCGACATCGCGCGTGAGGGTGAGGAAAAGCAGCCGCAGGTCTTCATCAATCCGGAGATCGTCAGATCCTCCGACGAAATCGCGGTCTACGAAGAAGGCTGCCTGTCCATTCCGGAATATTACGCCGAGGTCGAGCGGCCCGCGACCGTCAGCGTCAAGCATCTGGGCCGCGACGGCAAGGAATATGTGGTAGAGGCCGATGGCCTGCTCGCCACCTGCCTGCAGCATGAGATCGATCACCTGAATGGCGTGCTTTTCATCGACCATATCTCCCGCCTGAAGCGCGAGATGGTGATCAAGAAATTCACCAAGGCTGCCAAGTCCAAGGCGGTCTGAACCGTCGCTCGGGCGATCCGAGTTAAGAAGGCGCGGTCTCTTGAGACGCGGAACGACCATGTCTCTTCGCATCATCTTCATGGGAACGCCGGAATTTTCCGTGCCGACGCTGCAGAGCCTGAAACATGCGGGCCATGAGATCGTCGCCGTTTATACCCAGCCGCCGCGCCCGGGCGGCCGCCGCGGGCTCGATCTGGTGAAGTCGCCGGTCCATCAGGCCGCCGAACTGCTGGGCATTCCCGTTTTTACGCCGGCGAATTTCAAGGATCCCGATGAGCGCGAGAAATTCCGCGGGCTCGAGGCGGATGTTGCCGTCGTCGTCGCCTACGGCCTTCTTCTGCCGGAAGCGATCCTGACGGGCACACAGCTCGGTTGTTACAACGGCCACGCTTCGCTCCTGCCGCGCTGGCGCGGTGCCGCGCCGATCCAGCGGGCGATCATGGCGGGTGACAAGAAGACCGGCATGATGGTCACGCAGATGGAAAAGGGCCTCGATACCGGCCCCGTCGCGCTGACGAGGGAAGTGGAAATCGGCGAGAACATGACGGCGGGCGAGCTGCACGACAAGCTGATGCTGGTCGGAGCCCGTGCGATGGTCGAGGCGATGGGGAAACTCGAAGCCGACGACCTGCCGCTGACGCCGCAATCGCCGGAAGGCGCGCTTTATGCCGCCAAGATCGACAAGGGCGAGACGCACATCGATTTTTTGAAGACCGCACGTGATGTGCATAACCACATCCGCGGTCTGTCGCCGTTTCCGGGCGCATGGTTCGAGGCGGAGATCAACGGCAAGCCGGAGCGCGTAAAGGTTCTCCTCTCGGAAGTCGGCGAGGGGCAGGGTGAGCCCGGAACGGTTCTGGACGGCGCACTGACCCTTGCCTGCGGCGCGGGCACGGTGAATCTCCTCAGATTGCAGAAGGCCGGGGGCAAGCCCCTGGCCGCGGCGGAGTTCCTGCGCGGGATGCCGCTGGGGCCTGGCACGAGGCTCTCCTGATGCCGCGATTCCGCATGATCGTCGAATATGACGGCACGCCCTATGTCGGCTGGCAGAAGCAGAAGAACGGGCATTCGGTACAGTCGGCACTTGAAACTGCCATCCTGTCCTTGACCAAGGAGAGCGTGGTGGTCAAGGGCGCCGGACGCACCGATTCCGGCGTTCATGCGCGCGGGCAGGTGGTGCATGTCGATCTCACGCGGTCGTGGCAGCCACACCGGCTGCGCGACGCGCTGAATGCCTATCTCGGCATGGCCAGGGAGAAAGTCGCCATCGTCGGCGTGCAGGTTGTCGATGATACGTTCGACGCTCGCTTTTCGGCCGTCCGGCGATATTACCTCTACCGTATCATTTCACGGGCTGGCCCATTGGCGCTGGATGCCAAGCGTGCCTGGTGGGTCACCAAGGATCTGGATCATGAAGTCATGCATGCTGCCGCCCAGACGCTGGTCGGAAAGCACGATTTCACGACCTTTCGTTCGGTTCATTGTCAGGCGAAAAATCCCGTCCGCACGCTGGACATACTGGATGTCACGCGTAGCGGCGACCTGATCGAAATCCGCGCGACGGCACAGAGTTTCCTGCACAATCAGATACGGTCGCTCGCCGGCACACTGAAACTGGCCGGCGAAGGCCGCATGACGCCGGCGGATGTCCGCGCAGCACTGGACGCCCGGGACCGCAAGGCCTGCGGGCCGGTGGCACCGCCGGAGGGACTTTATTTCATGCGGGTCGATTATCCAGGCGACCCCGTAGAGCCCTGAAGCGCTGGCTTCGTCAGAGCGGATAGATGCCGAGGAAGCGCTGCAGCGCTTCGGTCAGGATCATGCTCGGCACGATCAGCACCAGCACCAGCGTGGTGATCATCAGCGGCTGCGGCCCGCAGATCATCCGCATCACCCGCGATATCGCGATGATCATCACGAGCAGCAGCGCGAAATGGACCAGCGCCAGGGCGGTATCGAGTCTCGACGGCAACAGGAAACGCAGGCTCAGCAGGCCGTAGAGATAGGCGAAGGGAACCGAGAGCCAGTTGACGGTGACGACGACCGCCGGAAACTTTCGGGCGATGCCGAGCAGTGAGCAGAGTATGCCGGCAAGGATCAGCGGCACCAGCCAGTTGAAGATTTCCAGCATTGCCATGCGAACGAAGAAAATCCCGCCGATCCGGGCGCCGGACGGCATGCCCTCAAGCAGATAGTCGCGCCACCACAGCCACGAGATGAACGCGCCCGGCAGGCACCAGACGAACGCCCAGAACGAGCGCATCATGCCGCGATCGGAAATGTCGAGCAGGCGGAAACCCTGCGCATCGCCGCGGATCAGCAGCCAGAGACCGCTCAGATAAAGTCTGACTTCAGCATAGGAGGGCAAGGCGGCCTCCTCGCAAAACGGCGAAATCACGCATCAGGTTAACGAAACCCCCATGATATTCTCCAGTTCGCGCGCAACAAACATGTCGGTCAGGAGCACAAGTCCCAGGGTGGCAATGCGGATCATCACCGGGCCACCCATGACTGTTCTTAGAACGCACCAGGCGAGGAAAAGCGCGGCGATCAGAATGGTTGCCGCCAGAATTATCGAAGCGTAACCGGCAAGCCCCATGGCGCCACCTTGCTGGGCAGATAGGAAAGCGATGGGCGAATAAACCGCATGGATCGCATAGGCGAGCGGGACGGCAAACCAGTTGCGCACCACGATCAGGATCGGCACGAGCGGCATGAAGCGCAGAATGAAGCCGAGGGCGATGAGCGCCGCGGCCGGCACGACCCATTGGGCCGCTTCGAGGACCAGCATCTTCAGGAAAAAGATGAAGGAATAGTCCTCGCGTTGAGGGAAATGACGAAGGTATTCCATCCGCTGAACGATCCAGCCGACAATCAATGCCGGCGCGCACCAGCCCGCCGCCCAGAACGAACGCAATACGCCCTGGTCCGAAATGTCGAACGGTCGCAGACCGCGCGCATCGCCCCTGATCAGCAGCCAGAGACCGCCGAGGTAGAGCCTGACTTCATGATAGGAGGGCATTATCGAACCAGCGGGAGATGAAGGTCCCATAGATTTGGGTGAGCGTCTCCAGATCGGCAAGGGCTACGCGCTCATCGATCATATGCATGGTCTGCCCGACAAGGCCGAATTCGACGACCGGGCAATAATCCTTGATGAACCGGGCATCCGAGGTGCCGCCTGTCGTCGAAAGTTTCGGCACCTTGCCGGTCACGTTTTCGACGGCACCCGATAGCGAAGCGATCAGGGCATTGTTGCGGGTCAGGAACACGTGGCTCGGGCGTTCTGCCCAGGTGATGTCGTAGCGCGCCGGATCGCGCTCCGGGCGCAGCGGGCTACCAATCGCTGCTGCGTCGAGCCGCCTGACGATCTCGGCTTTGACCGTATCGGCGGTCCAGGTGTCGTTGAAGCGGATGTTGAAGGCGAACGCCGCCTTGGCCGGAATGACGTTGGTCGCCGGATTGCCCACATCGACGGAGGTCACTTCCAGATTGGAGGCAGGGAATTCCGCCGTGCCGCCGTCGAAGGGCGGATTCATCAGCACTGAGGCGAGCGGCAGCAGGCCGCGTACCGGATTGTCGGCAAGGTGCGGGTAGGCCGCATGGCCCTGGACGCCGAAGACGGTGACCTTGCCGGAGACCGAACCACGCCGGCCGATCTTGATCATGTCGCCGAGCGCATCCGGATTGGTCGGCTCGCCGACCAGGCAGGCATCCCAGGTCTCGCCCCTCTCGGCCGCCCATTTCAGCAGCTTCTCGGTGCCGTTGACGGCCGGGCCTTCCTCGTCGCCGGTGATCAGGAAGGAGATCGAGCCTCTTGGCGCGCCATGCAGATCGATATGGCGGGCGACCGCTGCGACGAAACAGGCGATGCCACCCTTCATGTCCACCGCGCCGCGGCCGAACAGCTCGCCGCCGACGATCTCGGCGGCAAAAGGCGGCTTACTCCAAGACGTCTCGTCTCCCGGCGGCACTACGTCCGTGTGGCCGGCAAACATCAGATGCGGGGCGTCGGTGCCGAGCCGGGCATAGAGGTTCTCGATGTCCGGCATGCCGGGTTCCGTCGCCACCATCCGCTCGACCTTGAATCCGAGCGGAAGCAGCATCGCCTCGAGCGCCGCAAGCGCGCCGCCCTCGGCAGGCGTCACCGAGGGGCAGCGGATCAGAGTCTGGAGATTGGTGATGGGATCGGCAGCAGACATTTGATCGGATCAGTCCCGCAGCAGTTCGTTGATGGCGGTCTTGGAACGGGTCTGCTCGTCGACGCGCTTGACGATCACGGCACAATAAAGGCCCGGTCCCATGTCTCCGTTCGGGAACGGCTTGCCCGGCATCGTGCCGGCGACGACGACAGAGTAGGGCGGCACTTCGCCATAGCTGATCTCGCCGGTGGCACGATCGACGATCTTGGTCGACTTGCCGATGAACACGCCCATTCCGAGCACTGAGCCCTGGCGGACGATGCAGCCTTCGACCACTTCCGAACGGGCGCCGATGAAACAATTGTCCTCGATGATGGTCGGGCCGGCCTGCATCGGCTCCAGCACACCGCCGATGCCGACGCCGCCGGAAAGATGCACGTGCTTGCCGATCTGGGCGCAGGAGCCGACAGTCGCCCAGGTGTCGACCATCGTGCCTTCATCGACATAGGCGCCGAGGTTGACGAAGGATGGCATCAGGACGACGTTCTTGGCGATATGGGCCGAGCGCCGCACGACAGCGTTCGGCACGGCGCGGAAACCGGCAGCGCGGAACTGGTTTTCACCCCAGTTCTCGAATTTGGAAGGCACCTTGTCCCACCAGGTGGAGGCACCGGGGCCGTTCTTGACCACTTCCATGTCGTTGAGGCGGAAGGACAGCAGAACGGCCTTCTTCAGCCATTGGTGCACGGTCCAGGTTCCGCCTTCGCCGCGGCTTGCGACCCGCGCCTGACCGCTGTCGAGCAGGTTGAGCGCTTCCTCGACCGCATCGCGGATTTCCCCTTTGGTCGAAACCGTCACGCCGTCGCGGTTGTCGAAGGCGGTCTCGATGGTCTTTTCGAGGGAAGAGAAGTCGGGGCTGCTCATGGGAAATCCTTAAACGTCACTCTGTATCGTGATGGTGGGAGAGGTGGCCATTTGGTGTCTTTTGATCTAAGCGACCGCCACTCAAGCGTCAATGTGAATTGGCGTCAATGCATTTGACGCCGGAAGGATCATGCGAATGGCAAAGGCGAAGAAGGATGGCCCGCGACGCAAGGACGGGGCCTGGGATCCGCTGAAGGACAACAAGGCGGACAAAAACGACGCCGCAGTCCAGCCGAGGACGCCGCAGACGGAATCGCACTCTTATCGCCTCGCCTATGCGGATGACGAGTTTCTCAGCCGCGAGGAGCTTCGCCCCGTCCGTCTCCAGCTCGAGCTGATGAAGACGGAAATGGCGCTCGCCGAGCGCGGCATCAAATCGACCGTGGTGCTGTTCGGCGGCGCGCGCATCCCGGCGCCCGGCCAGAGCGCCTGGGCCGCCCGCAACGATACGCAGCGCCAGAACCTCGAAGCGGCCTCGGTCTACTACGAGGAGGCGCGCAAGTTCGCCGCCCTCTGCGGCAGGCATTCTGCAAGCTACAATCATCAGGAATATGTGGTGGTGACCGGTGGCGGGCCGGGCGTCATGGAGGCCGGCAACCGTGGTGCGGCTGATGCCGGCGCGCCGAGCATCGGCCTCAACATCATGCTGCCCCACGAGCAGGCCCCGAACCGCTACGTGACGCCGGAACTCAGCTTCAACTTCCACTATTTCGCCATCCGCAAGATGCATTTCATGATGCGGGCGAAGGCAGTCGTCGTTTTCCCCGGCGGGTTCGGCACGCTGGACGAAATGTTCGAGGCGCTGACCCTCATCCAGACCAAGCGCATGGAACGCATGCCGCTCATCCTGTTCAGCGAAGCCTTCTGGCGCGGCATCATCAATTTTGGCGCGCTGGCGGAATTCGGGACGATCGCTCCGGACGACCTCAACCTCATCAGTTTCGTGGAGACCGCGGAAGAGGCGTGGAAGATCATCTCGGATTTCTACGAGCATTGAAGGCTTGATTGAAAGTCGCGAAGTTCGCGACTAGATTGTCGCTAGAGGATGGTACCGATGAGCGATGAAGTCGTAGATCTGAATTTTCTGGCCAAGCTTGGGCAGCGGACAAATGACGAGGTTCGCGCCCTTCGCAAGGAGGTTTCTGAAATCAGGACCCTGGCGATCCAGACTTATGAATTTTCAAAGCGCCTGGAACGACGTCAGGCGGAAGTTCGGGATGATCTCGAGCTCTCTATCAAAATCGAACTTGGCGGAGCTTTGTCCCACATGCAGTCGACGATCGAGCAGTCGCTTGTCCGCATCGAGGACAAGGTGGAGGAGGTCGCGGACCGAGTGACCGCAGTCGAGCACAGACCTTCCTGATTGCGGGCTTTATCTGATCGGAGAAATAAAAGAACCCGCCCCTTGGGGAAGGGGCGGGTCCTTTGGACGACTGTCGGAACTAGTTCCAAGGGGGCGGAGAACTAGAGGGGGCGGTCCGGCAGGTCGTCGATGGAAATGGTTCCATCCTTGTTGGTGTCCATGCGGGCGAACAGCTTGTCGGATGCGGCAGAAGCTTCCGCCTTGGTGATCTTGCCATCCTTGTCTTCATCGACCATGCGGAACATGCCTTGGCCCATCATCTGGCGGCCATGCGGGCGTTCCCAGCGGGCGTCCTCGCGGCTCCAGCCATGGCGGCCCTGGCCGTCGCGGTTCCAGGCGGAATGATCGCGGTCGCGGCGATGGTCGCCACGCCGATCGGCCATGTCACCGTTGGACTGGTCGTCCTTCTTGTCCGCGGTGTTGGCGACTTCCGGCTGGTTGTTCTTGCGGAACTCTTCCATCTTCGCCTGGCGATAGTCGATCATCTCGCCGCGCGTCAAAGAGCCGTCCTTGTTGGCGTCGATTGCCGCAAAGAGCTTGTCCTGGAAGGCAGTCATCTCGTCCTTGGAGATTTTGCCATCCTTGTCGGCATCGGCGTTCTTCAGCAGGCGGACGAACATCACATCCTGCATCATGGCGCGGCCAGGGCCGTCATGGCGGCCAGGACCATCACGCCCTGGGGCTGCAAAGGCCGGGATGGCTGCGCCGGCGATCAGCGCTGCTCCGAGGGTCGCCAGAACGATCTTTCTTGCGGTCATTGTGGTGGTCCTTCAGGTTGTTTCGATAGCCTGAAGATAGAGACCGCCGCGGTCAAAACCACTTAAACATCCGTAATGTGGATGAACTTTCTGTAATGGCGATAAAACGTTAGCGGATGTTGAGACCGGTGAGGAAACCCGTCAGGTCGTCGGTCACATAGTCGATGTGATCGTCCTCATCGGTAAGCTTCTCCCAACGTTCCATCAGCACCGCATCCAGATTGCGCGGCACCAGAAGGATGGTGCGCATGCCGAGCGCCTTCGGCACCTGCAGATTGCGCGGCAGATCCTCGAACATCGCAGCACTTTTTGTATCGACCCGGTGCATGCTCGCGAATTTGTCGTAAGTCGCGCCTGCCGGTTTCGGTACGTAGTCGGCCGCGACGATGTCGAATATGTCGTCGAAATTATCGAGAATGCCGAGCGCCCGCGCCGCCGCTTCCGCATGCGGCACGCTACCATTGGTGAAGATGAACTTGCGGCCGGGAAGGGCCTTGATCGCCTCGCCAAGTTCCGGATGCGGCAACAGCGCCGAATAGTCGATCGCGTGCGCCTGTTCGAGAAACCCGTCCGGATCTATGCCGTGGTTCAGCATCAGGCCCTGCAGCGTTGTGCCGTGTTCATGGTAATAGCGCTTCTGCAGCGCTTTCGCTTCCGCCGGCTCCAACTGCAGCAATTCCTGCACATAGGCGGTCATGTTCTTGTCGATCTGCGCGAACAGATTGATGTGATGCGGATAAAGCGTGTTGTCGAGATCGAACACCCAGTCGCGGACATGGGTGAAATCGGCGGGATCGGGCAAGGTCTGCGGCTTTTTTTCCATGGCCGCTTTATGCACCGGCACGGCGGCAAAGAAAACGAAAAAGACGTACGCTTTCGGCCAGAGCCGGCCTTGGCGATCTGCCGGAACGCGTGATACCGCCCGCATATGGAACTCTGGATCCCCATCACCATCGCCGCCGCCTTCCTGCAGAACCTGCGCTCTGCCCTGCAGAAGCATCTCCAAGGCTCGCTTGGCACGCGCGGAGCGAGCTTTGTGCGCTTCGGCTACGGTTTTCCGATCGCGATCCTCTATGTCCTGTGCCTTCACCATGTCGCCGGTTACCCGTTCCCGACACTGAACTGGACCTTCGCCTTATGGGCGGTGATCGGCGGGCTGGCACAGATCTTTGCGACCATGATGCTGGTGCATCTCTTCTCGCTGCGGAATTTTGCGGTCGGAACGGCCTATTCCAAGACCGAGCCGGTGCAGGCTGCCATATTCGGCTTCATTCTGCTCGGCGAAAAGCTGACGCCGGGCTCGGTTGCCGCAATCATCGTCGGCGTTATCGGCGTAATGACGATCTCGATGGCGCGCATGCCGCTGTCCTGGCGCAACATGATAGTCGCCATGACCAGCCGCACCGCCTTGATCGGCATCGCGTCCGGCGCGGTCTTCGGTATTTCGGCCGTCTCCTACCGCAGCGCGTCGCTGTCGCTCGGCGGTCCCGGTCCGGTCATGGAGGCCGCGGTGACGCTCGCCTGTGTCACGACTTTCCAGACCGCCTTCATGCTGGTCTGGATGTTCTGGAAGGACAAGCGTGAGATCGTCCAGGTCGTTCTCTCGTGGCGTTCATCCTCTCTCGTCGGCCTGGCAGGCGTCGTCGGCTCGGCCGGCTGGTTCACCGCCATGACCCTGCAGCAGGTGGCCTATGTCCGCGCGCTCGGGCAGATCGAGCTCGTCTTCACCTTCATGGCGTCCTATTTCCTTTTCCATGAACGGGTGAACCGCATGGAGGTGTTTGGCTGCCTCTTGATCGTCGGCGGCATCCTCGGGTTGCTCTTTTCCTGATCGACGCCCGATTTGCGGCGGCATCCGTCACCGAAACCGGTTAGGGTATTCCGATCAATGGGAGGATCATTCATGCTGGAGAAAGACAAGGCAGCCGCGTTCGCAGCGCTTCACCGGAAGGGCAATCCGGTCATCATCTACAACATCTGGGATGCCGGCACCGCCAAGGCGGTTGCGGAGGCTGGGGCGAAGGCGCTCGGCACCGGAAGCTGGTCGGTTGCCGCAGCGCAAGGCTATGCCGACGGCGAGAACCTGCCGCTCGATGCATTGCTCGCCACGGCGAAATCGATCACCGCGGCCGTCGACCTGCCGTTGTCGGTGGATTTTGAGGGCGGTTATGCGGAAGATCCGGCCGAACTGGCGGCAAATGTCGCCAGGGTCATCGACGCGGGTGCGATCGGCATCAATTTCGAGGATCAGGTCGTCGGCGGCAGCGGTATCTATCCCGTGGAGCAGCAGGCCGATCGCATCCGTGCCATCCGGACCCTGGCAGACACGCGCGATATGCCGTTCTTCATTAACACCCGGACCGATCTTTTCCTTCAGGAAGGCGACCGGACGAAGCATGCAGCACTTCTCGATCAAGCGATCGAACGCGCCAGAGCCTATGCCGAGGCTGGGGGCAACGGGTTCTTCGCCCCGGGACTGGCCGATGAGGGGTTGATCGAGACTTTATGCAAAGCCTCGCCACTTCCGGTCAACATCATGATGTTCAGCGGCGTTCCGTCGCCGAAACGCCTCGGTGAACTCGGGGTGGCCCGGGTCAGCTACGGGCCGGGGCCGTATCGCGCGATGATGGCAAAGCTGAAGGAAGACGCCGCGGCGGTTTTCACCGCCGCCGGCTGAACATCGGAGGCATCGGCGATCAGGGAACGATCAGCGTACCGGCGCCGTGCTCGGTGAAGATTTCGAGCAGCACCGAGTGGGCCGTCTTGCCGTTCAGGATGACGACGCCCTGCACGCCGGCCTTGATCGCCTCGATGCAGGTCTCGACCTTCGGAATCATGCCGCCGGAGATCGTGCCGTCCTTGATGAGGGCCAGGGCCTGGGCGACCGTCAGTTCCTTGATCAGCTGCTTGTCCTTGTCGAGGACACCCGGAACGTCGGTGAGGAAGAGCAGGCGGGTGGCGCTGAGTGCGCCGGCGATGGCGCCCGCGAACGTGTCGGCATTGATGTTGTAGGTGGCGCCGTCGCGGCCCGGAGCAACCGGGGCGATGACCGGGATCATTTCCGACTTGGCGAGCAGGTCGAGCAGCGTGCGGTCAACTTCCACCACCTCGCCGACGAAGCCGAGGTCGAGAACCCGCTCGATATTGCTGTCCGGATCGATGACGGTCTTCTTGGCCTTTTCGGCGAAGACCATGTTGCCGTCCTTGCCGCAAAGGCCGATCGCCCATTCGCCGGTCTGGTTGATCAGCGCGACGATTTCCTTGTTGATCGAGCCGGCGAGAACCATTTCGACGATCTCGACCGTCTTCTGGTCGGTGACGCGCAGGCCGGCTTCGAACTTGGATTCGATGCCCATCTTCGTCAGCATCGCACCGATCTGAGGACCCCCGCCATGCACGACGATCGGGTTGACGCCGGACTGCTTGAGAAGCGCGATATCCGCCGCGAAAGCCTTGCCGAGCTCCGTGTCACCCATGGCATGGCCGCCGTATTTCACGACGATCGTCTTGTTTTCGTAACGCTGCATATAGGGCAGCGCCTGTGCCAGAAGCTTTGCCTGAAGTTCGCTTTCGGAAGCCGTCATGGGATACCCCTGAATATTGAGTGGGGCCTTTTAGCGCATGTTTTTGACAGAGGAAATAATAAGTCCGGAGATTATCGCGCAATCGACGGAGCGGTGCAGGCCAAATGGAGCGCCGCATGCCGGCACGAACGCCGATCAGGGGCATGGTGGTCAAGCGGATTGCGGGCGCTACGACAAATATAGACAAATAGAAACAAAGGCTTGATGTTTATTTTCCGGCTTTCTCATTGCCGCTGAAACTCTTCCTCTCCGGCTTCCGTCTCTTGTGATGTCTCCGCCGATGTCGGGACGCCAGGCCTTGGGAGGCGCGCATCCGCGCCGGGGCAACAAGATTCGTTGAGAGGAAGCCATCATGTTGAAGACCGCACTCCGCACGCTCGCCATCGCGACCGTTCTGTCCGCCGCCACAGTCACCGCCTTCGCCGCCAATCCCAAAGTCGGCGGCGCGGCGATGTATGAAGGCAAGAACATCGTCGAAAACGCCGTGAACTCCAAGGACCACACGACGCTCGTCGCTGCCGTCAAGGCTGCCGGTCTGGTCGAGACGCTCCAGGGCAAGGGCCCGTTCACGGTCTTTGCGCCCACCAACGAAGCCTTCGCCGCTCTGCCGAAGGGCACGGTCGAAACACTGCTGAAGCCGGAGAACAAAGCTCAGCTTACCAAGGTGCTGACCTGCCACGTGGTTGCGGCGGACGCCATGTCCACGGCCATCGAAAAGATGATCAAGGACGACAAGGGCACCCATGACGTCAAGACCGTCGGTGGCTGCATTCTGAAGGCCAAGGAAAACATGGGCAAGATCACGCTCACCGACGAGATGGGCGGCGTGGCCCATGTGACGATCGCCGACGTCAAGCAGTCGAACGGCGTCATCCATGTGGTCGACAAGGTCCTGCTCCCGAAAATGTAAAAGCCGGTCACGCGTTTGAGGCTCTTACGTCAAGATCCGGCTGCCTCTTCTCGGGGTGGCCGGATCTGCCGTTTCAAGAACAGCGTCAGACCGGGCGGCCGACGGTTTCGGCAATCGCCTGGCGCAGTTCGTCTATCCCCTTGCCCTTTTCGGAGGAGGTGGAGAGCACGAACGGGAAGGCGGCGGGATGCTTGCGGATCTTTTCCTGCGTCTCGGCCAGCAGCTTCACCACGGCTGGTTCCTTGATCTTGTCCGTCTTGGTCAGCACGATCTGGTAGGAGACGGCGGCCTTGTCGAGGAGGTCCAGGACTTCGTCGTCGTTCTTTTTGATGCCGTGGCGGCTGTCGATCAGCAGATAGACGCGCTTCAGCGTTGCGCGGCCGCGCAGATAGTCGAAGACGAGCTTGGTCCAGGCGTCCACATTCTCTTTCGGGGCCTTCGCGTAGCCGTAACCCGGCATATCGACCAGTGCCATCGGCGGCAGGTCGGTACCTGCGCCCGAATAGCCATCCGGCACGAAATAGTTGAGCTCCTGGGTCCGGCCGGGCGTATTGGAAGTGCGCGCCAAAGCCTTCTGGCCGACGAGCGCATTGATCAGCGACGACTTGCCGACGTTCGAGCGGCCGGCAAAGGCGACTTCCAGCGGGCCTTCCGGGGGCAGGAATTTCATCGAGGGTACGCCGCGGATGAAGATCCAGGGGCGGCCGAATAGCGGTTTGTCGTCCGTGCTCATGTCTGCGGGCATCGGTTCTGGTCGTCCTGTTTTGTCGAAGGGCACGGCTTCAAGGTTTTGGCCGGCAATGTCAAGCTTTCGGGCTTTTCAGCCCTTTCCCTAAAAGAAAAACCCCGGACGAGCCGGGGTTCTCATTCGTTTATCGGCAGGCGCTATTTTGTCGGCGCCGGTTTTCGTCGGAAGAGGCCCTTCAGATTGTCGAACAACTCTACCTTCGCACCGTGGCGCTTCATGATGATTGCCTGCTGCGTCACCGACAGAGTGTTGTTCCAGGCCCAGTAGATGACGAGGCCGGCCGGGAAGGACGACAGCATGAAGGTGAACACCAGCGGCATCCAGGTGAAGATCATCGCCTGGGTCGGATCCGGCGGCGTCGGGTTCATGCGCATCTGCAGGAACATGGTAACGCCCATGACCAGCGGCCATACGCCGATCATCAAGGCATGCGGCACGTCGTAGGGCAGCAGGCCGAAGAGATTGAAAAGCGAGGTCGGGTCGGGGGCGGACAGGTCCTGGATCCACCCGAAGAACGGCGCGTGCCGCATTTCGATGGTGACATAGATGACCTTGTAGAGCGAAAAGAAGATCGGAATCTGCAGGACGACCGGCCAACAGCCGGCGATCGGATTGATCTTTTCTTCCTTGTAAAGCGCCATCGTCGCCTGTTGCAGGGCCATTCGGTCGTCGCCGAACTTGGCTTTCAGCTCTTCCATCTTCGGCTGCATGCGCTTCATGTTGGCCATCGAAGCGTATTGCTTGCTAGCCAGCGGGAAGAACAGCGTCTTGACGACTATGGTGGTGAGCAGGATCGCCACCCCGAAATTGCCCACGTGACGGAAGAAAAAGTCCATCAGTTGGAACATCGGCTTGGTGATGAAGTAGAACCATCCCCAGTCTATCAGGCGGTTGAACTGCGGAACGCCGAATTCCGTCTCGTAGCGCGAGACAAGCGGCACTTCCTTGGCGCCGGCGAAGACGAGGTTCTTGATCTCGGTCGACTGGCCCGGCTGAACCGTCAGGTCATCGCCCTTGTAGTCAGCCTGGTAGCTCGCCTGACCGCCGGTGAAATGCGAGAAGCGCGCCACATAAGGCAGCGTCTGCGGCGGCACGATGGTGGCAGCCCAGTACTTGTCGGTGATCCCGAGCCAGCCGGTCTTGGCCTTCTCGTTGGTGTACTGCTCTTTTTCGATATTGGCGTAGGTATGCTCGTTGAGGCTGCCGCTCTCGCCCATTACGCCGATGAAGCCTTCGTGGATAACCCAGACGGCAGGCGTGGCCGGCTTGTTGTTGCGGATGACGCGGCCATAAGGCGTCAGCGTCACCGGGGCAGCGGTCTTGTTGTCGATCTTGTCGGCAACAGTCAGCATGTAATGGTCGTCGACCGAGACGGTGCGCGTGAAGGTGACGCCCTTCTCGTTGGTGAAGGTCAGCGTCACCGGCGTCTGCTGGGTCAGCTTGCCGCCGCTTGCGAGCGTCCACTGCGTGCCGGTACCGGGAGCCGTGCCGATCGTTTCATTCGGGATGTAGCCGACTTCAGTGAAATAGCCATCCGTCGTGTCGGATGGCGAGAACAGCGTAATGATCGGGCTCTTTTCGTCGACGGTTTCGCGATATTCACGCAGCTTGAGGTCGTCGAAGCGGGCGCCGGTCAGGTTGATGGAGCCGATCAGAGCAGGCGTCTCGATCTGGACGCGTTGCGACCGGGCCAGCGCCTGATCGCGGGAGAGTGCGGCAGTTGCCGGGTTCGCACCAGGCAGGTTCCCCAGTACGCCGGAACCACTCTGAGCGCCGGGGCTTTCCGGCGAAACAGGCTGGGCGCTCTCGCCCTGAAGCGCACGGCTGGCTTCTTCGGCGCGCCGCTGGGCTTCCATCCTCGGGTTCATATAGAGGAACTGCCAGGCAAGAACGATCAGCACCGAGAGCGCGATCGCGATGAAGTAATTGCGGTTCTTTTCCATCATGCTTTCCTGGAACGGGTCTCCTCGGACCGCTTTGGTCTCGGCTTGCTTTCGATACGCTCGATAAGCTGAGCCGTCATATCCGCAAAGGGGGCCTTAAGCACCTCCCGCCGCGCGACAATCACATAGTCGTGTCCGTTCTTCATTGCAAATCCGGCAGATTGCCTCACCACCTCGCGGAGGCGGCGGCGCATGCGGTTGCGTTCGACCGCGTTGCCATGTTTCTTGGTAACGGTGAAACCGACGCGCGGCGCTTCGTCCGGCTGGTTCCGATCAAGGACTTCCAGAAGGAAGTTCCGGCCCCGGCGGGCTTCGCCTTCCCGGACAGCAAGGAACTGCGGCCGGCTTTTAAGCCGCCCGACAGTTTTCTCGTTCTTTGTCTCAGTCGTCATCGCCCGGTCGTCTCGGGCATCTCAGGCCTTAGGCCGAGAGACGCTTGCGGCCACGGGCGCGACGTGCGGAGAGAACCAGACGACCACCTTTGGTGGCCATACGGGTGCGGAATCCGTGGCGGCGCTTGCGAACAAGCTTGGACGGTTGATAGGTACGCTTCATTTATTTTAATACCGCGGTGTGCGGCCCTTCTTGGAGTTTGCCGTCATCACGACGGCAAGAGCGCTTCGGAAAAACGATCTGCGCAGGCGGCCGCATGCGTGCAAGCCCGCCGGAGCTGAACGTGGGCGGCTTATAAGAGGACTCCGCCGGAAAAGTCAATCGCTGCCGGGCTTTTTTGCTCGTAAGCCGAGAGCCGGTTGATCTTCTATCAAAGCGCCCCGCTGCGACATTGCAGTGCGGCTGCACTAATATTTCCCCCATGAATTGAGGGGTAAGAAATATAAGATGTGAGGCATCTTCCCTATCAAACGTCAAATACCTCAACCTATGAGCGCGGCGGGAGAAATCGTGCCCGCCAAGGCTGCGCAGATACCTTTTTCTCTAAGCGTTTCTTTAATTTCTAAAGGCTAATTTTAGCATTGAATGGAAGAGAAGCTGGTCACGAACCAGCCCTTCCTCACACGATAAGTCGCGTTGGAAGGGAAAGAAATGAAAATTCGAGGGAAAATCAACCTCCTCGTCGGTCTGATGAGCCTCGTGGCCTGCTTTATTGGCGGCATGGCGCTGTTTGCCATGGCGGAATATCGCCAGATGATGGTTCAATATGAACTGGCCGCAGACCGCGCGCACAAGGGCGAGCACCTTAACCGGCTCGTCACGGCCGTCGTGATGGACTCCCGAGGCGTCTACATGTCGAAGGACATCAAGGAGGGCGGAAAATTCGGCGACGGCATCCTCGGTTACCTGGATGAGATGGGCAAGCTTCTCAGAGATTGGGACAAGATCGTCCCTGCCGATGAACGTGCCGCATTCGACAAACTGCTCGCCCGTTCCAAGGAGTTCACCGGCTTTCGGACCGAGACGGCCCGCCTTGGCCGGGAGGTGAGCCCGGCTGCGGCCAACGAGCAGGGTAATAACGATGCCAACCGAAATAACCGCAAAGCCTATCAGGTCGAGATCGATGCGATCGTCGCTACCGACAAAGCCGTTCTCGCCGCTGTAAATGAAGAGCTCAACGACTTCACGCAGACCCTTTTCATACTCGTCTCCGCGGTTACCCTGGCAGGCGTAGCCGCCGGTGCCGGTTTCGGCCTTTACCTGGGCCGCCGCCAGCTCAGCCATCCGATCACCGATCTGACCCGGTCCATGAAACACATCGCTGCCGGCGAATTCGATACGGTCGTTGGCGGGGCGGATCGCGCCGACGAGATTGGCGATATGGCCGCCGCGATCGAGATCTTCCGCAAGAACGGCATCGAGGTCGCGCGCATGAATGCGTCCGAAGCGACCATGCGCGGCAAGAGCGACGATCTGCAGACCCGCATGGCGGCCGTCGTCGCGGCCGCCGCGGAGGGAGATTTCACCCGCCGTATCGACAAGCAATGGGGCGAGGAGAGCCTCGACCGCTTCGCCCGTGACGTCGACATGCTCGTCGAGAGCGTCGATGCCGGAGTGTCCGAAACCCGGCGCGTCGTTAAAAGCCTTGCCGACGGCGACCTCACCGACAGCATGCGGGGTACGTTCAAGGGTGCATTTGCCGAGTTGCAGCACAATGTCAACGGCACCATGGATACGCTGCGCGGCACGATGCGCAATGTCCGCACCGCCACCGGCTCCATCAACGGGAGCGCCGCCGAGCTCAGCCGGGCGACCAACGATCTGTCTCGCCGCACCGAACAGCAGGCCGCCGCGCTGGAGGAAACTTCAGCCGCGCTCGCGCAGATCACCGCCGTCGTCAAGAGTTCGACCGAGCGGGCACACGAGGCAACCGTCATGGTCGGCGAGGCCAAGCAGAGCGCAGTCCAGTCGGGCGAGGTGGTGCGCAGCGCCGTCGATGCTATGGGTCGGATCGAGCAGGCCTCCCGCGAGATCGCGCAGATCACCAACGTCATCGACGAGATCGCCTTCCAGACCAATCTTCTGGCTCTGAACGCCGGCGTCGAGGCGGCCCGTGCAGGCGAAGCCGGCAAGGGTTTTGCCGTCGTCGCGCAGGAAGTCCGCGAACTCGCCCAGCGCTCGGCAAGTGCCGCAAAGGACATCAAGGCGCTGATCAGCAAATCCGGCGAGGAAGTTGCCGGAGGCGTGATGCTGGTCCAAAAGACCGGCGAGGCGCTGTCGGAAATCGAAACCCGCGTTTTGAGCATCAATGACCATATCCACTCGATCGCCGTCGCCTCCCGCGAGCAGGCGACGGGGCTCGGCGAGGTCAGTACGGCCGTCAACCAGATGGACCAGGTGACCCAGCAGAATGCCGCCATGGTCGAGGAGACGTCGGCCGCGACCCAGACCCTCTCCTCCGAGGCCGATAGCCTGTTTGCGCTGGTCTCCAATTTCGACATCGGCCAGGAGAGCGAGCGCGTCGCCGAACCGGTCAGGGCCCCGCGGCCCGCGGCGGCTGCCGTTCATCGGCCGCGCGTCTCACCGGTGAAAGCGATGACTGGCGCACTCTCCCGCGCTTTCGGCGGAACGGCTACCGCAACGGCAGCCGTTGCCGGGGATTGGGAAGAATTCTGATCCAGTTTCGCATATCGATCGAATAAGGAAGCGGAGATGGGCAACCCTCTCCGCTTTCTCTTTTGCACTGCGGCAAAGGGACTGGTAAAAAACCGCTGAAGCTCTAGAATGGCTGATCATCCCTGTGCCCGCTTCGATCCGGCGGGTCCAGTATTTCGGAAATGGAGATCCGCATGGACGACGAGGTTCATACCTCGGGGCGCTCGGGGTCCTCGCCGGAAGGCGCAGGCCCGGAAACCATGCCGCGTCTTTTCCGCGGCCTTTCCGGCAGGCTTTTATGGCTCACCGTCATTTTCGTGATGATGGCCGAAGTGCTGATCTTCATCCCCTCCGTCGCGACCATGCGGATGAACTGGCTGCGTGATCGTCTGGATACCGCCGCCGCCGCCGGCATCGTCATCGACGGATTGCAGCCCGCTGAACTCCCCCGCGCCGTGCAGGACGATACGCTGCTTGCCACCGGCACCAAGGTGATCGCGCTGCGCAAGGACGGCACCTCGCGGCTGCTGGCTGCCACGGACACGCAGCCCCAGATCGATCAGGTGTTCGATCTCGCCAACACCCCGTTGGTCTCGGCAATGTGCGATGCTGTCGACACGCTCGTCTTCGGCGGTCGCCGGGTCATGCGCGTCTATGGCCCGATCGGCGACAGCGACATGATCATCGAACTGGTCATGACCGATGACGCCCTGCGCAAGGACATGCTGAAATATTCGAAGACAATGTTTCTGCTGTCGCTATTGATCTCCCTGATCACCGCGGTGCTGATCTTCCTTGCCATCAACCGCATGATGATCATGCCGATCCGGCGGCTCACCCATAGCATGCAGCTTTTCTCGGAACAGCCGGACGATCCCGCCCGCGTCTTTAGCGCCGATCGCTCCCGGGGCGAACTTGCCGTCGCAGGCCGCCACCTCACTGCCATGCAGGCGCAATTGCAGCGCATCCTGAAACAGCAGAAGAACCTGGCCGATCTTGGCCTCGCCGTGTCGAAGATCAACCATGATATGCGCAACATCCTGGCATCGGCGCAGCTGATGTCGGACCGCCTGACGGACGTCGACGATCCGATGGTCAGGAGTTTCGCACCGAAACTGCTGCGCACCATAGACCGGGCTGTAGGTTATACGAGCGAAGTCCTGGCCTATGGGCAGGCCTCCGAAGCAGCACCCCGCCGCCGCCGCATCCGCTTTGCCGCGCTGGCGCAAGACGTGCGCGACATGCTGGCGATCGATCCGGAAATAGGCATCGAGTTCCTGGACCAGATCGCCGCTGATCTGGAAGTGGATTGCGATAGCGAGCAGATTTTCCGCGTCATCCATAATCTTTGCCGGAACGCTGTCCAGGCGCTGGTGAATTTCGATCCGCAGGATGCGTCCATGGTTCGCCGGGTAACGGTCTCCGCGCATCGCGTCGGCAGCGTTGTCAGCATTACCATTGACGACACGGGCCCCGGCATGCCCCGAAAGGCTCGCGAAAACCTGTTTTCCGCGTTCCGCGGCTCGGCGCGGTCGGGCGGCACCGGGCTTGGCCTGGTGATCGCCCGCGAGCTTGTTCTCGCCCACGGCGGCACCATCGCGCTTGTGGAGAAACCCGGCCCCGGCACGCAGTTCAGGATAGAAATTCCCGATCGTCCGGTGTCGCTGGAGGACTACCGGGCTCGGGCCTGATGCAAATAAATGTTGCTTCTCAACGGTTTGAGCGAGAAGTGACAGCAAAATGATGTTGCCCGCGGTAAAATCGCTTGCAATCGGAATGCGGACGTTTTAGAGGATCGCCACGCAAGCGGTCACGCACTGCTTGCAGACGCACCCGTAGCTCAGCTGGATAGAGCACCAGACTACGAATCTGGGGGTCGGGCGTTCGAATCGCTCCGGGTGCGCCATATTTTTCCGCTAGACGACGCTATAGGCGTCCCTTCATGGTCTAGCGGTCCGAAAGGACAATCTTCCTCAAAGTATTGAACCGGCGACCATGTTTCGCGGCTTTCGATCGCAGTCATGCAATGCCTCAAGTGGCCGAGCTGATCCTGCCGAGTGCCTGGCGCAGCCTCGGTGTCGCGAAATCCAGGAAGCTGCGCATCTTGAGCGGCATCTGGCCGCGCGCGGCGTGGATGAGATGGATGGGGGCCGGCTCCGGCTCGAATGATTCCAGGATGATCCGGAGCGCTCCGGCTTTGATCGCGTCTTCCACCTGGTAATGGAGCAGCCGCGTCACCCCGACATTACGCATCGCGGCTTCCGCGGCGGCCTCGGCAGTCGAGACCGAAAGGCGGGGTGCAGCGATCATCTCAGCGGTCGTGCTTGATCCCGTCGATAACATGTGCCGAATCGGCGATGGGATTGGCCCTTCGAACGTCACCCACGGCATCCGTCGAAGGTCCTCGGGTGTCTGCGGAATGCCATCGACCGCCAGCAGGGCCGGGCTGGCGCAGGTGACCATCCGCATCGATCCGATCCGCGTCGCGACCATCGCGCTGTCCGGCAGCTGCCCGATCCGGACGGCCATATCGACATGGTCGTCGACAAGATGAATGTTGCGATCGGCGAGCAGCAGGCGGATGTTGATCTCGGGGAACAGTGCCAGGAAGTCGATGACGATGGGCAGCACATGCAGCCGGCCGAACATGACCGGCGCCGTGACGACCAGTTCACCCTTCGGTGCAGTGAACTCGCCGGCTGCCTCGCGTTCGGCATCCTCAACCTGTTCGAGAATACGCCTCGCCGCGGTCACATAGGTGGCGCCTGCGTCGGTCAGGGTTAGTTTGCGGGTCGTGCGGATCAGCAGGCGCGCACCAAGCGATGCCTCAAGCTCGGAGATCTTCCGGCTGAGCGTCGGCACGGGAACCCGGAGCGCCCGGCCCGCGGCAGACAGGCTACCCTTGTCCACCACCTCCAGCAGCATTGACATGGCTTCGAAGCGATCCATCCGCTTTTCCATTTCTTGGTAAGATGAGTTCCAATCTTACTCTATTCTGCAGAATTGTGAAAAGAGGCATTGTCTCCGCCAACCCGCCGATCGCGGCTCCCGACCTGAAGGAGGTCCATCATGTCCTATGGCTTTCTGGATATCGCTATAACGCCCAGCGTCCGGGCCGCACAGAAAACGATGGGTGTCGACCACATCTGGCAGAACTTCAACGGCGATCGCGACTTCGATCGACTGACGGAAAACGAAGCGGCCTTTATCGCTGCCCGCGACAGCTTCTATATGGCGTCGGTTTCGGAAACCGGCTGGCCCTATGTCCAGCATCGGGGCGGTCCGAGCGGTTTCCTGAAGGTGGTCGATGACCGCACATTGGCTTTTGCCGATTACCGCGGCAATCGCCAGTACATCAGCACCGGCAATGTGGCAGCGAACGACCGGGTCAGCCTCTTCCTGATGGACTACGCGCATCGCGCCCGGCTGAAGATCTACGCACATGTCGAAGAGGTGGCGCTCGACGCGGATCCTGAACTGACTATGCTGGTCACCGACCCGAATTACCGCGCCAAGATCGAGCGCATCTTCCGGCTGCGGCTCGAGAGCTTCGACTGGAACTGTCCGCAACACATCACGCCTCGCTTCACCGAGGGAGAAGTCAACGAAGCGGTTCGTCCCTTGAGGGAACGTCTTGCTCAGCTCGAATCCGAAAATGCCGAGCTGCGGGCTCGCCTTGCCACCCCTGGAGATACCCAATGAGCGATCAACGTCCTCCACTGCCGCCGTTCACACTGGAAACGGCTGTCGAAAAAGTCCGGCTTGCGGAAGACGGCTGGAACAGCCGCGACCCGGCCCGCGTGGCGCTCGCCTATACCGTCGATAGCTTTTGGCGCAACCGCGCCGAATTCGTCCAGGGGCGTGAAGCGATCGTCGGTTTCCTCACGCGCAAATGGCAACGAGAGCTGGACTACCGGCTCATCAAGGAGCTGTGGAGCTTCGGCGAGAACCGCATAGCCGTGCGCTTCGCCTACGAGTGGCACGATGATAGCGGAAACTGGTTTCGCTCCTACGGCAACGAGAACTGGGAGTTTGACGAAAACGGCCTGATGCGCCGGCGCTTCGCCTCCATCAACGACACACCCATCCGCGAGAGCGACCGCCGCTATCACTGGCCCCTCGGCCGGCGGCCGGACGAGCACCCCAGCCTTAGCGATCTTGGCTTTTGATCTGTAAGGGGCATTGGTAGGAAATCCACACGCGTTCAATTTGGCGCAAGTTATCAAACGGCGGGCGCGCGGTTTCTATTGATCCGCGTCGCAGGCTGTGCCATCCGCTTCGTATGATAACTTTCTTATAAGGCGAAAATGAATCGTGGGAGCGTGGACGCGGTGCGTTCCGAAGAGTTGAAAAAGCCCGGCCGGCTGGCAGGGCTTCTGGCCGGTGGCCTTGGGCCTGCGGCGCTTTTTCTCGGCGCCTACTTCTTGCTGAGCGTCGCTGTTCGCCTGGCGCTTCCCAACGCGCTGACGCTGGACGAGGCCGAGCAGGCGTTGTTTTCGCAATATTGGCTGGCCGGCTACGGGCCGCAGCCGCCTTTCTATAACTGGGTTCAGAATGCCTTTGTCAGCGTGACGGGCATTTCGCTTTTCTCGCTGACCCTGCCGAAATTCCTGATGCTGCTGTCGTGTTACGTGTTTTTCGGCATGGCGGCACGCGAACTCCATCCGCGGCCCGGCTTTGCGGCGCTGGCGATGCTGAGCCTGCTCACTCTGCCGCAACTCTCCTACATGCCACAGCAGGATCTGACCCATACCGTCGCGGTGCTGATGGCGACGGCGCTGTTCCTCTACGGGCTCTTCCGAACCCTTGTCCGGGCGGATTGGCAGGGCTACCTGATCCTTGGGGTCGCGATCGGCATCGGCACGATCTCGAAATACAATTTCGCGCTGCTGCCCGCCGCTACCATCATCGCCGTATCCTGCGACAGGGAATGGCGCGCCCGTCTCTTTGATCCGCGCATCCTGCTGACTGCGATCGTCAGCCTGGTCATCGTCCTCCCGCACGCCCTCTGGCTTCTCGGCCACCTCGATCTCGCGACATCTGGCACGATCGGCAAGATGGTCGAGGCGAACGCACCGCATGGCGCCGTCCGTATTGCACGTGCCCTCGGCTCGCTGATGCTTGCCTGCATCGCGTTCGGCGCGCTGACGGTCGTCATCTTCGCGGTCGCCTTTAAAAGGGAGTTCAGGCAATCGCTGAAGGCAGGAGATCGTTGGACGCGCCTTTTGGGCCTGATGATGGCGGTGGGCCTGCTCGGTGTCGTGCTCGTCATCCTTTTCACGGGGACGACCAAGATTACGGAGCGCTGGCTCGATCCCTATCTTCTGCCTTTGCCGCTTTATCTGCTTCTGAAGCTGGAGCGAGCGGGTATCGATACCACGTCCCATCTCAGGCGCTTCGTCCCCGTCTTCGCCGTCATCATGCTCGTGACGCTGGTGCCGCTGGCGGGCAAGACGCTGACGGGCGGGCTCACCGGCGGCTACACCCGGATCAACTATCCGTTCGCCTCCGTCGCTGAGGCTCTGAAAGCTGAAGGTCGACCGGCGGTGATCATTGCAGCCGGCATGAACCTGGCTGGCAATATGCGGCTACAGTTTCCCGATGTACCGGTCATCAATTCGGAGCAGCCGATCGCCGGGTTCCCGGCTGCGAACGCCATGAAAGCGCCAGTTCTGGCGATCTGGGCCGATGAAGGGGGGACGCCTGGCTCGCCGTCGATCGATCTTTCCTCGATCGAGAGGCTCGGACTGACCCCATCGCCTGCAAAATCCCTCTCCCGGCCTTATTATTACGGCGACGGTAAAATTCAACTCAACCTCGGTTATCTCTGGCTTCGCTGAAGACGGTAGGCAAACCGGCGAGGCTGATATATCTGTTCGGGAAACCTGTTCGCAGGCGGACAAGGCTTAGAGGAGATTCCGATGGCTGAGATGGAAAAGGTCGCGCTGATTACCGGCGGCGGGCGCGGCATGGGTGAGGCGATCGCCCGCGAACTGCACGCTCAGGGTTACAAGCTTGCACTGATGTCGCCCTCGGAAAGCTGCGAGACGCTGGCAGCCGAGCTCGGCGGCGTCGCCTCGCGGGGCGTCGCGGAAAAGGCCGAGGACATCCAGGCGATTTTCGACCTCACCATGAAGACCTATGGCCGCGTCGATGCCGTGGTCAATCATACTGGCCACCCGCCGAAGGGCGACCTGCTCGATATCAGCGACGAGGACTGGACGCTCGGTTCGGACATGATGATCCTGTCTCTGGTGCGCATGGCGCGCCTGGTGACGCCGGTCATGCTGAGCCAAGGCAAGGGCGCCTTCGTCAACATCACAACCTTCGCGGCTTACGAGCCCTCGCTCGTCTTCCCGGTCTCGTGCACCTATCGCGCCGCCGCCGGCGCCTTCACCAAACTCTATTCGGACCGTTATGCCGCCGACAACATCCGCATGAACTGCATCCTGCCTGGTTTCATCGACAGTCTCGACCACAAGCCGGGGACGGCGGAAAAGGTACCGATGAAGCGCGTCGGACAGGTGGAAGAAGTTGCGAAGACAGCCGCCTTCCTCCTTTCGGATGGTGCGGGATACATCACCGGCCAGAACATCCGCGTTGATGGCGGCATCACTCGCCACGTCTGATCGGGAGCATATGGGATGAGATGGAAGCGCACGATCCAGCTGCTGGACGTTCATTGCGAAGGTGAGATCGGCAAGGTCGCGATCGGCGGCGTGCCGAAGATCCCGGGCGAAACGGTTGCCGATCAGCTTCGCTGGCTGAACACCGATCCGAAGGGCAATGAACTTCGCCGCTTCCTCTGCCTCGAGCCGCGCGGAGCGCCGATCGGCTCGGTCAACCTGCTGCTGCCGCCGAAACATCCTGATGCGGACGCCGCCTTCATCATCCTGCAGCCGGACCAGGCACATGCGAGTTCCGGTTCGAACTCCATCTGCGTCACGACAGCGCTTCTGGAATCCGGCATCGTCGAAATGCAGGAGCCTGAAACCGTCGTGACGCTGGAAACCGCCGCCGGCCTCGTGCGGGCAACGGCAACCTGCCGCGACGGGCACTGCGAGAAGGTGAAGCTCACCATGGTGCCGTCCTTCGTGCATCAACTCGACGTCAAGGTTCAGACCCCGTCATGGGGCGAGATCACGCTTGACCTTTGTTATGGCGGGATCTTTTACGGACTGGTGGATGTCGGCCAGGTCGGCCTGACCATCGAGAAGGGCAATGCGGCAGCACTCGTCCAGGCAGGCATGGTGCTGAAGGACCTGATCAACAGGCAGGTCGAGGTCGTGCATCCGGAAATTCCGGCAATCTCAGGCGTCGCTTATGTGATGTTCCGGGATACGGAGGCCGACGGTACGGTGCGCACCTGCACGACAATGTGGCCGGGGAGGGCGGACCGTTCTCCCTGCGGCACCGGCAATTCCGCCAATCTGGCAGCGCTTCATGCGCGCGGCAAGGTAAAGGTGGGGGACGTCTTCAAGTCACGGTCGATCATCGGTTCTGAGTTCGAGGTGGGACTGGCGTCCGAAACGGAGGTCGCCGGAAAGCCGGCGATCATCCCGACGATCACCGGCCGCGGGTTCACCTTCGGTCTGCATCAGATCGCCCTCGATCCGTTCGATCCGCTGTCGGACGGCTTTGCGATGACCGACGTATGGGGGCCGTCCGCCGGAGAAATCTGAGCTTTCAGATCTCCTTGCCGTTGCCGGCCGTCTGTTCCATGTCGCCCGGCTTCAGCACCAGCGAATTGACCCCTTCGGTCGCCGCGGGGGCGCTCGGACCCGGGACAACACCCAGTTCCTGCATCTGCATGAATTTGTAGGCGCCGAAGACGTCGCCCTTCTCGGCAGCTTTGCCGTACATTTCGGCAGCCTTCAGAGCATTTGCTTCGATGCCTTCGCCGGCTTCGTACATCAGCCCGAGATTGATCATTGCATCGGCATTGCCGCGCTGGGCCGCAAGGTCGTACCAGGCGATCGCCGTCTGGTCGTCCTGCTCCACGAGGTGGCCTTCGTCATAGATCGCGCCAATGTTGAAGGCGGCGGTATCGTCGCCTTCCGCTGCCGCCTTTTCGAACCAGCTGAGCGCCCGCTTGACATCCGGCTGGGTGCCGAGGCCATCGCGATAGGCGACGCCGAGATTGTAGGCGGCAAGAACGTTGCCGCTGTTGGCGGCTTCCGTATAGAACTGGAATTCGGATCGCTCGTCGCCGAGCCGGCCCATCAGCATGCCGAAATTGACCTTGGCGGCGGGATACCCCGCCTTGACCGCAATGTCATACGCGCTCATCGCCTGGCCGGCCTGCTGGGTCTTGTTGAGAGCCCGGCCGAGCTGATAGGCGAAGCGCGGGTTGCCGGTCGTGTCATAGGCCATGCGGCAGGCGTCCACCGCGGTGCCGTCTATATCGGAAATGCCGACCGGGGCGAATTCGCCGTTGCGCTGCTGATCGTAGGGGCTGCCGGCGAGCCGATCGCACTCCGTCTGCATGGCAGACGCGAGTTGCAGGTTGGCCCGCTCCTCTGCGCCTAGCGAAACGGTCAGCGCGCAGAGCGCTGCAGCAGTACCTGTGGCAATCGCAAAACCCCTGTTGACTTTGGAGAAGCGGGATTTCATTGTTCGCTCCGATTTACTGATTCTTCAGATTGCTTAACGAACGCTGCTAGCGGGCGCCGGTTCCGTGTGCCTTTCATCTTTCGTGCGCGATGAGCCTTTGGATCCCGCACGTTTGCGTGAGAAGTAATCTGCATCGGGCCTGCTGGATTGTAGGTTCCTCGCATGATCGGATTGTTTTGGCCGAGCCATTGATGTTATGGCGGACAAATCGATCACGTCCGGAAGCTTCCCATGAAAACGCTCACGCTCCGCCGCCCCGATGACTGGCACCTGCACCTGCGCGACGGCGACGTCCTCAAGGCGGTGATCGGCGATACGAGCCGACATTTCGCACGCGCAATCATCATGCCCAACCTGGTGCCGCCGGTGGTGACGACCTCGGATGCCAGGGCCTATCGCGAGCGCATCCTCGCCGCCCTTCCGGCCGGTGATCGCTTCGAGCCGCTGATGACGCTCTACCTGACGGAGCATACCGATCCGGACGATGTGGAAGAGGGAGGCAAGAGCGGGCTGATCTCAGCCGTGAAGCTTTATCCCGCCGGTGCTACGACCAATTCCCATGGCGGCGTACGCGACTTCAACAAGGCGATGCCGGTTCTGGAGCGCATGGCGAAGATCGGCCTGCCGCTCTGCGTACACGGCGAGGTGACCACGCCGGAAGTCGACATCTTCGACCGCGAGGCCGTCTTCATCGAGACAGTGCTCGATCCGCTGCGCAAGCGCCTGCCGGAACTGAAAGTCACCATGGAGCACGTGACGACCGCCGATGGCATCGACTACATCAAATCGTCGGAGGGAAATCTCGCCGGTTCGATCACCACCCACCACCTGATCATCAATCGCAATGCCATCCTGGTCGGCGGCATTCGCCCGCATTATTACTGCCTGCCGGTCGCCAAGCGCGAGAACCATCGCCTCGCACTGCGGGCGGCAGCGACATCCGGCGATGCGCGCTTCTTCCTCGGCACCGATTCCGCCCCTCATGTCGATCCGCTGAAGGAATGCGCCTGCGGCTGCGCCGGCATCTACACGTCGGTCAATACCATGAGCTGCCTTGCGCATGTGTTCGAGGACGACAATGCGCTCGACAAGCTGGAGGCATTCACCTCGCTCAACGGCCCGGCCTGGTACCGACTGAAGCCGAATGAAGAGACCATCACGCTTGAAAAGCGTGATGGTCCGGTGAAGTTTCCGGACAAGCGCGACAGCGGCGCCGGGCCGATCACGGTCTTCGATCCGATGTTCCCGCTTCATTGGGACGTCGCGTGACGTCCCTCCGGAACCGTCAGATCAACTCCCTATTTCACGGGGCGGCATACACCGACATCGTCCGGGCTTGGCCGACCGGCATTCAGGTCTTCGAGCTGCGGCAGGGGGCCTGCGCTGCCGGCATGGCTTTCGAAGACCTTTCGGTCGATCTTGACTTGGCGCCCCGCTGACGTGAAAGCAACCATGCCGGCTTTTCCGACATAGGCAGACGTTGCTGTCATCAGGCAAAACTCCCGGGTCTTGTCTTTCGACAGGATCCAGCCTTGTGCGCCGCTCGGGCCGCGTGTCAGCTTGCCCGTCTTGTACCCTTGGCTGACCAGTTCCTTATAGGATGCGGCCTGGACTGGAGTGGCAATGGAAACCGCAACCATGGCGACGACGGCAAGAAATGCCCTAAGAAAATTTACGGACATATGGAAACGCTCCCCCTGTGTGCGATGGAGAATGCATAGCGACGCGGGACCTGGATGTACATCCATTCCGTGTAGTTCGCGGCGATCTATAAACGAGATTGCTGATGAAACGGCTTCGGATGGGACAGATAACACGTGATCGATCCGGTAACCTTTTGGATAGAATCCGGGCTTAGCTTGGCGCCCAAGATTTTCGCGCGGGGATGTACCCGAAGAGAAAGCTAGGCATGATGCTCGACTACCATTCTCTTCTGCTCGCGCTGGGCGTCTCGGCGGCGTGCCTGATGGTGACGCTGTTCGGCACATGGTATTCGCGTCGCACCGATTCCTTCCTTCTTACCCTTGTCATCGCGCTCTGCCTCACTGTCTCGGGCATTTTCGCCTATAGTTCCTATACGGTCGAGGCCGACGTCATGGGTGCCTCGATCGCCTACACGTTCCTGATGGCGGGGTTCGGCACGATCTATGCCGCATCGGTGCAGTTCCGCAGCGGGACCCGGCCCTGGGTCATGGCCGGTGCCATTACCGCTGCTTCCGTCACTTTCGGCCTGCCATTGATGATTGCCGGCCTCGATGGCCTCGGGTTCATCGTCATGAATCTTGCCACGGCGGGGCTACTCCTCGAAACCGCCAGGCAATATTGGCGGGCACGCCGGGAGGCGCCGGGACCGCTCATCGGAATGGCGGTGCTCTACGCCGCCACCGCGGTGTCTTTCGCGCTATGTGCCGTCGTCCTGATCGACGGGCAACAATGGGTGCTGGGCCACGCGCCCGACAACTGGGCCGAAAACCTCAATATCGCTGTCTGCATCGCCGGCATGACCGGCATCGGCGCGCTGTCGCTGGCGCTCCACCAGTGGCGCATGGCGGCCCACCATCGCCACGAGGCGATGACCGATGCGCTGACAGGGCTTCTCAACCGCCGCGCTCTCTTCGAGCAGCATGCCCATCGCACGCTCGGTTCGTCGACCGCGGTCATCGTTTTCGATATCGACCGGTTCAAGTCCATCAACGATCAGCATGGCCATGCCGCCGGCGACCAGGTGCTGAGGTTGTTTGCCGAAGACCTCGCGAGCGGCATGAAAACCCGCCATACCGTCGCGCGGCTTGGCGGCGAGGAATTCGTGATGATCCTCGACGGAGTCCTTCCCGGACGGGCTGAGCGGATCGCCAACGACATCTCCCGCCGCTTCGCCGCCCGCGACATCGTCATCGGCGAGGCTATGCTGAAATGCACCGTCAGCGCCGGTGTGGCGGTCGGTGCCCCGAAAGGCCAGCCTTTCGAAACAGTGCTGAGCCTTGCCGACACCGCACTCTATGAAGCAAAACGGGCCGGCCGCGACCGCGTGCATGTCGCGGGCTATCTGCGGCCGGTGGACCTGACCGAAACCCGCACCACCGCCTGATCCCCTCCTTATTTTCCACATCGTCTGGCATACTCTGCCGCATGCTGCTATTGCGGCGCGTGGTTTTGACAAAAGGAGCGGGCGCATGATTCAAACCACATTTCCAGACCGCGGCGTGATGGCCGAACTGATGGCAAAGATGCTCTGGGAGATCGGAGCGGTTCATTTCAGCGCCGACAAGCCCTACAAGTTCGCCTCCGGCCTGATGAGCCCGGTCTATATCGACTGCCGAAAGCTGATTTCCTATCCGCGCATCCGCTCGGCGATCATGGATTTTGCGGCCGCGACGGTCATGCGCGACGCCGGTTTCGAGAAGTTCGACTGCGTTGCCGGCGGTGAGACGGCGGGCATCCCCTTCGCGGCTTTCCTTGCTGAACGCTTGGGCTTGCCGATGATCTATGTCCGCAAGGCGCCGAAGGGTCACGGCCGTAATGCGCAGATCGAGGGCAATCTGCCGGAAGGCGCGCGCGTGCTGGTCATCGAGGACCTGACGACCGCCGGCGGCAGCATGTTCAAGTTCATCGATGCGATCCGCGCCGCCGGCGCTACCGTTGATCACGGCATCGCGCTCTTCTTCTACGATATTTTCCCGGAAGCCTACGAGCGTTTCTCGAACGGCCAGGTAAAGCTGCATCACATCGCCACCTGGCGCAACGTCCTGGCGGCAGCCAGGGAAGGCAAGCTTTTCGATGACAACACGCTCTCGGAAGTCGAGGCCTTCCTCGACGCGCCGCTGGCCTGGTCGGGACGCAATGGCGGCGTCAGCGAGATCGCTCTCTGATTTTTTGCTCTGGCCTTTTGGCAAAAGCTCGCTTAATCGATTGAAAATTGCTGAGAAAGCGCGCGGGAGGATTTTTATGATTTTGTGCTGCGGCGAAGCCCTGATCGATATGCTTCCGCGTGACACCACGCTCGGTGAAAAAGGCTTTGCGCCTTACGCCGGCGGTGCGATCTTCAACACCGCGATAGCGCTTGGGCGGCTCGGGCAGCCGACCGCGTTTTTCACCGGCATTTCCGATGACTTGATGGGCGATGTCCTGCGGGACACGTTGGCAAAGAGCGGCGTGGACTACAGCCTTGCGGCTGTCTCTTCTCGCCCGACCACGATTGCCTTCGTGAAACTCGTCAACGGCCAGGCGACCTATGCATTCTACGACGAAGGCACTGCCGGCCGGATGATCACCGAGGCCGACCTGCCGGTGCTCGGCGATGACTGCGAAGCCATGCATTTCGGCGCGATCAGCCTGATCCCCGAACCCTGCGGCGCGACCTACGAGGCGCTGATGGCGCGCGAATACCGCAAGCGGGTGATCTCCTTCGATCCGAACATCCGCCCCGGCTTCATCAAGGACAAACCGAAGCACATGGACCGCGTCCGCCGGATGGCCGCCATGTCCGACATCATCAAGTTCTCCGACGAGGATCTCGACTGGTTCGGCATGCAAGGCGACCATGACACGCTGGCTGCGCATTGGCTGGACCAGGGCGCCAAGCTGGTGGTCCTCACCCGTGGGGCGGATGGCGCCACCGGTTATACCAAAAACTTCAAGGTTTCGGTGCCGAGCGAGCGCGTGACGGTGGTCGATACAGTCGGCGCAGGTGATACGTTCGATGCGGGCATTCTGGCCTCGCTGAAGATGCAGGACCTGCTGACCAAGGAAAAGGTTGCGGGCTTGACCGAGGATGCCGTGAGCAAAGCTCTCGCACTCGGCGCAAAGGCCGCTGCCGTCACGGTATCGCGGGCGGGCGCCAACCCGCCTTTCGCCCATGAGATCGGTCTCTGAGGTCCTATCTTCGGTCTGCAAAGGGAAATAGTTCGGCCCCCTGATGAGGGCCGAAAAGTCATTTCCGGGCCGCTAGCAGCGCCTTCACCAGCCCCTGCGTCGAGGCATCGTGGCCGGAAGCACTTTCCTTGCCTTCCACGACGGGCAGCAGGCCGGTCGCCAGTTCCTTGCCGAGCTCGACGCCCCACTGGTCGAACGAGTTGATGCGGAAGAGCACGCCTTCGACGAACACCCGATGTTCGTAGAGCGCGATCAGCCGGCCGAGCGCAAACGGTGTCAGCTTGTCGTGGACGAAGGTGATCGAAGGGCGGTTGCCGGTGAAGACGCGATGTGGCGCGATGAAATCGGCCTGCTTGTCATCCATGCCCTTGTCGGTCAGCTGCTTCTTGGCCTCCTCGAAGGTGCGGCCCTTCATCAGCGCTTCCGACTGCGCCAGGACGTTGGCGATCAGCAGCTCGTGCTGGTGGCGCAGATGCGACTCGAAACTGTTGGCGGCGATCATGAACTCGGCCGGGATGACGGTCGTGCCCTGGTGAATGAGCTGGTAGAAGGCGTGCTGGCCGTTGGTGCCCGGCTCGCCCCAGACGACAGGACCGGAATTACCCTCGACCGGCGTGCCGTCGATCGTCACGCCCTTGCCGTTCGATTCCATGTCGAGCTGCTGCAGATAGGCCGGGAAGCGCAGCAGCCGCTGATCATAGGGCAGGATAGCGCGCGACGGATAACCGAGAACGTTGCGGTGGTAGAAGCCGATCAGGCCGAGCAGCATCGGCAGGTTCTCGCGCACCGGCGCAGTGCGGAAATGCGTGTCCATAGCATGTGCGCCGTCGAGGAACTTCCCAAAGTTCTCACGCCCGACAGCGATCATCAGCGGCAAGCCGATCGCCGACCAGATCGAATACCGTCCGCCGACCCAATCCCAGAACCCGAAGATGCGGTCGCTGTCGATGCCGAAGGCGGCGACCTTGTCGAGCGCGGTGGAGACGGCGCAGAAGTGATGCCCAACGGCCGCTTCCCCGAGCTTGTCGGCGATGAAGGCGCGCGCCGAGGCAGCATTGGTCATCGTCTCGACGGTCGTGAAGGTCTTGGAAGCGACGATGAACAGCGTCGTTTCCGCGTCGAGCAGCTTCAGCGTGTCGGCGATATGCGCGCCGTCGACGTTGGAAACGAAATGCGCCCGTGGGCCGTCATGGAAAGGCGCCAGCGCTAGGGTGACCATGACCGGGCCAAGATCGGAGCCGCCGATGCCGATATTGACGATATCGGTTATCTTCTTGCCGGTCGCACCCTTCAGCGCGCCCGAGCGGATGCCGTCGGCGAACTTGCCCATCGCGGCGAGCACGCCGTTGACATCCGGCATCACGTCCTTGCCGTCGACCAGCACAGGCGTATTGGAGCGGTTGCGCAGTGCCGTGTGCAGCACGGCGCGGCCTTCGGTGAAGTTGATCGCGACGCCCGAGAACATCTCCTCGCGCTTGGTCGCAACGCCGCCGGCATCTGCCAGCTTTTCGAGCAACGCCATGATCTCGTCGTTCACGCCCGTCTTGGAATAGTCCATCAGGAGGTCGTCGAAAACGGCGCTGAACTTTGCGAAACGGCCGGAATCGGCTGCGAAGGCGGCACGGATATCCGTGGCATTGGTTTTCGCGACGGTGGACTTCAGGTCTTGGACGATGGCCTGCATGGGTGGTTCCTCGGCACTCGAAATGGGATGATCGGGAACCTATTCCGTTTTGATGTCAAATCAAGCACGGCCGTGGCGGCGATGCGTTTATTGTCCAACCGCCGTTTCGACGGCATTGCCGACCGAATTGCCGAAGCGGTCGACCTGGTCCTTGTAGTTCCGGCGGGTGGTCGGATCGAAGATGGCGATCGGCGTGCTGACGGCTACGCTGGCGGCGCTGCCCACGGTCTGAGCCGTCCCGAGGGCCACGGCGCCGAGCGTTTCGCCGAGCCCGACGTCCGAGTCGGTCACCGTCTGCCCGGCAATCAGTCGGTTGCCGATCAGCTTCACCACCTCCGGGCTTTCGGCAAATTTGCCGTGGTTCAGCCGGTCGCCGGTCTTGAGCGCCGTGAGGTCGAGAACCACGATGCCGGCCTTCTCGAATTCGCTGCGATAAGGCTCGACGGTCGGATCCACCTGGCCGAGCCGGTCGATATTGCCGGAAATCCGTCGCGACAGGCTGAGCGCCCGATCGTCGCGGGAAACGAACAGCGTGAAATGCGGCCGCTTTTCGCCGATTTCGGCAAGCTGCTGGCCGAACACGTCGACATCGAGATCCGGGGAGGCAAGGATGACGTTCTGGATCTTCGGCGCCACCCGGCCGTCGCGGATCGCCATTTGCCGGAGCGCCTCGACGGTCAGCCACGATCCCATCGAATGGGCCATGACGGTGATCTCGCCGACGCCAGGCTCCTTCGCCAGCCGTCGCAGCATCTCCTCCAGCGCATCGCGGGAATAGTTGGTGCTTTCCTTGTCGTAGTTATAGGCAAAGATGCTGCCGCGTGACGGCCAGGTGAACAGGACCGCAGCCACATCCGCGTTGGAGTCGTGGACGATCTGGGCGAAACGATAAACTGCGTCCTCGTAGCGGTTGTTGAACCCGTGCACGAAGACGAACACCCGACGGCTCTTGCCCAGGTGACCCTTGAGCCAGGATTGAGCCGCCGAGGTGGCAAGCGGCGTCACGGAAACCGTCGCGAACTCCTTGGCCGGATTGGCGGGCAGCTTCGATGGCCACTGCACCTGCCCGACTTCGCGAGCCTTGTCGGGCGGGATGGAAACGGCAATCTCGGTGACGACAGGCTCCTTGCCGCGCTCGCCGGAAAACAGCACGCCGGGCGTCTCTGTCGGGCGTCGCGTAGTTGCCACCAGCACGTCGACCTTCGAGGTCCCGGCTGCTTGCGTCTGGGTTGGAATGAGCACGCCTTCGGGGCGCCCCGCACAACCTGCAAGAACGCTCAGCACCGTGAGAACGGCAATCACATGAAACGAAAATCCGGCGCGGCTTTCCAAGCGAACTCCAACATGCTTTGCCCAGCCCCCGCGGAAAGGGCTAATCAAGGACTGCGGTATCGTCCACCGCTAACGGAAGGATTCCGGCTTTACGGCACACGCTTGGTCGTCATCTGTCGCAGCGTTGCAACGGTAGGTTAGCCGCGCAGCTCCCGCCGCAGGATCTTGCCGACATTGGATTTAGGCAGCTCGGTGCGGAATTCGATGAAGCGCGGGCGTTTGTAGCCGGTCAGGTTGGTCACGCAATGGGCTTTGACGTCCGCCTCCGTCAGGCTCGGATCCTTCTTGACCACGAAGAGCTTCACCGCCTCGCCGGAATGTTCGTCCGGCACGCCGATCGCTGCACATTCCAGCACCCCGGGATGGGTCGCCACGACTTCCTCGACCTCGTTCGGATAGACGTTGAAGCCGGAGACGAGGATCATGTCCTTCTTGCGGTCGACGATTTTGGTATAGCCCTGGCGGTCCATGTAGCCCATGTCGCCGGTCCGGAAATAACCGTCCGCCGTCATGACCTTGGCGGTTTCGTCCGGGCGGTTCCAGTAACCGGCCATCACCTGTGGGCCGCGGATGCAGATCTCGCCGACATCGCCGAGTTCCACCTCGGAATCGTCGTCGTTACGGATCGAGATTTCCGTGGACGAGATGGGAAGCCCGATCATGCCGCTGAATTCGGTGGCGTCGAGCCGGTTTGCGGTGGCGACCGGCGAGGTTTCCGACAGGCCGTAACCTTCGGTGATCTGGCTATGGGTCATCTTCAGCCAGCGTTCGGCGACCGGCCGCTGCACCGACATGCCGCCGCCAAAAACGAGGATCATCGAGGAGAAATCCAGCTTCTGGAAGTCCGGATTGTTCATCAACGCATTGAACAGCGTGTTGAGCCCGGGGAAGACGTGGATCTTGTACTTCTGCAGTTCCTTGACGAAGGCCGGAATGTCACGCGGGTTGGCGATCAGGATATTGTGGCTGCCGGTGGCAACCCCCATCAGCGAATTCACCGTCAGCGCAAAGATGTGATAGAGCGGCAGGGCGCAGAGGAACTGGATCTGCTCCGGGCGCGGCTTGTTGAGGAAGGCGGTTTCCAGCCACAGGGCCATCTGTTCCTTGTTGGCAAGCAGGTTGGCATGGGTGAGGATCGCGCCCTTGGAGATGCCGGTCGTGCCGCCGGTATATTGCAGGAAGGCGATATCGCGAGGCGAGACCTCGACCGCATTCATCGGTTGCCGGGCGCCTTCGGCAATCACCTGCTTGAAGCTTCGGGCCGATGGCAGCGACCATTCCGGCACCAGTTTCTTCACCTTGCGCACGACCAGATTGACGATATGGCCCTTCAAGCCGAGCATGTCGCCCATCGTGGCGACGACGACGTGCTTGATCTCCGTCTGCGGCAAGGCCTGCTGTACGGTGTGGGCAAAGTTTTCGAGTACGAAGATCGCCTTGGCACCAGCATCCTTGAGCTGATAGGCCAGTTCGCGCGGCGTATAGAGCGGATTGACGTTGACGACGACCATGCCGACGCGAAGGATGCCGTAGACGATCACCGGGTTCTGGAGAATGTTCGGCAGCATCACCGCCACGCGGTCGCCCTTGACCAGGCCCTGGGCCTGCAGCCAGGCGCCGACCTTGCGGCTTTCCGCTTCGAGCGCTCGGTAGGTGAGCGCCTTGCCCATGCTCGAAAAGGCGGGGCGGTCGGCGTAGCGCGCGCAGCTTTCCTCGAACAGTGATCCGAGGGATTGATGCTGCAGCGGCGGGATTTCGGCCGGCACGGTCGGCGGATAGGAGGCAAGCCAGATCTTGGGCGGATTGGCACCGGTACGTGCGGTGACTTCGTTCATGCTGGACCTCCTCTATCGTTTTTCTTGTTATCCCGCGCTTTCCCGGCGCGTGCGGGCCAGGTCCTCCACCTTCCCGCGAACAACAGCTTATGCCATGCCACGGTAGCATCAAGCCATAGGCACAGATTTAAACAGCTATCTAACTTTGACGTAAACGTCAGATAGGCGTGGGCGAGCGTATTTGGACGACAGCGGAACATCCGAAAGGCTACGGCGTTTTCCCAACCTAACAAAATGCATGAGGAATCACAAAGGAGGTGCGCAAATGTTGCATCAAGAACCCCGTGCCGGACAGGACCCCTATGTCAAGGACAGCCCATCGCTGATCGCCAGCGACAAGGTCGAAGGGACAAAGGTTTATGGCGCCGACGGCAGGCATATCGGCTCCATCGTTCGCGTGCTTCTCGAAAAGCGCGGCGGCCGCGTCGGATATGCGGTCTTGAGCTTCGGCGGCTTTCTCGGCATCGGTGACGACTATTACCCGCTGCCCTGGGAAAAGCTTCGTTATGACGAACAACTCGATGGCTACCGCATCGACCTGACCAAGGACCAGATCACCGGCGCCCCGCGTTATCGCGATCTGGACGACGATACCTGGTACAACGACAAGGGCCGGACGATCTACGACTATTATGGCGTTCCGCCCTACTGGATGTAAGCGTTCCGCCGACGGAACTCCGGAGGCTCCGTATTGCGGGGCCTCTTTTCGTTTATTTAATCCTCCTGATGCAAGGTCCTCGCCACAAGGGGACGGCGATGACGGGAAAGACGGAAGCGGGCATGGTCCGCGATCTCGAGCGCGGTGATATCGAAGCGGTAGCGCAGCTTTTCCAGGAGACGTTTCGCAAGTCGAAAGCGCCGTCGCCCTCATTGATCGCCTATCTGGAAGAAGCCTTTTTCGGTCATCCCTGGGCTGAGCCCGACATCCGGTCCAAGGTGTTTGTGGAGGCTGATGGAAGGGTCTCCGGTTTCATCGGCGTCTTTCCGTCGCGGCTGGAGCTCGATGGCCGGCCGCTTCGCGCAGCCTTTGCCGGCTCGATGATGGTTCGGAACCCGAAGGAAAATCCACTCGCCGGTGCGCGGCTGCTGCGCTCCTTCCTCACCGGCCCGCAGGATATCTCGCTGACAGAGACCGCCAATGCCACGGCGCTCGGCATGTGGCAGAAGGCCGGCCATCCGCTCGATCCCGGCTATAGCATGAACTGGCTGCGCATCCTCCGTCCGGCTTCCGCAGCGGTCGAGATCCTCGCCAGGCGGTTGCGGCCCGCAACCCTTTTACGTCCCCTCGGTCGGATTGCCGATCGCGGCGCAGTTTTGACCCGCCTGACACCTCTTCGTCCGGCCGAGCGGGGCGCCTCCAAGATCACTTTCCGGGATGTCACCCGTGAAGAGTTCGGTTCGTCACTTCTGACGCTTGCCATGAACTATCCGCTTCGCCCGCGCTGGGATGATCGTTCGTTGGGGTGGTTTCTGAGGCAGGCGGAGGACAAGCGGAATTTCGGTTATCCCGAGTGGCGCGTCGGCTTAGCTTCCGACGGACGGCCGGTTGCAGCTTACGTCTATTTTGCCGGTCCTGGCGAAATCGGCTGGCTGCTGGGGGCGCTATCGACCCCGAATGCAACCCCGGACCTCGTGGACGATCTGTTCGCACACGCCTACGAAATAGGATGCTCCGGCATACGCGGCAGCGGACATCCATGGCTGATCCCGGCGCTGATGAGCCGCAAGACGATATTTTACGGCCGCTCCTTCTATGTCGCGCAGGCGCGCGACAAGAGCCTGCTGGAACCGATCAGGTCCGGCCAAGCGCTGATCAGCGGGCTAGCCGGCGAAGGCTGGACGCGGCTGATCGGCGACCGGTTCGACTGAGCCTTCTCAGCCGAGCATCGTCACCGGCTCGGCATGCAGATATTCCGCCACCTTGCGTTTCGCGGCGATATTGCGCCAGACGGCGTCCACCTCGTCCGGCGTCAGCCCGGCGGCGTCGCCGACCTCTTCCCGCGTTATGCTGTTGTCGAGCCCGTAGAGGCAAAGATCCATGCGATCATAGGGAAGCGAGAAATAATACTCGTCCTGGCCCTGCGGCAGCGACCACGTGTCCGTCGTCGGCGGGCGGCGGCGGATGTCGGCGGGCACGCCGAGGGCTTCGGCAAGCTGATAGACCTGGCTCTTGTAGAGATGCGCGATCGGCTTGAAGTCTGCCGCGCCATCGCCGTTCTTCACGAAGAAGCCCTGGTCGTATTCGAGGCGGTTCGGCGTGCCGGCGACGGCAAAGTTCAGCCGGTCGGCATGATAATACTCGATCTGCTTGCGGGTGCGCTGTTTCATGTTGGCGGCCGCGATCATGCCGAGATAGACCTCGAGCGGCATGCGATGGCGGCTCTGCTCGCCAGCCGGATTGGCGACCACCAACCAGGAAATATTGTAGCCGCGGCCGGTCAGCGCATTTTCCAGCACCACCTTACAGCCCCAGCCTTCGGAAAATTCCGGGACGATCTGGCGAATGAAGCCGTCGCGGCGGGTATAGCAGCCGGCCGCGGCAAGCGCCGGACCGATATCTTCGAGAACCGTTTCGACTCCGACCGCTTCCGCCAGCGCCTTGCCGAGCTTCAGGCTGTCCGGATCGGAATCATGTTCCGGCATGAAGATGCCCGCCACCTTGCCCGGACCGAGCGCGCGGGCGCAAAGGGCCGCGGTGACGCTGGAATCGATGCCGCCGGACAAGCCCAGCACCGCGCCGCGTTTGCGTAAATCCTTCAGCACCGTCTCCCGGAGCCAGCCGCAGATGCGTTCGATCTCGGCCTCCGCATCGAGCTTTAGCGTCTCGGCCGAGAATTTCTCCGCCCTCTGGGCCTGCTTCAGGCTCTGGATCATGCGACATTCCCCCGTGTGACTGTGTTTGTTTCATCCGCGCCGAGCCGGATCTTGCCGGTCGTCGTGCGCGGCAGTGCCTCGCGGAACTCGACGCTTTTCGGTACCATGTAATCTTCAAGCAACTGAGCGCAGTGGCGGATGACTTCCCGCTCGGTAAACGTCACGCCGTCCTCCACCACCACATAGGCGCGAACGACCTGGCCGAAGATCGGATCGTCGATGCCGCCAACCGCAGCTTCCTTGATGCCGGGCAGCGCATAGAGCGCGCGCTCGACTTCCTGCGGGCTGACCTTCTCGCCGCGTGTCTTGATGATGTCGTCGCGCCGGCTGATGAAATAGAGAAAGCCGTCCGCATCCGCCTGGAAGAGATCTCCGGTGTGCAGCCGCCTACCGCCCGCAACCGGCGAAAGTGCCCTTACCGAGGTCAGGCCGTTGCCCCAGTAACCGGACATCACATGCGGCCCCTCGACGACAAGTTCACCGATCGTGCCCGGAGGGGCGGGATGTCCGTCCTCGTCGATCACGAAAGCGCTGGTGCCGGGAATGGCGCGGCCGACCGAAAGCGGCCTGCGGGAAACCTCTTCAGGCGGCAGGTAGGTGGCGCGCAGGCATTCCGTCTGGCCGTACATCAGGAAAAGCCGGGTGTCGGGAAAAAGCTGCTGCAGCCGTTCGGCAATGGCCGGCGGCATGGCTGCGGCGGCGCTGGTGATGGTGCGCAGATGTGGCAGGAAACCCGGCTCCAGATCCTTCATGCCGGTAATCAGGGCGGCCATCGGCGGCACGAGCGGGAAACCTGTGGCCTTTACCTCTGCCAGCCGTTCGAGGATTTTCCGTGGGAAGGCGAAGCTCTTTTCGAGAACCAGCGTGCCGCCGGCCATCACCATCGTCACCACCTGCGTGATGCCGTAGCCGAAGGACAGCGGCAGGACGCTGAGCACGACGTCCTCGGACGTATTGCCGAGATAGGCAACAATCGCTTCGCAGGCCGCCTCGACATTGGCATGGGTCAGCATCACGCCCTTCGGCTGGCCGGTGGAGCCCGAAGTGTGGAGCAGCAGCGCCAACGTTTCGGTGTTTTCGAATTTCCCGAGCGGAACCGAAACCTCGCCGCGGACCAGATCTTCGAACCGCAATCCATGACCGAGATCGTCGCCGGCATCCGCCTGGGCGACGATCGTCAGCGGCTGCATCTTCGCCATGGCAATGGCCGCATCCACGGTTGCCCGCTGACGGGCATGGGTGATGACCGCGGAAGCCTCGGTGTTGGTGAGAATGACAGAGAGCTTTTCCGCCTTGATCGACGGATAAAGCGGGCAGGGCACGGCGCCCGCCTTCCAGAGACCAAAGAAACTGACGACCGCTTCATGGCCGTTGTCCAGCACCATCAGCATCCGGTCGCCGGGCTTGACGCCCCTGCGGGCAAGGCTTGCGGCGAGCCGGTTGGATGAGGCATCCAGTTCCGCATAGGTCAGCCGGGTGTCGCCCGCAATGAGCGCGCATTTGTCGCCGAAACGTCTGGCGCTGTCGCGGAGCCGGGCCTCTATGCGCATCGGCGCAGCCTCAGGCCGCTGCCAGCTTGGTCGTGAGGTAGCTGGTCATGTTGTCGATGCTGTCGAGGTTTTCCGGAACGATTTCCTCGTCGGCGACGGTGATGCCGTAGGTCTGCTCCAGAAAGGCGATCAGTTCGAGCACGCCGGTGGAATCGATCACGCCGCTTTCGAGCAGCGACTGGTTGTTCGAAACCTCTGCGTCGGCGCGGAACAGGAAGTTTTCCGCGATGAATTCGCGCACGCTATTTTCGAATGCTTTCGCCATCGCCGGCCCTCTCCACAAACAAATTTGCCGCGCGGATGAGGCGCGGTCGGTTGGATAGGCATCTTCCGAGCTATCCCTGAATGTTTTGCTAAAGTCGAAAATACGTTTCTAACAATGTGTCGTTTATGGGCGAATTCATCTCCAGGCCGCATTCCGAGCGTGTCACCTCAGAGCGCGTTGGACGGCGAGCCCTTTTCGAAGTTCTCGACATGGGTGATGACCTGTGCCCAGAGCGTCTGCATCGCCTCGTCGCTCGCCCAGGCCACATGCGGGGTGAGGATGAAGTTCGGCCGTTCCAGGATCGTCAGCAGCGGATTGTCCGGTGCCGGCGGTTCCTTGGTCAGCACGTCGAAACCGGCGCCGCCGATCAGGCCCTCGTCCAGCGCGGTCACCAGATCGGCCTCGTTCACCAGCCCGCCGCGGGCGGTATTGATGATCAGCGGATGCCGTTTCATCTTTCGGAATTCGGGCAGGCTGATGAGGTTGCGGGTCGCCGGCGTCAGCGGCATGTGGAAGGTGATGATATCAGACGTTTCCAGCACCTCGTCGAAAGCCGTGTAGCCGGGCTCGACCTTTTCCGCATCTTTCCGGGCCGCGAAAATGACCTTCATGCCGAACGCCTCGGCGATCTTCGCCACCGACCTGCCGAGCGTGCCGCGGCCAAAAATGCCGAGCGTCGAACCGGCCAGATCCTTGATCGGGTGGTTGAAGAAGCAGAACTGGTTGGCGCGCTGCCATTCGCCGGCGATCACGTCCTGGCGGAAACCGACGATCGAGCGGCGGAGCGCGAAGATCAGGCCGAACGTATGCTCCGGCACGGTGTTGACCGCGTAACCGCGCACGTTGGAGACGGTGATGCCGCGCTCCTTGGCGAAGGCCAGATCGATCACGTCATAACCCGTGGCAGCGACCGCGATCATCTTCAGCCTCGAGGCATTGGCGATCGATTGCTCGCGCACCGGCGCCTTGTTGGTGATGACGATATCGGCATCCGCGATACGGGAAGCCACGTCCTCCAGCGCCGTCTTGCCGTACTCTACCCATTCGTGAGCGAACGCGGGCCGGGTGATCGTCACCGAAGGGCCGATCGTGTCGCGGTCCAAAAACACGACCTTCATCGCGAAAATTCCTGCATGATTTGAAACTCCTCCCAATCGAACCATGGCGGCCGAAGCGCTGGCCGCAATGGATTTCTCGTATATCATCCCGCCCGCCGACCGGAAGGCAAAAGTGCGGAGAATGGCATGGGTGAAGTGTTGACGCTCGATTGCGTCGTCATCGGCGGCGGCGTGGTGGGGCTGGCGGTGGCCCGCGAACTGGCAATCGCCGGGCGCGAGGTCGTGCTCCTGGAAGCCGAGCCGATGACCGGCAGCATCACCTCTTCCCGCAACAGCGAAGTCATCCACGCCGGGCTTTATTACCCGACCGGTAGCCTCAAGGCCGAACTCTGCGTCGCCGGCAAGGAGAAGCTCTACGATTACTGCCGCGGCCGGCATATTCCGTACAAGCGATGCGGCAAGCTGGTGGTCGCCTCGAACGAGGCCGAAGTCGCCTATCTCGAAAAGCTGCTGAAGCAGGCGCAAGCCAATGGCGTCAACGATTGCCGGCTGATCGACGGCGCCGAACTTGCCCGCCTCGAGCCGCAGATCACGGGCTTTGCAGCACTCGTCTCCCCATCGACCGGCATCATCGACAGCCACAGCCTGATGGAAGCCTATATCGCCGATATCGAAGCGCATGGCGGCAGCGTCGTGCTCAACTCGCCCGTCCTTGGCGGCGAGCTTCTATCCGATACAGCGCGGCTTTCGGTCGGCGGCCGCGATCCCGTGGAGATCGCGGCGAAACTGGTGGTGAATTCGGCTGGCTTAAGCGCCTGGGCGATCTCCGAAGGCATGATCGGCCTCGACAGGAGAACTATCCCTGAGCGCCACTACGCAAAAGGCTGTTACTTCTCATTGACCGGCCGCGCGCCGACGGAGCGGCTGATCTACCCGGTGCCGGAGACGGGCGGGCTCGGCATCCACCTGACGCTCGATCTCGCCGGCCAGGCGCGGTTCGGCCCGGATGTCGAATGGGTCGAGGCGATCGACTACGACGTCGATCCCCGCCGCGCTGACAAGTTCTATGGGGCGATCCGCCGCTACTGGCCAAATCTGCCGGACGGCGCCCTGCAGCCTGCCTATTCGGGCATGCGGCCAAAAGTACTCGGCCCGAACGGGGGAGGGGCCGGCGACTTTATCATTCAGGGACCTGAAACCACCGGCCACCCGGCCTATGCCGCGCTTTACGGCATCGAAAGCCCTGGCCTCACCGCCTCCATGGCGATCGCGGAGAGGGTTAAGAGCTTGAGCTTGGGTTGAGGTAGAAGTCCGAAGGCCCCCTCATCCGCCTGCCGGCACCTTCTCCCCGCCGGGGAGAAGAGATATGCCGCGCCGTCTCCGGACCTCTTTGCCTCAGTTGTTTGGGTGCGCAGGCGCCGCCGCTTATCCTCTCCCCTCGGGGAGAGGTCCGGCCGAGCAAAGCGGAGGCGGGTGAGGGGGAGACACTTGCTCGGCTTCACTAATGAGGGGTTCTCAAAACGCCGCGCGCCTGTCATGTTTGGCGAGACGGGTAAGCAGATAGTCAACTTCGGCCTTGGCGGTCGCGGAGAGCATCTGCGCCGGTTTGCGCTGCGCATCCGAGGTGATGACGCCGCGCCGTTTCAGCACGTGTTTGCGGATCGCCAGACCGATGCCGGCCTGCTGCTCGTAGCGGATCAATGGCAGATGCGCATCGAACAGGTCATGCGCCTCCTCGCGTTTGCCGGCGGCAAACAGGCCGATCAGTTCCGTCAGCATGTCGGGGAAACCGTAGCCGGTCATCGCGCCGTCGGCGCCGCGTTCCGGTTCGAAATCGAGGAACATGCCGCCATTGCCGCAGAGGATCGAGAAGGCGCGCAGTTCGCCTGCCTTCTGCATGGCGCGCAGCTTCGACACCTTTTCCAGCCCCGGCCAGTCCTCGTGCTTCAGCATCAGGCAGGACGGGTGGTTGGTAATGATCCTGGCGATCACGCCCGGCGACATGACGACGGTCAGCGTCAGCGGATAATCCTGCAGCACCCACGGCACGTCGTCGCCGACCGCTTCGACGGCGCCGGCGAAATAGTTGACGATCTGGTCGTCGGTGCGCAGCGCAGGCGTCGGGGCGATCATCACGCCGGCAGCGCCCATGTCCATCGCATCGCGCGCCAGCGACCGCATCCCCGCAAAGCCCGGCGCCGAGACGCCGACGATGATCGGAACTTTGGCGCGAGAGACGACACGTTTGATGATGGCGCGGCTCTCGTCCGGCTCCATCTTCGGCGCTTCGCCCATGATCCCGAGAATGGTGATGCCGGTGCAGCCGCTCTGCTCATAAAAGTCCGTCAACCGATCGATCGAGGCAAAATCGATCGAGCCGTCTTCGAAGAATGGCGTGGTGGCGATGGCGTAGACGCCTTTGGTCTCGATCCCGAAAGTCATTATTGCGTGTCCTTCCAGGCCTGGTAGCGGGCTTTCGTTTCTGCATTCATCGGATAGAGGCCGGGCAGCGGCACGCCGCGGTCCACTTCGGTCATGATCCAGCCTTCCATGCGCTCCTGTTCCGGCGCCTCGGCGACAACCGCGTCGAGCAGCTTGGCGGGGATCAGCACCGCGCCGTCCTCATCAACCACGACGATATCGTCCGGGAAAACGGCGACACCTCCGCAGGAGATTGGCTCCTGCCAGCCAACGAACGTGAGGCCGGCGACGGAGGGTGGAGCGGCGATGCCGTCGCACCAGACCTTCATGCCGCTGCCGAGCACGCCTTCGGCATCACGCATCACGCCGTCGGTCACAAGCGCCGCCACACCGCGCTTCGCCATCCGCGAGCAGAGAATATCGCCGAAAATGCCGGCATCGGTAACGCCGAGCGCGTCAGCCACCGCAATACAGCCTTCCGGCATCGCTTCGATCGCCGCCCGGGTGGAGATCGGCGACGCCCAGCTTTCCGGCGTCGCCAGATCCTCGCGGGCGGGCACGAAACGCAGCGTGAAAGCCGGCCCGACCACGCGGCCCTGGCCCGGCCTCAGCGGCTTAGTGCCGCGCATCCAGACATTGCGCAGGCCCTTCTTCAAAAGCACCGTGGTCAGCGTGGCGGTGGAGACGCCCTTCAGCGTCTCGATGATCTTGGGGTCCAGCGGCATGAATTCTCCTTGGGATTTTTGAATGCCGCCTTCGCAGACGGCGGGCGATATTCGGTCGCGACTTCTCGTTCGTCAAGGAACTAACGCCCCTGTCGTCATTGACACGACCGCCGTCTGTCGAGGTATAACGTCTTTCAACACTGACATATTGGAGGATGAGACAGTGCTTTTTCCAACGACACTCGTCGGCAGTTATCCGCAGCCGGAATGGCTGATCGACCGCGCCAAGCTCGCGGGCCGTTTCCCGCCCCGCGTCCGCGCCAGAGAGCTCTGGCGCATCCCCCAGGAATACCTCGCAGAAGCGCAGAACGACGCGACGATCATGGCGATTAAAGCGCAGGAGGAGGCGGGCCTCGACATCATCACAGATGGCGAAATCCGCCGCGAGAGCTATTCCAACCGCTTTGCGACCGCGCTCGAAGGCGTTGATCTCGACAATCCGGGCTCGGCGCTCGATCGTTCCGGCCACCCGAACCCCGTTCCGCGCATTACCGGCAAGATCCGCCGCAGACATGCGGTCGAGGCTGAGGACGTGAAATTCCTGCGCAGCCACACGGACCGCAAGATCAAGATCACCGTGCCCGGCCCCTTCACCATGTCGCAGCAGGCCCAGAACGATTTCTACAAGTCGGAAGAAGAAGCCGCCTACGACTACGCCGACGCGGTAAACGCCGAGATCCGGGATCTCTTCGCCGCCGGCGCGGATGTGGTGCAGATCGATGAACCCTACATGCAGGCCCGGCCGCAGAAGGCGGAACAGTATGGTCTCGCGGCGCTCAACCGCGCGCTCGACGGCGTCCAGGGCACGACCGCCGTGCATATCTGCTTCGGTTATGCGGCGATCATCCATGAGCGGCCGTCAGGCTATTCCTTCCTGACCCAGCTTTCGGGCTGCTCCTGCCATCAGGTGTCGCTCGAAACCGCGCAGTCGAACCTCGATTGCTCGACGCTGACCGGCCTTTCCGGCAAGACGCTGATGCTCGGCGTCATCGACCTGTCGGACATGAATATCGAGACTCCGGAAATTGTCGCTGCCCGCATCCGGCGGGCGCTGCCTTACGTCGAGGCGAAGAACATCATCGTCGCGCCCGATTGCGGCATGAAATACCTGCCCCGCGAAGTGGCCTTCGGCAAGATGAAGGCGATGGTCGAGGGTGCCAAGATCATGCGCCGGGAACTCGGCGAGGCTGCCTGATCTTCCAATTGAGTGCGTGGATAACAGGGGCGATTGCCACGGCAATCGCCCTTTTGTTTTGCGGCCTCGGCGCTGGGTACACGCGATACGACAATATGTATCCCAAACATCTAAAAATACCGCCATAAGCGACTTGCAAACCGCATATTGTATCCCAAATAAAATAGATGTATACTCTGCGTCAGAGGATTTTCGGTTTGTGGCCGGGGCAATCTGCCCCACACAACAAGGCTGGTCCGATAGGAAGATCATGACGACCCTTGTTCTCATACCCGGGCTTGTATCGGACGCCATCGTCTGGGCGCCCTTGGCCGAAGCGGCGTCTGGCGTCCTGCCGGTTCATCACGCCGATCTCTCCGACGGCACATCGATCACCGGAATGGCTCGAACGCTTCTCGACGAGACGGATGGCGAAGTCATCGCCGTCGGCCACTCGATGGGCGGACGTGTCGCCCTGGAAATGGCTCGCATGGCGCCCGATCGGGTTCGCGGTCTTGTGCTGGCCAATACGGGGCATCATCCAAAGCGCGAAGGCGAGGAAATCAAGCGTCAGCAGATGATCGATCTCGGCAACCGCAGCATTGAGGACCTGGCGCAGCAATGGCTGCCGCCGATGCTCGATCCGGCCCGGGTGGGTGACAAGGACCTGATCGGACGCCTCCACGCCATGGTCCTCAGGGCAGGCTCGCAGGTTCATGAGCGCCACATTCGCGCCCTCATCGGCCGCCCGGACGCCAGCGCCTATATCGCCGATCTCCGCTGCCCGATCCTGCTTGTCGCCGCTCGCCAGGATGGCTGGAGCCCGATCGCCCAGCACCAGGAAATCGCCGACGCAGCGCCGGATGCCGAGCTCGTCATCATCGAAAATGCCGGGCATTTCGCCCCCGTCGAACGCCCCGTGGAAACCACCGCCGCCATCACCGAATGGCTGGCGCGCAGATTTGGAGAATCCCAATGAGTGAAGCAGCAGCTACGATACCGGATACCCCGCTCTTCGACCGGGCAGGCTCGATCCGCGGCTACCGGATCAACAAGATGGCGATGGCACTTGGCCAGCCCGCCAACCGCGCAGCCTTCAAGGCTGATGAAGAGGCCTATCTCGACAGTTTCGGCCTGAGCCCCCATGAAAAGTCGGCGGTCATGGCCCGCGACTGGCACGAGATGGTGCGCCTTGGCGGCAATCTCTTCTTCATCTTGAAGATTTCCGCGGTCGATCCGACCCCGATCACCAGGATCGGTGCGGCGCAGGCCAGCATGGAACACGAAGACTTCCTGCATATGAGACTGGGAAAAAAGCGCAATGGCTAAGATCATCGGTGGGCTCGGGACAAGCCACGTTCCCTCGATTGGTGCTGCGCTCGACAAGGGACTGCGCGACACGCCGGATTGGAAGCCGTTCTTCGATGGCTATGAAGTCGGCAAGCAGTGGATGCGGGACGCCAAGCCGGATATCGCCGTCGTCGTCTTCAACGATCACGGCAATACCTTCTTCCTCGACCGCGTGCCGACCTTCGCTGTCGGCGTCGCCGAGACCTACAATCCGGTCGACGAAGGCTGGGGACCGCGCGCCATTCCGGCATTCGAAGGGGCAGTCGATTTCTCCTGGCATTTCGTCGACAAGCTGGTCGAGCGTCATTTCGACCCGATGGTCTGCCGCGAGATCGAGGTGGATCATGGCCTGCAGGTGCCGATGGAACTGTTTTTCGGCCGGCCGGAAGCCTGGCCGGTGAAGGTACTGCCGATCTGGGTCAACACCATCCAGTATCCGATCCCCACCCCGCAACGCTGCTGGGAAATGGGCAAGGTCCTGCGCGAAGCGATCGAGAGTTGGCCGGGCGACGAACGCGTCGTCATTCTCGGCACCGGTGGCCTGTCGCATCAGCTTCAGGGCGCCCGCGCCGGCTTCATCAACCAGACGGCCGACCGCGCCTGGCTGGACGGCATCGCCAGCAATCCGGAACCCTATCGCGCCATGAGCCGCGAAGACTATGTGGAACAATTCGGCTCCGAAGGCGCCGAGCTGATCATGTGGCTCGTCATGCGCGCCGCGATGAACAGCGACGTCAACCTTATCCACAAGCACTACCACGCCCCGGCCTCGATGACCGGCGCCGGCATGGTCGTGCTGGAAAATGCGGCCTGATCCGATGTTTTTCCTGATGCGCTGCCTGCACCATGAAGGCCAGGATGCCGCCCGCGATACCCATCGCCTGTCGCATCGGGCCTGGGTCCAGTCGGGCGGAGAGGGCCTTGCTGCGGTCCTGATCGGTTCGGCGCTTGTCGACGAGAGCGGTTCGTCGCTCGGCAATTTCGGCGTCCTGGAGGCCGCGAGCCTCGAAGAGGCGCAGGCTTTTGCGCAAGGCGATCCCTTCAATCGCGCCGGGATCGTTTCGGCGATCGAGCTGACGCAGCTGCCGGACACGTTCCAGGCGGCCCGGATCAGCGATCCGATGACCCCGCGAAAGAACGGCTGATCGCATTTAGGCCAATAAAAAAGCCCGCCATCCGGCCAGGATGGCGGGCTTTTCGTCATGTCGTTCAGTCTCCGATCGTCTCATGGGCATCCGCCTTGCCCTCGGCCCAGTATCCGGCAGCCTTGATCCAGGCGAGCGGATATCCGCGCTTTTCGACCAGATAGGCGCGAGCGGCACGGGCGACCGAGGCCTCGGCGGCGACCCAGATGAAGGTCTCGGGCTCAAGCGCAATCGTATCGAGTACGGAGATCAGCCCGGAGGCGTCCGTGGCGCGGGAAAGAGGGCGGTGCACCCAGAGCGTCTCCAGCGACGCTCGCGTCTCGAAGACCTGTTCCTCTTCAGGCCCAACGACCAGCCCGATACTCGTGATCACGGCGTCGCCGCCGGCTTCTTCGATACGGCGACCCATGGCGGGAAGCGCGGTCTCGTCGCCGATCAGCAGCCAGCGTTTCACGCCCGAGATGACGGCCGACCCACGCGGACCGCCGATCGACAACGTGCTGCCCGGTCCGGCATCCAGCGCCCATCGCGTGGCAGGACCGGCATCGTGGACGGCGAAATCGAGCACCAGGGACTTGGCCCCCTGATCGTAGCGACGAGGCGTATAATCGCGGCGCTCCGGTTCACCGGCAGCTGTCGGCAGAAATATCTTGACGTGGTCGTCCGGCGCAGCGCTGACGAAATCCGAAAGATCCTCGCTGGTCAGTGTGATGCGCAGCATCTGCGGCGTGATGCGCTCGACGGTTTCGACCGTCAGTACACGACGCTTGAGTTCGTGACGGATGCGCTCGATCTTGGGGGCGGAGGAAATCTGGTCTTGGGTCGTAAAGTCGTTCATCTAAGTCCTTTCAGGGGATGTCGATACCGACCTGCCGGACACAGCCGCGCAGACCGAAACCGGCAATGCCCGATCGATCAGCGCGTTGAGTGACGTTAACGCTTACGTGCGAGGCCTTGCGGCACTCGCAGTGTGAACTTTAGGTAGGCTGGCAAAGTCCGGACGACAAGGGATGGCGAGCGCCAACTCCCGTAATTTTGCCAACGGGAAACTGTAAGCAACAGCAGTCGGATAGTTGTCGCATTCAAAGCGATGGCCTCGACATCCACCTTCCCCGCACCAGATAACTCCAGTCGTTCAGCCTTTGTGAAGGACTGGCGGCCAATGTGCTGCGATCCCTGGGCGATTCGCCCGACAGTATGGAGATGGCATGACGCTGCTGCAATTCCCCGCCGATCGGCGCACCGCTGACGTAAAACGCTGCGCTGAGGCGCTTCTGCGGCTTCACGGCGAACAAGCGAACCGTTTCTGGCGATCGGAAATGGCCGGTTTTGCGGCAGCTCTTAAAGCCCAGGGCGTAGCAGACGAGGAAATCTCCCGCCAGGCCGGTCTCTTTATGCACGCCGTCCAGATCCAGCTCCAGAGCGATTGCCTCGGCGACGAAACCAGCCTTGTGGCAGGTTAAACCCGCGCCGGCCTTTGCGCGGAGATGTCGGCGACGCAGGCGCTATGGAACAATTGGAGATAAGTGGTGCCGCTTGCAGGCACAGGAATCGAATATCACTACTTATCATTGTGTATCAAGTTACTCCAGAGGCCTTGTAACGCCGGCATCTTCCTTGTTTGTTCTCGTATCATCCGCTATCGTCCACAACCAGTGAATCTCACCTTCAAAGGTGGATAGAAAGGTGGATGGATGGGGCGGGAATTGAACAAGCTGACAGCCCTCGGCATCAAGAATTCTGGTCCGGGCAAGTACGCTGACGGCGGCGGTCTGTGGCTTCAGAAACGCGGGGACGGCGGCGGTCAGTGGGTGCTACGAGTCACCGTCCACGGCCGGCGCCGCGAGATGGGCCTCGGCTCGTCATCAGAGATTACTCTGAAAGAGATCCGTGATGAAGCCGCAAAATGGCGAGCTGTCGCACGGCAAAACCTCGACCCGATCAAAGAACGGGATCGGCTCCGGCGAGAAGCGGCTCGCAATCTTCATCTTCTAAAGGAGATCGCGGAAGACGCCTTCGAGAGCCGCAAGGCCGAACTGAAAGGCGACGGCGTTGCAGGCCGCTGGTTCAGCCCGCTTGAGCTGCACATCCTTCCGAAGCTAGGCAAGATCCCGATCGCCGACATCAACCAGACCGATATCCGTGATGCGTTGGCGCCTATCTGGCACAGCAAGGCGGAGACGGCGAAGAAGGCTATCAACCGGCTCGGCATCTGTTTCAAGCATGCCGCGGCTCTCGGGCTCGATGTTGATATTCAGGCGACCGACAAGGCTCGCGCCCTCCTGGGTCGCCAGCGGCATAAGGCGGGCAACATTCCCGCCATGCCATGGCCTGAGGTTCCGGCCTTTTACCTTTCCCTCAGTGACGGCACGGTTACGCACCTGGCGCTGAAGCTCCTGATCCTTACGGGCGTCCGCTCGGGCCCTCTTCGGTTCATTCGTGAGGAGCAGATCGACGGCGATGTCTGGACCGTACCGGGCGAGGCCATGAAGGGCCGCAAGGACAAGACGCCTGACTTCCGAGTGCCGCTGTCCGACGAGGCGCTGGAGGTTATCGAGCAGGCTCGCCCGCTTGCACGTGACGGGTACCTTTTCCCCAGCGTTAATCAAGGCGTCGTTTCCGATATGACAATGAGCCGATTGATGGAAAGAGCCAAGCTCGCGGCTCGCCCGCACGGCTTCCGATCGAGCCTCCGCGACTGGATCGCGGAAACGACGGACACTCCTCACGATATAGCGGAAACAGCTCTCGGGCACGTCGTCGGCGGGACTGTCGAACGCGCCTACAGACGAACCGATTTCTTGGAACAGCGTCGCAAGCTGATGGCGCGATGGGCACAGCACGTCACCGGCCAAGGCGGTCAAGTGCTGCAATTGATGAAAGGCTAATGCATGCTATCGATTGAAGGATATGATTCGCTTCAGTTCGTTTGGAAAACCGCACTCGGCACAATTCGTAATAAACTCAAAGATGAGCGCGCGCTTCGGGTTGCAGCGGCAGAGGAAAGAGGTGAAAAGCGGCCCGCTTTTTCCCATATGCTATCCAACGTGGAATTCGCTGCAGAATTCTTGATTTATGACATCATTGCCCGTCTGAAGATCGCAGGAAAAGGCAGTGCATGCGTGTTGCGTCCGGATGGCGTACATCTACATCTGCCTCCGGCAGTTTTTCTTCCCCGGGCCTCATTAAGCGGAGACTCCGGCTATTTCGCCGCACGGGAACAGGCTTTTCTGGAGGCGGGCCTACTCGACGACGAATTGGTCTTTGGGGTCAAGTCTCTGTCGATGCCTTATTGGCCGGTTCTGTTTGTAAACGAACCTCTGTTCAAAATGCGTAGCATGTCCATGCGGGGTCTGCCACGCGAGGTGGATAAGTTTATCGCGATCGTGGATCTTGAAAATGGATGCTTTGATTTCACCCGCCTCAAAGCGTACTGGGAAAGCATCGACTTGTTTAAACGAGGTACGCAATTGATTGAGACAGCTGGCATTGAGCCATCTATGTCCATCGTTGACCTTGTCAGCCGCGAAGAACAAAGAAGTGGCAATCTTCGGCCGCTTTTACCATTTGACGGTTGCTCGATAATATTGCCGAAGGAATGGATGAGTATGTTATTTGGCGACTCTTCCGCGCCCGCAGTGCCGATAAGGGAAAGGAACGGCGAGGACACTTCGTATCACCGCATTCTGTCAATCATTCAGGCAGAGGAGACAATCAAGAAGCCCCTAATCAAAGATAGGGCGGCGACAGAACTGGGTATGGCCGGTAGAGAATTCGAGCGCGTTTGGGCTGATATCGATTTCGACCATCCGGAGCTCCAACTAAGTCGTCCTGGCCCCAAACCTAAGCGAAGAGCGAATTGAATTCGAATTCGTAGCAGGAATAGGGCTAGATGTCGGTGTCCGTTCCCCGCATCCTTTCATCTGGGACCTTGAGATCGAGCTTGCGATCGGCTGATAAGGGCGCAATTGGCGCAATGATTTCGATAATCGTGCCGTCTATTTTCAACGAAAAAAATTAGCAATGATTCAGCCCGTATCAACAAATCACGGGCTGAACACATGCAAATCAACGACCCTCTTCTTACGAAAAAAGAAGCTGCAGCGATCCTCGATGTAAGTATCCCGACGTTCTACCGTCGCGTTGCTGACGGCATCGTGCCGAAGCCGATCAAGATCGGTACGCTTTCCAAGTGGCCGCAGTCCGAAATTCTTGGCGTCATCGAATCTGCCAAGGCCGCACGGGACGCCTGATCATGATCGCGAGCGACGAAGAGCAGCAGGCCGCTTTCCAGCGGTACGCAGAGGCAAGCCGTAAGGCGCAACTAACATTGTCATTTGACGACGGTCGGGCTGCCGCTGAGGCGTGGATAGGGTTTCTCAACGCCTACCTGCCGGAAGGTCGGCGATTGCCAGATCGGCGCATTGCAGGCGGAAACGTGTCCGTCTTCCCCGCGCACAAGACAAGCTCCCCAGGACGTCACGTATGACGAAGGGGAAGGCGAGACATGTCGATTTCTACTTTGACGAATACATTGCTGGTGTCGCCGGCTCGCTTAATGCTGAAGAGCAGGGGGCTTATTGGATGGTTTGCAGCCTGATCATGTCCGAAGGCGGGCCGATCGAAAACGACCCGCGCCGGCTCGCCATGCTATGCTGTGTCCGTCCTGCGGACATCAAGCGACTGATAGAAAAGCTCATCGGCAAGGGCAAGATCCGTGTCCAAAGTGATGGCAAACTGTGCCAGAACCGTGCCCAAAGTGAAGTCGAAAAGTCCCTGAACCGCATTCAAAGTGCGTCCGAACGTGGTTCGAAGGGTGGTCGACCGAATCGAAAAGCCGAGGAAAATCAACAACCCGACAAAGCTACGGGTTCTTTTCCGCAAAACCTAACCACCAACCACCAACCACCAACCAGCAACCTAGAAGTAAAAGAAGAACCTAGCGGTTCTTCCAAAAAGCGCGCTTCTCGCCTCGCTGCTGACTGGACCCCTCCGCCGGAGTGGATTGACGAGGCAGTCGGAAAAGGCATGCCGCGGATCACCGCACTGTCGGAAGCCGAGCGGATGAAAAACTGGTCGTTGTCGACTAGGAGCGGCGCCAAGCTCGATTGGCTGGCGACCTGGCGGAATTGGTACAGTGACAAGATCGAAGCGCCGATGCCGAAGATCAAAACGGCCGCGACTGAGAAGGCGCGCCTCTTTGGGCGGATGTGACCATGACTGACACCTTCGCCGCCCTTGCTGAACATCATATCCGGCTGCGTGACGTAAAGCCGGGAAACCACAAGACGCTATGCCCGAACTGCTCATCTTCGAGGCGGAAGAAGAACGATCCCTGCCTTTCGGTGACGGTCAAAGCGGATGGAAGCGCAGTTTGGAACTGCCACCACTGCAACTTCACGGGCGGTGCCGGCGGACAGGATTATCGGCCAGTCCGCGAGCGCCGGACCTATCGAAAGCCGCAGCGTGAAGCCGCGCCGCAACGGCCTGATACCCTTCATGCCTGGTTCGAGAAGCGGGGGATATCTCGCGACACGGTAACCGGGTTCGGCATCTACAAAAGCCGCCAATGGTTTCCGCAGAGCGAGAAAGAGGAGGACTGCATCGCCTTCCCGTATGAGTGGGACGGCGAGCTCCGAAACGTAAAGTACCGGACTGCGAACAAGATGTTTCGGCAGGAAAAGGAGCCGGAACCGGTTTTCTTCAACGCCGATACCATCGGCGCCGGAGAGGACTTGATCATCTGCGAAGGCGAGATCGACGTGATGTCGATGGCTGAAGCCGGCTTTCATCACATCGTCTCGCTGCCGAACGGAGCGCCATCAGGACCGGAGACGAGCGAGAAGCGCTATGAGCCTTTCGGGACGCACTGGGAGCTGATCCTGAAGGTTCGGCGCGTGCTGATCGCTTCGGACATGGATGGTCCTGGCGAGACGCTGGCGCAGGAAATCGCGAGACGGGTCGGCAAGGACCGAAGCTATCGGGTCAGGATGCCGGCCGGCTGCAAGGACGCAAACGAATGCCTCGTTCAGCATGGCGCCGAAGCGCTAAGGGCGTGCGTCCAGAACGCCGAACCATGGCCGATCGAAGGCCTCCATGACATCGAAGACTTCGCGCTCGACGTGCACGATCTCTACAACGGCAATGGACCAAAGCCACTGTCGACTGGCTTCGCGGAGATGGACAAGGCGTTCAGGTACATCCCTGGCCAGTTCATCGCCGTCACCGGCATTCCGAACCATGGCAAGTCCCGTTGGGTCGATCAGGTAGCGGTGCAGACGGCCAGGTTGCGCAACGAAAAGTGGGGGTTCTTCTCGCCTGAGACGGGCGAGGCAAACCACATTGCCGATCTCTGCGAGATCTGGTGCGGGCAACCATTTTTCGAAGGGCCAACGCCGCGCATGTCGGAAGCGGAAATGATGACGGCCATGGCTTGGCTGAACGAGCGGATATTCCTGCTCGGAGCCGTTGACCACACGCCGTCGATCGACTGGTTGCTGGAGCGAGCTCGAGCGGCGGTTCTGCGCTACGGCGTGACGAACATCGTCATCGATCCGTACAACGAGATCGAGGCCTCTCGCCCTGACAAGCTGACCGAGACCGAGTTCATCTCGCAGCTCATCTCCAAGTGCAAGCTGTTCGCCAAGCTCCACGGCTGCACGATCTGGATGATTATCCATCCCACGAAGCTCAAGGCCCAGGGCGAAGGCAAGGAGCCTATTCCGGGCCTGTATGACCTCGCGGGAAGCGCTCACTGGCGCAACAAAGCAGATGCCGGGATCGTCGTTTATCGCGACTATGAGGAAGAGGTCACCTTCGTCATATCGAAGAAGATCAGGCGCCAGCCGATGTGCGGCCGGCCCGGCTCGGTTTCCCTGCAGTTCATTGGCGCCGACCGTCGCTTCGAGGCGGTGCCGGACAGTTTCAAAACCCTTGGTTCAGACGAGAGATAGCGGAGAAATCATGGCGGAAGTTATCAAATTCCCTGGTGGCCCGAAGCCGGTGCCGTATTGGTGTGGCAAGCCGATGAAGGCAGCCAAACCAACGCCGAAACGCGGGCAGCCAAAGCTGGTCCATGATGTCGCCGAAATCTATTCGGCAATCCCTGCCGACCTCGACCGCGCGCAGGCGGCGTTCGTCTACGCCACGACCGTGCTGCAGTTCTCCCGCCAGATACTCCGTGAGCTGTCGAGCTGCGACCTAGGAACCCTCAGCCTTATGGTCGAGGCCGCCGGCGAAGCTGGGAGATCCCCTGATCTGGATGAGATCGACATCCTCCTCGACATGGTCAACGACGAGCTTGAGCGTCGGGACGGAGATACAGTGGCATGAAGGCATTCGACGCCGGACGCCACCCCTGGTTTGTGGCCCAGATCGTTTCAAGAGAAGAACGCGACGTGATCGCCGACATGGAACGGATCTGCCGTGTCAACGGAATTGAAATCCGGACCTATGCGCCGTATGGCCGGCGAGAGGTGAAAAATCATCGAACGCATCGGTACCAGGTGAGAGAGTTCGCGGTCTTCCCAGGCTATGTCTTTGTCTCGCTGAGTGGCGGTCGGTTAGACGTGATCCGAGACTGCATCGTTCGCTACCTTGGCGGCGACGGTCCGCTTGCCATTCTTCCCGCTGAGATTCAGGAGATCTATAACGCTGAGGTCAACGGTGATTTTGACGATATGCGCCAGAGCAAAAAGGATCGTCTACAGAAGCTTGAGGAAAAATTTCCCGTTGGAGCCGAACTCCGCGTCGTGGATGGTTGTTTCATTGGTCTGAGCGCCGTCGTCAAGCAAGTCACCGGGCTCGGTAGGATCGCTGCCTTGGTAGAGCTTTTCGGAAGAAAGACGCCTGTGGAATTCGAGAGGAAGCAGCTGCAGGCCTCTTGAATGTTTTCCTATGATAAGGTAAATATTCCTCATCGCGATTTGAGGAGCGTCTGGCGGACGATGGAATACTCGCCGGCTCCATTGCCGGGTCGGTCGCGGCCCGAGCACCCCCTCCGAAACGTTGCTTTTTTTCTGGACTACCGTGCAAGCTGTTCAGCCATCGGTGGGCAGGGGGGTGGCAATAAGGTTAACTTGAAAAACCCTTAATTAAGTGCTTAATGAAACGAGGCTTCCAGCCCGGAACAATGTTAGTCACATAATGTTAAGGGACTGGTCGTATAAAAAAAGCGGCGGATTCGCACCCGCCGCTGTCATCGGAAGAGGGCCAAACTCAACCGAATGGCATATGGTCTACTACGACCTTTGTGATAATCGAGACGAAAGCCGGGGCGATGAAGGTGGAAATCACCCGAAAACGTTCCCGGCTTTTGTTCTTGAGGATCTCTGCGGCATCTTTCTCAAGATCCGCTTTGGTTTCCTCCAGGAAGGCTTCTCCATCCCCCTCCCGACCCCCCTTTCGAAGATAATCGAGATGCGTATCAAGCGCAGATAAGTATTGGAAACGCTTGACCGGATCATCGAAAACTTGGCGAGCGAGTGATCGGATATGGGGGGTGATACTGGTCACCATTGGTGGATCCTTTCCTACGGGCGATGCCCTTGTAGTTTTGAGTGTTACGTTCATTGATGCCTCCGTTGTTAACCCCGCGCGTTGGATGCTTCGTCGCCGGCTATGCGGCGGCAAAGCTTTTCGAACTGGCCAGGAGTCTTGAATTCAAGATTGCCAGCCGGAATGCTTCACGGCCAAGACCGTGAATTCGGTATGAACGCGATCTATTGCCAGCCGTGTCCGACACTTCGACCTCGTTCAGAAGCCCGCGCAAAACGAGTCTATCGATGGTCTTGTATACCATCGTAAGGTTCATAGCCTTGCCGGAAAATTGATCCGTGACACGCAGCACATCGTGATACGTAAGTGTACGCTGACGTTTTTCCATGTAAAGTGCGCAGCCTAGGACTTGGACTTCGTGCCGGCCGAGAGGCTCGATGAAGCTGCCAGCAGAAGCTCCAAGTTGAACCATCGCTTCATCAGCCAACTCGTCGTCAGATGTTGCTGAAAGCAGTTCTAAGACTGAATGCATGGACTTTTCGAGCGCGGAGACAAGATCCCCGCGCTCTGGCGTTGGAGGATTGTGCGAGGTGTTGGCTGCGGCTTTGCCTCCTAAGCCAGAGCCTCCCTTCATAAGTAAATGCAACATGATGTCAGATTCCTTCTTGACAGCTGGTCTTACTTTTTTGACTGCCAGCCAACCGAGACTGTCATTACACGATCGTAAAATCAAGGATTTTTTTACGATCGTGTAATGGCTGTTCAGGCTGCTGTTTTTGTTCAAGATTTAGGAGCTTCGGAAATGGGTGGCGGTGAAAATGCACCGAAGAAACACGGGCTCAGCCTCCTTGGGCCGCAGGTCGAGCCGGCAACCCGGCAGGACGTCTGTGGGGGGGCTCCCGAAACAAGTTGGGCGAAGCCTTTATCGAGAACCTGCTTGCCGCATGGGAGAGCCAGGGACCGGCAACAATTCAGACCGTGATCGAGAAGCGCCTCAGGACTTCCTGAGGTCGGCGTGTCTCTGATGCCAAAGGACCATGCATGCGAGGCGTATCAACTTACACTGAGGCGATCGGCGACCTGCTCTGCGAGCGCATAGCTAATGGTGAAAGCCTCAGGAAGATTTGCACCGATCAAGACATGCCGGCCATGTCGACGGTGTTCAAGTGGCTGGCTTCCAACGACGCTTTCTCGGAGCAGTACGCCCGCGCGCGCGAAACTCAGGCTGATGCCCTTTTCGACGAGATCCTGGACATCGCCGACACGCCAATGATCGGCAAGAAGACGAAGGCCGACAAGGAAGGCAACATCGTCGAAGTGACGACCGGCGACATGATCGAGCACCGCCGTCTGCAGGTTGACGCCCGCAAGTGGATGGCCGGTAAGCTGCGACCCAAGAAGTACGGCGAGAAGTTGGACCTCAACGTCGACGGCAAGCTCACGCTCGTTCCTCAGATCACGATCAATGGCAAACCAGGCTGACGCTCATCTGAGCTTCGACCTCCATCCAAAGCAGATGGCAGCGTTCGAGAGCAGGGCGACAGAGATTCTGTACGGCGGGGCAGCGGGCGGCGGTAAAAGCCACCTCATGCGTATTGCCGCGATTACCTGGTGCTCGGAGATCCCCGGGCTTCAGGTCTATCTGTTCCGCCGCATCAAGGACGACCTGGTCAAGAACCATGTGGAAGGCCCGAATGGCTTTCGCTCGATGCTTGCCGGCTGGATCGACTGCGGCTTCGTCACGATGGTGGAGGACGAGATCAGGTTCTGGAACGGCAGCAAGATCTATCTCTGCCACTGCAAGGACGAGAAGGACCGCATCAAGTACCAGGGCGCGGAAATCCATGTCCTGCTGATCGACGAGCTGACGCACTTCACCGACGTCATCTATCGCTTCCTGCGCAACCGCGTCCGAATGGTCGGCATCACGGTGCCGGAGAAGTACCGCAAGACGTTCCCGCGCATCGTCTGCGGTGCCAACCCGGGCGGTATTGGCCACCAGTTCGTCAAGGCGACCTTCATCGATGGCGTCCGCCCGATGCAGACATACTACGCCACCAAGTCCGAAGGTGGCATGCTGCGCCAGTACATCCCGGCACGGCTCGAAGACAATCCGAGCATGGCGGCGAACGATCCTGGCTATGACGCGCGACTGCACGGCCTGGGCTCGGAAAGCCTGGTGCGGGCAATGCGATACGGCGATTGGGACATCATCGACGGCGCGTTCTTCGACAACTTCCGCAAGGACCGGCATGTGCTGCGCCCGTTCCAGATCCCGAAAGACTGGCTGCGGTTCCGCGCGGGGGACTGGGGCTCTGCCAAGCCGTTCTCATTCGGCTGGTATGCCGTGGCGAGCGAGCCTTACATTGCCGGACCTGGCATCCTGATCCCGCGCGGCGCGATGATCCGGTACAAGGAGTATTACGGCGTCGCCACCGATCGGGACGGCAAGTTCATCCCGAACAAGGGTGTGAAGATGACCGCCGCGAATGTCGGCGCTCAGGTCCGTTTGCGGGATGGTGCCGATACGATCACCTATGGCGTCCTCGACCCGGCCGCATTCGCACAGGATGGCGGCCCATCGATCGCAGAGCGCATGCGGGAAGGCACAACCGGCAAGAACGGCTGCACCTTCCGGCCGGCGGACAACAAGCGTGTCACGGCCCGGGGCGCCATGGGTGGCTGGGACCAGATGAGAGCACGGCTGGACGGCGACGAGGACGGCCGCCCGATGCTGTATTTCTTCGAGACGTGCGTTCACGCAATCCGCACGGTGCCGGCGCTGCAGCACGACGAGAACCGGCCGGAAGACCTCAATTCAGACATGGAAGACCATGCGGCGGACGAGATCCGTTACGCCTGCATGTCCCGCCCATGGATCAAGGCAGTGCAGGAAGAGCCGACGGCGAAGGCCAAGCGCGGCGTTCCGTTGCCGCCACCCCCGACCGAACGAACCGGAACAAGGATTGCTGTGTGATGGCTGTGGATATCATCCAGTTCGCCAGAACATTCGCCCGCGAGATGCCGAGGGTAATGATGGTTCAGGGACTCCCGTGCGTTCATCCGACCGACTTGGAGCCGATGATCCGCCGCGTCAGCTTCAAGCATGGGTTCGATAATCACAAGTGGCTCAGCAGTCGGCTTGAGCTTCACTATTCCAGAATGGCCATTGGTCCGCGCTCCGATAGGGCGCCGAGGAAGTTCGTATGACGGATGACGTTGATCAGACGGTTGAGGACGGCGACGACTTCGACCCGAAGAAGCCGCTGAAGAAGTCCGCAGGCTATCTCAAGCTCATCAAGGACTACGAGAAGGCCGGATATCGCAGTTACAGTGACCACGCCGACAATATCGACAAGCGCTATGCCGACCTGGAGCGCCTGGCGAATACGGCACGCGACCGCGAGTTTGCGATCTTCTGGGCGAACATCCAGGTTCTCGGACCGTCAATCTATTCCCGCCCGCCGGTGCCGGTGGTCATTCCGCGGTTTCGTGCCGATCGCAAGCCTATTCCCCGTGTTGCATCCGAGCTGCTGGAGCGCTGCGCCACGGTCGGGTTTGAGCTTGAGGATCTCGATGGCGTCATGCGGTCTGTCCGCGACGACCTGTCCATCCTATCCCGCGGCTGCTCATGGGTGCGGTACGAGGCGAAGAGCAAGGACAATAACTTCGTCGAGAGGTTCTGCATCGAGCACACCAACCGGAAGGACTTCGCACACGATCCGGCCCGGACGTGGAAGGAAGTCGACTGGGCAGCCAAGCGCTCCTGGATGACGAAGACCGAAATGCGCAAGCGTTTCAGGAAGACATCGGGCAAAGCCTACATGGATGCTGCCTTCGCGATCCGCCGCGACGAGCAGGACAATACCGATGGCAAGCTGAAAGCCGGGGTATGGGAACTCTGGTCGAAGTCGGCCAATCGGGTCGTCTGGTTCACGGAAGGCGTTGAGGTTCTGCTCGACGATGACGAGCCGCATCTGAAGCTCGAAGGCTTCTTCCCATGCCCGAAGCCCGCTTATGGCACCACGCAGCGCAACAGCCTCGTGCCGGTGCCGGACTATGTCCAGTACAAGGACCAGCTGGAGGAAATCAACGAGCTCACCCGCCGGATCTCGGCCTTGGCGGAGTCGGTGAAGGTCAAAGGCTTCTATCCGGCCGGCGCCAGCGATATCGGCGATGCGATCGAGGCGGCCATCAAGTCACTCGACAATCGGCAGATCCTCGTTCCCGTCTCCAATTGGGCGGCATTCGGTGATCTCGGCACCAGCGAACCGATCATCTGGCTTCCGATCGAGATCATCGGCAATGTCATCGTGCAGTTGGTCACGCTGCGCCGCCAGTTGATCCAGGACGTCTACGAAATCACCGGCCTCAGCGACATCATGCGCGGCTCGACCGATGCGAATGAAACGCTCGGAGCCCAGGAGCTGAAAACCCAGTACGGGTCGGTGCGCATCCGCGATCGGCAGGACGAGATGGTCCGGGTGGCCCGCGACCTCACCCGCATCGCCTGCGAGATCATGGCGGAGAACTTCCAGAAGAAGACGCTGCTGGAAATGTCTCAGCTCGACATTGCCGAGGACGCCGACATCAAGAAGCAGGTGGCCGCGCTCGAAAAGCAGATCAAGGGCATCGAGGCGCAGATCAAGGAAGCGCAGTCCGACCCTGAAATTCAAGCTCAGGCGCAGCAAAAGCCGGAGGTCGCGCAGAAGATCCTGCAGCAGGCGCAAGGGCAGATCGAGCAGCTGGCGCAGCAGATCAAGCAGTTGAACGAGACGGTGACGATCGAGAAGGTGATGAGCCTGCTGCGTGAGCAGAAGATTCGGCCCTTCACGCTCGACATCGAAACGGACTCGACGATCACCCCCGACGAGAACGCCCAGAAGAAGCGCGCTACGGAATTCACCGCCGCGGTCGGCGGCATCCTTGCCCAGGCGGTGCCGGCTGTGAAGGAGGTTCCCCAGATCGCGCCGCTGATGGCTGAAACACTGAAGTACGTGGCCAGCCAGTACCGCGCCGGCCGCCAGCTCGATGCCGTCATCGACGAGTTTGCCGAGCAGATGAAGCAGATCGCGTCGCAACCCCAGGCGAACCCGGAGGGGGACGCAGCGCAGAAGACCGCTCAGGCCGACATGCAGGCGAAGGCGCTGGACGCCAAGATCAAGCAGGACACGTTTGCGCGCGACACCGACATCAAGGGCAAGCTCGCAGATCACGACGCCAAGATGCGCAGTTATGAGGCGTCCGAAAAGGTGAAGGCCATCCAGGTCGAAAGCCAGCTACGGGCCGAGAAGCACGCTCAGGACATGGAGCTTGGTCGCCTCGATGTCGAGAAGAAACGGCTGGAAGTCGCCAAGCTCGGAGGCCAGATCGACGCCCAGGGCCAGGCGGCGGAGATACACGCGGCCGAAGCCGCCCAGCGCATGACCGAACGCGCGATGGAACCCGTAGGAGCCGAGGAATGAGAGAGCGCCTGTGCCGCGTTTGCGGAGGCTGGCACGACGTTGATGCCTGGCCGCATAACTGCATGCCGGAGCGCAGTCCCGCTGCCTCTGACCTGCCGGTGCCTAACTACATTTCGGACGGCCTGAACGGCGTGCAGTCGATGCTGGACGGAAGGATCTACGACAGCAAGTCCAAACTCCGGGCGACCTACAAGGCGGCCGGGGTTGTCGAAGTGGGCAATGACCCGGCGCGCTTGCGTCCACGTCAGAAGCCGAAGCCGGACCGGAAGGCAATCCGGGATTCGGTCGAGAAGGCCGCCGCCCGGTTTAGCCGCGGCGAGCGCACATCCCCTCAATAAGCAATCCCTCAGACGGAGAATAGAAGATGTCGGACATCAATACCGGCGCAGCACCCGCTGCCGCTGAGCCCGCCCCTGTATCCGCCGAACAGGCTGTTCAAACCCCGAACCCGGTTCGTACCGATCCGCAGCCGCAGGCGAAAGCGGAGCCGGAGAAGAAGGAAGCAGACGCTCCCAAGCCATCGGCCCGCGAGGCCATCGCCAAGGCGCGCGAGAAGGTCAACGAGCAGGAGAAGGCGGAAGGCGCCAAACCGGTCAAGTCGGACGCGAAAGCCTCTGATCCTGCAAAGCCGGATACCAAGGACCAGGCGAAGAACGACGCCAGGGCCGACGCCACCAAACAGGCGGCCGACAATCGCGACGAGCGCGGTCAGTACAAGGCGAAAGACGCCGCGGCAGACGCTCAACAGCAGGCCGGCAAGGTTGCCGCGACCGATCAGCAGCAAGCGGCACAGAAGTCGCGCTATGAGGCGCCGAAGCGGTTTTCGTCAGACGTCGCGGCGACGGCCGACTGGGAGAAAGTGCCGGAAACGGTGCAGGCGGCTGTCCATCGGGTCCATCGCGAGATGGAAGAAGGCATCGCCAAATACAAATCCTCGCACGACCGGTATGAGCCGATCCGCGAGTTCGACGAGATCGCCAAGAAGAACGGCCATGAGCTTCGCGAGTCTCTCGGCAAGGTCGTCGAGATCGAGCAGGCCTTTGCCCGCAATCCAGTCGAAGGCTTCCAGAAGATCTGCGATCATTTCGGCATCAATAGCCGAAAGCTTGCAGCGCATATCGCCGGCATGAAGCCTGAGGACGTGCAGGTCCAGCAGGAAGGCACGATCAGCGACCTAAAGCGCGAGGTGGCCAGCCTCAAACAGCAGATTTCCGGCGTGAGCGACGGCTTTCAGAAGCAGCAAAGCGCTGCGACATCGAAGGAAGTCGAAGCATTCGCCGCCGATAACCCCCGTTTCTACGACCTCATGGGTGATGTCGCCTTCTTCCTGAAGAGCGACAAGGTCGACAAGGACCTTGAACCCCTGGCTCGTTTGAAAGCAGCCTACGAGCTTGCGGAACGGCTCAATCCCGATCCGAACTCCAAGACTGCAACTACCGCAACGGCCTCAGACGCCGACGCAGCAAAGGCCTCAGACGCCAACTCCGAAGCTCTCGCGGTTCAGACCCGCAAGGGCGAGAAGTCCATCTCAGGCGCTCCCACCGCTGGCTCAGACCCGGCGCACCGCGAGCCCTCCACCTCGATCAAGGACAGCCTGAAGCGCGCGTTCGCTCAAGCCGGCTGATCCATTTTCCCAAAAGGAGGGGCGTATGGCCCTAACATCTGTTGAAAAGAACCAGGAGATTTTGTCTCTGGCGCTCGAAGACCGTTCTTCGGGTTACCAGGACCTGGTCTCCAACTCGAAAGCCCTTCTCGCGGTCCTGAAGCGCAAGGGCAATTGGAAGTCCTATAGCGGCCCTCGTATCCGCGAACGCCTGCTCTATGCCAAGACCGGTTCGGCCGTCTGGTATAACGGCTTCGACTTCCTGAACCCGGTGCCGGCGGAGCTCTTCAACGACGCCGAATGGACGCCGAAGATGTGCGCCGTCGCCGTCACCCTGAGCAACGAGGAAATCCTCAATAACGAGGGTGAAAATCAGCTCATGGACGCGATGGAGGCCCACATTTCGGCGGCCGAAAGCGAATTGGAAGACGAAGTCGACCTTTCGCTACATGGCAACGGCACCCGCTTCGGCGGCAAGGAGCTCGGCGGCCTGCAGCTGGCGGTTCCAACCGTCGTCAACTCCGGTGTCTACGGCGGTATCGACCGCACGAATGCCATTTGGCGAACCTCGGCATTCGACGCGAACTCGTTCGCAACGGATATCGGCACCCAGGTGACCGCGACGACTGTCCGGCCGTTCCTGAACCGCATCATGACGCAGCGCTCCCGCAACAAGAAGGCAGCCGATCTGCTGCTGATGTCGCCGGAGCATTATGCTGCCTATGACGCGGCCACCATCGCGATCCAGCGCATCAACGACGAGACGGGCCTTGGCAAGCTCGGCTTTCAGACGCTGAAATACTTCGGCGCCGGTCGCCAGGCTGAAATCGTCCAGGAAGGTGGCATCGGCTCGAACATGCCGGCGAACACGACCTACGGGCTCGACACCGAGAACCTGCGCCTTCGCTACCACCCGGAACGAAACTTCAACAAGATCGGCCGCGCACTGATGCCGATCAACCAGGACGCCGTCGTCCAGTACATCGGCTTCATGGGCGAGCTCACGCAGACCAATCCGCTGTTCCAGTGGAAGCTCTACGACTCCAACCCGGCCGCGTAAGGAGGAACCTTCATGGCTTTCGTTTTCCACAATGTGAACCTCGGGCATCCTCCGATCGCCTCTCACCTTCCGGCCTCCACAGCGGCCGGACGGTCCACTCCCGGTCCATGGCTTGGCGATATCGCGACGGCCCAGGACCCGGACTACGGCACGGGCGAATTCATCTACCTCAAGGGTGTCGCCAGCACCACGCGCGGTTCGTGGGTCACCTACAATGCCGACGACTTCTCGACCACGCTGCTCGCTGCCAATGCGATCGGGCCGGTGGCGATTGCCATGGCTGATACCGTCGCCAACGAATTCGGCTGGTACCAGATCCAGGGCAAGGCGATCGGCAAGGTGCTTGCCGGTTTTGTCGACGATGCGAACGTCTACGCTACGGCTACGGCCGGTTCCGTTGACGATGCTGTCGTCGCCGGTGACCGCGTCCAGGGCGCCAAGGGTGCGTCTGCGATCGGCACGCCCTCCGCCGGCCTCGCCGAGTTCGAGATCAGCCGTCCGTTCGTCAACGACGCCCTAGCCGACTAAGGCCATTCAGCAGGACATGAGAAAGGCGGGGCTTCGGCTCCGCCTGTTTCTTTGCAACCTCTCAGACAGGAGTCTCGACGATGAGCGAGAACAATTCATCCCTGACCTATCCGGTCTTCAAGATGCTCAGCACGCAGAACGACATCGAAACTCGCAAGAAGGGCCGCCCGGTCTATGACGATCAGGAAGTCTGCGAGATCCGGTTCTCTGGCAACAAGCAGACTGTCGGCGTCTTCCCCGCGCATGAAATGTGCGAATGGGCCGACGATCCGCTGACGCAGGAGCGGACCCGGATCACCTATGCGCAGAAGTTCAATGAGCAGTACATGCGGTTCAAGAACGGCGAGGCCCAGGCCGCGCACGGGACGCCGCTCGAAGAGCTGGCATTCCTGACCCAGGGCAAGCGCCTCGAACTGAAGGCGCTGAACATCCACACAGCCGAAGCGCTGGCTGCTCTCGATGGCAACCCGCTGAAGATGCTCGGCATGAATGGGCGGGAGCTCAAGACACAGGCGCAGCTCTATCTCGACAGCGCCACCCGCCAAAACGACGCCATGTCGATCGCGGCCGAGAACGCCAGGCTGAAGAAGCGCTTGGCAGAGCTCGAAGGCAAGTCGAACACCCCGAAGAAGGGCAGCACCCCGAAGAAGACCGAAAAGGTAGCTGAAGAGGCCGCCGAGGCAGACGGCTCTGGCGGTGATGAAGCCGACAAGCCAGCCGAAACCGAGAACCCGTTCAGCGATTGGGACGCCGAAGATCTGGCAGCCTGGATCGTCGATGCCGAGCCCGGCTACGAGATCGATGGCCGTTGGGGCAGAGAGACCCTTGCCGAGAAGGCTAAGGAGCTCAACGACAAGATTGCCGCCGCGAAAGCCAAGAGCTGATCCATGACCATCCTGAGTGCCTGCCAGTCAGCGGCCATCCGGCTCGTCGGTCGCAAACCCACGACGATTTTCAGTTCGCAGAAGGCTTTCGAGCTGGAGCTTTCTGATCTCGTCCAGGAAGCGGCCGTCGATATCGCCAAGGCTTTCGAATGGCAGGCGCTTATGGTTCTGGCCGAGCATCAGGGCGACGGAACGACCACTGCATTCGACTTCCCGGCTGCATACGACCGCATGCCGGTGAAGGGCAATATCCATTCGGCGACCTGGCAGCAGTCGGGATATCGGCCGGCGCGCGACCGCGACCACTGGATCAACCTGCAGACCTATCTTTCGGCTGGTACGCCTGGCTTTTGGATCGTCCTCGACAAGAAGATGCAGATTTTCCCGCCGATGGGGCCGAGCGAGAAGGCCCAGTACTATTTCATCACCAGCGAGATCGCGAAAAGCGCTGCGGGTGACGGCAAAACGGTGATCAGCGCCGATGACGATGTCTTCAAGCTCGACGAACGCCTTCTAACCCTGGCGCTCATCTGGCGCTGGAAAGAGATGAAGGGCCTCGAATATTCGGAATCCATGGCAAATTACGAACGTGCATTGGCGCAGATCGGCGGCGCGGACAAGGGCAGGCGCATCCTGTCGGTCGGAACGCGCCGCACTTCGATCGATGCAGACCTCGCATTCCCCGGGACGATCATCCCATGAGAAAGCCCGCACCAAAGGTAAAGCCCCGTCGCGTCCGTCCCAAGAGTTTTCCAGCGGCAGTCGCCGGCTGGATCGCAAACCAGAACATCGCAAGGCCTGATCCGAATGCGCCGCAGGGGGCATGGGTCTACGAGAACATCCTGCCCACTGCGACCGGCGGCGAGATGCGCCGCGGCAACGACATATTCTCGACCATGCCGACCACCGCCAAGCCGGTACTGTCACTGTTCTCCTACAAGAGCGGCAATCTGCAGGCGCTGTTCGCCGCGAACGAGAACGAGATCGCGGACATCACCAGCGCGCCGACGAACAAGCTCACCGGCCTGACCAGTGGGGATTGGAGCGTCGTCCAGTTCGTGAATACGAACGGGCAGGCCTTCCTTCGTGGCGTCAACGGCAGCGACACGCCGTTCGTCTATGACGGTTCGACCTTCTCGACCACGCCCGCTTTGACCTTTGCCGTCGGCGTGACTGTGACAGCAAACCAGATGGCGCGCGTCTGGACCTACAAGAACCGCCTGTTCTTCATCCAGAAGGACAGCATGGATGCATGGTATCTGCCCGTGAACGTCATGGGCGGCGAGCTTGTGAAGCTGCCGTTGGCGGGTGTGTTCAATCGCGGCGGATCGCTTCTCTTCGGTTCCTCCTGGTCGATCGAGAGCGGCGACGGCCCGAACGAGTATTGCGCGTTCGTCACGACCGAGGGCGAAGTCGCGGTATTTGCCGGTGCAAATCCAGGGGATGCTGATACCTGGCAGAAGATCGGCGTTTACCGGATCGGAAAGCCGCTTGGCGCCAAGGCTTTCTTCCGCGGCGGCGGTGATCTGATCATTTCAACGTCGATCGGCGTGGTTCCGCTTTCACAGGCAATGCAGCGGGACTATGCGGCTCTTTCGTCTACCGCCATCTCCTACAACATCGAAACGGCCTGGAATTCGACCGTAGCTGAGCGGGATAGCGCCCCGTGGTGCTGCGAAATCTGGCCGGAGAAACAGATTGCGGTGATCGCGCTTCCGACGCTGACGGGTACCGCCCCGCAGATGTTCGTCGTCAATACTCGGACCGGCGCGTGGTCGAACTGGACAGCATGGGACGGTAACTGTCTGGAGGTCTTCAACGGCCGGCTCTTCTTCGGGTCGAAAAACGGGAAGATCGTGGAAGGTTTTACCGGCGGTACCGACCAGGGCATGCCCTACACCTCCACCTATATTCCGCTCTTCGAGGACATGGGCAATCCTCTGTCGAAGAAGATCATCCGCATGGCGCGGGCTGTTCTGAGAACAGCGATCAGCACCGACGTGCAGCTCACGATACAGGCCGATTATATCGTCAATCTGCCGGTGGCGCCGTCCGCTCCCTTGATCCCGGCCCTGAACGAGTGGGGCGCCGCGGTCTGGGGGCAGAGCGTCTGGGGCGAGGGTAGGGTCAAGGAGATACAGCAGGATTGGGAATCCGTACCAGGGGAGGGATGCGCTATCGCCCCTTGCGCGCGGATCACCAGCGGCTCGTCCATCCCGCTCGACACCGAGATCGTCCGCATCGACCTCACCTACGAGGAAACGGACATCGTCGCATGAACATCGTCACGGATGCTCGCGTCGCAGTTTTCGTCTCGCGGCTTGTCGAGAGGGCTTTCGTGCCGCCGTTCACAGCAATGGGCATTGAGCGGGACGGGGAGGTCGTTGGCGGGGTTATCTTCAACGTGTTTGAGGGCGCCGACATTCACGTCAGCGTGGCTGGTCGAGGCTTCTCGCGGGAGTTCGTGACGAGCGTCGGCGAATACGTCTTCCGCCAACTCGCGTGCGAGCGAATGACCGTCATCACTGAACAGCCCCGCGTGGTCCGGATCGCTGAAAAGCTCGGCGGCGAAATCGAAGGGCTCATCCGCAATCATTTCGGCCGGGACAGAGACGCAATTCTCGTCGGCATTCTCAAAGACGATTGGAAGTATTGATGGTCAGCACTCCCAAGGCTCCCGACCCGAAAGAGACAGCCGCCGCCCAGGCCGGCATGAATGTCGACACTGCCCAGGCGCAGCAGCTGACAAACATGATCGACCAGGTCGGCCCGGACGGTTCGCTCACCTATACCGCGAATGGGACGAACTCATTCGTCAACTCCCAAGGCCAGACCGTCCCTATTCCAAAGTACACGGCGACGACCACTCTTTCGGCAGCGCAACAGGCGATCAAGGACCAGACGGACAGCGCCAGCCTCAACCTCGGCACCATCGCCAACCAGCAGAGCGACTTCCTCAAGGATTACCTCTCGAAGCCATTCAAGGCCGACACCAGTGAGGCGGAAGCTCGTCTTGCTGAACTCGGTTCTGCTCGCCTCGATCCGCAGTTTGCGAAGCAGGAGGAGGCGCTTCGCACCAGGCTTGCCAATCAGGGGATCCAGGAGGGCTCCGAGGCCTGGAAATCGGCCATGGGGGATTTCAGCCAGGGCCGGAACGACGCCTACAACAACCTCTTTCTAACCGGACGCTCTCAGGCCATGAGCGAAGCGTATGCCGAGCGAAACCAGCCATTGCAGGAAATCGGCGCGCTCCTTTCCGGCTCTCAGGTCCAGAGCCCCCAGTTCGTCAACACCCCACAGGCAAGCGTGGGCGGCGTCGATTATGCGGGGATGGTCTCCGACAAATACAAATCAGACACCGCGGCGGCCCAATCGAAAATGGGCGGGCTTTTTGGTCTGCTTTCCGCGCCGTTCGGCATGTTCAGCTTCGGAGCTTGATAGATGGCAATTTCGAAAGCATTCGTCTGGGGCGAGGGCGGGGCGCAGCTCACGCCTGAACAGATTGCCAAGCAGCGCGAGATCGAGGACGCACTCCTGCAGCGTGGGGTCGATACGTCACCTGTCGGCAGCGCCTACGAAGGCTTGGCACGTGTTGCTAACGCTGCAGCAGGCTCGTTCCGCCGCGGTCGGCTGGCCCGGGCAGAGAACGAGAACAAAGCTTACGATGCCGCGGCGTTCAACAATATCGTCGGCCTTATGAACGGCGGCGGTGCAGCAGCGTCCCCATCGGCATCTGGTGCGGCGGTCACGCTTCCCGGCTCCGGCATTGCCAGTGAAATCAAGGCTACCGATCCGTCGATTGATGTTGCCGACAATGACATCTACTCGCCGTTCATCGATACAGTGAAGGCAGGCGGTCTCAGCAACCCCTATGGCCTGGCTGCCGTTGCCGCGACTGGCAAGGCGGAGAGCGGATGGTCTCCGAAGAATGCAAATCGCTCCTGGTCTGATCCCAGCGAGAACGGGCAGGGCGGGACGGCGGGTGGCGTCATGTCCTGGCGCGCGGAGCGGCTGCAGAACCTTTACAACTACGCTGCCTCGAAGGGCGAGAAGCCGGGAGCGATCAGCCCACAGACGCAGGCGGAGTTCTTTCTGAAGGAAGATCCGCGGCTTATCGCCAAGCTGAACGCCGCCCAATCACCGGACGAAGCAGCCGGCCTGATGGCGAATGCCTGGAAGTTTGCCGGATATGATCGACCGGGGGGCGAAGCCGCCCGCCGCCGCAGCTACGTGAATGCATATCTGCCGAAATTCCAGGGCGGCAACGAGGTGGCGAGCCTAGACCCGTCCGCAGGCATGGCGCCGGCCGCTGCCGCAATCGAACGACAAGCACCTGCGTCGGGCTATGTTGATCCCGTGATTTCCGCCCCCAACTATCGGCCGCCAGCCGCCGCGTCTCAGCCTGAACAGGCCGACGCAGTGCTTCCACCGCTGCCGAGCCGGGATATTGCGCCAGCGCCAGCCGTGGCTTCGGTTCCTCCCGTCCAGGTCGCTCAGGCGGCCCCGCCCGCTGTTACTGCGCCGAATGGAGCACCTATTCCCCCGGAGATCCTGCAGGTGCTCGGCGATCCGCGCGTAAGCCAGAGAACCCGCGGTATCGCGACCCTACTCCTTCAGCAGCAGCAGGCGCGCAACCAGGCGATCCTTGAGCAGCGATTGAAGCAGGCCGATCCCGGTTACCAGGCCGATCTGCGTCTCAAAACGATTCAGGCAGATCAGCTCGCCAACCCGAAGATCTCGCCGGCCGAACAGGCGCGCATCGACATGGACAAGGAGAAATTCGGCTACGAGAAACAGAGCGGTAGCGACAAGCTCGCCCTTGATCGCGAGAAGTTCAATGCCGATCGCGAAAACAACCGACTGACGCCAGACATCAAGGAATATGACGCCTACGCCGCTGACGAACGGGCGGCTGGGCGGACGCCGATCGGCCGGCTTGATTACCAGCAGGCCGTCAAAAAGGCGGGCTCGTCGTCAACCAACGTCACCGTCGGTGAGGGGGACAGCTTTTACAAGGAACTGGACAAGAAGAACGCCGAAACCTTCAGCACGCTTTCCCAGTCGGGCATGGAGGCCAGAGGCAAACTCGCACGGATCGATCGTCTCGAAGGCTTGATGTCGAATGCTCCGCAGGGTGCAATAGGCGCACTGAAGCAGGCGGCCGGCGAGTGGGGCATCCCGACCGAGGGCCTGAGCGATATCCAGGCCGCGAGCGCTCTGCTGGAAAAGATGGTTCCGGAACAGCGCCTGCCCGGTTCCGGCACGATGTCCGACGGCGATATCAAGATGTTTCGGGCATCTCTTCCTCGCATCATCAACCAGCCAGGCGGCAACCAGCTTATCTTCCAGACCATGCGCGGGATTGCGCAGTATGAACAGCAGATGGGTGAAATCGCCGATCGGGTCGCCAATCGCGAAATCAATCCCGCCGAGGGGCGCCGCCAGATCCAGGCTCTGGCCAACCCGCTCGCTGACTTCAAGATCCCGTCTGGCCCAACGCCGAATGAAGGCTTTCAGGACCGGCCAGACCTGGGGCCCGGTGTTCGTATCAGAAAGAAGGCTGACTGATGCCAACCTATGAAGTCGATCTCAACGGACAGACATTTGAAATCGAAGCGCCGGACGAGGCGTCGCTTTCCGTTGCCGTGAAGAAACTGCAGTCGAACGGGGGGGCGGCGGGCAAGGACAATGACCCCGGAGCATGGAGCGTCGACAATGTCGCGAGATCTCTTGGCCGCGGGGTCTTGGGTGTCGGATCGTATCTGGATGAGGCCAACGCCGCGACCAATGCCACCCTGGCGCCGATCGTCGACCCGCTGTTGCCGGACAGCTTTAAGAAGCTCCCCGGTGACACCTGGGGCGAGCGATATAATCAGGCGCTCGATATCCAGCGCGGCAAGGATGACGCTTTCGACGCTCAGCACCCCATTGCGTCTACCGGGTTGAAAATTGCCGGCGGCGTAGGCTCGGGCATAGGTCTCGTGAAAGCGGCCCCAGTCATTGGGAATATGGTGCTCGGCAATGGCGGCCGGTCTTTGCCTGCAAAAGTGGCGGCTGCTGTTGGCGCGGGAGGCAGCACAGGTTTCGTCCAAGGCTTCGGTGCAGGCGAAGACGGAGTTGCCAATCGTCTCAGACAGGCCGGCTTGGAGTCTGTAACTGGTGCCGGCACTGGCCTTGTCATGATGCCCGTCGCAGCCGGCGTGAACGCGGGGGTCAAAGCCGCGGCCAGAGGCCTGATCGGTGAAAGTGATGATGCGCTCTCGTCGATGACGCGTGAGGGACGCAACTACGTTACTAAGGAACTTGCAGATCCTGAACAGGTCGGCTGGTATCGCACTGAACTTGATCGCCTTGGACCGGATGCGATGCTCGCTGATGTCTCGCCCGACTGGCAGGGCGTTGCCCGTGGCGCTGCTGCCCGACCCGGAACACGCGGCATGATCGTCGATCCGCTGAACGAGCGCTCGGCGACGGCGAATACACGTCTCCGGGGTGATGTGGAGGCCAACCTCGGCCCAGATCCGATCCCATCAGCCATTGATCGGGAAATCGGCCAGAGCCAGGAGCAGGTTGGACGACAGTATGCGCCGATCTTTGCCGAGCGGTCGCCTTTCGATTTTACCCCGATCACCGACGATCTTGATCGGCAGATCACGACCTTGCGCGGCGATGCACAGCGCCAGCTTCAGCGCGTCCGCGGCATGCTGAACGAGTTTGGCGGCGAGGGCGTTACCAGCGATCCTTCCGTTGCCTTCCAAACACGCCAGGCGATCGATGGTGTATTGGCGACGGAACAGAACCCGAAGGTCATCAACGCGCTCACGGATGCGCGCCAGATGATCGACGACGCGCTCACCCGGTCTGTTCCTCGCATCAAGGAGGTGGACGCCAGCTTCTCCGAACTCGCCCGCCAGCGGGAGGCATTGGCGACCGGCCGGCCGATCCTCAACAATGAGGCTTCGGCAATGCGGCCAGTCGAGCTTCAGGAGGCATTGGTGCAGGGCGCGCAGCCCCAAGGCATGCAAGTCGGCCCGTCGGCCGTCCCGACCCGCATGCGGCAGGCCGCACTTGGCGAGGTACACCGGGCGATCGGCACCAAGGCCAACGACACCACAGCGTTGCGCAACATCGTTCGGGGTGAGGGTGACTGGAACCGGGAAAAGCTCGGGCTTCTCTTCGGTCAAGACAACGCCGATCGCGCCCTCGCTGCCATCGATCGGGAGACGGTATTCGGTGACACCGCCAATCGCGTTACGCGTGGTTCGGATACGGCAATGGGTACCCGTTTTACAAAGTTTCTCGACGATATCGAGAACGCGCAGGATATACCGGGCGACACGACGCTGACCGGCCTTGGCACGAAGGCAGCCCGCAGCATCATTCGCTCCCTCACGCAGGCCAAAGCAAGTGCGGACACCGGGAAAGTTGCTGAGGAAGTGGGGCGCTTAAGCGTTGCTCAGGCGAACGCGCGCGATGAGATCATTGAAGCGCTGATGAAACGCGGCAAGGAGAACCACCTGGATCAGCAGAGATTGGGCGTGATTAACGCGATCCTTCAGAGCGGCGGCCGGTCGGCCTATCCGTCTTTGGGGGTGCGCTGATTGCGGGCAGCATCCCAGCGCCCGATAAAAAAGCAGATCGGACCAGCGAGGACGGCGCCAGCAAAAAGCATCGTCAGCTCGGTTGGCAGCTGTTCAACTGCCCAACGGGTACTGAAGACGACAGGAATGGCGATTGCGACAATCAAAGCAGTCGCCACCAAGGCAACGATTTTGATCGCCCTGTGAGAAAGCTCGTTTTTGTCATGATCGATCTGCATGCGCTCACAATGGCGATAGACTTCTATTTTGTCCAGAAGCACCGGAGAGGACGACAGGAGCAATCGCCTGCTTCAATGCGCCGACCGTTGGTTCAATACCCACCCGGACGGATCATCGCCGCGCGATTTCCGCACAAAGTGCCATCTGCTGCGCGATCATAGTAGGAATAGCAGTTGCCGGGATACCTCGGCCCGCCGTAGCCACCCCCTCCGCAGTTGTGGTTTGCGCAGTATGCGACCGCTGCGCCACCAACAGCAATCACCGCCAGCGCCGCGCCTGCCTGATCCTGCTTCTGGACCATGCTCGGGCATTCGTATGGGTTGACGTTTCTGCGGGTCAGTTCGGCTACCATTTCGCGCGCGAAGTTGGGGTCCTGCGTTTGTAGGAGCGTCCGACAAATGTCGACCTTTGGAACACCTTTTGGATTTTGTCTGAAGGCTTCCTGAGAAGTGGTCGAGCAGCCCGCCAAAGCAAGCGAAAGCGATGCGGCTACGACCAGCCGCGTTGAAATTGCGATGTTCAAGATGTCCCCCTGATTGCTCACGGACATCTTCGCACAACCAGAGAAATAGTCGAATCCGAACCGCCAATATCGTTAAAGCGCCTCGCAATCGCGGGGCTGCTTCCGCTTGGAGATCCTGAATGCCCTATGATAGCAACGGCAACTACACGCTGCCTGGGAGCTATTTCGTCGAGAACGGCGATACGGTCCTGCCTGTTCAGCACAACCCGCCACTGGAAGACATCCAGGCCGCGCTCAGCAGCGTCATCTTGCGCTCGGGCGTTGCCCCGATGAGTGGCGATCTCAAAATGGGCTCAAAGAAAATCACAGGCATGGCCGCCGGCACAGCCGCGACCGACGCCGTCAACAAGGGCCAGCTCGATCAGGTTTCTTTTCGCTATTCGGTGAAGACCGGCAACTATAAGGGCCTGGTTACCGATAACGGTGCGCTTCTATGGTTCACCGGCGCCACCCCGACACTGACGCTCGACCCGGCGGCCACGCTTGGCGCCAACTGGAACGTGATGGTCAAAGCGGCTGGTGGTGACCTCATCATCGATCCGAATCTCGCAGAGCTCGTTAACGGTGTCGCGACCGTCACCATCAAGAACGGCACGCTTGGTCTCCTGATCTGCGACGGCACGGCTTTCAAGCTTCACACTGATCTGTCGACCAGCGGTGGCCTGATGTCCGGCGACGTCGACATGGGCGGCTACAACCTTACGAACGTGGTGCTGGGTGGATCTATCGGAGGCCCGCAGCTTCAAGGGTATTTCACCGGGCTTGCCGTCACCACCAATGCCAGCGACGCAACGAATGACTTCGATATCGCTATAGGCGCGGCCTCGGCGGACACCAGCCCATACTACCTCATGCAGCTCACCAGCGCGCTCACCAAACGCTCCGATGCTTCGTGGGCGGTTGGAAACAATCAAGGCGCGTTGGACACCGGCACGATCGGCAACAACACCTACTATATCCACGAGATCCAGCGACCAGATACCGGCGTCACCGATGCGCTCATCTCTCTCTCGTTGACCGCGCCCACGATGCCGACCGGCTACACGCGGAAACGACCGATCGCGACATTCACTCGCACCGCCGGCGTGAACGGACCTCCCAGGTCTTTGATTGACGTGGTGTCTACGCTGGGCGTCGGGCAGACGTATCAAACGTTCACGACGACTGGTGGTGTTGGTCGGCAGAACACCACGGGCAAGCCTATCCTGGTTTTCCTGCTGTATGGTGCCGGAACCACAGGTACATTTTCCGTTTCAACGGATGGCGGCACGTACAATCAGCTCTACGACCATTCGGGCGGTGCATCGCGCGCATCGACCTCAGTCATCATCCCGAATGGACAATTCTATCGAACGAACGTCGCGCAGATTGTATGGGAGCTGAGATGATGTCGGAAATCTGCTATTTCTCGCCATCCACCAATAACGCGTGGATGGTTGTCGAACCGCCTTCCGCCGAATTCCTGGCGGCGCATCCGTGGCCGGAAGATACTATGGAAGTACCGATGCCGCCGCCGGATGGGGGTGAGCCGCGATATATCGGCGGCGTGTTCGAATGGCAAGCCGTTGAGCCCGTTGAGGTTATCCCTGACGCTGTGACTGCCCGCCAGTTCAAGCTTCAGCTTCTCGCTGCTGGCCTTCTCGATCAAGTAGATGCTTGGATTTCCACGCAAGACCGGGCCACGCAGGTTGCTTATGAGTACAGCGGCACATTCGTTCGGAATGAACAGATGATGCAAGCGGGCTTCGAAGCCATGGGCTTCACCCCTCAGCAGGTCAGTGCCTTTTTCGTCGCAGCCTCAAAGCTATGAGGTGCCGACCGTTGCGCGGCGGGTGATTTCTAAAGAACTTGTGTCACGATCCAGGCGGGTATCCCCGCAATGATCACGCCGGCTAGCAGAGCCGAAATCATCTTGATCACATTGGCACGTCGCGCTCGCCGTGCGTCCCACTCATAAACCATCAATCCGCCCTCACGCCCTCGCTGTGCCAAATTGAAACACCGCTCGACCAAGGTGTCGAGTGGTTATTTAGGACATGGTAAAATTCGTGGATTGGATCATTGGCCAACAAGGGCCCGCACTGGTCCGCCAGGGTGAAGGCCCTCAACCCGACGCAGAACAAACAGGTTCCGAAAGAAGAGGGCTCGACCCGTTTTCCCCGTTCGAGCCCTCAATAGTCTCTTGGCGGTGGGAACATCGCACAGCTTATAGGATAGCGCATCACCCAAACAGGGTACACCGTGTGAGCTAGGCTCGCGCGCTGGATGCGCCTCTCTAACTCAACCCCAAAGGACATCACCATGAGCGTCATCACCGCCGCGCAAATCCGCGCGGCCGCAAAATCGCGCGTCAATGAAGGCAACATGAACTCCGTCCTGGTCGCGATCGACAAGTTTGGGCTGGATCTGGGGCTCAACCGCCCGCACCGCGTCGCGCATTACCTTGCGCAGCTGATGCACGAGAGCGGCGCCTTCCGCTTCGATCAGGAGGTGTGGGGACCGACGCCGGCACAGGCCCGGTATGACACCCGCACCGATCTCGGCAACACGCCACAAGCTGACGGCGACGGGTACCTCTACCGCGGCCGCGCCGGCATCCAGGTCACCGGCAGGGCGAATTATCAGGCCTTCCGCGATTGGTGCCGAGAGATGGGTTATAATCCGCCGGATTTCGTTGCCCAGCCGGATCTCGTCAACACCGATCCGTGGGAGGGGCTGGCGCCGCTATGGTACTGGTCGACCCGGAACCTGAACGCCTATGCCGATCGCAACGACATCGAGACGATCACCAAGAAGATCAACGGCGGTAAGAACGGCCTGGTCGACCGCATCGACTACTATGGCCGGATCTCGCTAGTTCTGCTGGGCTACCAGCCGACCGAGACGGACATCCGCCGCTACCAGTCCGAACGCGGTCTCGACATCGACGGCGACGTCGGGCCGAAGACACGCGCGGCCTTGCACAAGGATCTGCTCGCCCTGTCGGGAGCATCGGTGCAGATGGCGGCCTTCTCCGCCTCGCCTGTGATCGAAGAGAAGGCCGTGGTGCCGGCCGCCGTCGAGGCGCAGGTCAAACGCAAGTTCAGCCTGTTCGGTCTTTTTGGCGGCGGCGGATCGTTCGGTGGCCTTGGCCTGGCTGCCTTGGCCGGAATGGATTGGCAGGTGGTTGCGGTGCTCGCAATCGTCATCCTGATCACGCTGATCCTTGGCCTCTTGCTCCAGAACTCCGTCGTCTCAGCGGTCGGCAAGATCAAAGCTGCGGTGGAAGCATGATCACCGACAAGATCAGCATGGCGATCGGTGTGGCCGGCGGACTGGTGCTCGGCTTCGCCGTCTTCACCACCATCAACGCGGTCTGGTGGCTACCAGACGCGAAGGAGGAGGCGCGCGCCGTCGAGCGCGCCTCCATGCAGGCAGCAACCGACAAAGCAGTAGGAGAACTGAGCAATGAAGCTGACAAGGCTCGCTTTAACCGTCGCATGTGCCGTGAGCGCGGCGGCGTGTACCTCAACTCAACAGGTCAGTGCCTCGAAGGAGCAACTGTCCCGCACGGCTAGGGCAATTGTCGGCACGGCACTGATCGGCGCCAAAGGCGCAACACCAGTTGACCAGGAGGCCATCGATGACACGGTTGCCGGCGTGTGTGGGGCGGGTGTCTGGACGCCTGGGGAATGCCTGGCGCATGACCAGAAGACGGCCGGTAAGTATCCGGTCAATTGACCTTCTTGCCCGCCAAGTGGGTTACTGATCTGAAAATCTGCGAATAGTCGGGCGGCTTATCCCATGCGAGCTCTGATGAGCAACGGGGGCAGGGCATGCCCGCAGCGCCACAGCCGCAGCAGCGCGTTCCACTCCAAGCTTTTGTTGGATGAGCCTCGCAGACCCAGCCGGTATCCTGACATGATTTGCATTGTCGCATTCACGCGCCTCCTTTTCGCATCGGGGAAATGGAGTCGCCTGCCTCATGGTCAACGGGATCGAAACCAGAACAAACAAGCCAACTCAGACTGACGCATTGAAAAGGGCAGCGGGAATAATGACAGGGATTGATGATATGCAGCTTCCGAGAAAAGCAGCCAAACTAGAATGGAACCTTAATACGATCATCAACCTGATGACGTTGATCGGGATGCTAGCGGGCGGAATCTATATCTGGACGAACACGACCCGCGACATCGAAGACCTGAAGAAATGGCGGCTATCCCATGAGGACTATCACAAGGAGCGCCTCGCGGAGACCCGGGCACGAGAGGCCAGCTTCAACGAGCGCCTTCGCGCCGAGGAGGTCCGCGGCAATGATGTTGACCGAAAGATCGACAATCTCACCTATCGCGTTACGGTTGCCGAACAGTCTGCCGTCAGCATCACGTCATCCATCAAGGACCTCCAGACCGGCTTCAACAAGCAGGCGTCCGATATCCAGGTGGTGAAAGAGATTTTGCAGAGGATGGAGGCCGCGCAACAGGGCAGGACTTCGCGGTAGCCGTTCCCCATTACCACAAATCAATGAAGTCGGGGAGTGATGAGGTCCTAGCTAGGTCTAAAAGACAAACGCGAACGGGGAAATGGCGGAGATCCACGACGGTACAATTTTCTTCAATGTCCCGGAAACAAGCGCCAGGACCTGGACCGGGGTAACGCCGACATAGGTACAGTCACGCCCGCTTCGATATTTGAGGCGAAGTTCGCGTGCCGCTACATCATAGACCAAGCAGGCTACCCGCCTTCCAAACAAGTAAAAGTACTGCTTGTTGCTTTCCATCCCGCAATCCCCACGCTGTGCACAGCTACTACATCTATCAATTGTGACAAAAAATCGTCCACTGTAAAAGCAGAAATTTAGAAAGCCCAGCCTCGCAGACCCGCAGCGGGGCCCCCGCCGCGCGAGGAGGTTTCGAAAGCGGAATTTCACGCATCTTAACACCACCAAACCGAAAAATGCCGCGGGATTCGGCGACGGCCGAAGGGCCATCGTGCCGTCGAAGCGAGCCACATAAGTCGGTTCGCATCTCGTGGGAACCTGGGCTTTCAGGACCAGCAGCGTGACATCGACGAGGTGAAGACCGCACAAGGCAGCGTCTACGGCCAGCGGGATATTATCCTGGATCTTCGAGAGCGGCTTGATCGTGTCGAGAGGCAGCGGGCCGGCTCATCAGGAACTTAGCTAGTAGAGCCCGATTCGGTTCCGCTCGTAGATTATTGTCCGCGCCGCCATTTTCAGAGCCGCTGCGGCTGATCTAACCTCTCCGACGCGGGCAATATCCGCCGAGCGGTCCTTTACGTCAAAATTGCCACCACTGGCAGCTCGACGGAAATTCAGGTGAGCCGAGTCGATTCTGAGACCGGCAGTGGACACCCGTTGTTTAACAAACGAGATGAGGCCAGATATATCGTGTAACAGGCAGATAGTCTCCGAAACTTCAGGAGCCTCCGGGTTCCCAACTCTGCTCCAGACCTGAGAGGACGCCTTAGCACATTCGTTTGTCAGCTCTTCAAGTTCTTTGAGTGTAGCGTCAATGAGCTTCCGATTGTCGGTATAACGCTGCGTAAGAGCTAAGCCGAAAAGGCCGGTGATGCCCGTCGCCAGGCCACCTATAATGGAGACAAAAAGTGTCTGGAAGATATCAGGCATTCGTCGTCTGGTCGACGTAGGTCCTGATATCCTGTACATATATATCAAAGTTTGAGGATGCTATGAGCTTTATCCGGGACAGGAACTCTGTTGAGCTTATTTTGAGTTCCCGAATTGCTCCGCCGAATGCCTCCTCCAAAAAAGAGGAGGGATAACCCCGAGTGCCATCGAGTTCGATGACAACGGTTTCATAGTCCCTGAGCGCCGGAAGCAGAATTTTTTCGCGGAATTCTTGGCCAGACGCGGGGCCGTCAGAATAATAGCGGCCGCCCGGAGTACGCGAAAACTCCTTAGCTACGTTGATGATCTTCTCAGCCATCGATTTGAGCCCGCCCATCATTGTTCAATGCTCCACTCAATCAATGTGCCGCCGAGAGATTCGTGGTGGCTAGTCGCTTGAATGGTTTTTGTCAAGCTATCATACATCGCTTCCCCCCGGCCACTCACGATTCGAAGATAGCCCTTGTGATGGTCCAAAAGGCGCATGATTATGGGGAGGCCTCGGCCACGCTCCTTGAGGGTCGTTCGAGTCCTGCCATATTCCATAGCTGCTGCAATCATATTTCCATCGTCGGACTTCAACCCCAAACTCAGAAGGGGCCGCAGGTGTTCCCAGATGCCTGATCGAGGAAGGGTATGCGGAATACCTACTCCCAAATCCAAAACCGCGGCAGTAAGTCTTTTCTTTGATCTATCGTACGAACCTGTCATGAACCATGTGCCTTGCTCGACACCAAACCACTGGCCCTTTTCTGAATATGCGTGATGCTTTGAGTTTTTCAACGCTTCAATGAGGCCATCGTAAATGAAATTCTCGGCTGGTATGATGCCTGCTATTTCCGATAGGCAGTCGAGCAAGTGCCCGCACTTCTCCCCTGTTACCTCGGTATCGACGCTGAACTTTATTATATCGACGTCATCTTCCCTCGGGGGTAGGAATGATCGCTGAACATTGGGTGTGGCGAGCAGATCAAAAAGACCTAGTTCATGCAGCAGTTTCCGAACGGAAGGATTCCATTCATCCTGCCTTACAGCTGAGAACCGCAGACCCAAGAAACGCTGAATTCGATACAGTTCACCAGCCAACATCAATGCGGCGCCCGGTGCCAGAGATTTGAGCGCCGAAAACTCGATCCCAAAAGGTTGCCGGGAGAAAATCAGATCATTGTAAACCAGTGAGCGAAGATGACTGAAAAATCCAGCAACTTGATCGTAGTTCTGCCGAAGTGAAAAGTTGGACGGCGGCACAATAAACTCGTGTGGAGCATGGCTGCCGGGGGCAATGATGCGTGCTGGTGCGATTAAACTAAGCGGGCGAGCAACCCGGTTTAGTGGCTTATGCTGAGGGCGAACAGGCGCCCGAGGCTTCGACAAACTCAAAAATGAGTTCGTCGGCCGTGATTGAATGCGGCGGAGCTGCCTTCGAGCGCGACGAATGTGCCGGAGAATTGCCCGAGTGGTTAATTTTTTCAATGTGGCGCCTCGTTACAAAGGGGACCATATTCGCTACGGTCGTAAAAAGTCACGTCCATAATCGGTTGGTCGGCGCATTGGCCAGTTAGTGGTCCACTAATCTTTGTATCGGCCGGTATGAGGTCATGGATCATTCTTATGTCCGGCCCCAATCTGGATCTCCGTCCCCGTATCAAGCACGATATGCAGGTCCCGGATTATGCCGGCGGCATCGAGCAATGCGGCCTTGACCTGATCAGGCGATCGATTGCCCAACCCCAAGGCCACGGCTGTCGTCTGCAGGTCGATCACAGCGTCGGCCGCGGTATGGCCCCCGGGTATGCCGATTGTCTCCCGCATATCGCGGATCGTTGTTATCGCGCGATTGAGTAGCTGGCGCGCTTCATCACCGCGCAGCTTTTCGACCTCGTTCGCGGCCCGGACCAGCTCTGAAATGAAGTCGGTGGTCGAACTCATCAGCCATTGCCTTTGTAGGTCGCTGCACCCCGCCAAAGATTTAAAGCCTGCGACCACGTCCTACCCTTGGTCTCAATGCGCTGGCCCATGTATTGCCCTACGGCGTGCCATACGCTCTTTGAGCTTTGATGGAGGCTGACTGTGACTTCTTGATCCCAAATCTTTACGATTTTGTCCATTTTGCCCTCCCGCGACTATTCTACGAGTGCCGTCCCGGCTGATCAATGTAGCGCGTTCCCCGTTATCTTGCCGGAATGAAGCGCGGCGCCCGACTTTCATCGCTCAAAGCAAAGTCGGGACCTCTTCAATCGGACTGGTCGGCGGCTCCACGATCACCAGCATGTTTCCCGGTAGCGGCCGCTGCAGATGCTTGGCCTCCTCCCATGGTGCCGTAAGCCACAGGTCGACCTCTGCCGGCGTCGTGAGGATCGCCGGCATTGCCTTCTGATGGATCGGAGAAACGACCTCGTTGGGCTCAGTCGTCAGGAACCCGAACAGCTCATATTCCCGCTCTCCGTCTCGAACCTTGCGAATACCCCGCCACGGCGTCCAGAAACCGGCGAAGAACATCAAGGGGCGATCCTCGCTGCCGGCGAACCAGGCGTTCGGCACGCGGCCGCCCATGACCTTCCTGGCAGGGTCCGGTTCCGCGAAAGACGTGAACGGGACCACGCAGCGGCTGGTCGGGCCGAGCCAGCGTCTCCAGTGCGGCGAGCTGACGTTGCGGATGTTGGTGACGCCGGGGTCGTAGTTTTTCACGAAGGCCGGCGGCGATGGCATCCCCCATGTCAGGCTGGCGATTTCCCGCTGCCCGTCCTCTCCGACGCGGACGACCGGCGCCTGGTAGCCGGGATAGACATCAAGCGAGGGCTGGTTCCAACCGGCCTTGTCCCGGAAGGATTTGGTGAACTGCAGGACAGCCTCGCGGCTCGTGGTGACATTGTAGAGGTTGCACATTCGCTCTCACCGTTACAATTTGATATCGCGCCAAACCGGCCGCTTCACGGTCCTGATCTCGACGAGTTCCCGAACAGGAAATCCCTTGATCCTATCGCCAATGACCATTTCGAAGGACACTTCCATATAATCGTTCCTTCTGCATTTTTCGCAACGGAAGCGATGTTGAAGTTCCATCACGTGGCGGTCGCCGACAAGCTTCGCGATGTCCATGGGACGATAATTTCTTGTAATCTGGGGACGGCACCATTTGCAGGTCACCTTGACGAATTGCCCGTTCTGGTGGGCATCGAGCAACCGGGGGATCTTGGCTTCAGAATAGGGATGGGCACCGCCTTTGTATTCTACGCTGGGCACAGATCACCGCTCATAACGCGGCCGCCAGCCGCGGGCGAACCCTCGGCTTCCCGCGAACTCCGCCAACGCCAATTGCTTCCGCAAATGCCTGTTATCCTCCAGCAATGTCGCGATTGCCGCTCTGGCGTCGTCATCGTGCCAGGCGAGCACCGCCTCAACTTCCCATTGGATGTCGATCTCGGATTGCGTCTGCGGTTCGGGCTGCATGGTCGTCATCTGTCCACATTGAGCATAAGCGGAGCGTTGTCGGCATCGACCGCTTCGGCCACCCGCGGCTTCTTGGGCGCAGCGGGACGGCGCTTCGCCGGTTTCCTCGGCGGCAGATCGGACGAAAGCACCAGGGGTGCGGGAATGGAACAAGCATTACCGTCCGCCTCGACCGAGATCGCATCGGGTACGGGCTCAACCTCGACCGCAGAATTTGGCGGCAAGGACCGCGCCGGTTCGCTGGGAGAGCTGGCCGCTGGGTTTGGCTTGAACTCTATCATTTATGGCCCTTTTGCAGTTCTGAATTGAAGTCGAAGCCGATGATCCTGGGAGCATCTCGATAGCCCCGCACGCCGTCGCGAACCCGCTCGACGCTGCAAACTCCGAGCATTGGCCGGCCTTCGTTCTTCATCTGGTGGGTGAGCTGCTTCAGGGCATCCTCCGGGCCCGTACCGTTGCCCCAGTCGGTGAGCAGATTGTCTGGGAGTTCCGGAGTCGGCCCCACGCCGCTTTTCCAGAGTATGCGGAAGTCACCCGTCGACTTGCCAAAGCCCACCTCCAGCCAGGACATCGTGGGCCATTCGTCGTCAGGCAAAGTTCCGTATATATCGGCTCGGAAATACTCAAACGACTCGTCGCGCCGCTCTACCAGCCCTGCCAGCAGTTCCTTGCTGGGGTCATCGATCGGCCGAATAAATGCCCACATGTATTCAAGTTCATCTGCGGTGCCGTCGGACGGCGACGGTGAGATTGTTTCAGACATGGCTAGTCCTTCACGCCGAAGCGTGCTGAAGCTGTGGATAATATGTGGATAGCAACCCCAGTGGGCGGCTTGGATGTTCTAATTATGTTCTCATCTCGGGATGAGTCAACAGGGATTCGTTCTACGATTTTGCTGATGTGATACGGGGCTGGGAAACGCCCGCGAAAATTCCCAATATCTATCTAGCGTCGGGATATCTGGATAGACGATGGCGGCGCCCGCCCGCCGACATGGTCACGCCATGTGAGCTGTTTTTCGAGCCGCGTACTCGCTAGGAAGGGCGGAGTTTTCCTACAGCAATCTTTGAAACCGGACCGGCGGTATCCACTTGTACGCCCACAAACGGGATCGTATGCATATGGTGAACCTTAGTCACCGAGAACCCATTTCTCTTAAGAAGTTCGAGGATTTCACTAGCTAGCTGCTGCGAATCCAAATCGCCTACTACGCCGCCCAACTCGACCGGTCGTTCTTTTGGAAGGTTGGCGAGTAGCTGTCTTTTCACGCTAGCGATCGATAAAGCCAAAAGAATCTTTGCTGCTATGCCAGTTAGCAGACTGGATATTCCCAAAATGATAGCCGTCCAGCCTAGGAGAAAATCCCCGGCTGGAAACGTGTCTGGATAGGCTTGGCCTATTCCTGATAAGATGCCGGCAACGATACTGCCGACGGTGAGAACGCGAGTTATCATAGTTACTCAACCGTGTTGGTACCGCGATCTCTCGATCATCTTTGTAATTGGAACGTCCCCTTCGGAGTCAAATCCGGCAATAGATTACGAGCGCTCAGTCGCCCACAACACCTACACGCTTGCGATCGACAACAATGGTGTCAAGGAGCGAAGTCTTCTCGTTCAGGACCGCAAGCAGCCCTTCGGTATCGGGCCAAGCCAAAGTGAAGCGATATATGGCCATGGCCCCCAAAGGCTCTAGATCCGGGTCATGCCGCCTAAGTTCTTCACGCTCCGCCACGGCTTCGCGTTGGCAGTCCTCTAGAGAAGCCTCGAATCCCAAAGAGTCGTCACTGCCCGGTACGATCTGATACCCATATACAACCAGTTCCATTCCGTCTTCCTCGGCAAATCACCCGCATAGGTATAGCTTTCTACGAGGGTGGTGGAACTCTCAAAATTGAGGGTATCGGCTTGCTCTAGGTATCTGCGGTAAAACCGCGTTGAGGCGAGAGAGCAGCTTTGGCAGGGGACGGTTGGTGATGGCAACCCCAGTCACCGCCCAAGCGTCGTCACCGGCTCAATGCGGTATCTCTTCTGGAATTCCAGGAGAACCATTTCGAGCGTCGCCTCGAAAGCGCTCACGTCAAACTTCTTCGTTGTCGTTGGCTCGTGCAGATAGCGCCAGTCGATGAAGGCATCCTTGTGCTGACACAGCATGTGACGAATGTTGTAGTCGATGAAGACATGGTTGGGGTGGTACGGGACCACCGCCCTCTTGAACTCGGCGTCGAGTTTCGCTTGGCTTTCGGGCTTCAGGCGCTCGAACAGCTTTAGCAGGTCGTGCGATTTGGCAAATTTGGGATTGTCGTAGTCGAAAACGAACCACGCTTTGAGCGCCAATTCCATCGAGAGCGCCAAAAGCATCGGCTCAACGCCAATATGGTTGCTTTCGCTTAGGTCCGAATAATTTCCGAATCCCCGGTCTGGAAAAGTCCGAGTTTTCCTGAGTATCGCCCTAGCGGCATCTCCGATTCTGATGGCCGTCGAAAGGCGCGCACTCATGAGGGGTCCAGTGGGTTGATGTAGGCTGGGCTTAAACTTAACGACAACAAGGCGACGACCGCAATGGGCTAAGCGGACCAAGCGCCTAGTTCCGTCGTACGTCTATTCCAGCTTCCGTTTCAGCGCCTTCAGGAGAGCGTCCAGCTCTGCATTCGAGCCATGCGCCAACATGAGGTTGTCAGCCACCTCAATGATCGCCGTCAGAACCTCCGGCTCGTCCCATCCGGCCTTCACTGCGGCGTGGATCAAATCCTGCAGAGGGATCTCGATCGCCATCTGGCAGAACAGGTGCCTATTCTCATCTTTAACGGGGACGGTTGGTGAAGGAATGTCGATCATCGAGACGAAATAGAGCCCCAACGGCGTCGGCAAGCGGAATGGGAGACCGACCAAGCATCCAAGGGGAGGGTGTCGCGAGAGCGTGTTCGTGGGCGACGAACGATCTAATGAGGGACGGGGGATTAGCTCTCGCGACGGCAATAGAACTGGCTGCAGGCGCATTGGTTCCAGCACCAGCTACCTGACGCGCTACAGGGCAAAATCGTCGGGCAGGTCCTTCGTCGACTTTCGTTTCTGTCGGCCGGCCTCCCATCGCGCCAACGCTGCTTCAGCCTCTTCCTCACGCGAATGATTGTGCTGTTTGTACTGCGTGGCCGTGAAGGGCATCACGCGGGCGATGGTGCCGTCGCGTTCCAGCTCTACGGTGACGCCTTCGGAGTTGGCAATCTGGGCCATCCTTTTTAGTTCGGCAGCGGTGAAGAGCGTGCTCTTGGTCACAGCCTTATCTCCTCCACTTCCTCGTCACAGCTTTCAGGGCCGCCCGCAGCAAAGCCGGACTGCAGGTAAGTGCCGTTACCAGGCATAGCAAACACGGTAACGGCGAGGGTAAGAGGATCGATTTTTACCATCGAGCCAGACTTCTTGGCTGCCCGAAAGATCCGCTCTAGGTCGGCTTGACGGAAGGATGCTCTGGTTATTCGTACAGGGGGCAGATCAGGTCTGTTGCCCATCATCCGTTCTCCTAGGTTTGACAGCGGCCTGCGCTTCGAAATCCTCGACGTCTTGCCGGCGTATACGAAGCAACTTACCGCCGAGCTTGAAATTAGGTAGTTCACCCGAGGCGCAAAGGTTTCTGACATGACGTTCGGAGCACAGCCAGCGCTTTGCCAATGCCGCCGGCCCGTAGGCGTTCGGGAGGTGAGCAGGGACCGGCTTCTCGGCCTTCTGCAGTACCTTATCTGCGGGCAGCGCAGAAAACGCTATATCGAGTCCGAGCTTGTCCCAAACGCGGCACCCGTCGATTTGCTTCGGTCCCGGCATGCGGGCATCGCCGACCATCTTCTCGAACTGGACGACGTCTACGCCGATGTATCGCGCCGCTTCGTCGCGTGCCATGCCTCGCGGCGGATATAAAAAAGCTTCACCCCCCTTTGCCATAGCCAAGTCACTCCCAACTTCTAAAAAACTGAGATGGAGAAGGTCGAACCCGTGAAGGCTAGAAGCGTGCAATCTACTACAGAACACCGGCGCAAGCGATGGTCGCCGACCCTAATCCGATTGGCTGCCGATGTTGCCAGGGAAAAGGGCGTTGCAGTTCGACTTGAACCCGATGGCTCAATTGTCGTCGCGCCCGTGGACACGTCGGCGATCGATGTCGAGCCTAATAACGGGTTGAAGGATTGGTAGAATTATCTGGATTCGCGGTAAGCGCTTTTTCGCGAGCGAGCTGACGATCGGCTCCGCCGTCAACTCCAGCCAGTCATCACGCGGGGTGGTCGTACGCCTTTTGAAGTTTCCACAGCCGCCGCCCCTCCGCTGTGAGGGAGACCAGTTCATTTTTATCGGGAGTGCCGTCATCACTGGTCGCAGAAATAAGACCCCGCTCGGCGAGCTTCTTCTTCGTGCTCGGTCCAAACCCGGGGATCGCTTTGATAGGCACTTTCAATCCAGCCTTACGCGAAGCAAGCCAGCTTATCGCAGACCTCTCCAAAGAATTTAGTGGCGGTTGAATCGGCCCGTCTGCCCCTCGCAGGGCCGCAAGAAGTTTTTCAACCTTTTCCTCTTCCTCTCGCTTATCTTCGGCCTCGTGTTCGTCCCACAAGTCGTCATCAATATACCATTCCTTCAAAAGCGCCTGAACCGGCGGGGCGTTATCCACCGGTCGCAAGATGATAGCCCAGCCCTGGTGCCCATCGCGGTTATCGACAAAATAGCGGCGTTGCACCGAGAAGTTTTCCGGATCTCTGTGTCTCCAAGAAAAGCAAAGGGTATCGCCTACATTTGGGCAAGCCCCATAGCCCGAGAGAGGCGATTCCGAATGTGACAAAAGCGAGCCGTCCGGTTGCAGCACGTAAAGTCTGACGGTTGTCATTATTCCACACCCGCGATCTCTATTTAGGCTTCGCCAGCCGAACGCCAGCACCGCCGCCATTCTGAGCGATGAAGACAATCCCAGCCTCCACAAGCGTGGCTTCGATCGCGAGAATTGTGGTTTGGTGGCCTGACAGGTCCCCTTCCATTGCCTCTAGCCGCTTGATTGTCGGGACTGACACTTTGCACCGCTCGGATAGGTCTGCCTGCGACCAACGCAACAGTGCCCTCGCTGCCCGTACCTGCTCTGCTCTCACAAATGATCCTTTTTAGATTAAATGATACGATTGGGCTTGCAGCAATAACCCTAATGTATTAAATAATCTCTAAGGGATCAAATAGCAAGGAGAGACCGACGATGTTCAACATCAGCGCTAGCCGCGTCGGCGGGATCAGGTTCTTGAAGGTCGGAAGACTGACGTTCGCGTTCAGCGTCTCACGCGCTTATCGCCCCATCGGAGCCCGCTAAAGCGAAGTGGATCGGGAGGGAGCTCGAACTCCTCCCCGACCCAAGATCTCAACGAAACCCCTCGTGAAGGTAACGAAAATGACCATCAGCAAATCTACCACAGTCGCCGCCAGCCTGGAACCCACGATAAACCGCCGCAGCCTGCTTACCGGCATCGCCGCCGCGTCGGCTTCCGCCGCCGTCGTCGCAACACCTGCCCCGGCGAAGGCTGCAGCCGCTTCCACCGCCGAGAACCCCGCACTGCTGCAGGCTCACGGTGAACTGCTGGCAGCTCGCGCCGAGCATGAACAGGCAAAGACGGCGCTGGAATGGCTTGTCGCCGAATGGCGGCACCTGTGGCCGCTCGCGCCCGAAGACCTTTTGGGCGGCGCCAACGCACATTCGCCATACGGAAGCGGCGGCAATCCCGAGCGCGATATAGCCGGCCGGTTCTTGTTGCGGGACACGAGCGTCCTGACCAAACGTTTCAACGCCAAGCGGCGCGCCAAGGCCGAGGAAACATGTTTCCATGTCATCACTTCAGAGGACGCTCTGGAGAGCCTTGCATCTTGGGAGAAATGCAACCCGGTCGGCCGGACTGAAAAGTCTCTCGATCGCAACCGTGCCTACCGCGAAGATATGATCCGCAGATATCGGTCATTGATTCCGGTAGCTAAAGTCTATGAGGCGGAGACGGCACGGCTCAGGGCTGCATCGGGCGTCGATGCCGTGAAAGAGCGGATTTCAAACAGTGGCGTGAAGGCGGACAGCGCGGCTTCCAAAATCTCGCGCATTCCCGCCTTCACGCCCGCCGGCCTCGCGATCAAAGCAGAGATCCTTGCCGCCAGCCCCGTTTTCGCGTCGGAGATCGGGAACCGTGGGTTCCTCGGAGACACCGCCCGCTTGATCCAGGCAGTCATAGACATGGCAGGGAGGGCATGACGATGAAGACCAGGGAAGCCATCACGTCGGCTGACGTTGAGCGCAGCTATCTCATCCTTGCCTTGCTGGAGGTCACTCGCGGCGCTGCTGATTACATCAGTGATCAGGGCGAGACAGAGGGGAGTATGGGAAGCATCGTCGAGACGCTACGACATATCAGCCACCTGCAGGGTGAATTGCACGACGCGTTAGAGCGCGCCACCCGCGAAAGCGATGGAGAAGGCGAATGAGCATCACCCTCAAGAAGCGCAAGCAGCTCGACCAGTTCATGAGCCGCATCATGGAGCCCCTTCCCCAGGGGGCTCTAACGGATCTGGAATATAACCGGCTGCTTCGGGACGCGCGCCGGACGGCATGGCACAAGGGCGAAGCCACTCTGAGGCTCCATCATGCGCGCCTCGAAATCAATGACGCCATGCTGATCTTCGATCGCGTCGTGGCCGAGCAGCATCTAACGGCAGAGGATGAGGATGCGATCTACAGCAAGCGCGATCGGATGCTTGCCAACATGAAAGCGGCGACCGAGAGACAGATCAGGACGCCCGCGCCAGATCAGGCCGCTATTGAATGGAAGCGGCGGAGGATGGCAGACCTGTATTCGACCGCTCGAATCAGTCGGGAGGAGATTGCCGAGTTGATCGCAGCCGACGAGGCTTTCCTTTCGGCCCATCCAATCAAGAAGGGCCGAGCCTCCTAAGCAAATCGCAGTTCCCTGCCCTGCCCGCTTCGCGAATGGAGCGGGGTTTTTTGTGCCCGTATTTTGCCAATCACGGGAACGTGATCGAGCATTTTTGGGTGGATAGGCGAGGGGATCGGGTAAAAACGGGAATGGCTTATGTACTTGAAACTAATGCGAATATTGGTGGATAACTGGTGCCGCTTGCAGGACTCGAACCTGCGACCCCATCATTACGAATGATGTGCTCTACCACCTGAGCTAAAGCGGCACGGGCAGCGACCGGTTTTGCCGGGGCTGCGAGTGATGCGGCTGATACAGGCAATGACCTGCGATTTCAAGCGGGCTTTTTGGCTTCGCGACGATTTTCCTGGAAAGACGGTTATTATCCAGCCCTTAGTTTAAACTGCGAGGCGCTCGCGCGCCGCCCGGTATTCGTTTTCCAGCCGATCGACGAGTTCCGCGACCGGAACCACCGCCTTGACCGCGCCGACACCCTGGCCTGCCCCCCAAATCTCCTTCCAGGCCTTCGGTCCGCTGACCGCCTGGTCGAAATCCATCTTGGACGGATCGGCGACCGGAAGGGCGTCCGGGTCCATGCCGGTGGCGGTGATCGAACCCTTGAGGTAGTTGCCGTGGATGCCGGTGAAATAGTTGGAATAGACGACGTCGGCGGCATTCGAGTCGACGATCATCCGCTTGTAGCCCTCGACGGCGCGCGCCTCCTTGGTGGCGATGAAGGGCGAGCCGATATAGGCCATGTCGGCGCCCATGGCCTCGGCCGCCAGGATGCCGCCGCCGGTGGCGATCGCGCCGGCGAGCAGCAACGGCCCGTTGAACCATTCCCGGATTTCTTGCACCAGCGCGAAAGGCGACAGCGTGCCGGCATGCCCGCCGGCGCCGGCGGCGACCGCGATCAGTCCGTCCGCACCTTTGCGGATCGCCGAATTGGCGTGGCGGTTGTTGATGATGTCGTGCAACACGATGCCGCCATAGGAATGCACGGCGGCATTCACCTCCGGCACGGCGCCCAGCGAGGAGATGACGATCGGCACCTTGTATTTCACGCACATCATCAGGTCGTGCTCCAGGCGCTTGTTGGATGTATGAACGATCTGGTTGACGGCAAAGGGAGCGGCAGGCCTGTCGGGATTGGCGGCGTTATGGGTGGCGAGATCCTCGGTGATCATGGCCAGCCACTCGTCGAGCTGGCTTTCGGGCCGCGCATTGAGCGCCGGGAAGGCGCCGACGACGCCGGCCTTGCATTGCGCCAGCGTTAGTTCCGGGTGGGAAATGATGAACAGCGGCGACGCGATCACGGGCAGGCGAAGCCTGTCCTTGAGGACTGCTGGAAGCATGGATCAAAAACCTCCCGATTGACCTTTACGCAAACGTAAATCCGTCTACCAGATCGCGGAGGCCCCGAAAAGCCGGTGGAAAGATTTTCGAAGCAGATCGCCGGGAGGCCCGGCAAAGGCACCCGACATATCCTGTCCTTATTTTTGGCCATGGTGCAGTCGAATGCGGTGCTTGCAGTTCGGCGGCGGAGAGGTTACCGAAACGTAAACTCCCGCGCAGTGGGTAAGAGTATGAAGAAGGACCGGCAGTGAGCGGTTTGGAAACGGCCATCAGGAACGCACTGGATCGCTCGAACCGGGCGGACCGGGAGATCAGGGCGCGTATTTATCAGTCGGCGCGTCAGGCGCTGGACGCCGGCCTTCGCAAGCAGGGCGTTACCGACCGGCTGATCATCATGCAGCAGCATGAACTTCTGGAGCGGAAGATCCACGAGATCGAAATGAGTGAAGTCGAGCGCCTGGCCGAACCGGTGCCGGGCCCCGCCGTCGAGCTCGAACCGGAATTGCCATATGCGGCAGAACCGATGGCGGTGGAGTCTCCGGTCATGGAGGCTCGCCCGCGGCCGGAAACACAGCAACGGTCGGCGCCGCCGTCCGTCGCGCCGCCTGTCGATACTGTTTCTGGTGGGACGCGCGCGCCAGCTGCCGCGGCCATGTCTCCCGGCGATCTCGGCGGCGTCAGCCCCGCGCGCGGCGAGCGGATCGAAGCCGAGCCATTCGAACCGGCACCTCAGGCGAAAGCGGCAAAGCCAGGCAGGACGAACAGGAACGCCCGCCCGCCATCCGATAGCGGACTGGGCGTCCCCCCGGAGCGGGCCGCCAAACCGCGAAAGCGTCGCGGTTTCCTGTCGCATCTCCTGACCTGGGTCATCACCCTCGGCGTGGTTGGCGGCGCCTGCTGGTGGTTCTATCAATCCGGCCTTGTGCAATCGATCATCGAGGAAGCCACGAAGTCGGCGGACCGCTCGGTCGCCGGCCAGGGATCGGGAGGCCCGGTCGCCTTCGATCCGCGCCGCGGCTTCTCGGATGAATGGGTGGAAATCTTCGTGCCCTCCAAGGCGGCGGAAATGAAAGCCGGCGGCCAGGCGAAAATCGAGACGGTCGCCGCCTCGGAAGGGCAGGCCGTCCGCATCGCATCGGCAACGTCAGGCGAGGGCGGCGATGTCTCTGTCGAAGTACCACCGGAAGTGCTGCGCGAAATGGCCGGGAAGAGCTCGACGGTGGCGCTGACCCTGCAGTCGGGACAGAACAGTTCCGCGCAGCTGTCGGTCCGCTGCGATTTCGGAAGCCTCGGCAGCTGCAGTCGCCATCGCTTTACGGCAACGCAGGAGAAGCTGGAGGCCCTCTTCCGGGTAACCTTCGAGCGGTCGCTCGCGCCCAACCGGCCCGGTCGCCTGATCTTCAACAGCGGCATCGACGGCGCGGACCGGGCGGTGCTGCTCTATTCGGTGCGCATCCTGCCCGGTCAATGAGGTCTATTTCAGGAATTTCGGGCCGAAACCGAAGATCTTGTCGTCGATCTCGCCGACAGCGTCCTTGTCCTTGCCCTCATAGTCGAGCGATAGCAGGATGTGGCGGATGACGTTGAGGCGGGCGCGGCGTTTGTCGTTGGCCCGCACGACGGCCCACGGCGTCTCCTTGTTGTGGGTTTTTTCGAGCATCGCGTCGCGCTTCTCGGTATAGGCGTCCCACTTGTTGAATGCGGCGATATCCATCGGCGACAGTTTCCAGATCTTGAGCGGATCGCGGCGCCGGTCATGAAAACGCTTGAGCTGCATCTCGCGGCCGATATCCAGCCAGAATTTGAAGAAGATGATGCCTTCGTCGGAAATCGTGTCTTCGAAGCGCGGCACCGCCTTCATGAAATCCTTGTACTGCTCCGGCGTGCAGAAGCCCATCACCGGCTCGACGCCGGCCCGGTTATACCAGGAGCGGTCGAAGAGCACGATCTCCCCTGAGGTCGGGAAATGCGAGATGTAGCGCTGGAAATACCACTGGCCGGCCTCGGTCTCCGTCGGCTTGTTGAGCGCCACCACGCGGGCCGAACGCGGATTGAGATAGGCATTGATCGAAAAGATCGTGCCGCCCTTGCCGGCCGCATCGCGGCCCTCGAACAGCGCCATCATGCGCTTGCCGGTCGCCTTCAGCCAGAACTGCACCTTGACGAGCTCGACCTGCAGCTTTTCAAGCTGCTTTGCGTATTTGTCCTTGTCCAGCTTATCGTCATGGGGATATCCGCCGGAGCCAAGAGCACGTTCCTCGATCCAGGCCGGTAACACCGGGTCATCGATATCGAACCGCTTGAGCTTGCCGTTGATGTCGATATTGACTGCCCGGCTTTCGGTCTCATCCGCCATGATAATGCTCCCTCCGATCGATCCGCCGCATGGGGGCGGTAGCCGATATGTAACGCAAGTTGGAAATTCCGCTACAGTCCGGATAGCGTCATTTTTGCGATGCGCACTCGGAAGCGATGTATATCTGTCATGCAGGGGATATATGAGCGCGTGTTCAACCTGTGAAAGCTGCGAGTCTGTCTGTGGGGTCGGTACTGGAGAAATGGCGTCGGGGTCTGGGCACGCTTGCTGCGAGGGCTCGGCAGGAGCGACCGCTGTTGCTGCTTCTGACCCTTCTGGCAACGATCGCGTTCCTGGTCGGAATGGATTGGGTGGGCGTGCTCGTCGGCTGGCTGCTGCTGGTGCTGGTCGTTGTCGGGCGCAAGCCCGTCGTCCTTCCGCCGCCGGTCCCGGAGATCGTCGAGGAAGAGCAGCCGGATTTCCAGCCGCTGCCTCAGGTGGCCGCAACGCTCAGTGCGCTCGATATTCCGGCTTTCGTGCTGGGCGAGGATATAACCGTCCTCTACCAGAACAAGGCGGCCGAGAAGGCCTTTGGCACCCTTTCCCCCGGATCGCATCTTTCGGCCCGGCTGCGGTCGCCCGGCATTCTCGACATGGTGCGCGAAACCATTGCCACCGACGAGCCGAACCAGATCGAGCATTCCGAGCGGCTGCCCTCCGAGCGTGTCTATACCCTGCGCATCGCACCCATCGATCTCGGTCGGCCGATGCAGCAAAGCTCGGAAGCCGTGGTGCAGAAGCTCTATCTCCTCTCCTTCCGGGACATTTCGGAGTTGCGCCGCATCGACCGGATGCGCTCCGATTTCGTGGCCAACGCCAGCCATGAACTGCGCACCCCGCTTGCCTCGTTGCGAGGGTTCATCGAGACCCTGCAGGGGCCGGCGCGCTCCGATCCGGCCGCGCACGAGCGGTTCCTCGCCATCATGTTCGACCAAGCGACGCGCATGAGCCGCCTTGTCGACGATCTCATGTCGCTGTCTCGCCTGGAGCTCAAATCCCATATCGCTCCGGACCAGTCGATCGACCTGAAGCCGCTGATCGGTCATGTGCGGGATGCGCTCGTACCACTCGCCGACGATCTCGGGGTAGAGATCCGCACGCACCTGCCGGAAGGCAAGGTGGAGGTTCTGGGTGATCGCGACGAACTGGTCCAGGTTTTCGAAAACCTGATCGAGAACGCCTGCAAATACGGCCAGGAAGGCAAGTTCGTGGACGTCTATCTGCGCAACGGCGCCTCCGATCCGGTGGAAGTGACCGTTGTCGACCAGGGGCCGGGCATTCCGGCCGAGCACGTTCCGCGGCTTACCGAGCGCTTCTACCGCGTCAGCGTGGCCGATAGCCGTTCCAAAAAAGGCACGGGCCTCGGCCTCGCAATCGTCAAGCACATCCTCACCCGCCACAGAGCACGTCTGATCGTGAAGTCGGAAGTCGGCAAGGGAAGCGAGTTCACCGTCAGATTCTGACATAAAGCGCTCTCCCTGCAAAGCTGTGCACCGAATTTCCCCATAAATATCAGCGGCTTGATATGTCACAAATGTTTCACCGAACTGACATAAAAGAGAGGTGCTACAGCGGCTAAGACAAGCGGGCCGAGCGTTGGCGAGAGCGAGAGCCAGCGCCGTCCGCATTCACACAAGCCCATGACGGGAGATTCCTCATGAACATCCTTAAACTCTCTGCAGCTGCCTTGGTGGCCTCCGTTGCGTTTGCCGGCGCCGCCGCTGCACGCGACCAGGTCCAGGTTGCCGGGTCCTCCACCGTTCTTCCCTATGCGAAGATCGTCGCCGAATCCTTCGGTGAAGCCTTCCCGAAGTTCAAGACCCCGATCGTCGAGTCGGGCGGCACCGGCGCCGGTCTCAAGGAATTCTGCAAGGGCGTTGGCGAAGCCACGATCGACGTTGCAAACGCTTCTCGCCCGATCAACAAGTCTGAAGCCGAAGCCTGCAAGGCAGCCGGCGTCACCGACATCCAGGAAATCCGCATCGGTTACGACGGTATCGTTTTCGCGACCGCCAGCAGCAACGGCGACATGAAACTCGAGCCGAAGGACCTCTACAAGGCTCTCGCCGCTCAGGTCGTTGTTGACGGCAAACTCGTCGCCAACCCCTACAAGAACTGGTCGGACATCAATCCGACGCTTCCGAAGGGTCCGATCGCCGCCTACATCCCGGGCGAAAAGCACGGCACCCGCGAAGTTTTCGAACTGAACGTTCTGGCCGCAGGCTGCAAGGATGCCGGCGCAACCGACGTCATCGCCAAGGAAATCGCTGACAAGGCTGCCCAGGCCAAAGCCTGCGTTGCTGTTCGCAAGGACGGCGTTGCCGTGGACATCGACGGCGACTACACCGAGACCCTCGCTCGTATCGCTGCCAACAAGACCGGCGTCGGCGTATTCGGCCTCGCTTTCTACGAAAACAATGCCGACAAGCTGAAGGTCGCCACCATGCGCGGCATCAAGCCGACCTCGGCCACCATCGCCGACGGTACCTACCCGGTTTCCCGTCCGCTTTTCTTCTACGTGAAGAAGGCTCACCTGGGCGTCGTTCCGGGCCTCAAGGAATACGTCGAGTTCTTCCTTTCCGACGACATGATCGGCCCTGACTCGCCGCTCATCGAGTACGGCCTGGTTGCTGCTCCTGACGCACAGCGCGAACAGGGCCGCAAGGACTTTGCCGCTGGCAAGACCATGTAATCCAAAGACCGGCGCCGCTTTTGGCGGCGCCGTTTTCTCTTCCGATCGATGGCCTTTGCATCGGCGGAATCGTCGGTTTTGTGGCGATGGTGTTGCGCAGTGCGCGATGGCGAATGCGATCGGTTCCGATGAACGGAGCTGGGCGGTGATGGGTTGCCGCCGAAAGCGGTACGCCGGGGGATTATGATGAACACATCACTAATATTATTGATTTTGGCAATAATCGGCATAGCCGGTTACGTCACTGGTGCCCGGTATTCAATGGCACTGGTCGGAGGGATTTCCTCCAAACTTCATTCACGGCCCGGATATTACGGTTCTTTTGTCGCTGTCTGGGCGATCCTGCCGGCCGTCGTCATTCTCTTTGTCTGGCTGGTCGCCAGCCCGATCTATATCAGCTCCTCGGTCCGCGGTGCGTTTCCTGAAGAGGTGAAAACCCAATCGCAGGCCGAGCAGGGCCTGAGCTACGGCATGATCACTTCGATCGCCCGAGGCATGAATGCGCTGACCGGCGACGAGATTGCCCGCGTCGAGAATAATCCGGTCGAGCTGCGTGCTGCGCTTGGGGCCAAGGGCGTTCCGCTTGCGGGCGATCCCCAGCCCTTCATGGTCAAGGCCGCCGCTGTCCTGAACAGGATGACCTTCGTCAGCCGCATCCTCATGACGATCGTCGTATTGGCGGCTTCCGTCGGCGGGGCGTTCTTCGCCTATCGTCAGATTGCGCCGCGCTTCCGCGCCCGCAACCGAGTGGAAAAGGTGGTTCTCGGCAGCCTCGTCGTCGCCTCCTCGATCGCCATTCTGACCACGATCGGCATCGTCGCCTCGATGCTGACCGAAGCGGCCCACTTCTTCACCGCTATTCCCGCCTGGGAATTCTTCTTCGGCACGGTATGGGATCCGCGTTTTGCTGCTGCCGGTTCTGGCGGCTCCGAAGGTCAGTTCGGCCTTATTCCGCTGCTGCTCGGTACGCTCTATATCGGTTTCGTCGCGATGCTCTTTGCGGTTCCGATCGGTCTCTTTTCGGCAATCTACATGTCGGAATACGCCTCGCCGAAGGTCCGCTCGGTTGCGAAGCCTTTGCTCGAAGTGCTCGCCGGCATTCCGACCATCGTCTACGGCTTCTTCGCCTTGACGACCATCGGACCGTTCCTGCGCGATATCTCTTCGCAGCTGAACGGCCTCGTCACCGGCGACTATGCCAACTTCATTCAGGCACAGAGCGTTCTGACCGCCGGCTTCGTCATGGGCATCATGCTGATCCCCTACGTCTCCTCGCTGTCCGACGATATCATCACGGCGGTGCCGCGTGCCCTGCGTGACGGCTCGCTCGGCCTCGGCGCCACCCGTTCGGAAACCATCAAGAAGGTCGTCCTGCCGGCCGCTCTGCCGGGCATCGTCGGCGCGCTCCTGATGACCGCATCGCGCGCCGTCGGCGAGACGATGATCGTCGTGCTTGCGGCCGGTGTTGCCGCCCGCCTGCAGATCAACCCTTTCGAGCCAATGACGACCGTGACCGTCAAGATCGTCAATCAGCTGACGGGTGACCTTGAGTTCACCTCGCCGCAGACCCTGGTTGCCTTCGCGCTGGGCATCACGCTTTTCGCCATCACGCTTTGCCTCAACATCTACGCGCTTTATATCGTGCGCAAATACCGGGAGCAGTACGAATGACCGATGTGGTTTCTCCCGCCGCCGGCATCTCCACGGCCAAGTCCGTCCGTCGCGATATCGGCATCAAGCGCCGTTACGCCGCCGAGCGTCGCTTCCGTGCCTATGGCATCGCCGCGCTTTCCTTCGGCATCATCTTCCTGATGCTTCTCCTGTGGTCGGTGGTCTCCAAGGGTTACACCGCCTTCCAGCAGACCATGATCACCATGCCGGTCGAGTTCTCGCAGCAGATCATCGACCCGCAGAACGAACGTGCCACCAATCCGCAGAAGCTGATGACGGCCAACTATCCGGTCGTCGCCCGCAATGCTCTCGCCAAGCTGCTCAACGTCAGCGTCGACGACCGTGTCGCCGCCCGCGCGGTCGGCCAGATGCTGTCCGATGGTGTCCGCGTTCAGCTGCGTGACCTGGTCATAGCCAATCCGGCGATCATCGGCACGACGCAGACGGTAAGACTGCTCGCTTCCGGCGATATCGACTCGGCCTACAAGGGCCAGATCGACCTCGACGTCAGCCAGGAAAACCGCAAGATCAACGACCAGCAGCTCGGCTGGATGAAGCAGCTCTCTGACAGCGGAGCCCTTGCCAAGCACTTTAACGGCGGCATTTTCGTCAACGGCGCATCGAGCCGTCCGGAAGCAGCTGGCGTCGGCGTCGCGCTCATCGGCTCGTTCTACATGATGCTGATCGTGCTTGTCCTGGCGCTACCGATCGGCGTCGCCGCTTCGATCTATCTCGAGGAATTTGCCCCGAAGAACAAGTTCACCGATCTGATCGAGGTGAACATCAACAATCTCGCGGCCGTTCCCTCGATCGTCTACGGTCTGCTCGGTCTGGCGGTGTTCGTCAACTTCATGGGCCTGCCGCGTTCCGCCTCCTTCGTCGGTGGTCTGGTGCTCACCCTCATGACGCTGCCGACGATCATCATCGCGACCCGCGCGGCACTGAAGGCAGTGCCGCCATCGATCCGTGCTGCCGCCCTCGGGCTCGGCGCCTCGAAGATGCAGACGATCTTCCACCATGTCCTGCCGCTTGCCATGCCGGGCATCCTGACCGGCACCATCATCGGCCTCGCCCATGCCCTTGGCGAAACCGCACCGCTGCTCCTGATCGGCATGGTGGCCTTCGTCGCCAACTATCCGACCACGCCGCTCGACCCGTCGACGGCGCTGCCGGTCCAGATCTACATGTGGGCGAACGAAGCTGAGCGCGCGTTCGTCGAGCGTACCTCGGGAGCAATCATCATCCTGCTCCTGTTTCTCATCCTAATGAATGTTGGCGCAATTCTCTTGCGGCGTCGCTTCGAGCGGCGCTGGTAGAAGGAGTATGACAATGAATATGATGTCAGAATCGGCAGTAGAAAAGGCGCTGGACCAAAAGATGAGCGATGCTTCCCACAAGATGATCGGTAAGGACGTTTCTGTTTATTACGGCGAAAAGCGTGCGCTTTTCGACGTGAACCTCAACGTCCGCGAAAACACTGTGACGGCTCTCATCGGTCCTTCCGGTTGCGGCAAGTCCACCTTCCTGCGCTGCCTCAACCGCATGAACGACACGATCGAGAATTGCCGCGTCACCGGCAAGATCACCCTCGACACGGACGATATCTACGACAATAACATCGACGTCGTGGAACTTCGCGCCCGCGTCGGCATGGTTTTCCAGAAGCCGAACCCGTTCCCGAAGACCATCTACGAAAACATTTCCTACGGTCCGCGCATCCACGGTCTTTCCAAGAACAAGGCCGACATGGATCAGATCGTCGAGGCGAGCCTGCAGCGCGCCGGCCTCTGGACCGAAGTCAAGGATCGCCTGCATGAATCCGGCACCGGCCTCTCCGGCGGTCAGCAGCAGCGTCTGTGCATCGCCCGCGCGATCGCCGTGTCGCCGGAAGTCATCCTCATGGACGAACCCTGCTCGGCTCTCGATCCGATCGCGACCGCCAAGGTTGAAGAACTCATCCATGAACTTCGTGCCAACTACACGATCGTCATCGTGACGCACTCGATGCAGCAGGCTGCCCGCGTCTCGCAGCGCACCGCCATGTTCCATCTCGGCCAGCTCGTCGAGGAGAACGACACCGACAAGATGTTCACCAATCCCGACGACCAGCGCACCCAGGATTACATCATGGGCCGTTTCGGCTGATCCAGTCGACTGTGCCGCCTGAAAATCAATTTTGAGGACTAGAAGATGGCATCGACCCATATCCTGTCGGCTTATGACGACGAACTGAAATACCTGAGCCGCCGTATCTCCGAAATGGGCGGCCTCGCCGAGCAGATGTGCTCGGACGCCGTGCGCGCGCTGGTCAATTCCGATGCCGCACTCGCCCAGAAGGTCATCTCCGACGACGTGATCCTCGATCACGCCGAGCGCGAGATCGGCGACAAGGCGATCATCACGATCGCCCGCCGCCAGCCGGTCGCAGCCGACCTTCGCGAGATCGTCGGTTCGCTGCGCATCGCCTCCGATCTGGAGCGCGTCGGCGACCTTGGCAAGAACACCGCCAAGCGCGTCATCGCGGTTCAGGGCACCGGCGTTCCGCGCAAGCTCGCCCGCGGCCTGGAGCATCTCTCCGATCTCGCCCTCGTGCAGCTCAAGGACGTCCTCGACGTCTATTCGACGCGTTCGGCGGAAAAGGCCGAGGCGATCCGCAGCCGCGACGAGGAAATCGACGCGATGTACACCTCGCTGTTCCGCGAGCTCCTCACCTACATGATGGAGGATCCGCGCAACATCACCACCTGCACGCATCTGCTGTTCTGCGCCAAGAATATCGAGCGTATCGGCGACCACGCCACCAACATCGCCGAGACCATCTACTACATGACGACGGGCGCCCAGCCGGAAGGCGACCGTCCGAAGGACGACTCGTCGAACACGCTCGGCGCGATCACCGAATAGAACTGACGGAGCAGGCCAAGAATGCTGCCGAAAATCGCTGTCGTAGAAGACGAAGAAGCGCTGAGCGTGCTTCTTCGTTACAATCTGGAAGCCGAGGGTTATGAGGTCGATACCGTTTTGCGGGGCGACGAAGCCGAAATTCGGCTTCAGGAGCGGGTACCGGACCTCCTGATCCTGGACTGGATGCTGCCCGGCGTTTCCGGCATCGAACTCTGCCGCCGGCTGCGCATGCGCCCGGAAACGGAGCGCCTGCCGATCATCATGCTGACGGCCCGCGGCGAGGAGAGCGAACGTGTTCGCGGCCTCGCCACCGGTGCCGACGACTATGTGGTGAAGCCCTTCTCGACGCCTGAACTGATGGCCCGCGTCAAGGCGATGCTTCGCCGCGCCCGTCCCGAGGTGCTCTCCAGCGTTCTCCGCTGCGGCGATATCGAACTCGACCGGGAAACTCATCGCGTTCACCGCAAGAGCCGCGAAGTGCGCCTTGGCCCGACCGAGTTCCGCCTGCTGGAATTCCTGATGGCCTCGCCCGGCCGCGTCTTTTCGCGGTCGCAGCTTCTGGACGGCGTCTGGGGTCACGACATCTATGTCGACGAACGCACCGTCGACGTGCATGTCGGGCGTCTCAGGAAGGCGCTCAACTTCTCCAATATGCAGGATGTCATCCGCACCGTCCGCGGCGCGGGTTATTCAATGGAATCCTGAGAGGCGGCTTTAAGCCGCCTCGGTCTGCCGCTGCCATTCCGGCAGCGGAAAAATCCGGTCGTAGGCCCAGTTGAACACGAAGGCATAGACCACGTAGAAGACCGCGAACGACACGTCCATCGTCAGCGCATGGACGAGGCTTATACCGAGATACCAGGCGATCAGCGGCAGAAGCGTGATCAGCAGTCCAAGTTCGAACAGCACCGCATGCGCCACGCGTATGGCGGTGTTTTTCTGCGTGCCGCCGGTAAAGCGCTGCATCAGGTGGTCGAAGCCGAGATTGTAGAGATAGTTCCAGCCAGTGGCGATCGTCGCGCTGCCGATGCCGACCACGCCGATATCGGCGGCCGGCATGCCGAAGGCGAAGGAGCCGAGTGGTGTGATGAGAGCAAGCCCGATCAGTTCGAAGCTGATGGCATGGCGGATACGGTCGCGTGTCGTGCGCATGATGACCTCCTGGGGTGCTTTCCGGGCCGTCCCGGAGTTTCTGCCCGAATGGGGGAGGTCGTCCTCACTGTCTTTCAGATAGGTGGAATGCCGATCCGGAGCAAGGCTTGGCCGGCATATCTGCCATACACAACAAAAAGCGGGCCTGAGCCCGCCTTCGATTTCGCCTCGTGTCGCGCCGCCGCTCAGACCCGAGCGGCAACCTTGCGGCGCTCGTTGACCGGCTGGTAGGCAAGCTTTGCGTGGTAACCGCAATAGGGCGATGCATCCGGGGATTCACAGCCGCAGAAGTGGAAGTCTTCCTTGAGCGGGTCGCCGACCGGCCATTTGCAGGTGCGCTCGGTGAGTTCCGTCAATGCAAGGCGGCGGGAGATCGGCACGACTACGTTGGAGGCGGGACGATATTCCATCTCCTGGTAGGGTTCGATCTCGATCTCTTCCTTGACCATCGTCGCGCCGACGGCGCGGGTAACGGTCCGGGTCGTGACCCGCGACGCATAGTTCGGAGCCCGCGGCGCCGATGTCGTGCGCTTGGCAGCCGATGCGCGGCCGGTCGCAACCGTACCGCCAGCTTTCGCCCGGCCCGGCAGGCTGAGACGATGCACCTTGCCGATCACGGCATTTCGGCTTACGCCACCAAGTTGTGCTGCGATCTGGCTGGCGCTCAGGCCCTCCGACCACAATCTTTTGAGCTTCTCGACACGCTCGTCTGTCCAGTTCATGCCCGTTCTCCGCCTTTGAACGTTGCTGGCATGCAGAATCCTTCCACCTTTGCTGCGAAAATCATTTCGCAGCACCCACTATATCTATGCTTGAGGTGACTAGTTCCGCCGCATGCAGTCTAGTAATTGATCATTAACCTAGTGTGAGGCTGACTCCGTGGCAAGAGTCGGAGGAATCTGCGGGATTCGATTTCGTGGTTTTCCCCAACTTGCTGTGATGGAGAGTCTTTTTTGTCACAGAAGCCAGCGCCTGTCGGGTTCCGGTCGTAACGCGCCTAAAACACCGAGCTTTGTTGACATTGACGGCCTAAACCCCGATAGTGCCCCCGCCGCCCAGTGGGCGGCATTTTTGGTTTTTCTGGCCGGTTTTGTCGGCCTTTTTTGACTGCCTAGAGGAGTGATGTCGCCATGGCTGAAGCCGCGCTTTTCGACACGTTTGCCCGGGCTCCGCTGCGTTTTGAACGCGGCGAGGGCGTATGGCTTGTGACGGAAAGTGGAGAGCGATATCTCGACTTCGGCGCGGGCATCGCCGTCAATTCGCTCGGTTATGGCCACCCGCATCTCGTCGGCGCGCTGAAGGCGCAGGCCGACAAGGTCTGGCACACGTCCAACCTCTTCGAGCAGCCCGGCCAGGAGACGCTGTCGCGCCGCCTCGCCGACAACTCTTTCGCGGATAAGGTGTTTTTCACCAATTCCGGTGCGGAGGCGCTCGAATGCGCCATCAAGACCGCGCGCCGCTACCAGTTCGTGAAGGGCCATCCGGAACGCTTCCACATCGTCACCTTCGAGGGCGCCTTCCATGGCCGCACGTTGGCGACCATCGCTGCGGGCGGCCAGGCGAAATATCTCGAAGGTTTCGGCCCCAAGGTCGAAGGCTTCGATCAGGTGCCGTTCGGCGATATGGACGCTTTGAAGGCTGCGATCACCGATGCGACCGCGGCGATCCTCATCGAGCCGATCCAGGGCGAGGGCGGCATCCGGCCGGTTCCAAAGGAATTCTTGGCTGCGCTGCGGCAGATCTGCGACGACAACGGCCTGCTGTTGATCTTCGACGAGGTCCAGACCGGCGTCGGCCGCACCGGCAAACTGTTCGCCTATGAATGGACGGGCGTTTCGCCCGACATCATGGCGCTCGCCAAGGGCATCGGCGGCGGGTTCCCGCTCGGGGCCTGCCTTGCCACGGCGGAAGCTGCGTCCGGTATGACAGCCGGCACCCACGGCACCACCTACGGCGGCAACCCTCTGGCCATGGCGGTCGGCAATGCCGTGCTCGACGTGATCCTGGGGGACGGCTTCCTGGAAAATGTCCGCGACGTCACGTTGGTCTTGCGGCAGGGGCTAGCCAGCCTAAAGGATCGTTTCCCCAGCGTCATCGAGGATATCCGCGGCGAAGGCCTGCTGCTCGGCGTGAAGGCCAAGGTGCCGGCGGGCGACTTGGTTGCCGCCATGCGCGGCGAACATATGCTGGCCGTTCCGGCCGGTGACAACGTGGTGCGTCTCCTGCCACCGCTCACAGTCACGGCGGAGGAAGCTCGCGAGGGTCTCTCCCGCATCGAGAAAGCGGCGGAAAAGCTCTCCGCCTCGGAAATGAAGAAATCGGCCTGAGCGGGCAAAAAGGGGGATGCCGTTGTAGGTTTCCCACGTCACAGGGAACATCACATGGCATCTCCCAAGCATTTCCTCGATCTTTCCGCCGTTTCCCCGGCTGATCTGCGCAGCATTCTCGACGACGCGAAAATCCGCAAGCAGGCCACCAAGGCCGGGACGGCGGAAAAGCCGCTGGCCGGCAAGATGCTGGCGATGATCTTTGAAAAGCCTTCCACCCGCACCCGCGTATCCTTCGATGTCGGCATGCGCCAACTCGGTGGCGAGACGCTGTTCCTGTCGGGCACCGAAATGCAGCTCGGCCGCGCCGAGACGATCGGCGACACCGCCAAGGTTCTGTCGCGTTACGTCGATGCCATCATGATCCGCACCACGGATCACGCCCGTATGCTGGAGCTTGCCGAACACGCGACCGTACCGGTTATCAATGCCCTGACCGACGACACGCATCCCTGCCAGATCATGGCCGACATCATGACTTTCGAAGAGCATCGCGGACCGATCGCCGGCAAGACGGTTGCCTGGACCGGCGACGGCAATAACGTGCTGCATTCCTTCGTCGAAGGTGCTGCCCGTTTCGGCTATCGGATGAACATGGCTGTGCCGATGGGTTCGGAACCCGCCGACAAGTTCCTCAACTGGGCGCGCAACAACAGTGGCAACATCATGCTTTGCCATGATGCCGAAAAGGCGGTTGCCGGCGCCGATTGCGTCGTCACCGACACCTGGGTCTCGATGAACCAGGAGCACAAGGCGCGCGGCCACAACGTCTTCCAGCCCTTCCAGGTCAATGCCGACCTGATGAAGCGGGCCGACAAGGAGGCGCTGTTCATGCACTGCCTGCCGGCTCATCGCGGTGAGGAAGTCACCGACGAGGTCATCGACGGCCCGCAGTCGGTGGTCTTCGACGAGGCTGAGAATCGCCTGCACGCGCAGAAATCCATTCTCGCCTGGTGCTTCGGCGCGGTCTGAACGCAATGTCCCGGACGGTGCGGATGTGAAGAGCGGCGGCGATCGAACCTTGATTTCCGCCCCGCAATCCCCCATCTGTCGGCTTTCAACAATACGCCGTCTTCTGGACTGGCGTTTCAACACACATCGTCGACGTCTTTTCCTCCGGCCAGCGGTTCCGCTCGGGCTGGCGCTTGTGTAAAGGTTTTTGGGTCGGCGCGAAGGAGTGAAGGCATGGCGGAAGCGACTGTGGAACTCAACGAACTCGACTTTGCCGGAGATGACCGGGTCGTTCCATTTCAGGTGGACGGTCTCGACGTGCGTGGCCGGGCGGTCCAGCTCGGGCCGCTGCTCAACTCCATCCTTAGCCGCCATGATTATCCAGGCCCGGTCGCGCGGCTGCTTGCCGAGGCGATCGTCCTGACTGCTCTGCTCGGCACATCGCTGAAATTCGATGGCAAGTTCACGGTGCAGACCAAGGGCGACGGTCCCGTCGACCTGTTGGTCGCGGATTTCTCGACGCCCGACAGTCTTCGCGCCTACGCTCGATATGACGAGGAAGCTCTGGCCGCCGCCGTCACGGAAGGCAAGACTTCGCCGGCCGACCTCCTGGGGCACGGCGTACTTGCCTTCACCATCGACCAGGGCCGCGGCATGCAGCCCTATCAGGGCATCGTGCCGATGGACGGCTCATCGCTGGAGGAGATCGCCGGCGTCTATTTCCGCCAGTCGGAGCAAATCCCGACCAGGGTGCGCCTCGGCGTTGCCGAGCTCTTCGATCGCGATGCCGATGGTAAGCCGCGTCACAACTGGCGGGCAGGTGGTCTGGTCGCGCAGTTCCTGCCGCAGGCACCCGAGCGCATGCGGCAGCCGGACCTGCATGGCGGCGACGGCGATGAGCGCGATTTCGAATTCCCCGAGGACGATTCCTGGGCCGAAGCCCGCACGCTGGTGGAAACGATCGACACCGACGAGCTGACCGACCCGCGGGTTGCGATCGAGCGTCTGTTGTTCCGCCTTTTCCACGAGCGCGGCGTCCGGGTTTACGCGCCGCACCCGGTGTTCGACCGCTGCAGCTGTTCGCGCGACAAGATCAAGGGCGTCCTCTCGGGTTTTTCCGCCGAGGAGATTGAGGCAAGCGAGGAAGACGGCGAGATCGCCGTCACCTGCGAGTTCTGCTCGACCACCTATCGCTACAAGGCGGATGAATTCGCTGCAGCCTGAAAATCAGATGGCGGGAGTTTCCTCCCGCCGTTTTCGTTTCAGGGTATCTTGCATTCGAAGTTCGCTCCATCCTTCACATCGCCGTTGCCGGAGTATTTGGCCGATTGCGGGTAGGGGCAGAGCGGCCGGGTCGTCGCCTGTTTGCCATCTTTGATCTGGCTTGCCTGGATCACCGTCGGCGCTTTTCCGTTTTCCACCCAGTCCATCAGCGGCGTGAAGGCGTCGAAGACATCGGTGCCGTAGCCCGCGGTGCAATGGAACATGCCGGGCACCATGAACAGCCGGTAGAATTCCGCGGTCCGATCGGCACCCATCTGCTTGCGGACGGCTTCATAATAGTTCACGCCCATCATCGGGTTCAGCGCCGGATCCGACCAGCCGAAATAGGTGATCATCCGCCCGCCGCGTTTTTGGAACTCGCTGAGGTCGGGATTGGTCGCGTCGACGATCTCTCGGATCGCGCCGATCTTCGGATATTCGGCATCGAAGTCGAAGGTTTTCCAGTCGATCGCCTTTCCGGAGGCGGGCAGCATCGCCATGTTCTTGACGAAGGTCTCGCCATAGGCCAGCTGCCGGCTTGGTCCCTGTTCGGACACCATCCACATGTCCCAGCCGCTGACCCCGCTCGGATCGACACCCTCGGTGCCGAACTGCACGCCGGGGAAAATCGTCTCTCCCTTGATCTTCACACCGCCCGCCAGCGCCTTCAGCGTGTCCACCTGCGCAGGCGTGAAGCAGTCCGAACCGCCGGCCTCGCAGGTCTTCAGGTCCTTGGCCGGATCGAAATTGCATTGGCGCGGATCGGCGATCAGCCCATCCTTGGCACCGTCGATCGCATCGCATTTGTCCATAACCGCCTTGGCGAGCACCGGAAGCTGGGCGCGGCTGATCGGCGCCTTGAGGAGCGCTCGCGCATTCCAGACGCCCCAGATCTGCGTATTGGTGAGATCGAGGACCGGCGCTCCAGCGAGAATGCCATCGAAATCGCCCGGATAGCGTTGCGCCGCCATCAGCCCCTGGCGTCCGCCGGTCGAGCAGCCGTCCCAATAGGAGAAGGAGGGATGCCGGTCATAATAGCGCGCGGCGATCGCCTTGGCCGTGTCGACCGTCACATGCACGGCTCGTGAACCGTAGTCGATCAAGAGGCCGAGGTCCTGTGCAAAATCCCCGAGCTTATAGGTGACCGCATCATGGCCGGTATTCTGCTGGACGGTGAGAAAGCCTTTCGTAAGTGCGGCATTGCGGGTGGTGATCCGCGACGCTGCGGCAAGGTCTTCGCCGGCATATCCGCCATTGCCGAACATGTAGAGCCGGCGGTTCCAGTTGTCCGGAAGGGTGATTTCGAAACGGACCTGCGGCCGGATATAGCCCGTCACCTGGCAATGGCCTGGCACGTTACCGACACCCGCGACATGCGTGGCTTTCAGCGTCGCGACCTCGGCAAAGGATTGGCTGTTCAACATACCGCAGGCGATCTGCGGCGAGACCGTGGCGGAAGCGAAATCCGGCCGGTCCTTCTGGTCGATGAAACTGCTTTTGTTTTGTGCGAGCGCCGGCGTAAAGGCCGTAAGCGTCGTGAACGCGCAGGACGCCAGCAGAATGACCGGCAAAGCGGAACGTGCCATCAAGTACTCCTCCCAAAGACCGTTTGACGGTGCCAAGATGCCGCAGGAGGAAAGGGGTAACAAATAGAAAAACCGCCGCCACCCATAACCTGTAGGTTGTCGGCAGCGCGGTCTAGTTGAGGACGCGCATCAGGCCTGGTGAATCCAGCGAGAAAGCCGGGATCGTCACCTCGAAGGTTTCGCCGTCGTCGGTCTGCATGTCGTAGTGGCCGAACATCAGGCCGGACGGGGTGTCGAGCGGACATCCTGAAGAATACTCGTAGCTGTCGCCGGGCTTCAGCCGCGGCTGTTCACCGATGACACCAGGCCCGTCCACTTCGTCGACGATTCCGTTCTGGTCGGTAATGTTCCAGTAGCGATGCACGAGCTGCACAGTGAGCGTCGAATGGTTTTCGATGACGATACGATAGCCCCAGACATAACGGCTCTCTTCCGGATTGGATTGCTCCTCCAGATAATAGGGCTCGACGGCGACATCGATATCTCTTGTCCGGGCGCGATACATGCGACACCTCAACAAATCCAACTTGGTTCGATATTGTACAGAGGCGCCGCAACGTCAAGAATTCTCGCGGTTTGAACAACCGAGTGTGGGCATTAGTTGAAGTTAAGGATAACCGGGATGGTGAATATCTGGTCGATCCACCACCCCGAAAAGCCAAGGCTACATGCCGGCCTTTGAAAGCGCCCGCGCGAAATCCTCGATCAGGTCGTCGGTATCCTCGATGCCGGCCGACAGACGCACGGTGCCGGGCGAAATGCCGAGTTCGGCACGGGCCTCGTCCGTCAGGTTCTTGTGCGTCGTCGTCGCCGGATGGGTGATCAGGCTCTTGGAATCGCCGAGATTGTTGGAAATCCTGACGATCTCCAGCGCGTTCTGCAGCTTGAAGGCTGCGTCCTTGCCGCCCTTTAGTTCGAAGCAGACGAGCGTCGAGCCGGCCTTCATCTGCCGGGCGATGATATCGGCCTGCGGATGGTCCTTGCGGCCAGGATAAATGACCTTTGCGACCTGCTTCTGGTCGGCGAGGAAGTCGGCGATCTTCGAGGCGCTCTCGGTCTGCTGCTTGACGCGCAGCGGCAGGGTTTCGATGCCCTTCAGCAGCGTCCAGGCATTGAACGGCGACATGGCCGGGCCCGTATGGCGGAAATAGTCGTGCAGGTTCTCGTCGATCCAGGCCTTATCGGAGAGCACGACGCCGCCGAGGCAGCGGCCCTGGCCGTCGATATGCTTGGTGGCCGAATAGACGACGATATGCGCGCCGAGTTCCAACGGCTTCTGGTAGAGCGGGGTCGCAAACACGTTGTCGACGACGACCTTGGCGCCGATCTGGTTGGCGAGCTTGGCGACACCGGCAATGTCGACCACTTCGAGCGTCGGGTTGGTCGGGCTTTCCAGGAAGAACACCTTGGTCTTCGGCGTGATCGCCTTTTCCCAGTTTTCGAGGAAGCGGCCGTCGACCAGCGTGCATTCGATGCCATATTTCGGAGCCAGCGTCTCGACCACCCAGCGGCAGGAGCCGAACAGGGCGCGGGCCGCGACGATATGGTCGCCGGCCTTCAGCTGGCAGAGGATCGCGGCGGTAACGGCAGCCATGCCGGATGCTGTGGCGCGCGCATCTTCGGCGCCTTCCAGCATGCACATACGCTTTTCGAACATGTCGTTGGTAGGGCTGCCGTAACGGGCGTAGATGAAGCCGTCGGTCTCGCCCTTGAAGCGGGCTTCCGCCGCTTCCGAGGTGTCATAGACGAAACCTTGGGTCAGGAAGATCGCTTCCGACGTTTCGCCATATTGCGAGCGCAGCGTGCCGCCGTGTACAAGTTGAGTTGCCGGGCGCCAATTCTTAGTCATGCGTGTTCCCCATTCAGAACAAAAAAACCGGTCGCATAAGCAGACCGGTTTCGCACCCGGTCTTTTTAGCCACTTATTTAACGTGGCTGCAAGCCGACCGGCCAAATCACCACGGGATAAGAGTGGCATAGCGCCGCGCCCCGCTTGCGTCAATGGCTCGCATTTGGTTTTGTCGCCTCGTAAACTTGAGAGAGACATGATGGCTCGCGAAACAGGAATTTTGGCGGACCGCGCGATCGCGGCGCTTTTCGACAGTGGACGGCTGATTTCCGAACGTGAGCTGGACCGGGACCAGGTCCAGCCGGCAAGCCTGGACCTGCGCTTGAGTGCCAAGGCTTTTCGCGTCCGCGCCAGCTTCATGCCGGGCCCGACGAGCCTGGTCTCCGATAAGCTCGATCGGCTGAAGCTGCACGTCATCGACCTTTCCGAAGGTGCGGTCTTGGAAACCGGCTGCGTCTACATCGTGCCGCTGATGGAACGGCTCGATCTGCCGGCCAATATGTCTGCCTCCGCCAATCCGAAAAGCTCCACCGGCCGGCTCGACATCTTCACCCGCGTCATCACCGATTACGCGCAGGAGTTCGACAAGATCCCGACCGGTTATTCCGGGCCACTCTATCTCGAAATCTCGCCTCGTACCTTCCCGATCGTGGTGCGCCGCGGTTCGCGTCTGTCGCAGATCCGCTTCCGGGTCGGCAATGCGCTGCTGAGCGAGCCCGACCTCGTGCAACTCCACAACGACGAAACCCTGGTCGCATCCGCCAAGCCAAATGTCTCGGGCGGCGGCATCGCCCTGTCGATCGATCTGTCCGGCGATAGCGTCGGCCTGATCGGTTATCGCGGCAAACACCACACGGCCGTCGTCGACGTCGACAAGAAGGCGCAGCACGACATCTTCGATTTCTGGGAGCCGCTTTACAGCCGCGGCCGCAACGAACTGATCCTCGATCCGGACGAATTCTATATCCTCGTCTCGCGCGAAGCGGTGCACGTGCCGCCGCTCTATGCCGCCGAGATGACGCCCTTCGATCCGCTGGTCGGCGAGTTCCGCGTCCATTATGCCGGTTTCTTCGATCCGGGCTTCGGCCACGAGGCGGCGGGGGGGCGCGGCAGTCGCGCGGTGCTCGAAGTGCGCAGCCACGAGGTGCCCTTCATCCTCGAAGATGGCCAGATCGTCGGCCGCCTTGTCTATGAACACATGATGGACAAGCCGGAAGGCATGTACGGCACGGGCCTCGGCTCCAACTATCAGGCCCAGGGCCTGAAACTGTCCAAGCATTTTCGCGCCTGACCCCACCTCCGGCTTGACAGGCGAAGCCGTCTGTTGGAAGTCTGAAATCTGACGCGGGTGTAGCTCAATGGTAGAGCAGCAGCTTCCCAAGCTGAATACGAGGGTTCGATTCCCTTCACCCGCTCCAGCTACCCCTTTGTCTTAACCGTAGGCGTCCAGCGATTTTCCCGTGGCTTGGTGGTGGTGCCGGAAGCACGCATCACCAGCCTCCATGTCGCGGAGGCACGGTCGATGGCCGAGGCATGGAGGCGATTTTCGCGAAGGCGTGTCTGGCGCGGAGGCGAGCGGGGCCTATCGGATTGTGTACCGGAGCTTTACGCGAGCACCGGAGCTTTCACGCGAGCCAGGCATTTTGCAGTCGGTGGTCGCCGGGCGCCTTGAGCGCCCGGCGAACCGGCTTACTTCTTGGTGTCAGCCCAGCTCTTTACGAGTTCGTCGTAGTTGACGGTAACGGGCTTTTCCTTCTCGGCTGCGATCTTGAGCTGCGGAGCGAGGTTGCCTTTCGCGGCGGCATCCTTGTTCCAGTATGCGAGATCGTGTTCCTCGGCGAGCTTCGGTCCGATGTCGCCCTGGACCTTGGCGCGCTCCAGGCGCTGCAGGACCTTTTCCTGCTCGGAGCAAAGCGAGTCCATGGCCGCCTGGGCGGTCTTGGCGCCCGACGACGCATCGCCGATTGCCTGCCACCAGAGCTGCGCGAGCTTCGGATAGTCAGGCACGTTCGTGCCGGTCGGCGACCACTGGACGCGGGCCGGGGAACGGTAGAACTCGATCAGACCACCGAGTTTAGGCGCACGATCCGTGAAGCTCTTGTGGCGGATGGTGCTCTCGCGGATCAATGTCAGGCCGACATGGCTCTTCTTGACGTCCACCGTCTTCGAGGTGACGAACTGGGCATAGAGCCAGGCCGCCTTGGCGCGGTTGGTGGGCGTGGACTTCATCAGCGTCCAGGAGCCGACGTCCTGATAGCCGAGCTTCATGCCGTCCTTCCAGTAGACCCCGTGCGGAGACGGAGCGAAACGCCATTTTGGCGTGCCGTCCTGGTTCATGACAGGCAGGCCTGCCTTGACCATGTCGGCGGTGAAGGCCGTGTACATGAACATCTGCTGGGCAATCTCGCCCTGAGCCGGCACCGGTCCGGATTCCGAGAAGGTCATGCCCTGGGCGGCGGCCGGTGCATAGGCCTTCAGCCAGTCGAGGTATTTCTGGATGGAGTAGACCGCGGCCGGGCCGTTCGTATCGCCGCCGCGGGCGACGCAGGAGCCGACCGGACGGGATTTCTCGTCGACCTTGATGCCCCATTCGTCGACGGGCAGGCCGTTCGGCAAGCCTTTGTCGCCGTTGCCCGCCATGGACAGCCACGCATCGGTGAAGCGCCATCCGAGCGAGGGGTCCTTCTTGCCGTAGTCCATGTGACCATAGACCTTCTTGCCTCCGACCTCGCGGCCGGTGAAGAAGGCGGCGATGTCCTCATAGGCGGACCAGTTCACCGGAACACCGAGATCGTAGCCGTATTTCGCCTTGAAATCGGCCTTGTTCTTCTCGTCGTTGAACCAGTCGTAGCGGAACCAGTAGAGGTTCGCGAACTGCTGGTCCGGCAGCTGGTAGAGTTTCTTGTCCGGCGCCGTGGTGAACTTGAGGCCGATGAAGTCCTCAAGATCGAGGCCGGGATTGGTAACGTCCTTGCCTTCTCCCGCCATCCAGTCGGTGAGCGAGCGGGCCTGCTGATAACGCCAATGCGTGCCGATCAGGTCGGAGTCGTTGACATAGGCGTCGTAGATGTTCTCGCCCGACTGCATCTGCGTTTGCAGCTTTTCGACGACGTCGCCTTCGCCGATCAGGTCGTGGCTGACCTTGATGCCGGTGATTGCGGCAAAGGCTTGCGCCAGAACCTTCGATTCATACTCGTGCGTCGTCAGGGTTTCGGAAACGACCTTGATGTCCATGCCGGCAAAAGGTTTCGCCGCATCGATGAACCACTGCATTTCCTTTTCTTGTTCGGCACGGGAAAGCGTCGAGAGTTCGCCGACTTCTTTGTCCAGGAATTGCTTTGCCTCATCCATGCCGGCATAGGCGGAACCGGTCAGAGCCAGCAGCATTGCCGCTGTCGTTGTCATAAGATGCCGTCGCATTTTATCCTCCCAGAGTTTTGCGATTGCAATTTCCGTATCGGGCGGCGGTTTTCCCGCCACCTTTTCAGCTTGCCTTAAACGAAGCGGAAGACGCCGATGGCGTAGACCACTGCAAGGGCAAGAGCCCACCACAGGTTGGGGCCAATCAGCCCCAGCCATGCAAGATGAATGAATGCCGCACCGAGCAGCGAGATGAAGAGCCGATCTCCCCGCGTCGTCTCGAAACGCAGGATGCCGATCCTGGGCGAACCGCCCGGCGCAAAATATTCCCAGACGCTCATGCCGACGAGCAGGGCGAGGATCGTCAGAAAGAACAGCGCCGTGGGAAGCGTCCAGGCCATCCATGAAAAGTTCATGCGTGGTTCCTCCTTGTCAGACCCGGCCGAGGGCAAAGCCCTTGGCGATGTAGTTGCGGACGAAATAGATGACGAGGGCGCCAGGAACGATCGTCAGCACGCCGGCCGCTGCCAGCACGCCCCAGTCCATGCCGGAGGCAGAAACGGTGCGCGTCATGATGGCGGAAATGGGCTTGGCGGCAGTCGTCGTCAGCGTCCGGGCGAGCAGCAGTTCCACCCAGGAAAACATGAAGCAGAAGAAGGCGGCGACCCCGATGCCCGAGGCGATCAGCGGCATGAAGATCTTCACGAAGAACCGCGGGAACGAATAGCCATCGATATAGGCGGTCTCGTCGATTTCCTTCGGTACGCCCGACATGAAGCCTTCCAGGATCCAGACGGCAAGCGGCACGTTGAAGAGGCAATGGGCGAGGGCGACCGCGATATGCGTGTCGATGAGACCGAAGGCGGAATAGAGCTGGAAGAAGGGTAGGGCGAAGACGGCAGGCGGCGCCATGCGGTTGGTGAGCAGCCAGAAGAACAGATGTTTGTCGCCGAGGAACCGATAGCGCGAAAAGGCATAAGCAGCCGGCAATGCCGCCAGCACCGAGATCAAGGTGTTCAGCACCACATAAATGATGGAGTTGATATAGCCGTTGTACCAGGAAGGATCGGTGAAGATCACCATGTAGTTCCTGAGCGTCGGGTTCTGCGGCCAGAGCGAAAATGCGCCGGTGATCTCGGCATTCTCCTTGAAGCTCATGTTGACGAGCCAGTAGATCGGCAGCAGCAGGAAGATGATGTAGATCGTCGAGACCAGCCAGGAGAAATTGCCTGCAGGCTTGTATTTGATTGTCTTCGCCATGGTTTTCCTCCCTCCTTCAGGTGTCTGCGTCGCTGCTGGTCATCACAGTGTAGAATATCCATGACAGCAGCAGGATGATGAGGAAGTAGACGATCGACATGGCAGCGGCCGGCCCGAGGTCGAACTGCCCGACCGCCGTCTTGACGAGATCGATCGACAGGAAGGTCGTCGAGTTTCCCGGGCCGCCGCCGGTCACCACGAAAGGCTCCGTATAAATCATGAAACTATCCATGAAACGCAACAAGACGGCGATCAGCAGCACTCGCTTCATCTTCGGAAGCTGGATGTAGCGGAACACCGACCACCTGGATGCACCATCGATCTTGGCCGCCTGATAATAGGCATCCGGAATGGAGACGAGGCCGGCGTAGCACAAGAGCACGACGAGGCTCGTCCAGTGCCAGACGTCCATGACGATGACCGTGATCCAGGCATCGAGAGGATCGCGCACGTAATTGTAGTCTACGCCGAGCGCCGCCAGCGTGTGGCCGAGGAGCCCGATATCGACGCGGCCGAAAACCTGCCAGATCGTGCCGACGACGTTCCACGGGATGAGAAGCGGAAGAGCCATCAGCACCAGGCAGACCGGAACGCCAAGACCCTTCTTCGGCATGTTCAGGGCAATGAAGATGCCGAGCGGAATTTCGAGCGCCAGGATGATGAAGGAGAAAAGCAGATTGCGCTGCAGAGCTTCCCAGAAACGGGCAGAATGCAGGATTTGGTCGAACCAGTCGGTGCCGGCCCAGAAGAACGCGTTGTTGCCGAACGTATCCTGGACCGAATAATTCACCACGGTCATCAGCGGAATGGCCGCCGAAAAGGCGACGAGCAGGAGCACGGGAAGCACCAGAAACCAGGCCTTGTTGTTCCACGTCTTTTCCATGGTTCAGGCCTCCCCGCCAACGCGCCATGAATTGGCATAGATATTCAGCGCAGCGGGATCGAAGGTGACGCGAGCCTCAGCCGGTATCTCCGCATCCTCGGAAACGACAATCGCAATCGGTTGCCCCGCAAGGCTCGCGCGGACGATCCTGCGCCGGCCGATATCTTCGATGCGTGTTATCGTGATAGGCATTCCATCTCGGCCGATGCGAATGAATTCCGGTCGAATGCCGAGCTCGACCCGGTCGCCCGCAGTAATCTTTGGTGCATGGTCGAGGGCGATTGTCTCGCCCCCGAGCGTGATCGTGCTGCCATGGACCTTGGCGGGCATCACGTTCATGCCAGGGGAGCCGATGAAATAACCAACGAACGTATGGCTCGGTCTCTCGAAGAGCTCGGCCGGCGTTCCGATCTGAACGATCTGTCCGTCGTACATCACGACAACTTTGTCCGCGAAGGTGAGCGCCTCCGTCTGGTCATGGGTGACATAGACCATGGTGAAGCCGAATTGCTTGTGGAAGCGCTTCAACTGGGAGCGGAGCACCCATTTCATGTGCGGATCGATGACCGTCAGGGGTTCATCGAAAAGGATCGCGTTGACGTCGTTGCGGACGAGACCTCTCCCGAGCGAAATCTTTTGTTTCTGATCGGCCGTGAGCCGCTGGGCCTTGCGGTTCGACCAGTCGGAGAGATCGATGATGTCAAGCATTTCACGGACGCGGCGATCGACATCCGGTTCGGCGATGCCCCGGTTGCGCAAGGGAAATGCCAGGTTGTCGTAAACGGTCATCGTGTCGTAGATCACCGGAAACTGGAAAACCTGGGCGATGTTGCGTTCCTGCGTGGAAAGATTGGTGACGTCGTTTCCATCGAAGAGGATACGACCGTGGGACGGCTGCAGCAGGCCGGAAATGATGTTCAGCAGGGTGGTCTTGCCGCAGCCGGAGGGGCCGAGCAGGGCGTAGGCACCACCATCGGCCCATTCGTGATCGACTTCGCGCAGCGCGTAGGCCGCGTCGGATTTCGGATTGGGACCGTAGGCGTGGCGGATGTGATCGAGCGTGATGCGTGCCATGTTCCCCTCCTTCAAGCCGCCGCCGCGATGGCGCGGCCGTCTGTTCCGAAAGCCATCAGATGACGGGTATCCAGGAAGAGCTCGATTTCGGTGTCCGGGTCGATGTCGTGGATGCCGGGAGCGAGCATGACCCAGCGCACTCCGTTATAGTGCATATGCACGAAGCTTTCGGAGCCGGTGATTTCCGAGATTTGCGTTTGAGCCTTGAGCTTCGCTGCGTTGCCTGTCTGCGCCGTGAGCCCCAGGTGATGGGGATGAAAGGCGATCGTCACTGGGCCGTCCGGCACACTGGAGAGATGCGACGGCACGGCAAGGCTGTCTGTTCCCTGATACTGGAATGAGCCGCCGGACTTGACCACATCGATGAAGTTGAGTGGGGGATCGGCAAATGTCTTGGCCGTCACGAGGTCTGCCGGGCGACGATAGACCTCGATGGTCGGCCCGAATTGCGTGATCCGTCCTTCCGAGAGCGTCGCCGTATTGCCGCCGAGCAGCAAGGCTTCGGACGGTTCGGTCGTTGCATAAACGAAGATGGCACCGGATTGCGCGAAGATCTTCGGTAATTCCTCACGCAATTCTTCGCGAAGTTTATAGTCGAGATTGGCCAGCGGCTCGTCCATCAGCACCAGGCTGGCACTCTTGACGAGGGCGCGGGCAAGCGCCGTACGCTGTTGCTGCCCACCCGAAAGATTAAGCGGCGTCCGATCGAGATAAGGCGTCAATCTCAGCAATTCTGCCGCCTTGCGGACTTCCCGGTCGATCATCGTCGCGTCCTTGCCGGCGATCCGCATCGGCGAGGCGATGTTCTCGTAGACGGTCAGGGCCGGATAATTGATGAACTGCTGATAGACCATCGCGACATTGCGCTTTTGCACCGCAACCCCAGTGACGTCGGCGCCGTCGAAATACACGGAGCCGCTGGTGGGACGGTCGAGCCCAGCCATCAAACGCATGAGTGACGTCTTGCCCGAGAGCGTCGGGCCAAGCAATACGTTCAGCGAGCCGCGATCCAGTGCAAGATTGGTCGGATGAATATGATATTCACCACCCACCATCTTGGCGACGTTGCGCATTTCCAGCATTCGAGTTCCCGTGCCTCCTCACACCGGGAACACATGCCGCTTATCCGGCCATTTTTGCCGGTATAGCGGCCATGTACTCCTCCAGATACTCTTTCTCAGTTTCGCTTAGCCGCAAACCGTCCTTGGTTCTCCTCCAGAGCACGTCCTGCGCACTCATGGCCCATTCACGGTCGATAAGATATTTGACCTCGGCCTCGTAGAGATCGCCGCCGAAGTGGTGACCAAGATCCTCCATCTTGGTCGCCCTGTCGAGGATCATCCCGGCGCGGGTTCCATACCGGCGCACCAGTCGCCGCGCATGCCGTTCCTCCAGAAATGGATAGCGGGCCTTGAGTTTCGCTACTTCTCCCTCGTAACCCTGGGCCGCAAAATCGCCGCCCGGCAGGTGGCTTTTCGCCGTCCAGGGCCGGCCCTTTGCTCCGATCGCTTCGGCGATCTTCTCGAGCGCATGTTCAGAAAGCCGGCGATAGGTCGTCAGCTTGCCGCCGAACACGTTGAGCAACGGCGCGCCCTGGGTGTCGTCGAGCTTCAGCACATAGTCGCGCGTTGCTTCCTGCGCCTTTGAGGCACCGTCGTCGAAAAGCGGGCGAACCGCCGAATAGGTCCAGACGATGTCTGCCGGCCGCACCGGCTCCCGAAAATACTCGCTCGCTGCATTGCAGAGATAGGTCGTCTCCTCTTCGGAGATTTTCACGTCTCTCGGATTGCCGGAATAGTCCCGGTCGGTCGTACCGATAAGGGTGAAGTCGTTTTCGTAAGGGATCGCGAAAATGATGCGATTGTCCCGGTTCTGAAAGAAATAGGCCCGGGATCCTTCGAACTTCTTTTTCACCACGATATGGCTGCCCTGGACAAGGCGGACATGACGGGCGTCATTGTCGTCGAGCGCTTCGCGGATTACCTGATCCACCCAGGGGCCTGCGGCATTCACCAGCATGCGGGCCTTGTAGGTCTCTGTCCTTCCCGTGCGGGCGCCGACGGTCTCGATCATCCAGAGGCCGCCTTCCCGACGGGCGGCAACCACGCGGGTGCGCGGCAGGATCAAAGCGCCGCGATCGGCCGCATCCCGAGCGTTCAGCACCACCATCCGGGCATCGTCGACCCAGCCGTCGGAATATTCGAATGCCTTGGTAAAAAGCGGCTTCAGAGGCTTTCCGGCCGGATCGGTACGCATGTCGAGCACGGCCGTCGGCGGCAGCAGCTTTCGACCGCCGAGATGATCGTAGAGAAACAGGCCGAGCCGGATCAGCCAAGCCGGGCGGATACCGCCCTTGTGGTATGGCAGGACGAAGCGCAGCGGCCAGATGATGTGCGGTGCCATCGCCCAGAGGGTTTCGCGCTCCATCAGCGATTCCCGCACCAGCCTGAATTCGTAATGTTCGAGATAACGCAGGCCGCCATGGATGAGTTTGGTGGCGCCAGAAGAGGTGCCCGAGGCAAAATCGTCCATCTCCGCAAGTGCCACGGAATAACCGCGCCCGGCCGCATCACGTGCAATGCCGCAGCCATTGATGCCGCCGCCGATCACGAAGATGTCGTGGATTTCATCGCCCATCATTCCCCTCGCTGAACCGAAATGGACAGCAATCCACAAACGTTGTGAACCTAAAGTGGATTAAATCGAAAATATTCCGAATGTCAAATGAAACACCGGGGCTATAAATCCAATTCCTCGTCTTTCGAAGTTTCCACGAGGGCCACACCGTTCACGAGGCATACATCTCGGATCGACGGCGAAGGGCAATGGTCGGTGATAAAGGTTTGGACTTGCGAGATCTGTCCGATGCGTACGGGCGCAGTGCGCTCGAATTTTGTCGAGTCGGCGACCAGGATCACGTGTCTCGCATTGGCGATGATTGCCTGGGCAACTTTCACTTCGCGAAAATCATAATCGAGAAGGGCACCATCCGGATCAATCGCAGAAACGCCGATAATCGCATAGTCGACCTTGAACTGGCGAATGAAGTCGACTGCGGCTTCACCTACAATGCCACCGTCTGACTGACGAACGACACCACCGGCAATGACCACCTCGATTTCGTCCAGAAGGCGCAACCTGTTGGCAACGTTGATGTTGTTGGTAATCACCATCAGTTCTCGATGATTGACCAGCGCCTCGCTGACCGCCTCCGTGGTGGTGCCGATATTGATAAAGAGCGAGGCGTTGTCCGGAATAAGATTGGCGGCGGCGACGCCGATCGCCTGCTTTTCCGCCGCCGCGATCTGCCGGCGCGCATCGTAACGGACATTCTCGTTGCTGCGGGGAAGAGTGGCGCCCCCGTGAATACGCGTCAGGATTTGCTTGTCGCATAGATCATTCAGATCTTTGCGGATCGTCTGCGAGGTTACCGAAAACGTTGCTGCCAAGTCGTCGACGAGGACCCGACCCGCAGTTTTCGCGCGTTCGACAATTTTCGCCTGGCGGTCCGTAATAAACATCCGACCCCTCCGCTTCGCTTTTCTTTCACTTCTAACGAAAGCGCGCGTGAAGGCAAAGGCCGTAGACCGATTTTTCGGGGTCGGATGCGAGTGCTGTCTGAAGTCTTCAGTCGGCGCGGACGCCGGATACGCCTTCGAGTTCCGTCATCACGGCGTCCGACAACTGCAGTTCAGCCGCGGCGAGATTTTCACGCAGGTGGGCCACGGACGAGGTTCCGGGAATCAGCAGAATATTCGGTGCCCGGCGCAGCAACCAGGCAAGTGCGACCTGCATCGACGTCGCGCCCAGGCGCCGGGCAACGTCCGACAGGATCGACGACTGGAGCGGACTGAAGCCTCCGAGCGGGAAGAACGGCACATAGGCGATGCCATCGCGGGCGAGATCGTCGATCATGGCATCGTCTTGCCGATGGGCGAGATTATACTGGTTCTGCACACAGACGATCTTGGCGATCCGCTGACCCTCGGCTACCTGCGTCGGCGTGACGTTGCTGAGCCCGATATGGCGAACAAGCCCCTTGCGCTGCAGTTCGGCCAGAGCCGTCAGGGGCGCTTCGATCGAGCCTTCTGCCGGGCCGTGGACATCGAACATGATACGCAGGTTGACGACGTCCATGGCGTCGAGACCAAGATTGCGCAGGTTGTCGTGGACGGCCTGAGTCAGCTGGTCGGCTGAAAATGCCGGGTTCCATGAACCGTCATCCCCGCGCACGGCGCCGATTTTGGTCACGATCACCAGGTCATCGGGATACGGATGAAGCGCCTCCCGGATGATTTGATTGGTCACATGCGGACCATAAAAATCGCTGGTATCGATATGATCGACCCCAGCCGCAACCGCCTCGCGAAGTACCGCCACTGCTGCGTCGTGATCTTTCGGCGGCCCGAACACACCCTTGCCCGCAAGCTGCATGGCGCCATAGCCGAGCCGTTTCACATTGCGGTCGCCGAGGATAAATGTGCCTGCCTGATCAATATTCGACATGGGAATATCTCCTGTTCAAGATGATGTGGATATAGGCCTTGAGAGGCCGCACGAAAATCCGGTACAATCGGCACAGGCCGTGCGGAATTTCGAACGATGAAAATCGACCTAGGTGATCTGAATGCTTTTGTGGCGGTGGCGCGCGCTGGTGGGTTTCGCGAGGGCGCGCGTGCCACAGGCAGCAGCGCATCAGGATTGAGCGAGGCGGTGCGGCGGGTCGAGGCGCAACTGGGGGTGCGGCTCCTCAATCGCACGACACGCAGCGTGGTGCCGACGGAGGCAGGCGCCGGCCTGCTGGCTCGGCTGACCCCAGCGCTTACCGAGGTCGACGCTGCCCTCGACGTCATTAACAGGTTTCGCGACAAGCCTGCCGGCGCGTTGCGTCTCAATGTACCGGTCAGCGCCGCCCGATTGGTGCTCCCAGCGATCATCCCGGCGTTCCTCGCGGCCTATCCCGACATACGGCTCGAAATCGTCGCCGATGACAATTTCGTCGACGTGCTGGCTGCCGGATGCGACGCCGGCATCCGCTACGACGAGCGGTTGGAGCAGGACATGATTGCGGTGCCGATCGGTCCGCGGCTGCAGCGCTTCGCGGCCGCGGCATCCCCGGCATATCTCGATCGCCATGGCCGCCCCGATCATCCCCGCGATCTGCTTGGCCATGCCTGTATCCGCGGGCGTTTTGCAAGCGGCGCAATGATACTCTGGGAATTCGAGCGGGACGGCGAAGTGGTGCGGGTCGATCCGACAGGACCGCTGATCGTGCAGGTGGGTGCGGCAACCGATCTTGCCGTCGATGCAGCGATCGCCGGCACCGGTATCATGTCGCTGTTCGAGGACTGGCTGCGGCCCCATCTCGACAACGGCTCACTCGAACCCGTGCTTGAGCCATGGTGGCAGCAATTCTCCGGTCCATTTCTCTATTACCCCGGTCGGCGGCTCGTACCGGCGCCGCTGCGGGCCTTCATCGATTTCATTAAGGTTTCCAATCAACGGTGACGGGCGGGGCGCGTATTTAGCGTCAATCGCCGACGTCGAATCTCCATCCGCCGGGATCAGATCCTGCTGCCGGTCGCCGATAGGAACCACGTTTCCTACCGGGCGTTGAGGAGGCACGGAGAACGAAATGGTTGGTAATTGGATTCATCTTTGCATCGACATGCAGCGGATGTTCGCTGAAGACACCCCATGGCACGTCCCCTGGATGCGCGAAGTATCGCCGCAGATCCAGGAGCTATCCGGCCGCCATCCCGAGAATACTATCTTTACGAGGTTCGTGACGCCGACGCGCCCCGAGATGATGGAGGGTATGTGGCGTGTGTACTATGAAAAGTGGCGGATGATGACGCGCGAGCATCTCGATCCGGGCCTTGTCGACCTGATCCCCTCATTGAAGCTCCTTGTCCCTCCTGCGGGCATATTTGACAAGGTGACTTATTCTCCCTGGATAAGTGGAGAGCTGCACCGAATGCTGCTGAAGAAGGGTATCGAAACCGTGGTCCTGACCGGCGGCGAGACCGACGTTTGCGTCCTCGCTACAGCACTTGGCGCCATCGATCTTGGGTACCGCGTGGTCGTGCTGAAGGATGCCGTCTGCAGCGGAGCCGACGACACACATGATGCGTCGCTCGAACTTCTGGGAGACCGCTTCTCCGTTCAGCTGCGCATTGCAACCACCGAACAATTCCTGCGAGAGCTGTAGAGTGCTGGTCCGCCTTGGGATTGTTCGTAGGATGAGGGTTCGCTCTGCGGAACTCCCGTCCTGCCATGCTGATCGCCCTGCCCCATTTCGTTACCCAGGTTGAGTTCTCTGTCGAGAGATTAACGAGGTGTTGACTAAGTGCTTTAGCGATTTTTAATATTCGTACATGCTATTGAATCCGTGCAGCGCAATGCGGACATGACGTCTTCTGCAGCCTTGGGCAATTCAATAAAGCTGGGATCTGTCATGCTCGCACGCCGACCGAAGGAGAGCCGTGAAGGCTACTCCGTTTTCATTGCCACCTCGCTACTCCTTCTTGTCGCCGTGATCCTTGGCGGCATGGGTGCTCATGTCGTTGACCGCATGCGCAGTTCCGCAAATGCGCTCGATGACAACAGAGCCATATTGGCGGCAGAGGCTGCCGTCTCGTCCTTCAAGGGGAAACTTGCAGCAACGGTGCGGGACAATGCCGTTTGGGACGAGGCCTACAAGGCGATAACGCAAGGGGATCGCGACACTTGGACTTATGAGAATTGGGGCAAGACCAGCGCGGACTACGCGCTCTATGACGGGGTCGTGCTGACAGCCCCGGCAGGCGGTAAGAGCATCGCCTATCTTAAAGCCAATATAATAGATCCGAACGAATATCTTGGTGCAAAATTTCGTGGGCAAACGGAATCAGCCGCTCGGCCCGGCATGGACCCTACCGTCAACTTCTTCAGAAACGGCGACGATATCATTGTAGTGGCGTCGGAGGCGGTTCAGCCGTTCGGATCGAAGGTTGAGGATTCGCAGTACTATGTCCTCAGCTTCTTCAAGACCCTGACTTCCGAAGTCGTGGCTGAAATGGCCAAGGATCATCAGCTCCCGGAACTCCACATAACCTACGGTCCGGCAGCCAATCTCCTGAATTCGCCGCTCATGGATGCCGATGGAGTTGAAGTTGCGCGTTTGGCTTGGCCAAGTGCCGCTCCCGGGAATACGATTTTTGATGAGGTTCGCCCCTTTATTGCCGCCGCTATCGCAGTCCTTGGTGTTTATTTGGTGGGCGTTCTGTATGCAGGCTGGTCGGAAACGCGTCGCTTGAAGAGTTTGGCCGATCGCGCCCGGCATGAGGCCACGCACGATAGTCTCAGCGGTCTTTTGAACAGGCTCGGTCTGATCGAGGGACTGGACCGGCTGATGCAGGCCAACAAGAGCCAGATGCTGGTTTTGCACCTTATCGATCTCGACGGCTTCAAGGCCGTCAACGATGCCTGGGGGCATGCGATCGGCGATCAGCTGATCAGGCTGGTGGCGGAAGCCCTGCGTGACATTCATCCCGACACGGCTGGTGTCGCGCGGTTGGGCGGCGATGAATTCGCTCTTATCCAGCTGGGCTCCGCCAACCTTGCCGAACTTGACGATGAACTTCTTGAACGTCTCAAAAAGCCGTTTTTCATCGAAGGCCGCACGATCGAAATCGGGGCGAGCATCGGGGTTGCTTCCCGTGACGACGCAGAGGATGCGCATGAACTCCTTCGTCGGGCGGACATGGCCCTTTATGAAGCGAAGGAAACGGGCAGGGGATGCGCGGTCACCTATCATCCGGATCTTGACCGCCAGCGCGAGAAGATCGCGGCGTTGGAAAGTGAGCTTCGGCGCGCACTTCAGAAGGATGAGATCCAGCCGGTCTTCCAGCCCCTGGCTTCGGCTGCCTCCGGAGACATCACAGGCGTGGAGGCGCTGGCAAGATGGAGGCGCGCGGAAGGAGCAATCGGCCCGGACGCCTTCATACCGTTGGCGGAGAAATGTGGATTGATCGATATCCTCGGCCTCCAGATGCTTCGAAAGTCCATCGTGGCGTCGAAGGCGTGGGCTCCGCTTTCCTTGTCGGTCAATGTCTCTCCGATCCAGCTGTGCAACCCGAACTTTGCGGGGGACGTGCTCGCCGTTCTGGAAGAGGAAGGGTTTGACCCTTCCCGACTGACACTGGAGATCACCGAAGCGGTTCTGATGTCGAACCCTGAGCAGGCGCGGCGCTCCATCACCGCCCTGAAATCGGCCGGCATCCGTTTTGCCCTCGATGATTTTGGTGCAGGTTACGCCAGTATCGGCACGCTACGTGAATTCGGCTTCGACCGGATGAAGATCGATCGCTCGCTGGTTCAAGCCATGGATGACGGCAGCACTGGCCGGAACGTCCTGACGGCCACGATCTCCTTGGCTATGGCGCTCGGAATTCCGGTCACGGCGGAAGGCATCGAATCCGCCGACCAGGCGGACGCCCTTCGAGTTGCCGGTTGCGATCAGCTGCAAGGCTACCTGGTGGGCAGACCCATGGGACGGGACGAACTTGTATCCTGGCTTGCTTCATCGATTGCCGCGTAAAGGGCTCTTCCCGTGACGCGAAGCCCTACGCCGACTGCTGTTGCCTGACTTCTTCGAACGGCAGATCGACCGTGAAGGTCGTGCCTCGGCCCAGAATGCTCCGGACTGAGATCGACCCTCCGTGCAACTCGACAATTTCCTTGACGATATTGAGACCGATCCCCGTTCCCGCGATTCCGGTGGCGCTGCGGGCGCGAAAGTAAGGTTCGAACAGTTTCGGCAGGTCGTCGGCATCCATGCCGATGCCGGAGTCGGTGACGCCGACAATAACTCGCCCACCGTCCTTCCATCCGCTGACATGAATGTTGGAACCGGCAGGTGAATATTTGACCGCGTTCGACAACAGATTGGAAAAGACCCGCTCTATCGCGTCCCTGTCGATCATCTGCAGCGCTGGAATTGCATCGAGATTGTGGCTGATCGTGTGACTTTTGCTGAGCTCGGCTCGGCTTGCGATGCATTGACGAAGTATAGCGCTGAGCGAACTGGCTTGTTTGTTGATGGCAATGGTCCCGGTCTCCAACCGCCCGGCGGCGAGGATGCTTTCCATCAGCTCGACCATACGGGCAACTGCGCCCTTGATTTGCAAGGCCTTGCCCTCCAGGAACTGCGGGGTCACAGCCGTCTTTGTCCGCGTCAGCCGCTGGGCCGCTCCGTCGATCACGGCCAAAGGCGTCCTGAATTCGTGCGATATCATCCCGACGAAACGGCGCTGCAGCGCATTGATACCCCGTTCGTGCTGGAGAAGGCGGTCCAGCTCAATATTCTTTTCCTGAACTTCCGCCGTTCGGTCCAGGACGATCTTTTCGAGCTCGTCTCGATGCTGGCGCAGTCTCCGCTCGCTGGACTGAAGCGCCTTGAGGGCAAGTTGCCGGTCATGGACGTCCTCAAGGAGCCCATACCAGCGGACGACCCCGCCGTTACCGTCGAGCCGAGCTGCCGCGCGGTTCCGGTACCACCGATACCGCCCTCTCGCTGTGCCGATCCTGTAGATCATGTCGAACGGTGCGCCGGTCTTGACCGAGGACTCCCATTTGGCAATGACCTCAGGCAGGTCCTTCGGGTGCAAGGTCTTCTCCCATCCGCGCCCCAGGGCTTCGCCGACTTCCCGTCCGGAGGCGTTCTGCCACCCTGGGCCGACCTCGACGACATTCCCCAGCGCATCGGCTAACCACGGTGTCTGGGGATGCAGCTCAATGAGAGAGCGATAATGTTCCTCACTTGCCCGCAGGACCTTCTCGGCATGGCGGAGCTCCGTAATGTCGGAAATAACGACAATCAGAACCGGCTTCTTCCCCGCAGCCGTTGGCATGAAGGACCGCCGCTTGTGCGTCAGAAGCGTCCGGGCCGAACCATCCGGACCGGTGACTTTCTCCTCGAACAGCCGCTCCTCACCGGTCGCCAGCACGCCCGCATCCATCTCTCGGATCCGTTCGGCTTCGCCTGCAGGCAAGAAGTCACGGTCGGTGCGGCCAAGTATGTCGCCGAGGCCGACGCCGAACATCCCGCACGCCTTGCTGTTGAGAAACAGGAAGCGTGACTCTTCGTCCTTGATGATCGTGGGTCTCGGGGCGCCTTCGAAAAGGTCTTCCAAAAGTTCGCGATGAGATGTGTGCAGATCAGGTCCGATGGCGGAGTCTTGGTTCATTCGCAAGGGTCCAGATCTACTCGCGTAATTTGATCGGTGCCTAATGTACAATCGGAGCGTTACCGAATGCTGAAACCAAGGGGGGCTGTTTTAGCCGAAGAGAAATCGAAGAGAGACCTGAATATGGCGGTTTTTCACCCATGCCGAATTGCTGAGGATGTGCTTGTCGTGGGCCCCAAAATCATTCCTCGACCCAATAGGAAGTCGTATTCTCGATAACTTTTTTGATCTTGCGGTTGTCTCTCCATTCTCGTCCGGTGTCCCGGATGACCGGTGTCTGCCGGGGAGAAAAAATATAGTTCTTATGCGGCGCCGCCAACCGCTCCAGTTCTGCGTTGACGCCGGAATAGAATTGTTTTTCCGGATCTCGCGAGGCGTCCATCAGGCCGGAAGCCTGCCGGGCGAAAGAACCGCGAAGAATGGAAGGTGACGTCGTGAATTTCGGAAAAGTCCGAAACAGCGGGATTTTTATGCCGAGAAACCGTGCATATTCGTTTCTCTCGTGAAGATGGCCGTCTTTCGCGATGCTCCAGTTCTGGTCAGCCGTGTGAAAGGATACCTGCATTACGGCGGGATCTGCAAACGGGGCAAAAATCTCCTCGCCGAGATCCGTCAGCGCGATCCAGTCGTCTTCGAGGTGGAACACGTAATCCGACTGCGTATTGGACCAGAGACGCTTGACCGCAGCGCCAAATCCAGGCTCGCTGGGTCTAAAGAAGGAAGCTGACGGAAGGTAGTTCGAGACGACCCGCAGGCACTCGGCCTCATCCTCTTCGGTTCCGAAGATCGGATCCATGTTGACGAGGACATTCGAGACGGAGAAATGAGCAAAGCAGCGCTTTGAAAAACTTTCCAATGTCTGCTCAAGCAAATCCGGCCTTCTGCCGGCAACGATGCACAAATCCAGACTAAAATTCGCCAACGCAGCATATCCCACTGAAACCGGAGCTCTTTAGAGTTCGGTTCAAATACCATAGTGGCAGCAAGGTCGCCACCTTCTGGGGACATGCAGCCCTCTCGCCCACAACGGTGTGGGTTACGACGCAAACTTTATCTCGCAGCGCGTGGCCGCCGCGGTCAAAATGGATCGACAAGGGCCGCACCGGCCGCCTCGTTCTTTCAGGACGCAGCGTCAACCCTCGGCCGTTCCCGCAACGGCAAGCGGCAACGCCGAGGTATCGGGCAATCGCCCGGCAAGGCGCAGTCTGATCGTGTTCGACGAAGCGACAAGGCTACCTTCTGAAGAAAGAAGCCAGGTAAGCAAGGGGGCCGCTGGATCTGCGGGTGGCGATGGACCGCACCTGATGGGCGACTGTGCTTGCGCTCACATGCGCTCCGAAGTGGCAGAAGCAGACCAGTTTGTGAATCTGTCGGTCTGACAGTTCAAAAAACCGCCTGGCTTCCCCATAGGTGTCGTCTCTCATCCCCGCGGCGCGCAGCACGGGATCCCCGAACGCGACGGCAATCGCCGTTCCGTCGCCGCGCATGGCGGCCCTTATTTCATCCGGCTGATATTCGGTTTCCCGAAATGTCGAAAGGGATCGGTCGGGGTTGAGCTCAAGAATCTCGGCCCACCGTTCGAGCCGTTCGCTGCTGGACATCTGGAAGTCGGGATAGCTGCGGTTTATCCTGGCGATAGTCTTCAGCTGATCGACTGCACGTTGCTCCATTACGGCCTCCTATTTGAACAAAATAGATGCCCGTCGCCCAAGTGTTATTTTGATCCTGACCGCTTTTGATGTCCAATCACGATTGTCCATCGGCAGGAACTCCGGCCGCTCCTGTAATCAAAGTTGATGAGCGGGGATCAACGTCGCCATGGCGTCCTGCCAGGCTTGGAGTTGCCGGATCGGCAGAGACCTGCCTCGTGCGCTGTCGTCAGGAGAAAAGGTCACCCTTATGAAGGATTTCGCGGGGATGGGCGGCATGTTCCTTCACCACCTTCTCGGCGCTGTCGATTTCCTGCAGCATGACGTCGTATCCCCACAGATCTGCCAGATGTTGCAGAACCTGCCGGGTCTCGCTGTCCTCGAGAACCCAGTCGTTCGGCGCCCGGTGCTGCAGGAGAAGGCGGCGGTCGCCGGCGAGATCGACATCGATGATGTCGATCCTCGGATCGGTCCAGCCGATATCGTATTCGCGCGCCAGCTGGCGGCGGACGCGCTTGTAGCCGCGCTCGTCGTGGATCGCCGAAACCAGGATCCCTTCGCTCATCTGCGGATCGTCGTAGAGCTGGAAAAGGCGCCACTTGCGGATCAGGTGCGGGCTCAGGAACTGGCTGATAAAGCTCTCGTCGCGGTAGTCGGCCCAGATGCCGCGCAGGACCTGCATCGGATCTCCGCGGCCGGCAATATCCGGGAACCATTCGCGATCCTCGTCGGTAGGCTTGGTCACGATCCGCTCGATATCCTGCATCATGGCGAAGCCGATGGCATAGGGATTGAAGCCGGAGAAACGCCGATCGTCATAGGTCGGCTGGAACACGACATTGGTATGTGATTTCAGGAATTCGAAATAGTTGCCGTCGCTGATCTGCCCGCGGTCGTGCAGCCTTTCCATGATCTGGTAATGGACATAGGTCGCCGTCCCCTCGTTCATCACCTTGGTCTGGCGCTGCGGATGGAAATATTGTGCGACGTGGCGGACGATGCGCAGGATTTCCCGTTGCCATGGTTGCAGCCGGGGCGAGGACTTTTCCAGGAAGTAGAGCAGATTGTCCTGCGGCAGGCCGAGCGCTGCGCGCCGTCTTTCGAGATCGACATCGGCCGCATCGCGTTTGCGGCCCGTCGGCACCGTGCGCCAGAGATCGTTGAACATCTGCTCTTCATGGGCGCGCCGTTCCAGCTGGCGTTTTTCCTCCTGGCGCAGGTCGAGTCTCGTCTTGCCCGCATAACGGTGTACGCCATGTGACATCAGCGCATGAGCGGCATCGAGGGTCCGTTCGACCGCCGTTTCGCCGTAACGTTCTTCGCAGCGGGCGATATAGCTCTTGGCGAAATCGAGATAGTCGAGAATGCCCTCGGCATCCGTCCACAGCTTGAAGAGATAGTTGTTCTTGAAGAAATGGTTATGACCGAAGGCCGCATGGGCGATCACCAGGGTCTGCATCGTCGCGGTGTTCTCCTCCATCAGGTAGGAGATGCAGGGCGACGAGTTGATGACGATCTCATAGGCGAGATCGCGCATGCCGCGGCGGTAGAAGGCTTCGTGATGGGCGAAATGTTTGCCGAACGACCAGTGCCGGTAAAACAGCGGCATGCCCGTCGAAGAATAGGCATCCAGCATCTGTTCGGCGGTGATCACCTCGATCTGGTTCGGATAGACGTCGAGCCCGAGTTCCCCGATCGCGATTTCCTCGCAGGCATCGTGGATACGCTGGAGCGTCGTGAAATCCCAGTCCGCGCCTTCGAAGAGCAGTCGATCCTTCTGCATAGCCGCCTGAGTCATGGCATCGCCTTCGTCTGTGTCGAACGCTTCTGGAAGAGATCGTGGAAGACCGGAAAAATCTCGTTCTTGCGGCAGACCTTGCGCATCGCAAGCGTTGCCGAACCGGACCGGATGCTTTCATAAAGGCGCCAGAGAGGGGAATTCGATACCGAGGAATCGCCACCCTCTTCATCGACCTCAATATAGGCGAAGTACTGGCAGAGCGGCAAAATCTCGTGTCTCAGCAGATGGCCGGCCGGAGCTTCGTCCCGATAGGAGTTGTCGCCATCCGAGGCCTGCGCGGCATAGATGTTCCATTCGGTGGGGTCGAAGCGTGAAGCGATAATGGAGCGCATCGCCGCAAGCGCGCTCGATACCAGCGTGCCGCCGGTCGCCTGACCGTAGAAGAAGGTCTCCTCGTCGACCTCCTCGGCCTTCTCGGTGTGGCGGATGAAGACGATCTCGACCTTCTCGTAACGCTGGGAGAGGAACAGATAGAGCAGCAGGTAGAAGCGCTTGGCCAGATCCTTCATGTGCTCCGACATCGATCCGGAGACGTCCATCAGGCAGAACATCACCGCCTTAGCAACCGGCTTCGGCTCGTTGTCGAAACGACGATAGCGAACGTCGAGCGGATCGACATAGGGAATGCGCCGGATCCTGTCCGTCAGCGACTTGAGTTCCGCCTCCAGCGACAGGCGCGTCTCCTCGTTCTCAGATTCGTTGATCTGGCGCTGCAGCGCCTCGATCTCGGCAGGCTTGGGGCGCTTGAGAGCGATGCGTCGCATCATCGCGAGCCGCGTCGTCCGGTCGATGGAGAGATTGGAAGGGGAGCCCGAAATGGAGTAGCCGGCCCGCACTGGGCTCATCTCCTCGGTCTCGCTGAGCCGTCGCTTGGCGAGTTCGGGCAGTTCGAGGTCATCCAGAAAAACCGAGAGGAATTCTTCGCGCGTCAGAACGAAGCGGAAGCCGTCTTCACCATCGCCCTGGCCGGCCTCCTTGGGTCTGCCGGCACCCTGGCCGGGTGGGCGGGGAATGATATCGCCTTCGACGAAGGCCCGGTTGCCGGGCAGGACATGATCCGTAATCCCGCCTTCGGCCCGGCGAAAACTCGGCTCGCCCATGCCGCCGATCGGGAGGCTGACTTCGCCGCCATCGAGTACATCACGGATACTGCGGCTTTGCAGGGATCGCCTGACTGCTTGCTGCACGGCGTCCTTTGCGCGCCGCAGAAACCGCTGTCGATTTTCCAAACTTTTACCGCGCGGGTTCAGCCGCCGGTCGATGATGTGCATGTTGGCTCCTGCATGAGCATTAGGGTCTGTACTCAACTAGGTTTCGGACGCCGCACAACCCAGTATGCCACAATCCTACGTCCTGTCGTCACACACAATGATGGAGATGACGTCCACCTTTGTGTGTTTAAGGAACTGAACGGTTTTCTTGCATGCTGCGTTCCAAATCCTAATTGAGTACAGACGCTAACCTGCCTGTTTGACCCGCATGTACCACTCCACCAGACGGCGAACCTGTCTTTCGGTGTAGCCGCGCCCCGTCATGCGCGACACGAACTCGCTGTGTTTCTTTTCTGTTTCGCCGTCCTTCTTCGACCCGAAGGAGATCACCGGCAGGAGATCCTCCACCTGGGAGAACATTCTTTTCTCGATCACTTCCCGGATCTTCTCGTAGCTCGCCCAGGACGGGTTCTTGCCGCCGTTATTGGCGCGCGAGCGGAGGCAGAACTTGACGATCTCGTTGCGGAAATCCTTCGGATTGGCGATGCCCGCCGGCTTTTCGATCTTGGTCAATTCCTGGTTCAGGAGTTCGCGATCGAGAAGCTGCCCGGTATCCGGATCCTTGAAGTCGACGTCCTCGATCCAGGCGTCGGCATAGTCGACATAACGATCGAAAAGATTCTGACCGTAATCGGAATAGGATTCCAGATAGGCCTTCTGGATCTCGTTGCCGATGAACTCCGCGTACCGAGGAGCAAGGTCTGCCTTGATGAACTCGATATACCGCTTTTCGGTTTCCTCCTGAAACTGTTCGCGGCGGATGGCCTGTTCCAGCACATACATCAGGTGAACCGGATCGGCGCCGATATCCGTCGTATCGTGATTGAAGGTCGAGGCTAGAACCTTAAAGGCAAAACGTGTCGATATTCCGTCCATGCCTTCGTCGACGCCGGCCGCGTCCCGATATTCCTGAACACTGCGGGCGCGCGGATCGGTTTCCTTGAGGCTCTCGCCGTCATAGGCACGCATCTTGGAGAAGAAGGTCGAATTCTCGTGCTTGCGTAGCCGCGAGAGCACGGAAAACCGGGCCAGCATCTCAAGTGTCGCCGGCGCGCAGGAGGCATCCGCAAGCTCCGAACCTTCGATCAGCTTTTCATAGATATGCTGTTCTTCCGTCACCCGCAGGCAATAAGGAACCTTGATGACGCAGATGCGGTCAATGAACGCCTCGTTGTTCTTGTTCGCCTTGAAGCTCTGCCATTCCGCCTCGTTCGAGTGGGCAAGGATGACGCCGGAGAAAGGGATGGCGCCGATATTCTCGGTGCCCATGTAATTGCCTTCCTGCGTCGCCGTCAGCAGCGGATGCAGCATCTTGATCGGCGCCTTGAACATCTCGACGAATTCGAGCACGCCCTGGTTGGCGCGGTTGAGCCCGCCGGAATAGCTGTAGGCATCCGAGTCGTTCTGGGAATAGTTTTCGAGCTTGCGGATGTCGACCTTGCCGACCAGCGACGAGACGTCCTGATTGTTCTCGTCGCCCGGTTCGGTCTTGGCGATGCCGATCTGGCGCAGTCGCGAGGGCTGCAACCGCACCACCCGGAAACGAGTTATATCGCCTCCGAACTCATCGAGCCGCTTCAGGCACCAGGGGCTCATCAGCCCGCTGAGACGCCGGGTCGGAACGCCGTATTGCTCAAGCAGCATCGGGCCCATGGCGACCGGATCGAAGAGGTTGAGCGGGCTTTCGAAGACCGGACTGATATCGTCGCCGGCCTTCAGCACGTAGATCGGATTGGCTTCCATCAGCAGCTTCAGCCGCTCGGCAAGCGACGACTTGCCGCCACCGACCGGACCGAGCAGGTAGAGGATCTGCTTTCGCTCCTCGAGCCCCTGCGCGGCATGCCGGAAGAAGGAAACGATCCGCTCGATCGTCTCTTCCATGCCGAAGAAACCGGAGAAAGCCGGATAGGCCCGGATGGTGCGGTTCATGAAAATCCGGCCGAGCCTGGCATCCTTGGCCGTGTCGACCATCTGCGGCTCGCCGATCGCCGCCAGCAGCCGCTCGGCCGCGTTGGCATAGGCCATCGGATCTTTTTTACAAATCGCCAGATATTCGGCGACAGACATGTCTGTCTCGCGCCGCGCTTCGTAGTTCCTGGTGAAGGCATCGAACAAGGATTCACTCGGCATAGGCTACTCCAGTCAGGGTTGCGCTACTGCTCGACTGCCGCAAAGATTGAAAACGCTGCGGCAATCTATTGAGAATCAAGATGTTTCTAAACCTAATACGACACCCGGAGCGTTTTCATGGCAATGCACAAAAATGTGCGTCCACAAATCCGTGCTGACTTGGCAAACAGCAAGTCGGGGCCTGTTGCATCCCCACCACAACGTCTGCGCAACGCTTCGGGTCTTCCGGGAAGTCGCGTCGTCGGCGGGGAAGACAAGCCCTGCTTCGCCGTCTATGGATGCAACCGGCAGCGAGACGGGCGTTTCTTATGGACCAGCAGTTTTTCGATAGAGGCTCCGTTGAGGTGGCGCGTGATCTGATCGGCGTCGAACTCGATGTCTCCGGCGCAGGCGGCGTGATCGTCGAAACGGAAGCTTATGAGCCGGACGAGCCGGCCTCCCACAGTTTTCGCGGGCCCACGCAGAGAAACGCGGTGATGTTCGGGCCGCCGGGACACGCTTATGTCTACCGTTCCTACGGCATTCACTGGTGTCTGAATTTTGTCTGCCGGCCCGGTAGCGCCGTGCTGATCAGGGCGTTGCAGCCGGTCAGGGGCCTTCAGGAAATGGAGAAAAGGCGCGGTCTTGCCGATCCGCTGCTCCTCTGCTCCGGTCCGGGCCGACTCTGCCAGGCGCTCGGCATCACCATCGAGCACAACGGCCTGCCGCTGTTTGCGCCACCGTTCGAGTTCACTTTGCCGAAAACACCACCCCTGATCGTCACCGGTCGGCGGATCGGCATCTCCCAGGCCATCGATCTGCCCTGGCGTTTCGGTCTTTCCGGCTCGTTGCATGTCAGCAAGAAGTTCACCGGCAAGGGTGGCATGGCGCTTTGAGTTAAAGCTATCCGTTGCAGCCGCTCGCCGATATGGGAGACAAGGCGGGTTGGCCGACGTTCAAGCGGCCAATTGAGAAAAACCGTAACCACCGAGCAATGCCGAATCGAATACCCTGATAGCGGGTAATATGCGCCTGCCTGAAGCAAAACAGGCATGCTTCTACCTTCCATTAACCTTCAGGCAAGGAATTAACCATACATATTAGAGACCACGGCGAAATGGGATGACTGCGGTCCCCCACCAGGCATGAAGCCGCAAAGCCGTACCGGTCCAATCCGGTATCCGCTCATGAAAATCCAGCAAAGCCCGTGGTGACCGCGTTGCCCATGCCCGACGGATATCGATCCGGTCTGGCGAGCATCCCCCGTTCATCCAGGCGCTGGCTGACAGCAGCTTGCATGCCGCTGATCCTCTCCGGGGATTGGCTTGAATAATTTTGGGGACGGTTTTGGTGCAGGAAATGCCATCGGATCAGGCGCGACGTGGCCAGGCAGGCAGCCTGGGCGAGAGACTGGCATTTGCCGGCCTCGACGGCGAACTGCGCGATCTGCTGCGCCGCTGCCGCCCGCAGCTCGACCGGCATCTGAAGACCGGCCTGCGCGATCTCTTCCACCGCTTTCAATCCTTTCCGGAAGCCGCCCGCAATTTCGAGAGCGAGCAGCAGATCGAACGGCTGCACGACCTGCAGGCCTCCCATTGGGGCGTGTTGACCGATGCCCGCTTCGACGCGCTTTATGCCGAGCGGGTGAAGGTTCTGTCCGATGCCGAGAGCCGGATGGGTCTCGACCCACGCTGGCACGTCGCCGGCCACGCGGTCATGCTCGAACATCTGATCGCCGGCGCGATCGTCGACCTTGCTCCGAAGTCGCTGCTGCCGGGCGGCCGTAAACGGGAGCAGGAACTGCTCGATCTCGTTGGCGCGATCACTCGCCTGGTGATGGTCGATGTCGAGATTGCCGTCTCGCTCCGCTTCAACGAACAGCGCCAGAAGCACCAGCGCGCGCTCGCCGAGCAGCGCGAAGCCGATCATGCGCAGGCGATCGAAACTTTTACCGACGTCATCACGGCACTCGCCGACCGCGATCTGACGGCAGGTCTTGCCGACGACGTGCCGGATGCCTACCGCGAACTCGCCGATCTGCTCAATCAGGCAGTCGCCGGCATGCGCTCGTCGGTCGAGACGGTCGATGGCCATGGTCAGAAGGCCGGGACGCTGACGCAGGCGCTCACCGAGGGCACTCGCTCCTTTGCCGCCGCTTCGGAAGAACAGTCCACCCGCCTCAGGGAGGCGGCACGCGTGCTCCTCGACGTAACCGCCAGGGTTAAGGGCAGCGCTGCTGAGACGGCCGCCGCCGAAAAGGCCGCCGCCGAGACGCGTCGTTCGGTTGAGGCAAGCGGCGAGGTTGTCGGTCGCGCGATCAACGCCATGGCGGATATCGAATCCTCGGCTGAAAAGATCGGTGAGATCATCGGCGTCATCGACGACATCGCGTTCCAGACCAATCTGCTGGCGCTGAACGCCGGTATCGAAGCGGCCCGTGCCGGGGAGACCGGCCGCGGATTTGCCGTCGTTGCCCAGGAAGTGCGCGCGCTCGCCCAGCGCTCCGCCGACGCAGCACGCGAGATCAAGACGCTCGTCAACGGCACCAAGGCCCAGGTGGATGCCGGGGTCGACATGGTTCACCGCACCCAGGACGCGATCGGCGGCATCGTTCGCCAGGTGTCCGACATCAACGACGCGATCGCCGGTATTGCCCGCGACACCGGCGAACAGGCCGTCGGCCTCGACCGGTTGACCGCCGAGATCGGTTCGGTCAGCGAACACGTCGCCTTGAACGCCAGCCTCGCGTTCCGCGCGAGCGAGGGCGCCGACGAACTCCATACCGTTATCCTGGAACTCGGCCGCACGGTCCGCGAGTTCCGGATCGAGCGGCAGAACCGCTATGCGGATGCGCGCCGACCTGCAGCTCCAAGACCTCAGCCGACTTTGGTCCCGATCGCGCCGATGGCGACTGAGCGGGCGGATGACGGCGAATACCTCTTTCAGAAACGACAAGGAATAAGCTGATGGCAGCAAAGAAGGCTGGAGCTGGAAGTTTGAAGCTGGCCGCAGTGTTGGACCTCAACGAGGCCTCGAACCTGCATGGCAAGCTGGTCTCCATGCGGGGCAGCGATCTCAAGATCGACGCCTCGGGCGTCGAGCGGGTCGGTGTCCAGTGCGCCCAGGTTCTGGTCGCCGGCGTCAAGGCTTGGGAAGAAGACAAGAAGTCCTTTCTCGTCGAGAAGGCTTCGGATGCATTTCAGAAGACGATGCAACTCATCGGCATTAATAACGAAAATTTGGTTGCTAAGGAGATCTAGCAATGAAGAAGAAAGTACTGACCGTGGATGACTCACGGACGATCCGGAACATGCTTCTGGTGACCCTGAATAACGCAGGCTTTGAGACAATTCAGGCGGAAGACGGCATTGAGGGCCTCGAAGTCCTCGAGGGCTGCAATCCGGACGTCATCGTCACGGATATCAACATGCCGCGCCTCGATGGCTTCGGTTTCATCGAAGGTGTTCGCCGCAACGAAAAATATCGCGCCGTTCCGATCCTCGTCCTGACGACGGAAAGCGATGCCGAGAAGAAGAACCGGGCCCGGCAGGCCGGCGCGACGGGCTGGATCGTCAAGCCCTTCGATCCTGCCAAACTGATTGATGCGATCGAGCGTGTAACCGCCTGAGCCAGGAATTCCCCCGATGGATATGAACGAAATCAAAGAGATCTTCTTTCAGGAATGCGAAGAGCAGCTCGCAGAACTGGAGTCGGGTCTTCTCAAGCTGAACGACGGGGATCGCGACCCCGAAACGGTGAACGCCGTTTTCCGTGCCGTTCATTCCATCAAGGGAGGTGCTGGCGCCTTCGGTCTGGACGACCTGGTTTCCTTCGCCCACGTCTTCGAGACGACGCTCGATTGCGTACGCTCCAACAAGCTCGAGCCGACGCAGGACGTCCTAAAGGTCATGCTCAAGTCGGCAGACGTGCTGGCCGATCTCGTCAGCGCATCGCGTGACGGCGGCGGCGTCGACGAATCGAGAAGCCGCAGCCTCGTCAAGGAACTTGAGGCGCTCGCCCATGGCGGGTCGCCCTCTTCCTCCGGCCACGACGCCCCGAAACCGGCCGCAAAGGCTGCCCCGGCTCCCGTGGCGAAAGTTGATCTTCCCAAACCGAGCGACGACAGCGGCTTTCAGCCGGTCCCCTTTTCGTTCGACGGCTTCGGCGAGGACGATGAGCCGGCAATTGAAGGCTCGGTCTACGAAGTCTCGTTCAAGCCGCGTCGCGAACTCTATTCCAAGGGCAACGAGGCAGCGCTCCTGCTGCGCGATCTGTCCCGTCTGGGAGAGATGAGCATCAATTGCGACACGGACGCTCTGCCGACCCTCGACAAGATGGATCCGGAGGCCTCCTATTTCAGCTGGAAGATCTCGATCCGGACCACCAGGAGCGAAGACGATATCCGTGCCGTCTTCGAATTCGCGGAATGGGATTGCGACCTCGAAGTGAAGCTTGCCGAAGAGGCATCTTCCAACGAGGAACTGCCGATGGTCCCGGTTCCGTTCGATCTGTCGATCCTTGATGACTCCGCTGGTGGAGAAGACGAGGAAAAGACCGCCGAACGGGGCGTTTCGGAAGAAACCGTCGCTGCGGCCGTATCCGCTGCCGAGACCGCAAGCAACGTCTCGAGGACGGCCCGTGCCGCCGAGAGGAAGGAATCGGCTGCCGCGGCAGCTGCCGCCCAGAACAATGCCGCTGCCGCGGCAGCCGGCGCTGGCCAGACGATCCGCGTTGATCTCGACCGCGTCGACCGTCTCATCAACCTCGTCGGCGAACTCGTCATCAACCAGGCGATGCTCTCCCAGAGTGTCGTCGAGAACGACGCGACCGGTACATCGGCCGTCAACATGGGCCTCGAAGAGCTGCAGCAGCTCACCCGCGAGATCCAGGACTCGGTCATGGCGATCCGCGCACAGCCGGTAAAGCCGGTCTTCCAGCGCATGTCGCGTATCGTCCGCGAAGTGGCCGACATGGTCGGCAAGTCGATCCGCCTAGTCACCGAAGGTGAAAACACCGAAGTCGACAAGACGGTCATCGACAAGATCGCCGAACCGCTGACCCACATGATCCGTAACGCCGTCGACCACGGCATCGAGTCGCCCGAAAAGCGCGAGGCCGCCGGCAAGGATCCGGAAGGCACGATCAAGCTGACCGCAAAACATCGTTCGGGCCGCATCCTGATCGAACTTGCCGACGACGGCGCCGGCATCAACCGTGAGCGCGTCCGCCAGAAGGCGATCGACAACGACATCATCGCAGCCGACGCCAACCTGTCGGATGACGAGATCGACAACCTGATCTTCATGGCGGGTTTCTCGACCGCCGATAAGATCTCCGACATTTCCGGTCGCGGCGTCGGCATGGACGTCGTCAAGCGCTCGATCCAGGCGCTCGGCGGCCGCATCTCGATCTCATCGCGGCCGGGCTTCGGCTCGACCTTCACCATGAGCCTGCCGCTGACACTTGCCGTTCTGGACGGAATGGTCGTCACGGTCGCCGGCCAGACGTTGGTGGTGCCGCTGACCGCCATCGTCGAGACGCTGCAGCCGGAGGCCGCCGCCATCCATTCCTTCGGCGCCAATCAGCGGCTTATCTCGATCCGCAACTCGTTCTGCCCGCTGGTCGACGTGGGCCGGGTCCTCAACTACCGCGCCACCCAGGCCAATCCGGTCGAAGGTGTTGCACTGCTGGTCGAATCGGAAGGCGGCGGCCAGCGCGCCTTGATGGTCGATGCCATTCAGGGCCAGCGCCAGGTCGTCATCAAGTCGCTCGAGGCAAACTACACGCACGTTCCGGGCATCGCCGCAGCCACCATTCTCGGTGACGGCCGCGTCGCTCTCATCCTCGACGTCGATGCGGTCGTCGCAGCGTCGCGAGGCCAGTCCATGAAACCTGAAATGTCGTTAGCCGCCACGGGTTGAGTTGTTATGTCGTATGCCGTGAAAAATCTGGTCCCGGGAAGCAAGGAGCTGATCGCTTTTCGCATCAGCGATCAGGAATTTTGCGTGAACATCATGTCCGTCCGCGAGATTCGCGGATGGACCCAGGCAACCCCGCTGCCGCATGCGCCCGCCTATGTCATGGGTGTTATCAATCTGCGCGGCGCGGTCCTGCCGATTGTCGATCTTTCGGCCCGGCTTGGCATGAAGGATGCCGAGCCGACGGTACGCCATGTGATTATCGTGGCGCAGATGAAGGCCAAGATTGTTGGTCTCCTCGTCGAGGCCGTTTCCGATATCCTTACGATTACCGACGAGAATATCCAGCCAGTACCGGAAGTCTCCTCCGATCTGGAGAGACAATATGCCCGGGGGATTCTCGCCATCGATAAGCGGATGATCTGCATGATCGAGTTGGACGCCCTCTTCCCCGACCAGGAAAGCGACGCTGCATGAAGCCCTTGGGCGCCATCGAAAGCCGACAATCACCGGATGAGGTGCTCGCAAGCGGAGAATATCCGCTGACGCGCCGCGACCTCACCGACATTTCGGCGATGATCTACTCGGATGCCGGAATCTATCTCAACGATTCCAAGGCCTCGCTCGTCTATTCCCGCCTTTCCAAGCATATCCGGGCCTTGGGTCTGCGCGGCTTCAAGGATTATTGCGTTCTGGTGGCCTCGCCCGAAGGCGCTGCCGCCCGCCGCGAGATGCTGTCGCATCTGACGACCAACTTCACCCGCTTCTTCCGCGAAAACCATCATTTCGAGCACCTGCGCGACGAGGTTCTGCCGGGTCTTATCAACCGCGCCAAGAGTGGCGGCCGCGTGCGCATCTGGTCGGCCGCCTGTTCGGATGGGCAGGAGCCCTATTCGATTGCGCTGACCGTATTGTCGCTGCTTCCCAACGCGGCCGATCTCGATTTCCGTATCCTGGCGACCGATATCGACCCGAAGATCCTGGCCGCGGCCCGTGCCGGCCTCTACGACGAGAACGCGCTCGAAACCATGACGCCGGCCATGCGCAAGCAATGGTTCCGCGAGGTCGATGCCGGCGGGCGCCGTAGGTTCCAGATCGACGACCGCGTCAAGAAACTGATTACCTTCAACGAATTGAACCTGATGGCGCAGTGGCCCTTCAAGGGCAATTTCGACATCATCTTTTGCCGCAACGTCGTTATCTACTTCGACGAACCGACGCAGGTGAAAATCTGGTCCCGCTTTGCTTCGCTCCTGCCCGAAGGCGGACATCTCTATATCGGCCATTCCGAGCGTGTTTCCGGCGACGCCAAAAACCTGTTCGATAATATCGGTATCACCACCTATCGTTATACCGGTAAGGGCGCGGGGAGAAAAGCATGAGCGCTCCGGCACGAGTCCTGGTCGTTGACGATTCACCCACCATGCGCGGGCTGATTACGGCCATCCTGAATTCCGACCCGGAAGTGAATGTCGTTGGCCAGGCTGGCGATGCGCTGGAAGCACGCGTCGCGATCAAGCAGCTCAACCCCGATGTCGTTACCCTTGATATCGAGATGCCCAACATGAATGGGCTGGAATTTCTCGAAAAGATCATGCGCCTGCGTCCAATGCCGGTCATCATGGTCTCGGCAATGACCCATCAGGGTGCCAATGCGACGTTGGCTGCTCTTGAGATCGGCGCCTTCGATTGCGTCGGCAAACCGGCTCCCGGCGATGTCCGCCCGTTCATGGATCTTGCCGAAAAGGTGAAGGCTGCAGCCCGGTCCGGACCCCGCCGGAATGGGCCGACGCCGTTCATCGCCGCCTCTCCCGCTGCGGAATACCGGGTGGGTCGGAAGGTTGTGGCTATAGGATCGTCAACTGGAGGTGTTGAAGCTCTTATCGCGGTATTGCAAAAGTTCCCGCAAAATTGTCCGCCGACCGTAATTACTCAACATATGCCTTCCACGTTTACCAAAAGTTTTGCCGAACGCCTTAATCGTATCTGCGCTCCTGTGGTGCAGGAAGCCACCGATGGCGCGCGGCTGGAGATCGGCAGGATCTATCTGGCGCCCGGTGGCGAACGACACTTGCAGGTGGTCAATCCGTCGGCGCCATGTTGCCGGCTGATCGAAAAGGAGCCGGTAAACGGTCACAGGCCCTCAGTGGACGTCCTTTTCGACTCGGTCGCCGACCTGGCAGGTCGCAATGCGGTCGGGGTCATCCTGACCGGCATGGGCCGCGATGGAGCTGCAGGTTTGCTCAGAATGCGTAGCGCGGGCGCACGCACGATCGGGCAGAACGAAAAGACCTGTGTGGTCTACGGCATGCCGAGGGTTGCCCATGAAATGGGGGCTGTCGAGCAACAACTGCCGTTAGGCTCCATAGGAGAAGAAGTGTTGAAGTTAACTGCTGCCCGAAAAGAAGGTACCGAATAAATGTCTATCGCTGAAAAAATCAAAGTTCTGATCGTCGACGATCAGGTCACCAGCCGCCTGCTGCTCAGCGACGCCCTGACACAGCTCGGCTTCAAACAGATCACTTCTGCCGGCGATGGCGAGCAGGGCATGAAGATCATGGCCGAGCAGCCGCACCATCTCGTCATTTCGGATTTCAACATGCCGAAAATGGACGGTATCGGTTTCCTTCAGGCCGTTCGCGCCAATCCGAACACGAAGAAGGCCGCATTCATCATCCTGACGGCCCAGGGCGACCGTGCCCTGGTTCAGAAGGCTGCATCGCTCGGCGCCAACAACGTTCTCGCCAAGCCGTTCACGATCGAAAAGATGAAGGCCGCTATCGAGGCGGTGTTTGGAGCATTGAAATGAATGACGCCGCTGCAGTCAGGCGTGTCCATATTATCCAGGGGGAATTTAAGGTCCTGAACGACCCGAATGCTGTTCTCTCCACGATTCTGGGCTCATGCGTGGCTGCGTGTCTTCGCGATCCTGTCGCCGGTATCGGCGGCATGAACCACTTCCTGCTTCCGGGATCCGCCGGTTCCATGGCCTCGGGCGGCGATGCGACGCGTTACGGCGTGCATCTGATGGAACTGTTGATCAATGGTCTTTTGAAGCAGGGAGCCCGGCGAGACCGGTTGGAAGCGAAGATTTTTGGCGGCGCCAAGACAATTGCCAGCTTTTCGAATGTCGGCGAACAGAATGCCGCATTCGCTATGGAATTTCTAAAGGACGAAGGTATTCCGGTGGTCGGCTCCTCAACGGGCGGGGAGCACGGGCGCAAGCTGGAGTTCTGGCCGGTAAGCGGTCGGGCTCGTCAGTATCCGCTGACCGGCGCCGAAACTCAACGGACCGTGGCGATGGAGCAGCGTCCGGTACGCATGCCGGCGAAGCCGGTCGAGAGCTCAATCGAGTTCTTCTAAAAAAATCATTTCTCGGGGCGAAGATAGCCATGAACGACATCGTCAAGACGCCAATCGCTCCGTTTGAGGAATCTCTTCCAGAAGTCCTGATGCGCCTGGTCTCGGAGCTTCATGACGTGGCATACCTGATCGAACGGGTCGAGCCGCAGCTTCTGGAACTCGGCGGAGAAACAATCCTGCAATCGCCGGACAGCCTGAAAGTCCTGCAGGGCATCGACCTTGCCGTGCAGAAGACGCGCGGCCTTGCGGAATTCGTCGACACGATCACCGGCGGCATTCCGAGCGAATGGATGGTCGATGTCTCGACCGCGCTCAATCTCGTCAAGCTTGCCGACATGCAGAAGGCGCTGACCAACGGCATGCGCCACGGCCATTCCCAGCCTTTGAGCAAGGCAGCCGGCGATTTCGATTTCTTCTGATCGCCAGCCCTGACATGCATGTTTCGGCCATGATGGCCGATTACCCAGCCAGCCCTCCATAGTCGCCAGAATCCCTGCGCTCGCGAAACGCTCGCACAAGCTTCGCTTTCTAAGGTGCGACTGGGCATGGGCTCGAATACCTAGTTGGCGATGTGGGAACAGAATGAATCTGTTGGCTCAATTTTCACAAGTCTTTAGAAATCTGGCCGGTTTAGGCCAGACGAGACTTATTGCTTTAGGCGCTGTCGGCGTCATTTCAGTTGCGATCGTTATTGCGGCGGCCCTCTTCGTTAACAAGCCGGCTTACGAAACGCTCTATGTCGGGCTTGATAAGGCCGACCTCAACCAGGTGAGTATTGCGCTGGCAGAGGCTAACATGCCTTTCCAGGTCGGTACGGACGGTTCGAGCCTTCAGGTTCCGGCCGGCTCGACGAGCAAGGCGCGGCTTCTGCTGGCCGAGCGCGGTCTACCGAACAGCTCCAACGCCGGTTATGAACTCTTCGACAACGTCGGCTCGCTCGGCCTGACCTCCTTCATGCAGGAAGTCACCCGCGTTCGGGCCTTGGAAGGCGAGATCGGCCGGTCGATCCAGCAGATCAACGGCGTCAACGCCGCTCGCGTCCATATCGTGATGCCGGATGTCGGCAACTTCCGCAGGGGTGAACAGAAGCCGACCGCATCGGTGATGATCCGAGCCAGCTCGACGACGGGCCGCAAGGCGACTTCGTCCATTCGTCACCTTGTCGCTTCCGCAGTCCCGGGCCTCGACGTCGATGACGTGACAATTCTCGACTCCACCGGTCAGTTGCTCGCATCGGGCGACGAATACGGCGGCAGCGAAATGAACAAATCGCTGAGCATCGTCCAGAACGTTCAGCAGGAAATCGAGAACAATATCGACAAGGCGCTGGCGCCTTTCCTCGGCATGGACAATTTCCGTTCGAGCGTCACGGCGTCTTTGAACACGGACAGCCAGCAGATCAACGAGACGGTCTTCGATCCGAACTCCCGCGTCGAACGTTCGGTCCGGACCACCAAGGAAGCGTCCAAGTCGCAGCAGACCCAGGACGACAACGCCACGACCGTCGAGCAGAACGTGCCGCAGGCCGCTCCGCCTCCGGGTGGTGCCAATGGTCCGAAATCGACTGATCAGTCCGACAAGAAGGAAGAACAGACCAACTACGAAATCAATCAGAAGACGGTCGCCACGACGCGCAACAGCTATCAGATCGAGAAAGTCTCGGTCGCGGTGGTCGTCAACAAGGGCCGCGTCGCCAAAATGATCGGCGAGCCGGCCGACCAGGCCAAGGTCGATGCCTATCTCGCCGAGATGCAGAAGATCGTGGCATCCGCGGCAGGCATCAATTCGGGCCGCGGCGATGTCGTCACCCTGACGGCCATGGACTTCCTGGAGAACCAGCTTCTGAGCGAGGCCTCCAGCGGTCCGGGCATGATGGACATGCTGAGCCGGAATGTCGGAGGCATCATCAACTCGCTCGCCTTCGTCCTGGTTGCTTTCCTGGTGGTCTGGCTCGGTCTTCGCCCGCTCATCCGCACCGTCAGCGGCACCAATGTCGCCGGCGAAGCGGCAGAGGGTGCAGGTCTCGAACTTCCCGACTTCTCGCCTACGACCGGCAGCCCGGCGCTCATGGACGGCTTCGGTTCCGATTTCGGTTTCGACAGCTCGAACGACATGCTGGGCGGTGGCGACGACGAGGGCTTCAACCGCCGCGTCAAGGAAGGCCCCGAAAAGCGGCTTGCCCGGATGGTCGAAATCTCCGAAGAGCGCGCCGCGAAGATTCTCCGCAAGTGGGCGCTCGAAAAGGCAGCGTGACAAGGTATCACGAAAATATGATTGCGATGGGCCGGACCTTGTCCGGCCCATTTCTTTTCAGCCCCGCCGCACACTTGGCGGATTTATCCATTAGCGAATCAGTGAACAATATGGCGCAACTGGGGAAATCCGGTGTCGAGGCGATGGTAATTCGTAATGCGTCTCCTACAATGGCCTTGATTCGTACAATGGCTTCCGAGGTCCCGTGGAGGGTGGGGCTGGCTGGAAATTCCGGTGTGGACGACGAGTGAGAGCGGCTACCAACAGTATTCCTTGAAGAATTCGTCTAACTCGGGATCGTTTCGGCCCAAGAGGGGTTGTATGAAATCGCAGCATGCCGCGGCGCGCGCATTCATGATGGATGCGCCACGTGGCGGGGAGCAGATCGCGAATGGAGTTGTCGGGGGTAGAAATGATGACGGAGGGGCGCTCCTATACGGAGTCTGCCGGCTCCCGGGGACTATCGCGTGAGCAATTGGTTCGCCGTCTTTCTGTTCTGGCGGGATCCAACAACGTTCAGGCAGTCATGCGCCTGCTTGCCGATTACGTCGGCGCTTCTCATTTTCTGCTGGCCCGCTACGACCTTATCCAGGAGCAGGGCCTCGATTTTATCGTAGCGTCCAACTGGCCGTTCGATCTCGTCCGGCGCCTAGGCTCGGAGCTTGCGAGCGGTTACGCCCGTTCCACCGAACTCGAAAAATGTCTCTCGCTGCTGACCCCGAGCTTTGCGCTGTTGCCGGACGACATCGTGCCGCCGGACGACATCAGCCGGCAGTATTGCGCGCTGACGTTCTGTGTCGGCCGGACGCGCTTCTCGCTGATGCTGCTGTTTCTGGACGGCATCATCCTGTCGCAGGAACGGTTGAGGGAAGTAGGGCTGTTCGCCGCCTACGGCTCCAGTTTCGGAGAGAATGCGGATGCCAGGACGGAACGTGATTTCGAACTGACCGAACGCGAGCTGGAATGTCTCTTCTGGATTGCCGAGGGCAAGACCAGCGACGAGATCGCCGTGATCCTCGGCATATCTCGCAACACGATCAACAATTACATTACCAGCGTGATGCGCAAGACGGCAACCAAGACTCGTTCCGAGGCGATTGCCTACGCCGTTCGCAACAATCTAGTTTAGGAAAATAATTTCAATGGGTTATTCGCGCAGCGGCACGGCAGATGGACCTGGAAGCATCCAGTATCTGCGCCTCCAGCGCGCATCGAGCCGGTCGGACATCTTCCCGAAGCTCATCGCCATGCAGAAGAACCTGAAGGCGCGGAATTTTGCGGTTTTCCGCATCGCAGGCGCCGGGTTGCCCAACAAGCGCAAGCTCGTATGCGAGCTTGAAAACTGGGGAGCAGGCGCACTCGAAAGCAGCAACCAGCTCATCAGCGCTTATGGCGAGGCGCTGCTGGACCATATCGAGACGTCACTCCTGCCGCTGATCTGGAATGGTTCGGAAAACACGAGTTTTGCCGATGCCGGCGAATTTTCGCCATTGACGCATCGTCTGGATGCCGGCGCCGTTCCCTTTTCGGGGATAGCATTCCCCGTACGCCTTGGCGCCCTCGGCAATGGTTATGTTGCTTTCTTCGGGACATCGATGGAACTGGTGAGCGATGTCATCATCGACCAGCACGTTAAAAGCTGCCAGGTGGTCATGGACCTGCTGGCACTCGACGAACGCCGGAGCGTACCGGCGGAATCACTGAGCGAACGCGAGATAGCCTGCCTTCAACTGGCCGGCGACGGTCGCATCAGCGAAGAGATCGCCGAAAAACTCGGCCTCTCCGTCCACACCGTCAACGCCTATCTCGGCTCTGCTACCGTCAAGCTGGATTCAGTCAACCGCATCCAGGCGATCGCCAAGGCGATCAGGCTCGGTTATATCCACTGACCGAACCGACCGGGAACGCGTCTCTTACGCTTCGGCGGTAGCCTCACATCTGCGAGTTGCTGGTCTTTACGAATTTGGCTTCCTGAAGGCTTTTTGCGAGGAATGCGGTGTTGTCGTGCGGGTCCTCAAACGGGGCCTGGAACGCAATATGGTCGATCTCAAGCGCCGCCAGCTGGTCCGCCAGTGTCAGGCGCGCATAGACCGAAACGCCACGCGGCTTGATTTCGAGGTCGAGGACGACTTCCGGCTTGCCGTTCCATTCGAGCTTGTAATCGCCGCCAGCGCCGAAACTCACGGTCCCGGGGTGGAAATAAAGCTCCGCTGCCGAAGATACGAGGTCGGCGAGGCTGCTGTGGCACTCTAGACGGAGAAGCGAGATGAGGTCACCGGCATCGAGCAGGCGAAGTTCCGAAGCCAGCGGGCTGATTGCTTGTGCGACGATTTCTTCTCGTTCGGTGGAGTAGGTGCATTTCTTCATGACGCTCAGCGTGTCCGTTTTTTTTGCGACCGGGAGGCGTAGACCCGGTGCACGAGTTCCGCCACAGCCTTATAAAAGACTGGCGGAATGACACTATCCACTGAGACTTGCGCAAACATGGAGCGTGCCATGGGCGGATCTTCAAAAACGGGGATGCCGTTTTCCTCTGCAATTTCGCGGATCTTGAGCGCAATCAGGTCCTGGCCCTTGGCGACGACGACCGGGGCGTCGTTTTCTTCGCGCACGTATCGCAGCGCCACCGCAAAGTGAGTCGGGTTGGCGATCACCAGCGTCGCACGGGGGACGTTGTTGATCATGCGCCGGCGGGCACGGTCGCGCGCCACCGATTTCTGGCGCTGCTTGACGATCGGGTCGCCCTGCGCCTGCTTGTATTCGTCCTTGACCTCCTGCTTGGTCATCTTCAGTTCGTTGTACCAGTGATACCGCGTCCAGAGGACGTCGACGACGGCAAGGATGCCCGCCGACATGACGACAACGATCACCATTCGGCGGATAATTGCGTCCAGTTTGACGAGAATGATCTGGGGATCCGAGAACATTGCGTCGAGTGAGGCGAAATATTCGCTGCGCAGCGCGAAATACATGATCACTGCCACGATCAGGATCTTGAAGATCGACTTTGCGAATTCGACGAAGCCGGGGACGCTGTAAATCCGTCCAAAGCCCTTGGTCGGTGAAACACGGGCAATTTGCGGCCGCACGCGTTCGAGGACCAGCGACGGCATGTTCTGCGCGAACGAGGAGCCAAGCCCGAAAATGATGAAGAGCAGCATCACCGGAACGAGGAATGCGGCGATGGCCCAGCCAAGATGGACGCTCAGCGAGACGACATCCGTCGAATTTTCGAGCCGCCACTGATCCGGCTGCTCGAAAAGGTCTTTCAGCGTCTCGGCCATCTTTGCGATGCCGGAGGGAAGGAAGAAGACGAGATACACATAGAAAGCCAGGATCGAGGCAAAAAGCGGCACTTCGCGGGAGACCGGGACGTTACCCCTGTCTGCCGCTTCCGACATTCGTTTGGCGGTCGGGTTTTCTGTTTTACTGTCTTTATCGTCGTCGGACACGGCTTTGAACCAATCGGTCTTCCGGTTGCGAGGACGTGGCTCAAACGAATCGGCCGCCGCCGCTCGCGATGTTACCGCATCGCCTGCTAGCCGCTAATCGAGTCAACAAAAAGACTGTGGGTGGCCGGAGAATAACGGCGAAAGGTGGCTTGAAACGAAAACGGAGCGAGATGTTTCCCGCTCCGCTTCTTTTGTGGTGTCTCAATAGGCAGCTCAGGCGGCCTCGGCCGGCTTGTCGCCATCCTTCTTTTCTTCCTTGAGGAAGATTTGGCCGGAATTGGCGAGCCGGATCGCTTCCTGTGCGATCGCGCGGCGGGCAATCGCCACTTCGCGCGGATTGAGGTTCATGTTCTGGACCGCCAGATCGCTTTCGATCATGCGGCGCTGGCGCGGGCTGATCGCCGAGAGGACACATTCCTTGATCTCGTTGGTCGCACCGCGCAGCGCCATCGTGAGGATGTCGCCTGCGACGTCGTTGAGCAGCATGACGCGGCTGCGCTGCGGCATGAACATGAGGTCTTCGAAGAGGAAGATCTTCGGACGGACCTTGTTGACAGACTCCTTGCTGATCGTCTCGAGGGAGCTGAGCAGGGTATCGACCTGGTTCTTGTCGAGCTCGTTCATAAGCTCGGCGACCTTGTTCGAGCCGTTGGAGTTGCGTTCGGCTTCGATTGCCGCAATCAGTTCCATTACCCGGTTCTCGATGATCTGGGCTGCCTTGGGGCTGACTTCCTTCATGTTGACGGCGCGGTTCATGATATCGGCGCGGCGGCTGTCGGGAAGCTGAAGCAGGACCTTCGCACCGAAGATCGACGGCATCTGCGAAAGAATGTAGGCGACGGTCTGAGGATGTTCACGCGACAGGAATTTGCCCACGAATGCCGGATCGGCATCCTGCAGGCGGTCCCAGATATTGGCCTGGTAATCGTCGAACGCGGTGCGGCGGCCGAGCAGGCCGTCGACTTCTTCCGGTGTCAGGCCCGCTTCGAGAATGCCCTCGATCGCTGCGGCATTGTCCATAAGGCCGGTGCCCTCGGTGAACAGGTCCTCGAACTCGTTGACGAGTTCGAGGAGTTCGTCCGGCGGGATCGCGCGCAGCGTCTGAGCACAGGCAATGATATTCTGCAGCTCGCTCTGGGTGAAATACTTGAGAAGCTTGCCAGCGACGCCCTTGCCCATAGCCAGGAGCACTGCCGCGGCCTTTTCGGCCTTGGACAACGGTTTCGTAGATAAGGCGCTGCCACCGAAATCCTCAAAGTCCATCATGGTCTTCCTTTTCTGTCCCAAACAGGGATCAGGTTCTTCTCGTGCTCAGTACTTCCGTCAGTCTCACACCGAAGCGCGTGTCGTCATTTTCCAGCACGGTGATCTCACCCTTGCCGATGCGGCGTCCGTTGACCACGATCTCAACCGGCTCGCCGATCTTCTTGTCGAGCGCGATCGTTGCACCTTCCTCGAGCGTCATCAGGCCCGAAACCTGCATGCGGCTGGTTCCGAGCACGATCTCGACGTCGATCGGGATATCCATGATCAGGTCGAGATTGGCATTGAGCGCGCTGCCCGGCTCCTGATAGGCGGCACTGCTGGATGTCGAGCTGCCGAAATCGTTGCCGCCGAAGCTTTTTGCACCGCCAAGGCCAGCGCTACCGCCGCCGAAGCTTCCGCCGCCGCCGAACGTATCGGCCGGGGCTTCGAAGCCGCCTCCGAACGATGGGGCGTCGGACGAAAAGTCGCTGGTTGCGGATGCGCCGAAATCAGCATCGAAGCCAGGCACGCCGCCGTCGGCGTCCGTCTTCAAGACGCCGCGCAGATCGTCGATAGCCTGATCCAGATCGACATCATTGCCGAGGGGCATCAGTGAATCGTCATCGGTGAGAGGTGTCTTCTTCGTAGCCATGCGGTGATTATTCCCGTTGAAACTTGCGTCAGCCTGCCTTTGCGAAAACGCCGGCGGCAGGCTCGCCGCGGATCTAGCCTATCAGGTGTTGGAGGATCTCGTCGTCCGTGCTGATGTTATCCTTTACGCGGACTGTATACCGCTCGCCGGACCGCCCGAATTCGCAAGAATACATATCCCGGCCATTGGCACTGACCTGAACCTGGACATCGCGCTTGTCCTGGAAAGCAATCACGTCGCCGGCGGCTAGCCGCGAGATCGTCCCGAGTGTCAGCTTCTGCAGCCGGATACGGGCCTCGAGGGTCACATGCGAACGGCGGACCTGGTCATTCATGCGGTCCGTCCATTCTTGCTTGGCCTTGACTTGAGCCTTCGCCCGCGGAGCGGTGACTTTGGTCTTCAGGAAGGCACGTTGAGGGATGACCAGGGCAAATTCGGACATGACCGAGCCGAGCTCGAATGCCATGCGGATGGAGACCCCGAATTCCGGGCGTGCCAGATCATCCGATTTCGGCCTGTCCTCGGCGTTATGGGGTCGTTCAAGGTTTGCTTCGAACCCTCCCTGCGAATTGACGCCGGAGCGCAGCACGTTGGCGATCCGCTCGAAAACCATCGCTGCGAGGTCGAGCTCGATATCCGAGAGCGGACGTTCGATCGGCTGCATGATCGTGTCGGCTGCCGAGCCCAGCATCAATTCCATGAGTGCAATCACGAAGCTGTTGCCGCAACCGAGCACGAAATTCGGGGACCAGTTGCGCAAGGATCCGTCAGAAAGCGCAAACCCATCGCCCAGATCGGTGATGAGGTCGGTCATCAGGCCGGATGTGCAGCTCACATAAGAGACGCCGATCCGGATGCCCGTTTCGCTGTGGAAGACGTCTGGCAGGAATTCCGCGTAGAGTTGCGCGAATTCGCTGCTGATCTTCTCGACGGTTTTCTTGTCGCCGAGACCCCCGGTCAGTTTTGCGAGGAGCGCCAGGTCCATGCCCGACGCCGGTGATTGGTTTGCTTGGTTCGACGTCATCATGCCGCCTTTTCTCCACCAGGATTCATCATTTCCTGCTCGACCGAGTCGATCGAGGGCCGTTCTTTGTTGGAAATAGTCTTACGTCCGTATTCGAGCGCAACCTGCGGCACGGAGCCGTTCATGTAGGCAAGCAGGGTCTGCTTGACGATGATGTACAGGCGGTGCTGCTTGGTGCGGACGATCTTGATCTGCGAGGTCAAAGGGTTGCAGACCGAATAGGACAGGAAGATGCCGAGCATGGTGCCGACGAGAGCCGCACCGATGAGGCCACCGAGAACTTCCGGCGATTCGTTGATCTTGCCCATCGCCTTGATAACCCCGAGAACGGCGGCGACGATACCGATGGCCGGGAAGGAGTCCCCCATCGCGGTGATCGCGTGATAAGGCTTCATCTTGTCGGAGAACATCGTGTTGAGTTCTTCGTCCATCAGCGCCTCGATCTCGTGGGAGCGGGCGTTGCCGATGATGATGAGGCGCACGTAGTCGCAGATGAAGGCGGTCAGTTCCTTGTTCTTCAGGACCGTCGGAGCAGTCTGGAAGATCGGCGATTCATCCGGATTGTCGATATGGGCTTCGATTTCGTTGCGCGACTTGGTTCTGAGGTCGCGCATCAGCGAATAGAGCACGCCGAGAACGTCGAGGTAGTTGCGCTCCTTCGGTACGGCATTCTTGAAGGCTTCTCCAAGCGCCTTGCCGCTATCCTTCACCACCTTCATCGGGTTGGCCATGATGAAGCCGCCAAGACCGGCGCCGCCGATGATCATCAGCTCGAAAGGCTGGATGAGAACGTTGATATGGCCACCCATGGCCATGAAGCCGCCGAGAATACAGCCAACGGTGATGACAAAGCCGATAATAATATTCATCGCGTACCTGTGCCCGATCGTTTTCGTTTGTCTTGGGGATAAGGCTTCTGGCTTGCGTGAGGCTGGCTGTGAAGACGCTAATAAAAGCGGGTGCCGAACAGTTTCGCACAAGTCTTCGGGGCTAGTTCTGCCTACGATCGGACCGGATTGCCGGCTCCGCAGCGACGTTCGCCGCTTCCGCGGACTTAGGTAGAGCTACCGTGATCACGACTTACACCAGCTACGCAATGATCAGTCGCGACATGTCGAAGTCGCTGGAGCGTGTCGCCGAAAAGCCGGAAGTTGCGCGCGAGACCGAATATTATCTGTCGAAGATCGGCAGCATCAAGAATATCGACGACTTCATGGCCGATACGCGTCTCTATAACTACGCGCTGAAGGCACATGGTCTCGAGGATATGGGCTACGCCAAGGCCTTGATCCGCAAGGTCCTGACGGAAGGCACCGACAACAAGGCCGATTTCGCCAACCAGCTGTCCGACAGCCGTTATGCGCAACTGGTCGAATCCCTGAATTTCGCAGCTTTCGGTGCGACCGCCACGTCGTTCGATAAGGCCCAGAAAGGCGTTGTCGACAAGTTCCAGCGCCAGACGCTGGAAGAGGATGCTGGTGCCGACAATATGGGCGTTCGGCTGGCTCTCTATTTTGAGCGCACTGCGCCGACGATCAAGTCCGGCATGGAAGTCCTGGCCGACGACGCGCTTTCGGAAGTCATGCGCACCGCGCTTGGCATGCCGGATGAGATGATTGGTGCCGACCTCGATCGTCAGGCCAAGTACATCGAAGACATGGTCAAGATCGAGGATTTCCAGGATCCGACCAAGGTCAACAAGTTCCTCGAGCGGTTCACCGCCATGTGGGAGATCAGCAATCCCACCGACACTTATGACCCGCTCGCCGTCTTCAATTCCCCCGCGTCGAGCGGGATTTCAACAGATCTTCTGATCTCGATCAACAATCTGAAACTCGGAGGCAAATGATATGCAGTCCGGACTTTACGTCGGCATCTCTTCCCAGATCGCGCTTGAGCGTCGCTTGAACACGATCGCCGACAACATGGCCAACATGAACACGGTCGGCTTCCGCTCCACGGAGGTCAAGTTCGACGAGGTTCTGAGTAAGACCCAGAACGATATCGGCGCAAAGGTCGCGTTCGTCACCCAGGGCAACGACTACCTGTCGACGCGTACGGGTGAAATGCAGCGCACGGGCAACCCGCTCGACTTTGCGATCAAGGGCGACGCCTGGTTCGCGATCGACACGCCTGCCGGCAAGGTATTGACCCGTGACGGCCGTTTCACCATGGATGAGCTCGGCCAGCTCCGCTCGATCCGCGGTTATGCGGTCCTCGACGCAGGCGGAGCGCCGATCCAGCTCAACCGTGACGGCGGTCCTCCGACCGTCGGCTCCGACGGCATCATTCGTCAGAACGAACAACCGGTGGCCAGCCTCGGTCTGTTCACGGCTGATGTCACCAAGGGCTTCGTGCGCCACGATAACTCCGGCGTCATCACCGTCGACACCCCGCAGCCGGTTCTCGAGGGCATCAAGAATTCCGTCGTCCAGGGCTACATCGAAGGGGCCAACGTCAACGGTATCAGCGAGATGACCCAGCTCATCCAGGTCAATCGCGCTTTTGAAAGCATTTCGTCGCTGATGCGCGACAGCGAGACTTCGCTGGACGCTGCGATCAAGACGCTCGGTGGTTCCAACGCTTAAACGATAGGAAAGAGGGCCCACCATGATGGAAGCGGCTATCCTCGATGCAATCAACGGCGGCAAGCTGGGCCAGCTTGCCGGGCTTTCGGCGCGTTACGCCGATCCGGCCTTCTCCGTCGCCCATGGTGGTCATGTCAGGACCATTGCTGCAGGACATTATACGGTCGCGGGCTTGTCGAAACATGTGCGGCTCGGCGAATTCGTCGCCCATCGCAGCGCGACCGGCATCCATCTCGGCGAAGTGGTTCGCGTCGAGCCGGACATCATCTATGTCTGCCCCATCGAACCCGGCGAGCCGATCGGCATCGGCGATACCGTTATTCGCAAGGGCGCCTTTCGTGTCGCGCCCGACGAGAGCTGGTGCGGGCGCACGATCAATTCGCTCGGCGAGCCGATCGACGGCAAGGGACCGATCGCGCGCGGCCTTCATCCCCGTTCGATCGCCAATACGGCGCCACCGTCCATGACGCGCAGCCGCGTTGAAAAGGGTTTCAGGACCGGCGTCCGGGCAATCGACATCTTCTCGCCGCTCTGCCTCGGCCAGCGTCTCGGCATTTTCGCCGGTTCCGGCGTCGGCAAATCCACGCTTCTGTCGATGCTCGCCAGAGCCGACGCGTTCGACAAGGTGGTAATCGCGCTGGTCGGCGAACGCGGCCGTGAGGTGCGCGAATTCATCGAGGATACGCTCGGCGAGCACATGTCGAAGTCAATCGCTATCGTCGCGACCAGCGACGAAAGCCCGATGCTCCGCAAGATGGCGCCATTGGTGGCGATCACCGTCGCCGAACATTTCCGCGACCAGGGCGACAACGTCCTGTTCATTGCCGACAGCGTCACCCGTTTTGCCCATGCGATCCGCGAGGTCGCTGTCGCGGCCGGAGAACCGCCGATCGCACGTGGTTATCCGGCATCCGTCTTCACCGAACTGCCGCGCCTGCTTGAGCGCGCCGGTCCGGGCGTCGAGGGCACGGGCACGATCACCGCGATCATCTCGATCCTGGTCGACGGCGACAACCACAACGATCCGATCGCCGACTCGACCCGCGGCATTCTCGACGGTCATATCGTTCTCGACCGTTCGCTTGCCGAAGAGGGCCGTTATCCGCCGATCAATCCGCTCGCCTCGATCTCGCGTCTCGCCCGCAAGGCCTGGACCGAGGATCAGGAAAAGCTGGTCTCGCGCTTGAAATCACTGGTGCACCGCTACGAAGAAACCCGCGATCTGCGCCTGATCGGCGGTTATCGCGCCGGCAGCGATCCGGATCTCGACATGGCGATCAAGCAGGTGCCGGTCATCTACGAAGTCCTGAAGCAGACGCCGGGAGAAAAGCCGACGCTTGATGCCTACGCGGACCTGGCCAATGCGCTCCGGGCGGCGGCGGGGCAGGGCAATCCGCAGTCGGCCATAGCAAGAAGGTGATTATTCGATGAGCGACAAGAACAATCAGGACGCGGCGGCTCAATCGAAGTCGGAGGAGGCACAGTCGCGACTGGGGGACAAGATCCTCGTCGCGACGGGCATCACGCTGGCCGCCGCCTCCGCCTTCTTTCCCTGGTACGTCTTCTTGAATGCCGACAAGTTCGGCATCCGCACGGAAGCACTCGGCCGCACCCGCGATCTGCCTCCCGGCGTCGCTCGCTCGGTCGTCACCGTATCGCCTCTCGCCATGACCGACAGTTCGAAGGACGACTGGCCGAAGCCCGTCGAGCCGACAGACGCCCTGACCACCGCCACCACCTCGTCGCTCGGCGAGACCCGCAACACCGGTAGTGTCCGGGAAGAGCAACCCTTTCCGGGCAAAGGCAATTTCCGGCTGCTTCATGTCGCCAATGGCCGCGCGCTCATCGAAGACGGTTCCGGGATGTACATGGTCCGGGTAGGCTCGATCCTGCCCAACAACAGCAGGCTCGCCACGCTCGAACAACGGGACGGCAAGTGGGTGATCATTACTTCGAGCGGAGAAGTTTATCGTGACACGGGCGTCAGCGCGCGCCCGTAAGTCCGACGCAAGCTTACTGGCATAGTCTCCAGACAGAAGATGGAGACAACCCTATGCAACCGATTCAATTGTTCGAAATGGCATCCCGGCAGGCCGATTGGCTCTCGGTGCGTCAGGAAGTTGTTGCGGGCAATATCGCGAATGCCAATACGCCGAAGTTCAAGGCGAAGGATATCACGCCTTTCAACTCGGTGCTGGACCGCACGCATGTTCCGATGGCTCGCACCAATCCGGGCCATTTCGCGAGCAACGACCTCAGCGATGAGATCGACATCAAGCCATCGGAACTGAACGACGAAATCGGCGTCCAGGAATCCGGCAATACCGTCTCGCTGGCCGACGAGCTGACGAAGACGGGTGAAATCAAACGCCAATACGAATTGAGCACAGGACTAGTGAAATCGTTTCACAGCATGATGCTGACGTTAGTGAAGAGGTAAGCAAATGGATCCGCTTTCAGCCTCCTTGAAGATCGCTGGATCGGGAATGGAGGCGCAGTCGACACGTCTGCGCATCGTTTCCGAAAACATTGCCAACGCCCGCTCTACCGGCGACACGCCCGGCGCGGACCCCTATCGCCGCAAGACGATTACCTTCGGCTCCGAGCTCGACAGGGCGAGCGGCGTAGACGTGGTGCAGGTGAAGAAGCTCGGCAACGACAGCTCGAAGTTCATCGAGGAGTATGATCCGGACCATCCGGCGGCCGACGCGAAGGGCATGGTCAAGCTGCCCAACGTCAACATGCTGATCGAAATGGCCGACATGCGTGAAGCCAATCGCTCCTATGACGCGAACATCCAGACCATCAAACAGACGCGCGAACTGATCGCTGCGACGATTGACCTTCTGAAGGCCGGACAATGATCGATAAAATTCAAAACGTTAGTTCTCTGTCGCTGTCGAACGGCATCGACGAGGTCGGTTCCACGAACAGCTCCGTGCTCGCCGGCGGCATCGCAACGACGCCCGGCCAGAACACCGGAATGGATTTCGGCAGCGTCATGGCCAACATGGCGACGGACACGATGAACAGCCTGAAGGGCGCGGAATCGATGTCGTTCAAGGCCATCCAGGGCAAGGCCAACACCCGTGAAGTCGTAGATGCGGTCCTTGAAGCGCAGCAGTCGCTCCAGACCGCCATGGCGCTGCGCGACAAGATCGTGTCCGCCTATCTCGAAGTCACGAAAATGCAGATCTAGAGTTTGAGGACGAAGACATGAGAGCGCTTTCCGTCGCAGCAACGGGCATGGATGCCCAGCAGACCAATCTCGAAGTCATCGCGAACAATATCGCGAACATCAACACGACAGGTTACAAGCGCGCCCGCGCCGAGTTTTCCGATCTGCTCTATCAGAGCGAGCGTGCCCAGGGCGTGCCGAACCGGGCCAACCAGGCGATCGTGCCGGAAGGTGCCAATATCGGCCTCGGCGTTCAGACGTCCGCCGTGCGCAACATCCATACGCAGGGTGAACTGACCCACACCGAGAACGATCTCGACGTCGCGATCGTCGGACGCGGCTGGTATCAGATCCAGACGCCGGATGGCCAGACGCTCTATAGCCGCGCCGGCGCCTTCAACAAGAATGCCCAGGGCCAGCTGGTCACGATCGACGGCTATGCGGTCGTGCCGAACATCACCTTCCCGGCGGATGTCAGCGAAACGCAGATCACCCGCACCGGCCAGGTCATGGTCCGCGTTGGCAAATCTGCGGATTTCACCGAAATCGGCCAGCTCACCACGGCCAACTTCGTCAACGAAGCCGGCCTGCAGCCGCTCGGCGACAACCTGTTTGCGCAGACCGCCGCATCCGGCGAGCCGATCGTCGCAGCCCCCGAGGATCCGGGCTTTGGTTACCTGAAGCAGGGCTATCTGGAAAGTTCCAACGTCGACGCCGTCCGCGAGATTACCGATCTGATCTCCGCCCAGCGCGCCTACGAAATGAACTCCAAGGTCATCACCACTGCCGATGAGATGGCTACGATCGTCAGCAAGAACCTGAAATAATAAACAGGAGACGGGCAGACATGAAGTTTCGCCGGAAAAATGCGATTGGCGCCAGGCTGGCCTTGCGGCTCCTGGCAGCTCTTCTCGCCGCAACGGGCTCGCCGGTCCTGGCCGGCATGGGGACGGCCGTCGTGCCGACCCAGACGATCTATCCCGGCGAAGAGATCACCGAGGGCAAGGTCGAAGAAGTCCAGGTGACCAATCCGAATCTGGCCGGCGACTATGCCCGCAAGACCAGGGAAGTCGTGGGCATGGTGGCAAAGCGCACGCTGCTGGCCGGGCGTACCGTTCCGGTCTCGGCGCTTCGCGAAGCCTTCGCGGTCACCCGCGGCAAGGCGGTTCGCCTGACCTTCACCATCGGCAGCATGACGATTTCGGCCTCCGGCTCGCCGCTTGAGAATGCGGCAGTGGGGGACGTCATTCGCGCACGCAACATCGATTCAGGTGTCACGGTCAGCGGCACCGTCATGGCTGATGGGACAATCCAGGTGATGGCGAAATGAGAACCCGTTTCTTCCTCGCGACGCTCGCCGTGATCGTCTCCCTGCTGGGAAGCGCGCCGGCGTCCGCCGATGGGCCCTACATCGTCTCCGCCCGCATCAAGGATATCGCGTCACTGCAGGCAGGCCGCGACAACCAGCTGATCGGCTACGGCCTCGTCGTCGGCCTCCAGGGCACGGGCGACAGCCTGCGCTCGTCTCCCTTCACCGACCAGTCCATGAAAGCGATGCTGCAGAACCTCGGCATCTCGACCCAGGGCAGCCAGTCCAATGCCAAGAACGTCGCGGCCGTCATGGTCACGGCCAACCTGCCGCCCTTCGCAAGCCCCGGCAGCCGCATCGACGTCACGACCAGCTCGCTCGGCGACGCGACCTCGCTGCGCGGCGGCACGCTGGTGATGACCTCGCTTTCCGGCGCTGACGGCCAGATCTATGCCGTGGCCCAGGGCGCGCTGGTCGTATCCGGTTTTTCGGCCCAGGGTCAGGCGGCGACGCTGACCGAAGGCGTAACGACTGCGGCGCGGGTGCCGAACGGTGCAATTATCGAGCGCGAGCTGCCGTCCAAGTTCAAGGATTCGGTGAACCTCGTCCTGCAGCTCCGCAATCCGGATTTCTCGACCGCGGTGCGCGTCTCGGACATCGTCAACAGTTTCGCGGCACGCCGTTACGGTGGTCCGATCGCCGAGCCCCGCGATAGCCAGGAAGTGGTGATCGAGAAGCCGAAGAGCGCCGATCTGACGCGGCTGATGGCCGAGATCGAGAACCTCGTGGTTGAAACCGACACGCCGGCCAAGGTTGTCGTCAACGAACGGACCGGGACGATCGTCATCGGTGCGGATGTGAAGATCTCGCGTGTCGCGGTCAGCTACGGTACGCTCACGGTGCAGGTTACCGAGACCCCGCAGGTGATCCAGCCAGAACCGTTCTCGCGTGGCGAGACGGCGGTTCAGCCCCAGACGGACATCATGGCGATGAAGAACGGCGGCCAGGTCGCGCTCCTCAACGGTCCGGATCTCAGGACCCTGGTCGCCGGCCTCAACAGCATCGGCGTCAAGCCGGACGGCATCATCGCCATCCTGCAAGGCATCAAGTCCGCCGGTGCCCTTCAAGCGGAGCTCGTCCTGCAATGACCGAGACCCTGTTCACCATTTCCATATCGAAGAAGCTGGCGCGTCGGGTGCTTGCCGCCGCTGCTGTCCTGACGCTGGTTTCCCAGGTCGGAGCGCAGCAGCCGGCTCCGGTCAACGAAGCGTCGACCAGCGACGAAATCCAGAAGTTCTGCACCAATATCGCCGATGCCGCGCGGGACCAGCGTTATCTCCTGCAGAAGCAGGAGCTTGAAAAACTGCAGGCGGACGTCGACGATCGCATCAAGGCCCTCCAGGATCGGACCACCGAATACCAGGACTGGTTGAAGCGCCGCAACGACTTCCTGGCGCGTGCCCAGGCCGGCCTGGTCGACATCTTCAAGACGATGAAGCCGGATGCGGCCGCGCCGCAGCTGGGAGAAATGAACATGGAGGTCGCGGCCGCGATCATCATGCAGCTTCCGGCCCGTCAATCGGCCCTTTTCCTCGCGGAAATGGATCCGCATAAGGCCGGCATGATCTCGACGATCATCTCTAGCGCTTCCGACCCGCATACGTCGAAAGCACGCGCTCCCAATGTTCCGAAAGTACCCTCATGACGAAACGCATTCCCGCAATCCTCGCCGTTCTCCTTCTGGCCGGTTGTTCCAGCCAGACGATCAAGGAAATCGGCAATGCGCCGGCGATGAGCCCGATCGGCAGCGGCCTGCAATATGCGCAGGCGCCGCAGATGTCGTCCTATCCGAAGCAGCCGCGGCAGATGGCCAGCGGCTATTCGCTGTGGAGCGACAACCAGGCCGCGCTTTTCAAGGATTCGCGTGCCCTCAACGTCGGCGACATCCTGACCGTCGACATCAAGATCAACGACAAGGCGTCGTTCGACAACCAGACGGAACGCAACCGTAAGAATTCGACCAGCCTGACCTGGGGCGCTAGCTTGAGCAATCTGTTCGGCTGGACGCCCAAGGCGGGGACGACCGGCGATCTGGGCACGGATTCGAATACGGACACGCAGGGCAAGGGAACGATCAAGCGTGCCGAAAGCCTGAAGCTGCTCGTGGCTGCCGTCGTCACCGGGATTCTCGAAAACGGTAATCTCCTGATCAGCGGATCACAGGAAGTGCGCGTCAACCACGAAATCCGCATCCTCAACGTTGCCGGTATCGTCCGGCCGCAGGATGTCGATTCCACCAATATCATTTCTTATGACAAGATTGCCGAGGCCCGCATTTCCTACGGTGGTCGCGGCCGCCTGATGGAAGTCCAGCAGCCTCCGGTCGGTCAGCAGGTCGTCGATCTGTTCTCGCCCTTCTGACGGACCCGGGCGAAGGTCTCTTGATGTGAAGGTTTGAAGATCATGGCGGATGAAGCACAGGCGGCCGACGCTAAGAAAAAGAAGAATGGCACCATCATGGTCATTGCGGGCGTCGCGATCCTGACCGTGATCGGCGCCGGTGGCGGCTGGGTCGTCGGCGGCATGATCGCGCCGAAGGATCCGAACGCGCAGGCGCATCAGGCCGAGCCCGCGGCCGGCGAACACGGCGAAGCCGGCAAGAAGGAAGAGGGCCTTCCCCATATCTCAACCCAGGCCAATGGCGTCATTCTCCTCGAACCGATTACCACCAATCTCGCCTATCCGTCCGAGAACTGGATCCGGCTCGAAGTGGCGCTTTCGTTCAAGGGGCCGCCGGAACTGGCACTCGCGGAAAGTATCCATCAGGATATTCTCGCCTATATGCGCACGGTCTCGCTGCAGCAGATCGAGGGGCCGCGGGGCTTCCAGTATCTCAAGGACGACATTAAGGAGCGCGTCGATCTTCGCTCGCAGGGCAAGGTCGCCAAGGTGATGTTCCGCTCCTTCGTGATCGAATAGCGGCAGACTTCAAATACAATGCATGAAAAAAGCGGCCGCAAATGGCCGCTTTTTTGTTTGATCGAATCGCTATGCGGTCGGGACGCTCCTTTCAGCTCTGCCGGAAGGAGCGTCCTTTCGTTTAGTGGACCCGCTTCAGGAAGCCATCCGGGGCGACGGTAATCAGCAGCTTGTTCTCGACCGACTTGTCGATCTCGAATTCCGGATGCGTCTTCAGATATTCGAAGACGGCCGTTTTCGGATTGTCGCCTGGTCCCCAGGGGCGATTGCCGGCCAGTTCCTTCGGAAGGTCCTCGACGACGGTGTCGAACACGACGCAATAGCTGCCGACGCTGGTGAGCGGGGCATAGAGCTTGAGTTCCTCGAGAACGTGCTCGTGCGTATGGTTGCTGTCGAGGCTGATCAGGATGCGCGAATAACCGGCAGCGACCTTGCGGACCTGATCCATGATCTCGGGCGCGATGCTGGAGCCTTGGATCATCTCGATCCGCGACGCCATCGGGTGGGCCTCGATCGCGTCCTTGTTATGGGGGCGGATGTCGATGTCGATGCCGAGAACCTTGCGCTTCGGCTTGGCCGGATCGACGACTTCGCCCTTTTCCGCCGCTTCCGACAGTTCCAGCAGCGCCAGCATCGAGGCGCTGAGGATGAGGGAGCCGCCATGGGCGATGCCGGTCTCGATGATCAGGTCGGGTTTTACCGTCCAGATCAGCTCCTGCATGGCGACCATATCCTGCGGATACTGGATGATCGGTCGGCCGAGCCAGAAATAGTTGTAGGAATATTGCGAGGCGATCGACGTGCGCATGAACTGCGCGGCGCTGTCGGTAAGTTCCTTGTTTCCAGGGACGGCAGCGACGCGGGCTTCAACTTCCTTGGTGAAATCACTCATTGTCGATCCCCACATAGGTATAGGCATTGTGAGACAGCATTCGAATTTCCTCGAGATAATTGGAGTTCATGACGTAGATGGTCGAACCGTGGGGAAGTTTCGCCAGGGCCTGGTCCGGCGATTGCACCATCAGGCCGGTTGCGGGCAGGAATTTGCCCTGTTTGGCGGGATTGATGTCGATGACCATGTCGACCGGCTGCCCCTGACGGGATTTCAACAGCGAGAAGGTCACCCCCTTCGACGCGCCGCCCCAGATCGCCGAACTGTCGCCCGCTGCAATTCGATCGCCCAGCGTGCGGGTGAAGTCGGCGGGAAACGCGACGCGATCGGTTTCTTCACGCACCGGCGGCCGCAACGAGTCCAGCTCAGCCACAACATAAAGGTACTGCCCGCCGAAAACTCGACCGCTCTCGATGACATTGCCGAAGATCCGATGAAAGTCAGACAGGCGGAAATAATTGACGTGCTCGTAGAACACGTCGAACCAGGCGCGGTGTTCCATGATCCAGTCGAAGCAGGGCACTTCGATATAGATGCGGCCCTTGCCGCCGTTCGCCTTGCAGAGCTCGACGAGGAAATCATACGGGTCCTGGATATGCTCCAGCACGTGGCGAAGGATCAGCCCTTCGGCTTGGACGTCGACGCCGGCCTCGAAATAATGCCGCTTCACGCGCGGGTTCGTGCCCTCGTAGGTGGGGTCGAAGCCGGTGAGGTCGAAACCTTTTTCAAGCAGCATCTCGAGGAAGAGGCCCTTGCCGCAGCCGACCTCGACCAGGTTCTCACGGCCCATTGTCCGCTCGACGATACCGGCCACCATTTCCAGATGCTGGTGGAAATGCCGGCTGACGCCCTGTTCGTTATTGTAATTGCCGTCGTAGTCCATGAGCTTGGGGTCGAACGCATCGTTGTAGATGAGGCCCGTCGTCATGTCCTGCACCAGGCGGATATCGCCCTTGGCGCAGCCTTTGGCTTCCGCTGCCGTGGGATAAACGCGGTTCTGGAAGGTCGGCAACTGCGGCTGTTCGTAAAGCAGCAGGGTATCTTTCGTCGTCATGTCATCACCTCGTTAATCCTACAACGCAGGGAGGATCCACCAGATTGTCGGGGCGGGCGCCGAATCGCAGGAGATCGCGTCGACCATACTCGTCGGCCAACCGCTCGGCTATCTGCCGCACCGTGACCGGAATTCCGGAACAGATATTGGCTGCTCCCGTTCTGTCGCCAAGTCCGATATCGGCGATCTGCCTTCCCGCTTCGCGAACGTCCAGGAAGTCGCGGATCTGGTTGCCGCTGGTCAAATCCACCGGTTTGCCTGCGGCGAGCTGCGCGCGAAGATAGGGAAACAGCCGTCGCTCGTCTTCACCTTCGCCGAAAAGATAAAAGAGCCGGCACCAGGCAAAGCTGATCCGGTGTAGCGGCAGCCATTGCGACAGGGCCATAAATACTGCGGCTTTCGCGCCGGCATAGGGGCTGATCGGGCGCAGCGGCGTGTCGGTGGCGAGCATGCCCACCGAGACGTCATATTCGAAACACGTGCCCACGCCGACGAACCGTTTGACGCCGGCGATAGCCGCACCCTGCGCCATCCGCAACGTGCCTTCGAGGCAGACGATGTTTTCTGGTGACTGCAAATATTTGCCGGGTTCGGCGTACCAGGCGACATGTGCGACCGTATCGACGCCGTCTAGGGCCTTCGCCCACCACTCGACCGGCTCGCGGAACAGGTCCGCCGTCCGCACGATGCTCTCGACAGCGGAGAGATCGCTAAGCCGGCTTTCCGCTGTTCCTTCGCGTAAAATCACCCGGACGCGCGCACCGGATTCTGTCAGCGCCCGCAGCACCTGCCGGCCGACAAAACCTGTTCCCCCGGTAAGCAGGACGAGTGGCGTCATATGATCTTCAATTCCGGCACGGCGGTTACGAACCTGGTGCCCTGATCGGCAAGCGAGGCCAGCTGCTGACGGACCTCGGTCGCGATGTTCCAGGGCAGGATCATCACATAGTCGGGCCGGCGCGCGACGATCTCGTCCGGGTGCAGGATCGGGATATGGCTGCCGGGCATGAACTTGTTCTGCTTGGCCGCTGCGGCATCGCAGACATAGGGGAGGAGATCCGGTTTGACACCGGCAAAATTCAGAAGCGTATTGCCCTTGGCTGCGGCGCCATAGGCTGCGACCGTCTTGCCCTCGCGCTTTGCGTCCAGCAGGAAGGCGAGCGCGTCGTTCTTGACCTTTTCGGCCTTGGCCTGGAAGTCGGCATAGGTGGCCGCTGTCTGAAGACCGCGGCGCTGTTCTTCGCCGAGAAGTGCGGTAACCGCCTCCGTCGTCCGGCGTGAATCATCTGCATGGCATCCGTAGACGCGCAGGCTGCCGCCATGGGTCGGCAATTCCTCGACGTCGAAGACGCGCAGGCCCGCCGCGTCGAAGATCTTTCCGACCGTGAAGAGGGAAAGATAGGAGAAGTGCTCGTGATAGACCGTATCGAACTGGTTGTGCTCGATGAGCCGCATCACATGCGGAAATTCGAGCGTCACCGTGCCGCCGGCTTTCAGCACCGCCTTCAGGCCGCGCGTGAAATCGTTGATATCGGGCACATGGGCATAGACATTGTTGCCGAGGATGAGATCGGCAGCCTTGCCTTCGCCGGCCAATTGCTTGCCCAGCGCCTCGCCGAAGAATTCCCGGCGGACCGGAATGCCGAGCGCCTCGGCAGCTTCGGCGGTGCTCGCCGTCGGCTCCACGCCGAGGCAGGGTATGCCGGCCTTGACGAAGTTCTTCAGGAGATAACCGTCGTTCGAGGCGACCTCGATGACCATGCTGTCCTTGCCGAGGCCGAGACGGGAGGTGATCATCTCGACATAACGGGCTGCATGGGCAAGCCAGCTCGTCGAGGCACTGGAGAAATAGGCATATTCGGCACTGAAGAGTGATTCGGCCGAGGCATAATCCTCGGTCTGGACCAGCCAGCATTCCTCGCAGACCTGTAGCCTCAAGGGAAAATAGACTTCCGGCTTGGCCAGATCCTCGGCGGTCAGATAGGCGTTGGATGGCGGCGCGAAGCCGAGGTCCAGGAAATCGCAGCGAAGTGCGGTCCCGCAGTGGCGGCAGTTCATGGCGTCAGTCCCGTGAATTGTGATGTCAGGAAGGAATGGCCGCGATCACGATCCGACATTTCGGTGATCTCCAGCGGCCAACTGATGTCGAATGCAGGATCCTGGGAGTTCAAGGCACCTTCCGAACCGGACGCATAGGGCATCGAATGGAAATAGAGGAGCTCACAGTCGTCGGTCAGCGTCTGGAAACCGTGCGCAAACCCTTCCGGGATCAGCAGCGATCGGCGGTTCTCGGAGGAAAGCTCCTGGGCATGCCATTTCAGGAAGGTCGGAGAATCCTGTCTGAGATCCACCGCAACGTCGAAGACCGCGCCGCGCAGGCAATTGACCAGTTTCATCTCGGCATGGGGAGGGCGTTGGAAATGCATGCCGCGCACGGTGCCTTGGCGGGCCGTCATCGTTAGGTTGATCTGGGCGATCGGCTTTGCCCAGCCCGCCGGCGCCAGTTCGTCTGCGCAGAACATGCGCGACAGGAAGCCGCGCGAATCACCGAGATTTTGACGTTCGACGAGCTTCAGGCCGGCAAGCGGCAGATCGGTGACGGTGAAGCGGCTCAAGGGCGTGCCTCGTATTCGTCGATCTCGGCTTCGCAAAGGGCGCGGGCGTCGGCGCCGTCATTCTGCGCACGATACCATCTCATCGTCCGGTCGACAGCCTCCGCCAGCGACCAGCGCGGTTCGATGCCCAGCATATGCCGCGCCTTGGCCGTTTCCAAGGCAAGCCAGCCCGCTTCGTGCGGCCCTTCGGTGCCGTCGCCATATTCCACATCGCCACGGCCGTAGGAAGCGCGGGCGATCTCGATCACCTGGCGCACCGGTGCGGCTTCATGGGTGATCGGGCCGAAATTGAAGGCATCGCCAATCGCGGGATCGCTCCACAGACGTTCGGCAAGCACGAGATAGGCCGAGAGCGGTTCGAGCACGTGCTGCCACGGGCGCTTGGCTTCCGGCCGCCTGACGCTGAGGGTATTGCCGGACTGCCAGGCGCGGACCGCGTCCGGCAGCAGACGGTCGGCCGACCAGTCACCGCCGCCGATCACATTGCCGGCCCGGGCGCTGGCAACCGCCACGCCTTTTTCGCGCAGAAACGAATCGCGGTAGCTCGCAATGATAATCTCGGATGCGGCCTTGCTGGCGCTGTAGGGATCGTGCCCGCCGAGATGGTCCGTCTCCCGGTAAGGGAAGGCATGTTCGAGGTTGCGGTAGACCTTGTCCGTGGTGATCGCGACGACCACGCGCGCAGACGGCACCGACCTGACCGCCTCCAGCAGATTGGCGGTCCCGAGCACGTTGGTCGCGAACGTGCCAAGCGGATCTTGGTAGCTCGGGCGCACCAGGGCCTGAGCGCCGAGATGCATGACGATGTCGGGGGAGGCGGAGCGCACCAGTTCGGCGAGCCTGGCCGCATCGCGGATATCCTGGAAATGACTTTCCTTGAGACCGGGCCGCGCAAGCGCAAAGAGGCTGGGCTGCGTTTCGGGCGGCAGAGCAATGCCGGTGACTTCGGCGCCGAGGCGACCGAGCCAGATCGAAAGCCACGCTCCCTTGAAGCCGGTATGCCCTGTCAGAACAACGCGTTTACCCGCCCAGAAACGGCGGTCCGGACGAGCCCCTCCGCTCACGGCCAGATTTTCCATGGCGCTTTTCCGGAAGCCCAGAGGTCTTCGAGCAGGTTCTTTTCGCGCAGCGTGTCCATCGGCTGCCAGAAGCCTTCGTGCTCGTAGGCCATCAGTTCGCCCATCGTGGCAAGGTCCGCCATCGGCGCGGATTCCCACGGAATGTTGTCGCCCTCGATGAGGTCGATGCATTTCGGCGAAAGCACGAAGAAACCGCCATTGATCATGCCGCCGTCGCCGCGTGGCTTTTCCACGAAGCCGGTAACCTGATTGCCGGAGCGTTCGAGCGCGCCGTAGCGGCCCGGCGGATGGACCGCGGTAACCGTTGCGTTCCTGCCGTGCGAACGATGGAACTTGACGAGCTCGGTGATATTCACGTCGCTCAGACCGTCGCCATAGGTAAAGCAGAAGCTTTCCTCGTTGCGCAGGTATTCGGAGACGCGCTTCAGGCGGCCGCCGGTCATCGTCGCTTCGCCGGTATCGATCAGCGTGACTTTCCAAGGCTCGGCGGTGCGGCGATGGACCTGCTTTTCGTTATAGGCCATGTCGAAGGTGACGTCCGACATATGCAGGAAGTAATTCGCAAAATACTCCTTGATGACGTAGCCTTTGTATCCGCAGCAGATGATGAACTCGTTCACGCCGTGGGCGGAATAGAGTTTCATGATGTGCCAGAGGATCGGCCGTCCGCCGATCTCGATCATCGGCTTCGGCTTGAGATGCGTCTCCTCGGAGATACGGGTTCCCAATCCACCGGCGAGAATTACAGCTTTCAATTCCGTCTCTCCGTAACTGACGCGCTATCCATTGAAACGACGACCGTCAGCAAGCCATGCAAGGGAGGCTTTCAAGCGATCGGGCTAAACGCCTTCGTCCGTTAGAGCAAAATGGTCTTGATCAGATCGTCCTGGCTGAACACGAGGTTCGGCAGGTAGCCCATTTCCACGAAACGGTCGCGCTCTTCCGGCAGGTGCACGAGGACTGCCGTATTATCAAGTTGCCGCGGCGTGGGGGCGGCCGGCTCGTCGATCATCTGCAGCCGCAAGGGGAAATCGACCCTGAAAAGCCGTTCCTTGATGGTGTCGATGTCATGAAACCCGTGAATGACGAGATTTTCGATGCCGGCAGTGACACTCACCTGCCACACGAGGATCTGCAGCGCCGTTGCCAGCAATCCGCCATCCTTGAAGGACTGAACTTCCGGATGCTCGTCGAAGCCTCCGAAGACCATCCTGGTATAGACTTCGTACGCCTTCACGAATTCGCGCATGCCGACGAGCAGTCGCATCGAGACGGCCATTCGCTGCAGCGTGAAGTTTCTGCAAAGATGCTCCTGGGTCGCGCGCTCGTCGGGCGAAGTGCCGACCTTGCCGCGTTTGGATGCGAAATAGAGGAAATATTCCAGACCGCCGCGGTACTGGTCCCATCCGGTTGCCGCGATCTGAGCGCCTCCCTGGACGCGATCGCGTTCGACGCCGGATACGATGACCTGGCGATAGAAGGGCGTCTTGCGGAAAGCGATGTCGCCCTGGTCCAGGAAGTGGGCAAGCATGGGGAACGGATAGAAGCAGATATCTCTCGGAACCCAAGCGGCCCGGAAAGCGCTGCTGCGATAGATGCCGATCTCAGGGAAGATGTGGCCCCTGAACATATAGTTGAAGACTTCGGCGAAGCTTTTCTGCGGGAAGACCTTGTCCTCGTTGACCGTGTAGAACAGCCCGCCCTCTACCTCGTTGATGCCGTCATACATCGCCCATGGTGCATGGCAGACCGTGATGTTCGGGTTTTCGTCGAGATAGGCGACGATATTGGCGACTTCCTGCGGGATCAGGCGATCGTCGTCCGCGAGATAGAGCATGTATTCGCCACGCCCCAGCCTGAGCGCGCTGTTCATGTTGGGGATCATCCCGACATTCTGCGCACCCCTGACGTAGCGGATCGGCATCCCCCGCTCGATGAACTCCTTGGCAACCGCACCCGTATTGTCTGTGGAGGCGTTGTCGGAAATGACGATTTCATAGGGGAAATCGAAGCGGAAATCGCGATGGCACCGTTCCAGGCAATCGTGCAGGTGTTTTTCACGGTTGTAGGTCGGAATGCAGATGCTGAGTTTAATGGAAGACACCGAATTTCCTCGATCTGATTTACTCGAACAAGCCCTTCCGGCTCGCCGCAGACGATTGACGTTCCGAAGCACCGGTGACTTGCCGAAGTGAGGAGCCCTCACATTGCTGTTGGGCCTCTTTGCGGCTTTGAGCCATTCATAAGCTCACGCTATTCAACCAGACTTGCGCCAAGCTGAATGAAGGCCGCGTTCGGAAACCCAGGCCTTGTCGTTTGGTCAGGCTGATGCGGCTTTCTGTGCACGAGCTTCGGGATGCGGCCTTGAGGTGTTGACCTGCGTTGGTCAGGGTGACTATCGAAGGTGACGCAAAGGACCTTCGTGATCGCATGATTCGGCTGATCTTCCTGTTCGTCGCTCTGATCGCGGCACCCGGGCTCGCGCTCGCCCAGCAATCGCCCGCGGATCTTCTCAATCTGCCGGTCGATGGTTCCGCAGCCGCGTGGATCATCCGAACCTTCGGGTTGTTGACGGTTCTTTCCGTCGCCCCCGGCATTCTGATCATGGTCACGAGCTTTCCGCGGTTCGTGATCGCCTTTTCGATCCTGCGCTCCGGCATGGGTCTGTCGACCGCGCCGTCGAACATGATATTGGTCTCGATGGCGCTGTTCATGACGTTTTATGTGATGTCGCCCACCTTCGACAGGGCCTGGAACGAGGGCGTCCAGCCGCTTCTTCAGAACAGGGTCACGGAGGCTGAGGCGGTTCAGCGGATCGCGGAACCGTTCCGGGTTTTCATGTCGGCCAATACGCGCGACAAGGATCTGCAGCTTTTCGTCGAAATCGCCCGGGAACGAAACCAGTCGGTCGGCACGCCGCAGGCGATCGACTACCGCGTCCTCGTCCCCGCCTTCATGCTCTCGGAAATCAGGCGCGGTTTCGAGATCGGCTTCCTGATCATCCTGCCGTTTCTGGTCATCGATATGATCGTCGCGGCAATCACCATGGCGATGGGCATGATGATGCTGCCGCCGACGTCGATCTCGCTGCCCTTCAAGATCCTTTTCTTTGTCCTGATCGATGGCTGGAATCTGCTGGTCGGCAGCCTGGTTCGTTCCTTCAATTAACTGGCAGCAGGGCTGCGGAAATGGAAACGGCGGGGGATCCCCGCCGTTTCCATTCGCATATCAATTCTTGCGTGAGCTGAAGGGGCCTTCCCGCGGCGGGAGGGCCGGAACGCTGAAGTGGTCGGGCTTGATCTTGGCCTTCGCCTTCTCGGCCATCATCGTGTAGGCGGTTTCGAGATGCCGGCAATACCGTTCGGCGTCGAACAGCGGGTGCGTGAAGCGGTTTGCCTCGAGCCGTTTCCGGACCTCTTTGAGCTCCTCGCGGTTGTTGTAGTAATGGACCGCACGGCGAACGAAATCATCCTGATCGTCGGCGACCATTTCCGGCAGGCCGAGCGCATTCAGCAGGCTTTCGCTGACCCGGGATGCAAAATTCTTGCCCTTGTGGGTCAGCATCGGAAGTCCGGCCCACAGCTTTTCGGAGGTCGTCGTATGGCCGTTATACGGATAGGTGTCGAGACCGAGATCCGTCAGGCCGATACGGTTGATATAGGCCGCATAGTTGTTGACGCGATCGCCGAACATCAGGCGGCTCTCGGGGATTCCCGCTTCCGCAAAGGCCTTGATCAGGTTCTTTCGAGCACCGAACCGTTCGCGGCAGATCAGGAATAGATAGCTCTCCGGCGTTTCCTTGAGGACGCGGACCCAGAGGTCGATGGTTGCTGGCGTGAATTTCCAGTGGCTGTGGAAACACGAGAAGATGAAGGCGTCCTGTGGCATGTCGCAGAGTGCCCGATCGATCGGCTGCGGCATCGGGCGGTGGACCGCTTCGTTCGGGAAGAACGTCTCTGGCATCCAGCAGATCTTCTCGTAATAATGCGGGAAGGAGCTTTCCGGCACCACCGTGCTGTCTGCGATGAGATAGTCGATATCCACGTTGACGACAGTGCCCGGATAGCCGAGCCAGGTCGCATGTACGGGCGCAGCTGGCCGGTTCATCACGAATACCCTGTTTTCTGCAGTGTGCCCCTGCAGGTCGACCAGGATGTCGATGTTTTCGGCCTTGATAGCCTCGGCGGCTTCGTCGTCCGTCATGTTGCGAACCCTGACGACCCTGCCCCATTCCTCGCGGATGGCGTTGTTGTCGTTACGCAGGCGTTCGGGAGGGGCGTTGCAGAAGAGGGTGATTTCGAAACGGCTTCTGTCGTGCGATTCCAGTATGCCCCGCAGCGCCTTCATGACGGCGTGTTCCGTCCAAAGGTCGGCCGAGAGATAGCCTATGCGCAGTTTGCTGCCCCAGCGATGCGGCATGTTGTGCCTTTTCGAGGCGGCGTTTTTGGGCTTTCTCTCGCCCATTCTGGAGCCCGCGATGGCGTTCGTCTTTTCATCGTCGCACCAGCGCAGATTGAAGAGAGATACTTCGTCTGCGATCGCTTCGAATTCGCCCCGGGCAATTTCCTCTAGCTGGATCGGCTCGTATTTCCGCAGCACATCGTAGTCGAGGCTGTCCCGCATCGCCGAAAGGTAGAAATTGCGCACGATGCGGTCTTCGGGATCTCTTTCAAAGATCTCGAGAATGCACTTGTTCTCTTCGTCGCTGCGTTCCTGAAGCTTGATCGAGCGGGCAGCAAGGTGCCGGTGTGTCGGTTCGTCGCTTCTTGCAAGTGTATTGCGAAATGCTTGGGCGCCGTCCAGTTCCTGGCGCATGAGAGCGCCGGACATCAGAACTGCCATATCGGGATCAGCGATCGCCTCTTTGAGAATGCGTGCGCCGAGGCGAAGGACGCTGATGTCGTCGTTATTGGAAAAATGAAGCCGCATGGCTTCGCGCAGATATTTGAGCTTATGGGGGGATTCCATGCCCCCGGCAAGTTGGAACGCCTGGGCTGCCTCGGTCTTCATCTTGAGCTTCAACAGAGTTGCGCCCAGAAGTGCGTAGTGCCTCGGATCCTTGTGAACATCCAGCAGCTTGTTCAGGATGCCCAATACATCGTGATATTCTTTTTTGTCGAAGTGATTTTGCGCTGCGACGTATTGCCGTTGTATCTTCAGGGGTCTCAAGGCTTCCCGCTCCAGTAAAGTTGTGCCGGCGTCCCGGCAAATCGGCTTCACCGCGCATCGTGGCAAGCCAAGCTTGCATGAAGCCGACCTCGCAGAAGCGGAATTTTTGTCAATCTTTCGTTAATCATATCGGTCGAACGCCTTTTAGCTCCCCTCGTTGTTTAAAGAACTTAGAAAGGAAATGCTGCGAGATTTGCCTCACACGACGGGTTTGGTGTTCCTTCAGATTGAAGAGACCGAGTTGGCATGATGCCGGACCGAAGTGCCGGTAAAATATACAGTCCGGTATGTCCCCCTCCAGGTATTTCGTTCAAAGGGACAATCAACTATGGCTAGCATTCTCACCAACGTGTCGGCGATGGCCGCGCTTCAGACGCTGCGCGGCATCAGCAACGACATGGAATCCACGCAGAGCCGAGTTTCCTCGGGCCTGCGCGTCGGCTCTGCTTCCGACAACGCTGCCTATTGGTCGATCGCGACCACCATGCGGTCCGACAAGGGCTCGCTCTCCACGGTCCAGGACGCCCTCGGCCTCGGCGCTGCCAAGGTCGATACTGCCTATTCCGCCATGGAATCGGCAATCGATGTCGTCAAGGAAATCAAGAACAAGCTGGTTGCCGCCGCTGAACCGGGCGTCGACAAGTCCAAGGTCCAGGAAGAAATCACCCAGCTGCAGAGCCAGCTGAAGAGCATCGCTTCCTCCGCGTCGTTCTCCGGCGAAAACTGGCTGCAGGCCGAAATCGGCGGTTCGCAGAGCGCCACCACGGGCGTCATCTACGCCTCGAGCGAAATCACCAAGCAGCTGGTTGGCTCGTTCGTTCGCGACAGCGACGGCAACGTCTCGGTTAAGACCGTCAACGTTGTTCTCGACGAGCAGAACGTCCTGTTCGACCTGAGCGGTGGCCGCGGCGGTCTTCTCGACGCCAACGCCCTCAACGGTTTCCGCGCCATCAACTTCGACGACGGCACGACCAACCACAAGGAATACTTCGGCAAGATCAATACGTCTTCCTACTATGCAACCAACGCTGTCTGGAAGGACATCGGCGGCGGCGTCTTCATGAAGGGCGATACCAACGGCGTCTATTCGTCGGGTTCCAACGGTACCTACCTGATGAAGGTCGGCGGCGCTTACATCGATGCCGTCTACACCACCAAGGGCTACGACTTCTCGGCTGGTGCGACTGCAACGAGCGGCATCAAGTATGGAGCGGACGTCTCGGTTTCCGACCTCGACATCACCAAGCTCAAGGACTATCGCGACTCCAACGGGGCGAGCTACCTCGGTCTCGGTACAAAGGCCAGCGATGAAGACCTCATGGCTGCACTGACCTCGTTCGTCGACGGTCAGCTGGAATCGATGAGCAGCGCGGCTGCCAAGCTCGGTGCGGTATCGAAGCGTATCGATATGCAGTCCGACTTCGTCTCGAAGCTGACGGACTCGATCGACAAGGGTATCGGCCGACTGGTGGATGCGGACATGAACGAAGAGTCGACCAAGCTCAAGGCACTGCAGACCCAGCAGCAGCTGGCAATCCAGTCGCTTTCGATCGCCAACTCCGACTCGCAGAACATCCTGTCGCTCTTCCGTTAATCGGAACTGGAAATATGGCGCGGAGGCTAACCGCGCCATTGACCTCAGAAAAAGGGCCGCGTCCGAATTCGGGCGCGGCCCTTTTGTTTTTCCGGTTCGCTTCAATGTTCCTTAATCATATTGCGGTTATCTTGAGCCATCGAAACGGTGAGTTAACCAAGAAAATTAAATGGTTAACAAGCATGACGCTGTCCGCTGTTCCCGGTGAATTCCGGAATGTCCCTTCCTGCAAGTAGCCATTCAAGGGGCAATCAATATGACTAGCATTCTTACCAACATTGCGGCGATGGCCGCGCTTCAGACTCTGCGTGGTATCGGTTCCGACATGGAATCCACCCAGAGCCGGGTTTCCTCGGGCCTGCGCGTCGGCTCTGCTTCCGACAACGCTGCCTACTGGTCGATCGCGACCACCATGCGGTCCGACAAGGGCGCTCTTTCGACGGTTCAAGACGCACTCGGCCTCGGCGCTGCCAAGGTCGATACCGCCTATTCCGCCATGGAATCGGCAATCGATGTCGTCAAGGAAATCAAGAACAAGCTGGTTGCAGCTTCCGAACCGGGCGTCGACAAGTCCAAGGTCCAGGAAGAAATCACCCAGCTACAGAGCCAGCTGAAGAGCATCGCTTCCTCCGCTTCGTTCTCCGGCGAAAACTGGCTGCAGGCCGAAATCGGCGGTTCGCAGAGCGCCACCACGGGCGTCATCTACGCTTCCAGCGAAATCACCAAGCAGCTGGTTGGCTCGTTCGTTCGTGACGGCGACGGCAACGTCTCGGTCAAGACCATCAACGTTGTTCTCGACGAGCAGAACGTTCTGTTCGACTTGAGCGGCGGCCACGGCGGTCTTCTCGACGCCAACGCCCTCAACGGTTTCCGCGCCATCAACTTCGACGACGGCACGACCAACCACAAGGAATATTTCGGCAAGATCAACACGTCTTCCTACTACGCAACCAACGCTGTCTGGAAGGACATCGGCGGCGGCGTCTTCATGAAGGGCGATACCAACGGCGTCTATTCGTCGGGTTCCAACGGTACCTACCTGATGAAGGTCGGCGGCGCGTACATCGATGCCGTCTACACCACCAAGGGCTACGACTTCTCGGCTGGTGCGACTGCAACGGCCGGCATCAAGTACGGGACGGACATCTCGGTTTCCGACCTCGACATCACCAAGCTCAAGGACTATCGCGACTCCAGCGGCGTCAGCTACCTTGGCCTCGGTACCAGAGCCAGCGACGAAGACCTCATGGCTGCACTGACCTCGTTCGTCGACGGTCAGCTGGAAGCAATGAACAGCGCGACTGCCAAGCTCGGTGCGGTATCGAAGCGTCTTGATCTGCAGACGGACTTCGTCTCGAAGCTGACGGACTCCATCGACAAGGGTGTCGGCCGACTGGTGGATGCCGACATGAACGAAGAGTCGACCAAGCTCAAGGCACTGCAGACCCAGCAGCAGCTGGCAATCCAGTCGCTTTCGATCGCCAACTCCGACTCGCAGAACATCCTGTCGCTCTTCCGTTAATCGGAACTGGAAATATGGCGCGGAGGCTGACCGCGCCATGGATCCAAAAAGAAGCCGCGTCCGAATTCGGACGCGGCTTTTTCATTTTCTTAATTCGCTTCAATCTTCATTAACCATATTGGGTTTACCTAGGATCATCGAAACAGTGAGTTAACCAAGAAAATTAAATGGTTAACAAGCATGAAGCTGTGCGCTGTTCCCGGTGAAATCCGGGATGTCCCTTTTCGTAATCAGCCACTCAAGGGGCACCTAAAATGACTAGTATTCTTACCAACATTGCAGCTATGTCTGCTCTCCAAACTTTGCGCGGCATCGCGTCCGACATGGAATCCACGCAGAGCCGGGTCTCCTCGGGCCTGCGCGTCGGAACCGCATCTGACAACGCTGCCTACTGGTCGATCGCGACCACCATGCGTTCCGACAATGGTGCGCTCTCGGCAGTTCAAGACGCACTCGGCCTCGGCGCTGCCAAGGTCGACACTGCCTATTCCGCCATGGAATCGGCAATCGACGTCGTCAAGGAAATCAAGAACAAGCTGGTTGCAGCTTCCGAACCGGGCGTCGACAAGTCGAAGGTCCAGGAAGAAATCACCCAGCTGCAGAGCCAGCTGAAGAGCATCGCTTCCTCCGCTTCGTTCTCCGGCGAAAACTGGCTGCAGGCCGAAATCGGCGGTTCGCAGAGCGCCACCACGGGCGTCATCTACGCCTCGAGCGAAATCACCAAGCAGCTGGTCGGTTCGTTCGTTCGCGACGGCGACGGCAACGTCTCGGTCAAGACCGTCAACGTTGTTCTCGACGAGCAGAACGTTCTGTTCGACCTGAGCGGCGGTCGCGGAGGTCTTCTCGACGCCAACGCCCTCAACGGTTTCCGCGCCATCAACTTCGACGACGGCACGACAAACCACAAGGAATATTTCGGCAAGATCAACACGTCTTCCTACTACGCGACCAACGCTGTCTGGAAGGACATCGGCGGCGGCGTCTTCATGAAGGGCGATACCAACGGCGTCTATTCGTCGGGTTCCAACGGTACCTACCTGATCAAGGTCGGCGGTGCTTACATCGATGCCGTCTACACCACCAAGGGTTACGACTTCTCGGCTGGCGCGACTGCTACCGGCGGCATCAAGTACGGAACTGACGTCTCGGTTTCCGACCTCGACATCACCAAGCTCAAGGATTATCGCGACTCCAGCGGCGTCAGCTACCTTGGCCTCGGTACGAAGGCGACTGACGAAGACCTCATGGCCGCGCTGACCTCGTTCGTCGACGGTCAGCTGGAATCGATGGCGAGTGCGGCTGCCAAGCTCGGGGCTGTTTCGAAGCGCCTCGAGATGCAGACGGACTTCGTCTCCAAGCTGACGGACTCGATCGACAAGGGTGTCGGCCGACTGGTGGATGCCGACATGAACGAAGAGTCGACCAGGCTCAAGGCACTGCAGACCCAGCAGCAGCTGGCGATCCAGTCGCTTTCGATCGCCAACTCCGACTCGCAGAACATCCTGTCGCTCTTCCGTCAGTAAGACGCGCAGATATCGCATCAAGGAGCCGCGCCCTTCCCGGGCGCGGCTTTTTTTATGCCCCGGTAGTTTTTGTTAACTTTCGTAAATACCGTTTAACCTTTGTTAACCATTTCCACCTTAACTGAGCTCATCGAAACGATGGGTTAACCAAGACGAAGAAGAGGTTAACAGGCATCAGGCCAAGCCAACGTTCACCGGTGTGATCCCGGAAATGTCCCTTCCATCTAGCCAATCAAGGGGCAATCAAATGACCAGCATTCTTACCAATGTAGCAGCCATGGCTGCACTCCAGACTCTGCGCAATCTCGATGGTCAGATGCAGACCACCCAGAGCCGGGTTTCCTCCGGCCTGCGCGTCGGTACCGCGTCCGACAACGCTGCCTACTGGTCGATCGCGACCACCATGCGTTCCGACAACGGTGCGCTTTCCGCTGTGCAGGACGCACTCGGTCTCGGCGCTGCCAAGGTCGATACGGCCTATTCCGCAATGGAAAGCGTTGTCGACGTCGTCAAGGAAATCAAGAACAAGCTCGTTACCGCCTCTGAAGCAGGCGTCGACAAGTCGAAGATCCAGGCAGAAATCTCGCAGCTCCAGGATCAGCTGAAAAGCATCACATCCTCCGCCTCGTTCTCCGGTGAAAACTGGCTGCAGGCAGAAGTCGGTGGCGCCACGAACGCCACTACAGGCCTCATTTATGCGGCCAACCCGGTCGTCAAGCAGGTTGTCAGCTCGTTCATCCGTGATCCGGACGGCAATGTTGCGGTCAAATCGGTGGATGTCGTCCTGAACGAAACGAATGTTCTGTTCGACTTGAGCGGCGGCCATGCCGGTCTGCTCGACGGCAATTCCTACAGCGGCTTCCGCTCGATCAACTACGACGACGGCACGACCAATCACAAGGAATACTTCGGCAAGATCAATACAGCCGCGATATACGCAACGGACGCGATCTGGAAGGATGTTGGCGGCGGCGTCTACATGAAGGGCGATACCAACGGCGTCTATACCTCGGGTTCCAGCGGCACCTACCTCATCAAGATCGGTGGCGCCTATATCGACGCCATCTACACCACCAAGGGCTACGACTACTCGGCCGGTGCGACCGCAACGGGCGGTATCAAATACGCCGCCAACGTTTCGATCTCCGAACTGAATATCACCAAGCTGGACGATTACCGCAATTCCAACGGTGTCAGTTACCTCGGCATGGGGACCAAGGCCACCGACGCGGACCTCATGGGGGCCCTCAACTCCTTCGTCGACGGCCAGCTCGAAGCGCTTATCAGCGCTACCGCAAAACTCGGGTCGATCTCCAAGCGTATTGATATGCAGTCCGACTTCGTCTCCAAGCTGACCGACTCCATCGACAAGGGTATCGGCCGATTGGTGGATGCGGACATGAGCGAAGAGTCGACCAAGCTCAAGGCACTGCAGACCCAGCAGCAGCTGGCGATCCAGTCGCTTTCGATCGCCAACTCCAGTTCCGAGAATATTCTGTCGCTGTTCCGTCAGTAAGCGGCGCTCTAGGCTAGGAGCGGTTCGTCCCGCTCTGACGTGGCAGCAAGTATTCCGGAAAAGAAGACCGCGTCTCGAAAGGGACGCGGTTTTTCCGCATTTTGGCGCGTGGCTTGCGCGAAACCTGCACGGTTGTCGGATACCGCCGTTAAGACTTCATTAACATCTTGCCAATCCACAATTGCCTTTGCTAACTGTCGACTTAACGATTTGTTAAGAACGACAGACCGCCCGCATTCTGTGATGCTGAGTGGCGGTACGCATGATGCCTCTCGTCGTTTCCGGTGAAAATACCCCGGATTTCCAGAATATTTGACCGAGGCACGGCCTATGACCAGTATCCTGACCAATCCCGCCGCTATGGCTGCCCTGCAGACGCTGCGCTCGATCGACCGCAGTATGGAAGTGACCCAGGCGCGGGTTTCCTCGGGCATGCGTGTCCAGACGGCAGCCGACAATGCCGCCTATTGGTCGATCGCAACGACGATGCGGTCGGACAATCACGCGCTTTCGACGATCCAGGACGCGCTTGGTCTCGGGGCCGCCAAGGTCGATACGGCCTACACGGCGATGGAAAGTGCGATCGACACCGTCGTCGAAATCAAGTCCAAGATCGTTGCTGCCTATGGCGTCGGCGCCAATCGCGGCAAGATCCAGGAAGAAATCGCCCAGCTCCAGGAACAGCTGAAGAGCATCTCGGACTCAGCGACCTTCTCCGGCGAGAACTGGCTTCAGGATTATATCAGCGACGGCGGTACGAACGCCCAGGAACGGCCGGTCATCAAACAGGTCGTCGCGTCGTTCACCCGCACCGCTTCCGGCGATGTCGCGGTCAAGACCGTCGATTATACGCTCGATTCCAAAACCGTCCTTTTCGACCTCAATGGCGGCAATCTCGGGATCTTGGATTCGTCCGTCAAGTTCGTTGCCGAGAGCGAGACGCCCGTCGATATTGCCACGAGCAACGGCACGATGGGCGCGACCAACGCATCCTACGCCGTCTCGTTCCTGACGGAAAGCCAGCTGACGGCACTCGGTGCCGACACGAATACAATCGATACGAGCATCTATGCCGTCGGCGGTAATTTCTATCTGAAGGTCGCCGAAGGCAAATGGGCACAAGTCACGACGACCGATCCGGCGACGGCGCCCGCGGTAACCACGCCGGCACATGATGACGGCACGACAAAATATTACTTCGTCGTCACTGCCGCGAACAATCTCAACAATCGAAAACTTGGGATGTCCGTCACCAATCTCGACATCAACAAGCTGAATGATCTCGTGGTGAAGATGAACACGATGGTCCCTGGCTCGGCGCCGAACACGGATGCCGTGCTCGATATGATGGAGCGGTTCCTCGACAAACAGCTTTTGGCCATGACCAGTGCTGCTTCGAGCCTTGGTTCGATCCAGAAGCGCATCGATTTGCAGGAGAGCTTTGTGGCCTCGCTGACGGACGTGATCGACAAGGGTGTCGGCCGGTTGGTCGATGCGGACATGAACGAAGAGTCGACCCGTCTGAAGGCGCTCCAGACCCAGCAGCAACTCGGCATTCAGTCGCTTCAGATCGCCAACAGCAACGCCGAAAACATCCTGCAGTTGTTCCGGCAGGGGTAAGATTGAGCGGCGCCGGTCACTCCGTCGCCCGATAATACTCGGCCGGACCTGTCCGCGAGGTTCGAGGCGATACGGCATCTTCATCCTCGCGCAAGTTTAACTTCCTACCGTTCCGTTAAAGTCCGGCGAAGTGTCTTGTGTCGCCGAGGACAGATGAATGGCAACCTTGTCGGGATGATACGATGATTGCAGCGGTGACGATTTGCGCTTTCGGGAGGCTCATGACGAGCCCCGCACGAAAGGCGACGGCAGGGCGGGGGGGCTCACGATGAGTGCTTCGATCGCCCGCTATCTGAAGGATTTCAGCGAGCCGCAGACCCTGCCTTTATCCCTGTCGGCCGAGGGTTTCGGCGATGGTCTCGAAGACGATCTGGCATTTCCCGCCATGGTCGAAGAACCAATCGATATTGAAGCCGAGCGCACCGAGGCTTATGCGAAGGGTCACGAGGCAGCGTCGGAGGAACTTCAGCAGCGTTTTGACGAAGAGCGGCAAGCGCTTTTGGCCGCACATGCGCAGGAAATCGCAGCGCTGCACGAAAAATATGAGACCGAAGTGGCTACGACGATCTCGATGGGCCTTCAGGACATTGCCGGGCTGACGGCGCAGGCCGTCAGCGACCAGACGGCACGGATCCTGTCGCCCCTCCTCGACGAAGCGCTGGTCGCCAAGGCGATCTCCGACATGGCCGACATCATCCGCAGCGCCATGCTCGAGGGCGACGTCGGCACATTGACGGTTCGCGGTCCGGTGCATCTGTTCGAAAAACTGAAAACTGCGCTTGGAGCGCCCACCCAACTCCTGCGCCATATCGAAGCGCCTGACCTCGATATTGCGGTCGACATCGGCGAAACCGCCCTTGTGACCCGCATGTCTGCGTGGTTGGCGGGTCTGAAGAAGGTATTGGGATGAGCGAAGGCGAAAACCATCACCACGGCAAGAACGAGGTCGTCATCGTCAAGCGACATGGCGGCGCACACGACGAAGGCGTCCATGGTGGCGCCTGGAAGATCGCCTATGCCGACTTCATGACCGCGATGATGGCGTTTTTCCTCGTCATGTGGCTGGTCAACGCCGCCAACGAGGAGACGAAGGCCTCGATGGCGAGCTATTTCAACCCGATCAAGCTTTCCGACGAGACCCCGGCCTCGAAGGGATTGGAAAAGCCGGTCGATGCGGCCGAGGGTCAGGAGAAGGGCGAGAAGTCGAAGGTCAAGGCGGAAGGTGACGTTCAGGGCTCCGCGGCAGCGACCGGCGAGGACATGACCTCGACGTCCGGCGACGAACCCAATTATTCCGAAGCGGATTTCTTCGAAAATCCCTATTCCGTTCTTGCCGAAATTGCCCAGCAGGTTGGCCAGCAGGCCAATGTCAGCGCCAAGGGCGAGGGCGGCGCAAGTGACTCGGGCCCCGCGACCGGTGCCGACGGCGGTCAGGCCTATCGCGATCCGTTCGATCCGGACTTTTGGACCAAACAGATGCAGGTGACCCGCGCCGACGGACCTGAAAAAGCCGTCAAGACCACGGCGAGCGACGATCCATTGGCCCAGATGGGGCAGGCGCCGCAATATCAGCAGGCCCCGCAGTCCACGGAAGCCAAGACACAGCTGCAACAGACCCAGATGGCCGTCGCCATCCCGACTCCGCGCCCGGATCCGACCCAGCTGGACAAGCCTCAGACGCCGTCGGGCGCCGAGGCCGTGAAACCGGCCAATCTCAAGGGCCAGAAGCCGGAGGATGGCGCGAAGGCGGAACAAGTGGCCGAGCTGAAGGCTGCCGACGAGCTGAAGAAGGAAATCCAGCAGCAGATTTCCGGCATTGCCGGCAAGCTGGCGGAAGGTCTCGTCGTAACGCCTGCAGAAGGCGGTCTGCTCGTCTCGATTTCGGACCAGACCGACGACCCGATGTTCAATATCGGTTCGGCCGTACCGCGTCGCGAAATGGTGCTGGCAATGGAGAAGATCGGCCAGATCCTTAAGGACCGCAAGGGCAGTATCGTCCTGCGCGGACACACCGACGGCCGTCAGTTCAAGGGCACCGAGAACGACAACTGGCGTCTTTCCATGTCCCGCGCTCACAGCGCCTACTACATGCTGGTGCATGGCGGCCTGGCGGAGAATCGTATCAAGCAGGTTTCCGGCTTCGCCGACAGGCGCCTGCAGGTCCCGGCGGATCCGCTCGCCGCTGGCAATCGGCGTATCGAAATCCTGATCGGGGCGGACGAGGGATAGTGATGGCTGTGGGCATAAAGTCCTTAGTTGCGGCTGGCCTCGTGCTCGGGGTTGCGCTCGCGCCTGCGGCATCGGCTCAGGATCGTGCGGACCTTGCGCCCTATGCGATGCTCAGGTCCCTGCAGTTCGTGCAGGATTCCGTTGTGCTCGGCGACCACTCGGCCGCCGAAATGCAACGCTTCATGCTGGAAACGATCGATCAGCGCCTGCGGACTGCCGACCCGTCGGTCTTCGAGGATCCGCGCAATGTCGACGCTGCGTTGGTCTATGCCATGAGCGGCGGCAATCCCGCGACGCTCGAATATCTCGCCTCGCGCGACGTTGCAGGCAATTTCGACAATCGCGTTGCCGATGGGCTGAGAAAGTATCTCGGCGGCCGCGGGACGCTGATCGAAAAAAGTCTGAGCGAAATGGCCAAGGAATATCGCGACGAGAAGATCGGCCCCTACCTTTCGCTCGTCAGCGGAAACGTGATGGTCGCCAAGGATCCGAAGGGCGCTTTGGTCTTTTATGACTGGGCGCGCTTGACCGCGCCGGGCACGATCATCGAGGAAGCCGCTTTGCGCCGATCGGTCGCGATCACCGTCGATGCCAACATGGTGGCCCAGGCGCTCTCCTATTCACGCAAATACGCGCGGCGTTTCATCCATTCGCCCTATGCCAGCCAATTCGCCGATTTCTTCGTGCAGCTGGTCGTCGGCCACTTCGGTGAGATCACGCAGGACGATATCGACGGAGCGGTGGAATTCATGGACGCCGACCGGCGGCGCGAGATTTTCCTGCGCATCGCTCGCTCGGCGGCAATCGCCGGCAAGAACGATCTTGCGCGCCTCGCCTCCGCAAAGGCCGAAACACTCGCCAAAAGTCCGACGCCCGAGGCGCTCGCGAAGCTTTACGGCGGATTTGCCAATATCCCTACCAAGGACATCGGGCAGGCCATCCAGGCGATAGCCGACGTTCCCGAGGAAACTCTTTCGCCGCGTGACCGCGCATTGAGGCAGGCGGCAAAAACAGTGGCAGAGCAGGTCGTTAGCCGGCCCGTCGCCGACAGCCTCGCACAAGATAAAGCTATCAAACTGACTAATACAGAAGACGCGAAATCTCCAGTCGCGTTGCCCAGGAATGAGATCGCTGGGCCTGCCTCCGCCACGGAACGTCCGATGGCCGGCACCGCTGCCAAATTCGATCCGGCCTTCCAGACATTCGTCGATAGCGGTCGTTCGAAATTGAGTGCTATCGACGCAATGCTGAAGGAGGAGAACGCTTCCAAATGATTACAGACATTCTTGGTGGTGGTAAGACTGGCGCGGCCGATGCGGCTTCGTCCACGAAGCAGGGTGTTGCCGGTCGCAAAGGCGCCGATGGTTCCTCTGGGTTCTCCGACGCTCTTTCCGGTTTTGACCGCGATGCATCTCCGAACAATAAGGACGTACCGGAGGAGGGCGCTCGCGCGTCTTCTGCGGAAGAGCGCATGGCCGGCGATGTGAAGCATGGCAAGCCAAAGCCGATCATCGACATCAAACCGGAATCACTCCGTCGCCCGATCGAGGAGACGGAAGAAAACGCAGGCGCTCTGAAGCAGGCCGCGGCGAACGAGCACAAGGAAAAGCAGGTGACCCCTGCCGAGAAAAAGCTTCGCGAGGCCCTGGAGGCCGCGAAAGCCGTCGCGCGGAAGTCGGACGAGGTTCAGGGCAAGCGCGCCGCCAGATCCGAAAAGGCTGCGGCGACGGAGACGGACGGCAGCGAAGATCTCGACCTCTCCATGCTGGTCGCAGACGATGCCAAGATCACCGACATGCTCTCGCTTTTGACGAGCGGCGAAACGAGCGTCGGCGAGATCAGCGCGATGATATCGAAGAATGCGCCCGGGCAGCAGCCGAACAAGCGGGCAAAAGGTCAGGACGGTAGCGGGCACGAAGGCGATGCTCTTGCCGTCAAGGATGCCAAGCACGCCGGCGTGCGGAGTGAGGCGGACGGTGATCCGCTTTCGACGCCGGTGGATACCGACACGAGCGCTCCCGGCACCCGTGTCTTCCGTTTCAGCAATGCACGTGGCGACCAGCATGTCGATATGACTGTCGGTGGTCGAGGCGAGCGCGGCGCCATGGAGCCCAGAGTGCCGTCGAACGGGGTCGCGGAAAACGTTACCGTGCTCGACGCGCGCCGGTTCCTCGGGCTCGCAGCGAATTCGAACGGCGCCAATCTCACGGCGATGTTGTCGGGTGACCCGGAATGGGCCGGCGCCATGAGCCCCAGTTCGGCTCTTTCGAATGCCGCTGCGCAAAGCAGCACCGGCACTGTCGTGAATACTCTGAAGCTGCAGATGAACCCGCACGATCTCGGCGCGGTGACGGCCATGCTGCGGCTTCACGGCGAGGAGCTGAATGTTCATCTCACCGTCGAGACGCGGGCGGCCTACAGGCAGCTCAGCGAGGACAGCGGCGGTATTCTCGATGCGCTGCGTGCGCAGGGCTTTGCCGTCGACCAGGTGACCATCAGCATCGCGCCGACGGCAGATTCCGACGGTACCAGCAGCCAGCAGGGGCAACCCGGCCAGACGGGCCAGCAGGCCATGGCCGAAGGTGGGCGCCAAGGCCAGGCTGCCGGTCGTGGCCAGCAGCAGAATGGGGAGCGCCAGGCCGCCGATCAGGGGACGAGGAATGCAAATGACGCGGCATCGGACAATGTGGCGGGGACCGCTCCTGGCGGCGCTCGTCCTGGTCAGCTCTACCTTTGACGTCGACGCCGGGTCGCTCTTCAGTTCTGGAGGTTGGGGAACGCAGCAGGGCGCAGCTGCGCCCGCCGCACCTCCGAGCCGAGCTGCCATCACGCGCCGCGCGCCCGTCAGAACGCCGGCTAGCAGCGCGCCGGCCACAAGTTCATCTGTCAATTCCGGCGTCTGCGAACGGGAAATACAGGCAGCCGCGGCAAAATACGGCGTACCGGAAGGTATTCTCTATTCTGTCGGTCTGACCGAAACCGGCCGCAAGGGCAGCCTCAGCGCCTATGCCATGAATGTCGAGGGAAAGGCCTTTTTTCCACCCTCGCAGCAGGCGGCGATGACGACCTTTTACGACGCCAAGCGGCAGGGCATGAAGCTCATCGACATCGGCTGCATGCAGATCAACCACTACTTCCACGGCGAAAATTTTTCGTCCCCGGAAGAGATGTTCGACCCGAAACGCAATGTTGAATACGCGGCAAAGTTCCTCCGGAACCTGCACGACAAACACGAAACTTGGACGATGGCGGTGGCGCGATACCACGCCGGACCGAATAACAATCCCGCTCAGAAGCAATATGTCTGCCGGGTGATCAGCAATCTCGTCGCCACAGGCTACGGAGAGTGGACCTCCAACGCTTCCCGGTTCTGCGCCAGCTAAGCAATCTGTAGTTGAATCGTTAAAATAAAGAATCGCAAAATTGCAGCGGTTTGCATTTATGGCAAAAATGGCCATGCAAGCCTTCTTTTACGATGCGTTAATTTTTCCACCGGAAACTTGTGTTCAAAATCGGTACACCCACTACATCTAGTGCAAATCGCGGTGCAGTTATTAATCAACTATTAATTTGTTTGGTTAACTTCACACAGCTTGTCTCGGATTCCGCCGATTCGTACCCATAGACATATTGAAGCACCACAAGTGATTCGGAGGCGGACGAATGATCGTAGTGGTTGATGAGCGTGAGCTCGTGAAAGACGGATACACATCTCTTTTTGGACGCGAAGGAATTCCGTCCCAGGGGTTCGATCCAAAAGAATTCGGCGAATGGGTGAGCACGGCGGCTGATTCGGACATCGCCGCGGTCGAAGCCTTCCTGATCGGTCAGGGCGAGCGGACGCTCGAACTGCCGCGGGCTATCCGGGACCGGTCCATGGCACCGGTGATCGCAGTCAGCGATCAGCCCTCCCTGGAGGCGACCCTTGCCTTCTTCGACAGCGGCGTGGACGACGTGGTGCGCAAGCCCATCCATCCCCGCGAGATCCTGGCGCGTGCCGCGGCGATCCGTCGTCGGCTGAAGGCAATCTCGAATTTCACCGATATCGGTTCGATCCGGGTATTCTCCGACGGTCGTGATCCGGAAATCGACGGCGACGTCTTCGCGTTGCCGCGCCGCGAGCGCCGCATCCTCGAATACCTGGTCTCCAACCGCGGTCGTCGCGTTTCCAAGACCCAGATCTTCAACGCCATCTACGGCATCTTCGACGAGGAAGTCGAAGAGAACGTCGTCGAAAGCCACATCAGCAAGCTGCGCAAGAAGCTGCGCAAGAAGCTCGGCTTCGACCCGGTCGATTCCAAGCGTTTCCTTGGTTATTGCATCGACTGGAACTGATTTTCCAAAAGGGCCTTGCCGCATATTTTCGGCGGGAACCGTAAGCAGACAGCTTCACGCAAGGCCCGCCACTTACTCTCTCCATCAGACAAAAAGGAGATTTCCTATGAGTATTTTCGGCACGATGAAAACGGCCGTCTCGGGCATGAACGCTCAGGCAAACCGTCTCGGTACTGTTGGCGATAACATCGCGAATTCGAGCACCGTCGGTTACAAGCGTTCTTCCACGGCGTTCTCCACGCTGGTCCTGCCCTCGACCCAGGGTTCGTATTCTTCCGGCGGTGTCGAAACCAACGTTCGCTACAGCATCGCAGACCAGGGTGGCATCCAGTACACCACCTCCTCGACCGATCTTGCCATCCAGGGCGAAGGCTTCTTCATCGTCAGCGATCCGAACGGTACTCCTTACCTGACCCGCGCCGGTGCCTTCGTGAAGGATGCGACGGGCTTCCTCAAGAACACTGCCGGCTTCAACCTGATGGGTTATCCCTACGGCTCGAACCCGCCGGCAGCCGTCGTCAACGGCTTCAACGGTCTCGAAGAAATCAACATCAACGACTTCGGGATGGTCTCTTCGCCGTCCAGCACGGGCAGCTTCCCTGCCAACCTGGACAAGGGAGCGGCCGTTGTGCCTGCCGGCACTCGTCCGAGCGACAACGTCGCAGGCAGTGTCATCACCAACAAGAGCTCGCTGACGGCCTACGACCATGCCGGTAGCAAAGTGCTCTACGACTTCTACTACACCAAGACCGGTACCGGTCCCGATACATGGGAAGTGTCGGTCTATCGCCAGGATCAGTCGACCAACGGCGGTTTCCCCTACGTGGCGGTTCCGGCTGCAAACCTCGTCAAGCAGACGGCAAATCTCGTGTTCGACCCGAACACGAACAAGCTGCAGACGGCCGCTTATTCCGCTGGTCCTCCGCCGACAGGTTCCGACAAGTCCATCACCTTCGTCGACCCGACCGACGGCGCAACTCCCTCGCAGGCGATCAAGATCGACCTTTCGGAAATGACGCAGTTCGCAGCCGCCTTCACGCCGGGCAAGGGTATCATTGATGGCAACGCGCCGAGCCCGATCACCGATGTCGAAATCGGCGGCGACGGTCTGGTCACGGCGGTCTACCAGGATGGCGGCCGTCGCCCTATCTACCAGGTCGCGCTTGCAACGGTTCCGAGCATCGACAAGCTGCTTCCGCAGAACGGCAACGTCTTCCTGCCGACCAATGACTCGGGCGTCGTCACCATCGGCTTCCCGCAGTCCGGCGCCTTCGGCCAGGTCTATTCCGGCGCGCTTGAAAGCTCCAACGTCGATATCGCCAGCGAGCTCACTGAAATGATCGAATCGCAGCGCGTCTACACCGCGAATTCAAAGGTCTTCCAGACCGGTTCGGACCTGATGGACGTCCTGATCAATCTGAAGAGATAATCGGACCGACGATCGAGAGAATAAGTCTCAAGAGGTTAGTAAAAAATGTCGCTCGCATCAGCATTGTCTACGGCACAATCGATCTTCACCAACTCCGGCACCCAGTCGGCGGTATCGGCGAAGAACATCGCTAATGCACAAAACCCCGATTACAGCCGCCGATCCGCGATGGTCGTGACCGGCGGCAACGGGGCCATGATCGGCGACATTACACGGTCCCAGAACGAGCCGCTCCTGCGCCAGACGATCGCAAGCTCGTCGATCGCAAGCGGCCAGCGGACGGTGCTGGACGGCCTCCAGGAGATCAAGAACCTGATGGGGGGGAACGACAACGAGCTCTCCCCCGCCAAGCTGATCGCGGCCTTCCGCAACAACCTCGATGCCTTCGCCGGAAAGGCGAACGATACCGGCATCGGCATCTCCTTCATTTCGAGCGCGCGGGACGTAGCGGCCGGCCTCAATATCGCTTCCGACAAGCTTCAGCAGATCCGCAAGGACGCGGACGATCAGATCAAGCAGAATGTCATCGATCTGAACGCGCTGCTTGCGAAGTTCGAGACCGTCAACAACCAGGTCAAGAACGCGGTCTCCAGCGGCGCCGACCCGAACGACTCTCTCGACGAGCGCGATGGCCTCGTCAAGAAGATCTCGGAAATCGTCGGCGTCACGTCTTATACGCGCGGCGGCAACGACATGGTACTCTACACCACGGACGGCACGACGCTGTTCGAGGCGGTACCGCGCAAGGTGACATTCCAGCAGACAGCCGCTTTCGATGCATCGACCTCCGGTAACGGTGTTTATATCGACGGCGTGGCGCTCAAGCCCGGAGATTCGGGCAACACCACCGCCAAGGGCTCCATTCAGGCCCATATGCAGATCCGCGACAAGATCGCACCGACCTTCCAGAGCCAGCTCGACGAAATCGCCCGTGGTCTGATCACCTCGTTTGCAGAAACCGGGCCGACCGGCGCCTTGACGCCGATGACGGGTCTCTTCACATACAAAGATGGCGCCGGCGTCCAGCAGACGGCCATTCCCGCTGCCGGCACGATCGTTCCGGGCCTCGCCTCCAAGATCTTCGTCAATCCGGTGGTCGTTCCGCCGGCCGGCACGCCGGACAAGGTGCGCGACGGCGGCATCAACGGCGCGACCTACATCGTCAACACGGGCGGCAGCAGCTATGGGGACCTCCTCGACAAGTACAACCAAAACCTGACCAGCCCGATGGCCTTCGATACGGACACGGAAATCGCCGATGCGCCGGACGTGCTGTCTTTCGCGGCCGATTCCATGGGCTGGCTCGAGCAGCTTCGCAGCACGGCGACCGCCGCAGACGAGACGAAGACGGCCATGCTGTCGCGCAGTCTTGAAGCATTTTCCAGCAATACGGGCGTCAGCCTCGACGAAGAACTGTCGCTGCTTCTCGATATCGAGCAGTCCTACAAGGCGGGAGCCAAGCTCATGTCGACGGTCGACGATATGATGAAAGCCCTCTTGGATATTGCGAGCTGATCATGAAGACCTCTTTCATTTCCACATTGTCGATCCAGACCACGATGCGAAACTCCATCTCGAACGTTCAACGCGAGATGGTGAAGGCGAACCAGGAGGCGGTGAGCCAGAAACACGCCGATCTCGGCGTCGCCCTCGGAGCCAATACGTCGCGCGCTCTCGATCTTTCCCGCGACATCAGCCGCACCGACTCGCTTCTGACAACCGCAGCACTCGCGACACAGCGTCTCCAAACCGCTGAGCTTTCGCTCAAGAGCATGAACGAACAGGGCTTGAAGATTCAGAGCGCGATCCTGACGCTTGGAAGCTCGGCCGACGAAACAAGCCTGGCGACGGCGCGCATGGCGATGTCCGACGCGCTCGATGCATTCACGAACTTTGCCAATACCGCGGTCCAGGGCGAGTATATCTTCTCCGGCATCAATTCCGACGTGAAGCCGATGGAGGATTATTTCGCACCCGGATCGCCGGCCAAGGCCGCCGTCGCCGCCGAGCTCACGCAATATCTTTCCGCTAATGCGATTCCGAGCAAGGAGCAGATGACGAAGGCCCAGATGGACGGCTTTCTGGATAATCTGCAAGCCAAGTTCGACGGCTCCGCGCCGCTGACAAGCCCGCCCCATCCGGCGGCCGTCGCCGGCCAGGACTTCTGGAAAACCTTCTTCTCCGATGCCAGCGACGAAAACATGAAGAGCCGCATCAGCCCGACCGAGGTGGTCGAAAGCTCGACCAACGCCAACAGTCAGGGCATGCGCAATTTCGCTTTCGCGTCGATCATCTCGATGGAATACCTGCAGACCGGGATGGACAAGGATGCCCGGGCCGCGGTCGCCACTCGCACCACAAGCCTCATCAACAAGGCGATGAACAGCGACGGCAGCATCAATCAGCAGCGGACGTCGATCGGTATCTATACCGAACGCGTCTCCAAGGCTGAGGAAAGGTTGCAGGCGCAGAAAGATATTCTGACGACCAGTCTCGGATCGATGGAGAACGTCGATCCGGAGGAGGCCGCGACCCGTCTCAATACGATGAAGACGCTTCTCGAAACCGCATATACAGTAACGGCAAAGATACAGCAGCTGAGCCTGGCCAACTTCCTTTGATGAATAAAGGAAGGCTCGTGACGAAGGATACATGAATGTACCAATTTTCATATGCCGAGATCATGGAGGACGGCGTTGCCAACGCCAAGGATCGCGAGCGGCAGGCCCTGGATCGCTCTATCGAGCTTCTGATCGCCGCGCGCGATGAGAAAGCCTATACGCGCACCACGGTTGAGGCGTTGTTCTATACCCGGCGTGTCTGGATCCGTTTCGTCGAGGATCTGAAACATCCGGACAACGAGTTAGCCAACGAACTTCGAGCGGATCTGATCTCGATCGCAATCTGGATACTGAAGGAATGCGAGAAGATCCGAAACCGTGAATCGACCAACTTCCAGGGCATTATTGAAGTGACCACCATCATCAGGGATGGACTTAAATGAAAAGTACGCTTCGCATCTCTTTGAAATCCGGCGAGCGGATATTCATCAACGGCGCGGTTCTGCGCGTTGATCGCAAGGTCGCGCTGGAATTTCTCAACGACGTCACGTTCCTGCTGGAGAACCACGTTCTTCAGCCGGAAGATGCGACAACGCCGCTTCGGCAGCTCTATTTCATCGCCCAGATGATGCTCATCAATCCGGATGGCAAGGAACAGTCGAACGCGCTGTTCCGCAAGTCGGTCGCCATGCTGCTGACCTGCTTTACCGATGATGAGATGCTGGCCGAACTGAAGCGCATCGACGGTATGGTTGCATCGGGTCGCGCCTTCGACGCTCTGAAGGCGATCCGCGCGCTCTACTCCATCGAAGACCGTATCCTCAACAATCGGGAAATCGCGCCGGCGACAGTCGAGCGGATTCGCAAGGAGATCGCACCGTGGCGGTAGACTCGATCAATACCAAGAACCCCTACGCCGCCGGCGACGGCAAGGCGGCATCGTCCGACAAGTCGGCCGCAGGCCTGAACTACGACAACTTCCTGAAGCTGCTTATCGCGCAGATGAAGTATCAGGATCCGACCGATCCGATGGATGCGAGCCAGCAGATTTCCCAGCTCGCAACCTTCTCGCAAGTCGAGCAGTCGGTGAAGATGAACTCGAACCTGCAGTCGCTGATCCAGGCGTCCTCGTTCTCGCAGGCTGCCGACATGATCGGCAAGACGATCACCAGCGCCGACGACAAGACCACCGGTGTCATCAAACAGGTGGAAATCTATTCCGACGGTCTGGTGGCGATCACCGAGAAGGGTGATAAGGTTCTCATCCAGCCGGGGATCGTTCTTTCGAATCAGCCTGCAGCGAGTAGCTGAGATCGGGAATACCTCGGCATGACGCCGAAACTTTAAAGCAGACGGAGCCGGCGCAATGAATGAGGCCGATGCCCTTGATATCATGCAGGCGGCGATCTGGACGATCCTGATCGCCTCCGGTCCCGCGGTCCTTGTGGCGATGGTCGTGGGTGTCGTTATTGCATTTCTCCAGGCTCTGACGCAGATCCAGGAAATGACGCTGACGTTCGTGCCGAAAATCGTCGCCATCATGATCACGATCGGCATTACTGCGCCTTTTATCGGCGGCCAGATCAATCTTTTTGCTCATCTGGTATTTTCGCGGGTGCAATCGGGGTTCTGACCCGGTTGTGGCCCGCCTGATCTTTTTCGCTTACCCACCTTCGCGCAAGCTTCGCCCTTTAGGCAGGACATGAACTGGCAGGAGTACTTCTTGCCGCCATCTCATGAAGAGACGGGAAAGTCATGGCGCAACCACCTTCACTATCCATTCCGAAAGTAGCCCCGAGCGGTCGCGATCTCGGATTTGCGGGCGGCATCGTCGCCATCCTCTGTATCCTCTTCCTGCCGATCCCGCCGTTTCTGATCGACCTTGGCCTTGCCTTCTCGATCGCGTTCTCGGTGTTGATCCTGATGGTGGCGCTGTGGATCCAGAGGCCGCTGGACTTCTCGTCCTTCCCGACCATCCTGCTGATTGCCACCATGATACGGTTGTCGCTCAACATCGCGACGACGCGCGTGATCCTGTCGCACGGCAACGAGGGCCATGGCGCGGCCGGCAACGTGATCCAGGGCTTCGCGGGCCTCGTCATGTCCGGCGACTTCGTGATCGGTGTGATCGTCTTCATGATCCTCGTCACGGTGAACTTCATCGTCATCACCAAGGGTGCCACCCGTATCGCGGAAGTCGGCGCCCGCTTCACTCTCGATGCCATCCCCGGCAAACAGATGTCGATCGATGCGGACCTTTCGGCCGGCATCATCGACGAGAAGGAAGCGCAACGCCGCCGCTCCGAGCTCGAAGAAGAAAGCTCCTTCTTTGGGGCCATGGATGGTGCATCGAAATTCGTGCGCGGCGACGCGATCGCCGGTCTCATCATCACCGCCATCAACATCTTCGGCGGCATCATCATCGGTTACTTCCGCCACGGCATGCAGATCGGCGAAGCCGCCGATGTCTTCGTGAAGCTGTCCGTCGGTGACGGTATCGTCACGCAGATCCCGGCTCTCATCGTTTCGCTCGCCGCCGGCCTCCTAGTCACCCGCGGCGGCACCGCCGGCTCCACCGACAAGGCCGTCATCGACCAGCTGAGCGGCTATCCGCGCGCTCTTTCGATGTCGGCTGGTCTGATGGCTCTTCTGGCGATCATCCCTGGACTGCCGTTCCTGCCCTTTATGACACTCGGCGGCCTGATGGGTTTCGGCGCCTGGCTCGTTCCGCGCCGTATCGAGGCGGAGAACAAGGCGCGTCGCGAAGACGAAGAGCAGAAGGTCGTTCAGACCAAGGAAGCGGAGAAGGACTCGGTCAAATCGGTCCTCAAGACCTCCGAAATCGAGCTCGCTCTCGGCAAGCAGGTCTCCACCCGGTTGCTTGGTGCCCACCAGGAACTTGCCTTCCGTGTCGGCAAGATGCGCAAAAAGTTCGCGACGCAATACGGTTTCGTGGTCCCGGAAATCAAGGTTACCGACGACATCTCGATCCAGGAAAAGTCCTACCAGATCCGCATCCACGGCACGACGATCGCTTCGAACGCTCTGCGGGTCGGCGACGTCCTCGTGGTGACCGGATCCGGCCGCAAGCCGAGCATCCCGGGCGACGAGATCCGCGAACCCGCCTTCGGCATGCCGGCGGTGTCGATCCTCGAAACCTTCGCCGAAGACTTGAAGCGTGAAGGCTTCCACCCGATCGACAACGTCTCCGTCGTGCTGACCCACCTGTCGGAAGTCATCCGCAACAACCTTCCGCAGCTTCTGTCCTATAAGGACGTCAAGATCCTGATCGAGCGTCTCGATCCGGAGTACAAGAAGCTCGCCGACGAGATCTGCTCGTCGCATATGTCCTATTCCGGCCTGCAGGCGGTGCTGAAGCTTCTGCTTGCCGAGCGCGTGTCGATCCGCAACCTGCATCTCATCCTGGAAGCGGTAGCCGAGCTTGCTCCGCATGTCCGCAAGACGGAGCAGATCGTCGAACATGTGCGCGTGCGCATGTCGCAGCAGCTCTGTGGCGACCTGGCCGACAACGGCGTGCTGCGTGTGCTCCGTCTCGGCAACAAATGGGACATGCTGTTCCACCAGGCGCTGAAGCGGGACGGCAAGGGCGAAGTGGTCGAATTCGACATCGATCCGCGCACGCTCGAAGAATTCAGCGAACAGGCGACCAAGGTCATCCGTGAATTCATGGACCGCGGCCTGCCTTTCGTGCTCGTCACCTCGCCGGAAACGCGCTCCTACGTCCGCATGATCATCGAGCGGCTGTTCGCGACCCTGCCCGTTCTTTCCCATGTAGAACTCGCCAAGGGTCTCGAAATCAAAATACTCGGCGCCATTTCGTGATAGGCTGTCCGCAAAGGACGATTCTCGCATGATTACCGACCCGCAGGGGACCATTCTCGCACTTTTCCTTGCGTTCTGCCGTATGGGGACGTGCGTGATGGTTCTCCCGGGGCTGGGAAGCGGTCGCGTTCCGGTGCAGGTGCGGTTGTTTGTGGCCGTCGCCCTGTCGATGGCCGTGCTGCCGGTTCTCTGGGATCAGATCTACCCGAAAGCGTCGGAACCGACGGCCACCTATCTTGGCCTGATCTTCACCGAAGCCGCGATCGGCACCGTTTATGGATTGATCGCCCGGCTTTATACACTCGGCATGCAGTTTGCCGGCACGGTCCTGACCCTCTCGATCGGTTTCACGGCGCCTGGCGGCCACGACGTTTTCGAAGACTCGCAGGAAAACTCGCTGACTATCCTGCTGACGCTGAGCGGGCTGCTGCTCCTGTTCATGATGGATTTCCATCACATCGTGTTCCGCGCGCTGGTCGATTCTTACACGGCAACGCCGGTCGGTGCGGTGATCGATCCGCAGAAGATACTGATCACCCTGACGGATACCCTGAGAGCGTCGACCGTCATCATGCTGCGGCTTGCAAGCCCATTCCTGATCTTTGGCCTGATGTTCAACGTGGCGATCGGCCTCATCAACAAGATGGCGCCGCAGATCCCGATCTTCTTCATCTCGACGCCCTTCATATTGATGGGGGGGCTTTTCCTTCTCTATCTGTCGATCGCCGCCTTCATTCGCCAGTATGCGGATGGTTTCGCGCCGATCTTCAGGTCCTTCTAGGAGGCGCCAATGGCAGGCCCAGTCAAGCGGTCGGACAAGCTCAAGCGTCTCGTTGCGGTCCAGCGGCATCTCGAGACGATGGCCGAACACGAGCTTGCGGCCACCACCCGCTATCGCGCGGAGGTCAATCAGTCGATGGAGGAAGTCATAGATGCGATCGGCTCGATGAACCCGGTCCATCGACAGTTCTCGCAGCATTATTCCGAGCGGTTCGGTCGCCTGACGACGAAGGAACGCCAGCTTGCCGGCGTTCAGCAGATCCAGGAAATGAAGGTTCTCAAGGAGCGCACCAAGGCAGACCGCCTGGAAGAGAACATGAAGGACGCCCGTGATCATGAAGATCGCGAAGCCGCGGACGACTCGATCTATGAGCTCATCGATATCACGCTTGCCCTCGATCGGGTCAAATAGACTGGCCAGCCTCCAGCAAGCTTCGAACGTCATAGTCTCGTCATTGCACTGATTGCCGGCTCGAATCGAGATCGGCGGGATCACGTGCCATTTCAAACTGTTGCTGCGCTCGGGCACCTTTAGGGATGCGGTCCGCAGCAGTCATGAAGGGAGCTGACGTGGCGATTTCACCTCCGAGCGATCTGGTCATGGACGTCGTCCGCGCTGCGGACCCGACTGCCGTTCAGGAAGCGCAGGCCAAGCTGAAGGCGAATAAGGCGGCCTTTGCCGCGACTAGCCTTGCCGAAGTTGGCAAGGGTTTTGGTGCAGCCATGAAATTCATCGACACACCCGGCACGGCGGCGGGTCTCGGCAATCCGGAGGCGCCGAACAAGGTTGCCGAAATGCCGGAGGAATATCGCAAGTTCGAAGCCTCGGTGCTTTCGACCTTCGTGAATTCCATGCTCCCGAAGGAGACCGAGGACGTTTACGGCAAGGGCTCTGCCGGGGAATTCTGGAAGAGCATGATGGCTGAGAAGATTGCCGACGAGATGTCGAAAAAGGGCGGCGTCGGTATTGCCGAGCAGATGTATTCGCAGGCGGTCGCCCGTGCGGAACGTCAGGCCACGGTCAATCCGACCACCAATGAAACTGATCGTAGCCGCGCAATAAGCATGATCACCGATTTCGAGCGGCAGGTTCTCGGCGTCGGCAAGAAGAGTGAGGCCTGATATGCATCAGACTGGGGCAGAAAATATGGAAGTCGTTTCGAATGATTATCGCATCAAGACCGTGCTTGGCCGGTTGGAGCTGATAATCGACAACGAAAATCAGCGGATCGGCCGCGATCCGGAATTCGACCTGAAAGTGTCGAACGCGCACAAAAGCCGCTGCCTCTACGAATTGACCATGCTGTTCCGCGGCACCGACCCGAAGCAGCTCGCCACCGGCCATATCGATCAGATGCACGGATTGAAGAGCAAGCTGGCCCTCAATGCCCGCCGGGTCGAGGCGCATCTCCACGCCGTCCGCGCCGTCGCGGATCTTCTGAAGAACGCTGCCCGTGACGCGGACGACGACGGTACCTACACCCAAGAACAGTTCACCTACGGCGAGGCCTGATGGTCAAGCTCCTTCTCACCGGTCTATGGGTCTGCATCGTCACGCTTGCGGCGGTGTATTTCTCCGTGCAGATGTCCGCAGCGCCGGCGCCGGTCGATGAAGCGGCCAGGCGCAAGGAGCTTCAGACGCTGGTGCGCGGGGAATCCATCACCATTCCGATGATCGCGGACGGCGCGATCACCGGTTATTTCCTGGGCCGCGTCTCGTTCATGATGGACAAGGAAAAGATCAAGAACACCAAGCTTCCGATCACCGAACTGACGACCGACGAGCTTTTCACGCTGCTGATCGGCAACCAGATGGTCGATCTCAGCAAGCCCGGCGCTTTCAATATCGAGAAGTTCCGCACGGCCATCAAGGATGACTTCAACAAGAAGCTCGGCGACGGGCTGGTGGCAGAGGTCCTGGTCGAGCAGCTCGACTATCTCTCGAAGGAAGACATCCGCAACAATGCCTCGCGCGGCAACAAGAACCCGAACCCGGGCAAGAAGATTGTCGAGGGTGTGAAGATCGACGATCCGAAAGCCGCGCCCGCGGGTCACTGACGTGCACCGAGGCATCGCGGCGGCGGTCACGATAGAGCATAACGGCCGGCCGCGATGGTCGGCCTTATACATTGAGAGGCCGGAACATTGTTATGATGTTCCGGCCTCGTTTGTCATTGGGGTGATGCAACACCGCAATGGCGGCGCAAAGCGGTTGGGCTTGCGGCCCTGAACTTTCGTTCGCAAAAAAGCAGAACCCTTTGCGTCTATCGAGGCTTCGTCGAACCGTTGAGAGAGCTCCGCGCTCGCGTATAAGGGAGACATGGCCTCATGACTTATACTAGCCGTTTTGTCGGCATCCACATATCGAAATCGTCTTTCGACATCTGCATCCTGCCCGATGGCCAATCGGCGACCTTCGACAACACGGCTGTCGGAATTACCGAATTCATGACCTTTGTCGCGTCATTGGAGGAGGTCGAGCGATTTCTTGTCGAGCCGACCGGCGGCTATGAGCGCCGCGTCGTCGATGCGCTGCTGGTCGCGCGGATGCCGGTGGCACGGGTGAATGCCAGACAGATCCGGCAGTTCGCCGGCGCCTGCGGCCAGCTCTCCAAGACCGACAGGATCGACGCCTTCATCCTGGCCGATTATGGCCGGCGCATGCAGACGAGGCTCCTGTCTCCCGCTTCCACCGCCCAGACGGTTCTGGCCGATCTGGTGGCGCGCTACAGGCAGTTGTCGCACATGATCGTGCAGGAGAAGAACCGCCGGGAAAAGCAGAGCCGCCAGGCCGACGGCCGAATGCGCGCATGGATCGAGGAGACGCTGGCGTTCCTGCTCGACCAGCGCCAGGCGGTCGTCGACGAGATGGTGGCCTGCCTCGGATCGGATGCCGAACTGGCAAACAAGGCTGATGTCCTGATGTCGCTCAAGGGCATCGGTCTGCGCACCGCCTGCTTTCTCTTGGCCGGACTTCCGGAACTGGGCCTCATGGGCAAGGGGCAGATCGCCAAACTGGTCGGCGTTGCGCCACTCAACCGCGACAGCGGCCTGATGCGCGGCAAGCGCATGATCGCCGGCGGACGAAAACCGGTACGGGATGCCCTCTACATCGCCGCCCTACCGGCCATCCGCTTCGATCCGCACATGAAGGCGTTCTATGCCAAGCTCAGAGCCAGCGGAAAACCCGGAAAAGTCGCACTCGTTGCCGTCATGCGCAAAATGATCATCATCCTAAACGCAAGAATGCGAGACTATCGAGCAACGGCGATTGAAACTTAACACCGTTGCTTTTTGTTGTGAAGCCCCGAAAATACGGGCATCGCTTGCATTTTACCGATCGATTTAAAGGCGATTTCAGAGCGCGCTGTTAGACCTTGGGGGAGAATTGGTCTTGCCCCATGGGGAGCGCATTGATGAACGCATCCGGAGACTTCCTGGCATCCGCGTCACCCCGGACCCTGTTCGGTTTGCGTGTCTGCGATCTCGGATGGAACGCCACGCTCGGCCTCGTGGAAAGCCTGATCGCCTTGCGCGGCAACCGCTCCACCCTCGGCTTCCTGGATGAACGGACGACTCTCCGCCAGATGGTCGATCCCGCCTACCGCAGTCAGCTGGGCCGCAGGGTGCTTCTGCCGGGCGGCGGCCGTGCTTTCAGCCTCCTCACCAAGGCGCGGCATGAGAAGCCCGCACCGGTGCGTTTTTCGGCCACGACCTTCGTGCCGGCCCTGCTGAGCTTCATGGAAAAGAGCCACTGCATCGGCATAGCCGGCGAGGATACGGGACGTGTCGAAGCGCTTCGCGAGCATTTCGCCCGCCATGCGCCCTGGCATGACGTGGCGGTGGTCGCGCTGGACCCGGAGATCTCGCAGCGCTTCGACCTCGTCCTCGTCGATGCGGCAAGCCTTGCTCAGGAACGGCGTATCGAACGCCGGCTCGCTTTGGTCCGCACCGGATTGGTGGTCATGACCGGGGCAGGACTGTCCACCTTCATCGAAGGCAAACCTGTGCGTGTGGTGCCAAAGGCGGATGTTCCTTCGCCGCAACCGTCTTTCGCCTGACAAGTTAACCCTTTCTTTGCCATGAAATTTTAGACTGCCTTAATCAGAGGGCTGCCTGCGGGATGTCGGCAGCACCAGATCAGCGCGGTCATCCCATGTATCAGTCGGCGAAAATCGAAGACGACCGAAACCCCAAACCGGCAGCATCGCTCGCCGGCGCCGGTTCCGTGTCGACCGGATTACGATCCGCCGTCCTCAAGGTCGGCGCCCTCACGCTGGTTGGCGCCTTCTTGCCGCTGCTGTTCATTGATACGTTTCCGCATAAATTCAACGTTGAAACCAGGCTGAAGATCGAAACGGCGAGCGAGGCGGCGGTCAATACAGCTGCCGCCTCATTGCGCTCGAAGGCCAGCCTCGACAATGTCATCCGTGCCCTGAACCTTGGCCGCGACAGTGAATTCTCTGCCGACCGTCCGAGTGTCGTCAGGATCGTGTCCGATATCGTATCCGGCGAGACGATGACGGTATCGGAGGCTGAAAACAGGTTACGCGCGCGACTTTCCCAGGCGATTGCCACGAGCTACGACCGCCGCACCGGCCGGCTTGTGATTTCCGTTACGGCGGAAGAGCCGGGCGAGGCGGCGCGCATCGCGAACATGCTCGGCAACACTTTCCACGACGAGATCGCCTTCTCCGGCACAGCGTCGTCCGCGCCGGTGGCGGAGAAGCTGCGCCAGACGCTCGAGCATGCAGAAGCAGCCCTTGCCGGTTTCGTCGCCGAGACGGATGCGCAGAAGCTTGCCGAACTGCGCCGGACCGAGGACAACGGGCAGCAGCTTGTCGCAGAGATAAACGAGGCGACGGCTCAGCTGGGCGACCTGAGACAAAAGGCGGCACAGGCCTCCGCCATGAAGCTCTCGGACGTGCTGAACAAGCCTCTGCCGGACAGTCTCGAATATACCGGCCTCGATTATCAGCGACAGCGGCATGTCGAGGCAAAGCTTGCCGTCGACCAGCTTTCGAGTGATCTCGGCCCGCGCCACCCGCGGCTTGCCGCGGCTCAGGCAGCTCTGGCGGATGTCAAAAACGACATTCAGGACGCGCTGAAACAGCTTGGCGCCTCGCTTCGCCAGCAGGAGGCGGCAGCCGCCAGACATTTGGCCGATCTAAAGGCGAAGCAGGTAAAGAAGCCTGACGACAAGGAAATTACCGAATCCGCGGCGCGGCTGACGGCGCTCGAGGCTGCGGTCGACGAGGCGCGGCGGAATTATCTCGACGCGCTTCACGGCACCGAGACGAAGGCATCAACGGCCAAGGTGACCGTGCTGGTTCCGGCTGAGGCAGCAGCGGCGGCAGCCCTTGGCCCCTCATTGGCCGAGGTTTCGGGCATCGGTGCGCTGATCGGTTTCTCCCTCGGCATCGGGCTCGCCTTCATGACCCGGGGCAGGAGCTTCTCCACGCCTTCGGCAATCTCGACGGAGGAACTGGATCTCACCGACGAGCCCGCGCTGATGATCGATCGGCACCTGCTGGCGGAGCATCTGGACGAGCAGGACTTTTTTTCCGAGGAAGACGACCCGGCCAACGATCAGCCTGGCTACGATTGGCCAGCTTATGAGCCGCAGCGGCCCTGGCGCCCGCGCCATCCGGCGCCGGCCAATGACAGCCCGCTTGCTGATCATATCCGCGGGATGCTGATGGCCAATCGTCGCCCCGCAGCGGAGGCTGAGCTTCCGCCGCTGGTTGCGGCCGTCATGGCCGGCCGTCTTGCCGATGCCCCATCCTATGGCGCAGCCCATCGTCCGGTTCCCTCGCCGGAGGAGGTCCGCAAGGCCGAAGAACTTCGCGAGCTTCGCCGCGACATGGCGGAATTGCGCGAACGAGTGCAGGTCTATTCTGCGCGCCGGAATACCTCCCGGGGATAAGACCTGCGACATCGAATCCGCTTGCATTTGCTGTCTGCGACCAGCATAGGGCGTTGGCGGGCAAATTCAGAACATGCTCCATGTATACATTGGTGGCGGTTTCAAGCGGGAGGTACGCATGGCTGTGGTGATCGATGGTAAAGAAGCGGCGGCATCCGTTATCGATGCCGTGACCCAGGCGTCGGGCTCTCTCGAACACGAAACCGGCCTCAAGCCAGGCCTCGCAGTCGTCATCGTCGGCGACGATCCGGCAAGCCATGCCTATGTCAATTCCAAGAGCAAGATGGCCAAGCAGTGTGGGTTCAACTCGATCCAGCACAGCCTGCCTGAAGACACCACCCAGGAGACGCTGGAACAGCTGGTGGCCGAGCTCAACGCCGATCCGGCCATCAACGGCATCCTCGTCCAGCTGCCGCTGCCGAAACATCTGAACGCAGAGCCTGTCATCCTGTCGATCTCGCCGGGAAAGGACGTCGATGGCCTGCACGTCGTCAACGCCGGCAAGATCGCCACAGGCGACCTGGAGACCGGCTTGATCTCCTGCACCCCTGCCGGTGCGATGCTGCTGGTCAACCGTATACATGGCCGTGACCTGTCGGGCCTCAACGCCGTCGTCATCGGTCGTTCCAACCTGTTCGGCAAGCCGATGGGCCTGCTGCTCTTGGCAGCCAACGCGACCGTTACCATGGCGCATTCGAAAACGAAGGATCTCGCAGGCGTCTGCCGCAATGCCGATATCCTGGTCGCCGCCGTCGGCCGCCCGCAGATGGTCAAGGCCGACTGGGTGAAGCCCGGGGCAACCGTCATTGATGTCGGCATCAACCGCGTTGCCGCCCCCGACAAGGGCGAGGGCAAGTCCCGGCTGGTTGGCGACGTGGCCTATGCGGAAGCCGCTGAGATCGCCGGCGCCATCACTCCGGTCCCCGGCGGCGTCGGCCCGATGACCATCGCCATGCTGATGGCCAACACCGTCATCGCGGCCTATCGCGCGGCCGGCAAAACCGCACCCAGATTCTGATCCTGCGGGGACAGATTTTTTCATTTGTTCCACGCCGCCTGCGCAGGGGTTGACTCCTCCGCGAGAGCGTTAAATCTCTCCCATGTTGTAAACTCCCGGCAAGGTAGCAAAAGTCGGGACAACGGGAGGATTATTTCATGAAGGCATCATTTTGGATCGGCACGGCGCTGGCAGCGCTCGTGGCCGGCGGCGCAGTCGCCCAGGAGCTGAAATTCGCGCCCGGCCAGGATTCGAAATTTAACTGGAAGAGCTATGAGGATTTCAAGGCTGCCCACGCCAATCTCAAAGGGCAGAACCTGACGCTCTTTGGTCCCTGGCGCGGCGAGGACGAGGTGCTGTTCAACAGCGTTCTGGCCTATTTCAATGCCGCGACCGGCATCAACGGCCGCTATTCCTCCTCGGAAAATTACGAACAGCAGATCGTCATCGACACTCAGGCCGGTTCTCCGCCGAACATCGCCATCATTCCGCAGCCCGGCCTTCTGGCCGATCTCGCAGCCAAGGGGTTCCTGACCTCGCTCGGCCAGGAGAACTCCGACTGGGTCAAGACCAACTACGGCTCTGGCGGGGACTGGATCCGTTATGGCACCTATAAGGGCAAGGACGGCAAGGAGGCCTATTTCGGCTTCCCCTTTAAGGCCGATTTCAAATCAATGGTCTGGTATGTGCCCGAAAACTTCGAGGAAGCGGGTTACGAAGTTCCGAAGACCATGGAGGACCTGATCAAGCTCAGCGACCAGATCGTCAAGGACGGCGGGGTACCGTGGTGCATCGGTCTCGGCTCCGGCGGCGCGACGGGCTGGCCGGCGACCGACTGGGTCGAGGACATGATGCTGCGGACCCAGAAGCCGGAAGTCTACGACAAGTGGGTGAGCAACGAAGTCAAGTTCAATGATCCGGCCGTTGTTGGCGCGATCGATGAATTCGGCAAGTTCGCCAAGAATCCCAAATATGTCAGCGGCGGCGTCGCGGCCGTTTCCTCCACCGACTTCCGCGACAGCCCGAAGGGCCTCTTCGGCATTCCGCCGAAATGCTACCTGCATCACCAGGCATCCTTCGTTCCGTCCTTCTTCCCGCCGGATACCAAGCTCGGCACCGATGCCGACTTCTTCTACCTGCCGACCTACGCTTCGAAGCCGGAGCTCGGAACGCCGGTCCTCGGCGCCGGCACGATGTTTGCCATCACCAAGGATTCGCCTGCCGCCAAGGCGTTCATCGAATTCCTGAAGACGCCGATCGCCCACGAGGTCTGGATGGCGCAGTCATCTTTCCTGACGCCGTTCAAGGGGGCCAATCCGAATGCCTATGCCAATGATGTCCTGAAGAAGCAGGGCGAACTTCTGACCACCGCCACGACCTTCCGCTTCGACGCCTCCGACCTGATGCCCGGCAAGATCGGCGCCGGCGCGTTCTGGACCGGCATGGTCGACTATGTCGGCGGCAAGGACGCAAAGACTGTCGCGACCGACATCCAGAAGGCTTGGGACGGTCTGAAATAAGCCTCCCCCAGTAGGCTCTCAAATACGACCGCGCCGGATGCCGGCGCGGTACAATAAAAAGCTACGCATAAAACGGTGAAAAGGGGAGAGCCATGATATCGCAGATCGTTTCAGCCGTCGGCGTCGTGATCGCCGGCGTTTTCGTCTGTGCCTTATATTACTGGCTCTCCGATAAGATCCTGCAGATCGTCTTTCCCGTGCCGGTGGACAATGTCCGCGCCGCTTCCGTCAACCTCAACCGCCGCGCCATGGTGCGTCCCTGGTTGTTTCTCGGCCCGGCGCTGCTCCTGCTGGTCGTTTATCTCGTTTATCCGGTCGTCGCGACCTTCTTCCTTTCCTTCTACGACCGGTCGGGCGGCAATTTCGTCGGCCTTGCGAACTATCGCTGGGCCATCCAGGATGCGCAGTTCCGCCAGTCCATCTTCAACAACATCCTCTGGCTGGCCGTGGTGCCCGCAGCATGTACCTTCTTCGGCCTCGTCATCGCCGTGCTGACCGACCGCATCTGGTGGGGCAATCTCGCCAAAAGCCTGATCTTCATGCCGATGGCGATTTCCTTCGTCGGCGCTTCGGTCATCTGGAAGTTCATTTACGAATATCGTGGTGGTAGCGAAACGCAGATTGGCCTGCTTAACGCCATCGTGCAGGCCATTGGCGGCTCTCCGCAGGTGTGGATCTCGCTTCCCTTCTGGAACAACTTTTTCCTGATGGCGATCCTCATCTGGATCCAGACGGGCTTTGCCATGGTCATCCTCTCGGCCGCGCTTCGTGGCATCCCCGAGGAGACGATCGAGGCGGCAGTGATCGACGGCGCCAATGGCTGGCAGATCTTCTGGAAGATCATGGTGCCGCAGATCTGGGGCACGATCGCCGTCGTCTGGACCACCATCACCATCCTCGTTCTGAAGGTCTTCGACATCGTGCTGACCATGACCAACGGCCAGTGGAACACCATGGTTCTGGCGAACCTGATGTTCGACTGGATGTTCCGCGGCGGGGGCGACAGTGGCAGAAGTGCGGTCATCGCGCTGGTCATCATGGCCGCTGTCACCCCGATCATGATCTGGAACATCCGCCAGGCGAACAAGGAAATGGGAGGCCATTGAGATGAGCGCAGTTGTAAGCCTTCGCCGTATCGGTCTTCCACGCCTCATCGTCCACGCCTCCGTCCTCGTCATCTGCTTCATCTGGCTGATCCCGACGCTCGGCATCCTCGTCACCTCCTTTCGCGAGGCGGGCCAAATCACCGCGTCGGGCTGGTGGACGGCCTTCACCGGTGCCGCCGAGACGAGCGCTGCACGCCTCGGCGAACCTTCGACAGCCAAGCAGAATGGCGCGACTTATGTTATTTCGGGTTCGGTCTTCGAAGGCGGGAAGGGGGGCAGCGTGCGCGCCTTCGGCACCCGCGTCGCCGCTCCAACGGAGTTTGCAGCAGGAAAGCCGGCCGATATCGGCGACGGCGAGACGCTGACCATCAATGAAGACGGCAGTTATACCTATTCCAAGAATGCGCCGTTCGAGAGCGGGCGTGGCAAACGCGTCTACCTCTCCGTCGCGACGCCGCCATCCTTCACCACCGAAAATTACCGCACGGTGCTGACCTCTCAAGGGATCGGCCAGTCCTTCGTCAACTCGCTGACGGTCGCGGTTCCCGCAACGATCATTCCCATCCTGATCGCAGCCTTTGCGGCCTACGCTCTGTCCTGGATGGAATTTCCCGGGCGCGCCCTCATCATCGCCCTGGTGGTCGGGCTGATCGTCGTGCCCCTGCAGATGTCGCTCATTCCGCTTCTGAAGATGTACAACGAGATCGGCAATTTCTTCGGCGTGCCGTCTCGCAGTTATGCGGGCATCTGGCTTGCGCACTCCGCCTTCGGCATGCCGCTCGCGATCTATCTTTTGCGCAACTACATCTCCGGTCTGCCGCGGGAAATCATCGAATCCGCCCGCGTCGACGGCGCCAGCGATTTCGAAATCTTCGTCAAGATCATCCTGCCGCTGTCATTTCCGGCGCTCGCATCCTTCTCGATCTTCCAGTTCCTGTGGACCTGGAACGACCTCCTCGTCGCCATGGTCTTCCTCGGAACCGGTAAGGATCAGTTGGTCCTCACCGGCGCTCTGAACGCACTTCTGGGCTCAATGGGTGGAAAGTGGGAAATCCTGACGGCTTCGGCCTTCATAACAATCGTCGTGCCGATTATCGTCTTTTTCGCCCTTCAGAGATATCTCGTCCGCGGACTGCTTGCCGGCTCCGTCAAGGGCGGCTGATCAACATCGAACGACAACAGGATATTGAATGAGCGTTTCAGCCGAAGCCCCCGCAGCACCGGACAAGGACTGGTGGCGTGGGGCCGTTATTTATCAGATTTACCCGCGCTCCTATCAGGACTCGAACGGCGACGGCATCGGCGATCTGAAGGGCATCACCGCCCGTCTGCCACATGTGGCAGCACTTGGCGCAGATGCCATCTGGATCTCGCCCTTCTTTCCGTCGCCGATGCGGGATTTCGGCTATGACGTCTCGAACTATACGGATGTCGATCCGATGTTCGGCTCGCTGTCGGATTTCGACGGTCTGATTTCCGAAGCGCACCGGCTCGGCATCAAGGTGATGATCGATCTCGTGATGTCGCACAGCTCCGACCAGCACCACTGGTTCATCGAGAGCCGGTCGAGCCGCGTCAACCCCAAGTCGGACTGGTATGTCTGGGCCGACGCCAAACCGGATGGCACGCCACCCAACAACTGGCTATCGATCTTCGGCGGGTCGGCCTGGCATTGGGACCCGACGCGCATGCAATATTACATGCACAACTTCCTGACCTCGCAGCCGGATCTCAATCTGCACAATGCCGAAGTCCAGGATGCGCTGCTCGACATGACCCGCTTCTGGCTGAAGCGCGGCGTAGACGGGTTCCGGCTCGACACGATCAACTTCTATTTCCACGACAAGGACCTGCGCGATAACCCGGCGCTCGATCCCTCGCGCCGTAACGCCTCCACCGCGCCGGCCGTGAACCCCTATAATTTCCAGGAGCATCTCTACGACAAGAACCGCCCGGAGAACCTGGAATTCCTGCGGCGTTTCCGCGCCGTGCTCGACGAGTTTCCGGCGATCGCCGCCGTCGGCGAGGTCGGTGACAGCCAACGGGGCCTGGAGATCGTCGGCGAGTATACGTCCGGCAACGACAAGATGCAGATGTGCTACGCGTTCGAATTCCTGGCGCCCGATCCGCTGACGCCGGCGCGTGTCTCCGAGGTGCAAAAGGCATTCTCTATCGCTGCACCGGATGGCTGGGCCTGCTGGGCCTTTTCCAACCACGATGTGGTCCGCCATGTCAGCAGATGGGGCCATGACGTTCTCGATCGCGACAGTTACGCAAAGATGGCGTCTGCCATCCTGATGTCTCAGCGCGGCTCGGTCTGCATCTATCAGGGCGAGGAACTGGGATTGACCGAGGCCGACATTGCCTATGCCGATCTTCAGGACCCCTACGGCATCCAGTTCTGGCCGGAGTTCAAGGGCCGCGACGGTTGCCGTACGCCGATGGTCTGGGACAGCCAGGCACTGCAGGCTGGCTTCTCCACGGCGGAGAAAACCTGGCTGCCTATCCCGGTCGAGCATCAGCTTCGGGCCGTCGGCGCTCAGTACGGCGATCCAGCATCTGTTCTGGAACAGTACCGACGGTTCCTCGCCTTCCGCAAGCAGCGCCCGGCTTTTGCCAAGGGCGAGATCGAATTCCTGGCCGAGGACGGCGCCGTTCTCGGCTACAAGCGCCAATACGGCAACGAGACGGTGCTCTGCCTGTTCAACATGAGCGCGGCGGAAACGGCAACCGAGCTGCCGGCCGGCGATTGGGAAGTGCTGACCGGCCACGGCTTCGAAAGCCGGCTTGAAGGCAGGCGTGTCGAATTACCGGCTTGGGGGGCGTTCTTCGCCCATCACGCGTAACGAGAACAAAGGGGAGGAAAAAATGGCTGGTGTCGTTCTGAAGGATATCCGCAAGGCCTATGGCCAGGTGAAGGTGCTGCATGGCATCGACCTGGAGATCACCCAGGGCGAGTTCGTGGTCTTCGTCGGCCCGTCCGGCTGTGGCAAGTCCACGCTGCTGCGGATGATCTCCGGCCTTGAAAGCATCACCGCCGGCGAGATGTTCATCGACGGCCAGGTCGTCAATGACGTGCCGCCGTCGAGGCGCGGCATCGCCATGGTCTTCCAATCCTACGCGCTTTATCCGCATATGACGGTCTATGACAACATGGCCTTCGGCATGCGGATCGCCAAGGAAAGCCGTAACGAGATCGACCGCCGGGTGCGCGCGGCGGCCGATATCCTCCAACTCACGCCCTATCTCGACCGCCTGCCGAAGGCGCTGTCCGGCGGCCAGCGCCAGCGCGTCGCCATCGGTCGCGCCATCTGCCGCGATCCGAAGGTGTTTCTGTTCGACGAACCGCTTTCCAATCTCGACGCCGCACTGCGCGTCGCCACCCGCATCGAGATCGCCAAGCTGAAGGATTCAATGCCGGATACGACGATGGTCTACGTGACGCACGACCAGGTCGAGGCGATGACGCTCGCCGACCGTATCGTCGTGCTCTCGGCCGGTCGTATCGAACAGGTCGGCGCGCCGCTCGAACTCTACGAGCGGCCGCAGAACCTCTTCGTCGCCCGCTTCATAGGCTCGCCGGCGATGAACATCATCCCGGCTACGGTGACGGAAACCGGCGAGATGACCACGGTTGCGCTGAAGGGTGGAAAATCGGTGCGCATGCCGGTGCCGACAGCGGCTTCGGAAAAGGGCAAGACCGCCAGTTTCGGGGTACGGCCGGAAGATTTGTCGATTGCCTCGGGCGAGGACTACCTCTTCGAAGGCCAGATTGGGATTATCGAGGCGCTCGGCGAGGTGACGCTGCTTTACATCGAAGGATTGGCTGATCAGGAGCCGATCATCGCCAAGATCCCCGGCATTCTGCAGGTGAAGAAGGGCGAGACGATGCGCTTCTCAGCAGACCTCAAGAAACTGCACCTTTTCGATGCAGAAGGTAAGGCCTACCGCATCTAGGAGTAACCATCCGTTTACCGTGATCTTGCGATATGCAATTGGAGTTGTTCTGATTTGGGACTTCAAAACTCTCTGTTAAATTTCGCCGGCTAGGCTTCTCCTGTAAAGCAATGGAGGGATGTCGTGAGCGCGGCTCCAAGTAACAAAAATCACTTTTTGAACAAGGAAGAGTCTTTCATGTACGACCGGGAAGCCCGGTTCAAAATGGAAGACACGATGAATGCGGCGCGGATCGAATATACCGAAAATGGCGTGATGAACATGGCGCAGCGTCGCTGCGACGTCATCCGGATCTCGATGAGCGGCGCCGTTCTCGGCATCCTGACCCAATATAATCTGCCGAAGCAGTTTTATCTCGACATTCCCGACGCGCGCATTTCCAAGGTCGGTTGCCTGCTGATGCGCACCAACGCCAACAACACGATCGAGGTTCGTTTCCTGTCTCTTCTCACCAAGAAGGAGCTTGATCGCATCTTCATATTCTCGACGCATCCGAACCATCGCGACCGGACGATGGATATCCGCTCCTGGTAACGCGGCTCGTGGCCTGACATGGAAACGGCGGCTCCAGGGCCGCCGTTTTCGTTTCTACCGGAAATCGGCCGTTTACACAAACACGCTGGCACCCATGTCCGCGGTGCCGACATGGCGGCGGAAGGGGGCGAAGAGTTCGCGGCCCATGCCGAACTCATTGTCGGAAAGGTCGACGACGACCGGTGTGCGAGCCTCAAACTCCGCGGCGTCCACCAGCACTTCCAGTGTGCCTGCGACAGCGTCGAGGCGGATCATGTCGCCGTCCTTGATCTTGGCGATCGGGCCGCCATCGCAGGCTTCCGGGGTGATGTGGATTGCCGCCGGCACCTTGCCGGAGGCGCCGGACATGCGCCCGTCGGTCACCAGCGCCACCTTGAAACCGCGGTCCTGCAGCACGCCGAGCGGCGGGGTGAGGCGGTGCAGTTCCGGCATGCCGTTCGCCTTCGGTCCCTGGAAGCGCACGACGGCGATGAAATCCTTGTTGAGCTCGCCGCGCTTGAACGCTTCCTGCAGCCCATGTTGGTCGTGGAAGACGATCGCCGGCGCTTGGATGATGTGGCGTTCCGGCTTGACGGCGGAAATCTTGATGACCGCCTTGCCGAGGTTGCCCTTCAGCATCTTGAGGCCACCATTTGACTGGAAGGGGGTCTCGATCGGCGCCAGGACTTTCAGATCGCCGCTCTGATCCGGGATCGCTTCGCGGGTGACCTGACCGTTGGCGTCCAACTTCGCCTCGACCGTATAGGCTTCCAGCCCATGGCCGAAGACCGTGCGCACGTCGTCATGCACCATGCCAGTCTTCAGGAGCTGTTTGATCAGGAAGCCCATTCCGCCGGCGGCATGAAAATGGTTCACGTCGGCAAGCCCGTTCGGATAGACGCGCGCAAGCAGCGGAACGACATCGGAGAGCTCGGAAATATCCTGCCAGGTGAGCAGGATGCCGGCCGCACGCGCCATGGCGACGAGGTGGAGGGTGTGGTTGGTCGAGCCGCCGGTCGCATGCAGGCCGACGACGCCGTTGACCACGGAGCGCTCGTCGATCATCTCGCCGGCCGGGGTGAATTCATTGCCGAGTGCCGTAATCGCCAGCGCCCGCTTGGCGGCCTCGCGGGTCAGCGCTTCGCGCAGCGGCGTGCCCGGATTGACGAAGGAGGCGCCGGGCATGTGGAAGCCCATGATCTCCATCAGCATCTGGTTGGAATTGGCGGTGCCGTAGAAGGTGCAGGTGCCGGGGCCGTGATAGGATTTGGATTCCGCCTCGAGCAGTTCGGCGCGGCCTACCTTGCCCTCCGCATAGAGCTGGCGGATGCGCGACTTCTCGTCGTTCGGTAGCCCTGTTGTCATCGGGCCGGCCGGAATGAACACGGAGGGAAGATGCCCGAAGCTCAGCGCCGCGATGACCAGGCCCGGCACGATCTTGTCGCAGATGCCGAGGAAGACGGCTGCATCGAACATGTTGTGCGACAGGCCGATGCCGGCCGCCATGGCGATCGCATCGCGCGAGAACAGCGATAGTTCCATGCCCGGCTGCCCTTGGGTGACGCCGTCGCACATGGCCGGCACGCCACCGGCGACCTGCGCTATGCCGCCGGCTTCCCGTGCCGCCTCGCGAATGATCGGCGGGAACGTCTCATAGGGCTGATGCGCCGAGAGCATGTCGTTATAGGCGGTTATGATGCCGAGGTTCGGGATGACGTCTCCTGCAAGCGCGTCCTTCTCGGCGGGGGAACAGACCGCAAAGCCATGGGCGAGATTGCCGCAGGAGAGCGTCGACCTGTGCGGACCCTGCGTGGCCGCCCGCCGCACCCGGTCGAGATAGGCTTCACGATGGGGTTTCGAGCGTTCGACGATACGGGCAGTGATTGCCTCGATGCTGGAATGAGCGGCCATGGTCTTGTCCTCTTGTGCTCAACCCCGGCTTGGGAGGGACAGGACCTTCGGGAGGGCCCTAAGCCACCGGGATTGCTCGCGTTGAAAAGTCGGCGCTTTAGGGCGCCCAGAAAATCTGCAGCGGCGAAGCGGCTCGATTGAGCACGGCGCGGATCGGCATGTCCGTTTCGTCGGAGCCGGCCTTTGCCGCTTCGAGCACGTCCTTCTTGCCCTGGCCTTCGATATGCAGCGCCAGGAACCGGGCGTCCGAAAGGCTGGCGAACGAGAGGGTCAGTCGCTCTTCGCCGGCACCTTCCGCCTGCATCGTCAGAACGCCGCGCGGCCCGGAAAGATCGAGTGCTCGGGCAAGATTATTCCCATGCGGGAAAAAGGATGCCGTGTGGCCGTCGCCGCCCATGCCGAGGATCGCCACGTCGAAAGGATGGCCGATACCGGCGGTCTTTTCGGTCGCGATCACGGCCGCTTCATCGATCGACGGCGCCTCGTAGTAGAGCGGGATGAAATGCGCCGCCGCCGCCTTGTCCTTCAGAAGATGCGTCGACACCAGGAGGTGGTTGGAACGCGGGCTGTCGGCGGGCACGAACCGTTCGTCGACCAGCGTCACCGAAACCTTGCCCCAGTCGATATCACGGGTCGCCAGTGCCTCGAAGAACTTCTTCGGCGTCGAACCGCCCGAAACCGCGATCGAGGCGGTGCCCCGGTCGCGGATAGCGGTTTCAAGCTGTGCCGTTACCTCGTCCGCCAGGCTGGCGGCGAGGGCTGCGGCATCCGCAAATTCATGCATCTTCGCGGTCATGACCCTCAACCCTCATGCCATGTCCGGCCGTCGCGCTCGATGAGGGCGATGGCCTGGCTCGGTCCCCAGGTGCCGGCAGTATAACCCTGCACCTGCTGGCCGGCCGCTTCCCAGCCTTTGAGGATCGGATCCACCCAGCGCCATGCGGCTTCGACTTCGTCGCGGCGCATGAACAGCGTCTGGTTGGAGCGGATCGTGTCGGTGAGCAGGCGCTCGTAGGCGTCCGGATTGCGCACCGAAAAGGCTTCCGCAAAGCTCATGTCGAGCGACACATTGCGCAGCCGCATGCCGCCCGGGCCCGGATCCTTAATCATCAGCGACTGCTTGACGCCTTCGTCCGGCTGCAGGCGGATGATCAGCTGGTTGGCCGAAATGCGACCGGCAGCCGCGTCGAAGATATTGTGCGGGATCGGCTTGAAGGTGATGACGATCTCGGACATGCGCGCTGCAAGCCGCTTGCCGGTGCGGATGTAGAAGGGAACGCCGGCCCAGCGCCAGTTGCCGATCTCGGCCTTGATGGCGACGAAGGTCTCGGTGTTGGAAACGCCGCCTTCGAGTTCATCGAGATAACCCTTGACCGGACCGCCCGCGGATGCGCCGGCGCGGTACTGGCCTCGCACCGTCATCTGCTCGACATTGGCCTCGGTGATCGGCTTCAGGGCGCGCAGCACCTTGAGCTTTTCGTCACGCACCGATTCCGAATTCATCGAGGAGGGCACTTCCATGGCGACAAGGCAGAGGAGCTGCAGGATATGGTTCTGCACCATGTCACGCAGCGCACCCGCCGTGTCGTAATAACCGGCGCGGCCTTCGAGGCCGACGGCTTCGGCGACCGTGATCTGCACGTGGTCGATATGGTCGGCGTTCCACAGCGGCTCATAAAGCGCGTTGGCGAAGCGCAGCGCCATCAGGTTCTGCACCGTCTCCTTGCCGAGATAGTGGTCGATGCGGAAAATCTGGTCTTCGTGGAAGGCCTTGCCGATCATGTCGTTGAGCTGCAGCGCCGATGCGAGGTCGCGGCCGATCGGCTTTTCGACGACGATGCGGGTCGACCTGGTGATCAGCTTGTGGTCACGGATCTTTTCGGAAATCGGGCCGAAAATGCCCGGCGCCACGGCCAGATAGAAGACGCGGATACGCTCCTTGCCGTCGTCGAGCAGCTTCTTGAGCTCGGCCCAGCCACCTTCGGCCTTCGCGTCGACCGAGATGTAATAGATCCGCTGGAGGAATTTCTGGACTTCCGCTTCGTCGTATTCGCCCTGCTTCAGATGCTCTTTCAGGGCATCCTGGGCGAACTTGCGGTAATCCTCGTGCGAAAGCGCGCTGCGCGAGGCGCCGATGATGCGGGTTGGCTCGGTGAACTGCCCCTCGATCTGCCGGTGGTAGAGGGCCGGAAGGAGCTTGCGTTCCGCAAGATCGCCGGTACCGCCGAACACGATACAATCAAAGGGTTCAACTGGGATGATCTGGCTGCTCATCGCTGTTCTTTCGTCCTGCATGGTTGGGTGCATACTTATTCTAATCGATTTAAAAACGCTAGCCCGAATTGGCTTCCGAAGTGTGTTGCGGACCCCGCTTGTCAGAGCCTGTCGCGCAGCGCAAACCACGTGAGGGCGAGGAAAAGCAGTGGGGTCCGCATGTGACGCCCGCCTGGGAAGGCGGGAATTTTGAGTGCGGCGAGGTGGTCGAGATCCGTCGCCTTGCCGCCGACCATATCAGCATAAAGTTTGCCACAATAGTTTGACAGCATCACACCATGGCCTGAATAACCGCCGATCGAGGTGACGCCGGGCATGACTTCGCGCACGAAAGGCTGGCGCGGCATGGTGATCCCGACATTTCCGCCCCAGGCATGGGTGATTTCAACGTCCTTCAGCGCCGGGTAGGTGTCGACGATCTGCCTGCGGATGGCGGTCGCAGTGTCCGCCGGATTGCTTGAGGTATAGACCTCGCGACCGCCGAACAGCAGCCGATTGTCCCGGCTCTTGCGGAAATACCGCACCACGAACCGCGAATCAGCAACGGCCTCGCCACCGGGAAGGACGCCCGGAAAATCGTCGAGCGGCGCGGTCGCGGCGATGAAGGAGCCGATCGGCATGATATGCGCGGATGTAACCGGTTCGAGATCGCCGATATAGGCATTGGTGGCGATCAGCACCCGGTCGGCAGTCAGCGTGCCCCTGGGCGTCCGGACCAGGATCTTGCCGCCCGGTCCATTTCTGGTTTTTTCGATGCCCGTGGCGCGGGTCATCTCGAAAATCTGCGCGCCGGCCGCCTGCGCCACCCCGGCAAGTCCGACCAGCAGCTTCAGCGGCTGGATATGGCCGGTGCCGGTATCGCGCACCCCGCAATAATAATCTTTCGTGCCGAGCCGCTCGGCGGTCTCCCGGCCATCCATGAAGGAGATGTGCGGATAACCGTAACGCTCCGCGGCGATCTCGGCGGTCGCCCGATAATCCTTCTCGTGGCCCCGTTTGTGGGAAACGTTCATCTGTCCCGGCATGTACTCCATGTCGATGCCGTGGATATCGGCAAAGTCGAGGAGATGCCGCTTGGCGTTTTCGGCCATGTCGAACAGCGCCCTGGAGCGCTCGTAGCCGATCTCCTTTTCAAGATCCTCCGGCCACCAGCGCTGTCCGGTTCCCATCTGGCCGCCATTGCGGCCGGAGGCGCCGTCGCCGAACCGGCTGGCCTCGATCAGTGCGACGGAGATGCCGGCCTTTGCCAGATTGTAGGCTGCCTGCAGGCCGGTATAGCCGCCGCCGATGACCGCCACGTCGACCGTCTTCGATCCGTCGAGCGCCGGATAGGTCGGCCGCTCGCGGACTGTTGCCTGATACCAGGAAATCCCCGGTGCGATCGGGCTCTGCCATTCATCCAAGGAGCAGCCCTCACACGTTGAGAAGCAGGAATTCCCGCTCCCAGGGGCTGATAACCTGCATGAAGGTCTCGAATTCGCCGCGCTTGACGCCCGCATAGAGGCCGATGAATTCCGAGCTGAAGACGCTGGCAAGCGCCGGATCGGACTCGAGCAGCGACACGGCTTCGAGCAGGCCGCGCGGCAGTTCGATCGACCCCTCGTTGGCTGTATCCTCGGTCGGCGGTCCCGGCTCGATCGCGTTTATGATGCCGAGCAGGCCGCAGCCGAGCGAGGCCGCAAGCGCCAGATAGGGATTGGCGTCCGAGCTTGGCAGGCGGTTTTCCACGCGGCGGGCATTCGCATCCGAGACCGGCACGCGGAAGGCGGTGGTCCGGTTGTCGTAACCCCAGGCATTGTTGACCGGCGCCGACATGTCGGGCGTCAGGCGGCGGTAGGAGTTTACATAGGGCGCCATCATGGCGAGCGTCTTCGGCACATAGGTCTGCATGCCGCCGATGAAGTGGAAAAATTCCTTGGAAGCCGAGCCGTCCGGGTTCGAGAAGACGTTCTTGCCAGTCTTGATGTCGACCACCGACTGGTGGATGTGCATTGCCGAGCCCGCCTGGCCCTGCATGGGCTTCGCCATGAACGTGGCGTAGATGCCGTGTTTCATGGCCGCCTCGCGGATGGTGCGCTTGAACATGAACACCTGGTCGGCGAGTTCGATAGGATCGCCATGGCGCAGGTTGATTTCGAGCTGCGCCGGGCCTTCCTCGTGGATCAGCGTATCGATCTCGAGGCCCTGCTTTTCCGAGAAATGGTAGATGTCGTCGATCAGCTCGTCGAATTCGTTGATGCCGGCGATCGAATAACCCTGGCCGCCGAGGATGGAGCGGCCGGACCGGCCTTTCGGCGGATGCAGCGGATAGTCCGGGTCGTCGTTCTTGGCGACGAGATAAAATTCAATTTCCGGCGCCACGACCGGCTTCCAGCCCCGCTCCTCATAGAGTTTGAGGATGTTCTTCAGCACGTTGCGCGGCGTGTAGGGAACCGCCTTGCCCTCGGTATCGACGATGTCGCAGATCACCTGTGCGGTCGGGTCGGTCTCCCAGGGCACCACCGAAAGCGTCGAAAGATCCGGCACCAGCTTCAAATCGCTGTCGCGCGGTTCGTAGCGGAAGGTGCCGGTCTCTTCCGGGTATTCGCCGGAAATGGTGTGCCGGTAGAGGGCGGACGGCAGCGCCAGCGAGGTATTCGAGGTGAACTTCGAGGACGGCATCATCTTGCCGCGCGGCACGCCGGCGAGATCGGGCGTGATGCACTCGATATCCTCTATCCCCCGTGCCCGAAGCCACGCGGCGGCCTCCCGCCAGTCCGCGACACCTCTGAGCGAAGTGAGCGTCGGCTGGGCAGTCGCGGCTTTCGCCACGGTGCCGGTTGCGAGGGCGGGAGCGTTTTTTTTGCGCGGCATGACACATCGGGGTGAGGTTGATCGGATGTTCCATCATAACCACGGATTGGCGAATGGCGAGGGGGAGACGCCATTGACTTTGAGTTGCCGATCGAAAACAGCAGATATCGAAACAAGGAGCATGCGGTGACGCGGAAATTCGATGTGGTGGTTTTGGGCGCCGGCGGGGCGGGCATGATGTGCGCCATTCGCGCAGGCGGGCGCGGCCGTTCGGTGCTCGTGCTAGACCACGCCAAGGCGCCGGGCGAGAAGATCCGCATCTCGGGCGGCGGGCGCTGCAACTTCACCAATATCCGCGCGACCGCCAAGAACTACCTCTCCGCCAACTCGCATTTCGCCAAGTCGGCGCTGGCGCGTTACACGCCGCGCGATTTTCTGGACATGGTCGAACGCCACGGTATCGCCTGGCACGAAAAGACGCTCGGCCAGCTCTTCTGCGACGACAGCGCCAAGGACATCATCCGCATGCTGCTGTCCGAGATGAAGGCGGCGAATGTCGTGCTCGAACTGCAGAAACAGGTCACATCGATCGAAAAGACGCCAGACGGTTTCCGCATCGGCACGTCCGATGGGCCGGTGGAGGCGGCATCCCTGGTGGTTGCGACCGGCGGCAAATCGATCCCCAAGATGGGCGCCACCGGTTTTGCCTACGATATCGCCCGGCAGTTTGGCCTGAAGATCGTCGAGACGCGGCCGGCGCTTGTGCCGCTGACGCTCGATCCGAACCTGCTCGAAAAGCTCTCACCGCTTTCCGGTATCGCGGTGCCGGCCGAGGTCCGTCACGGCAAGACAGCGTTTCGCGAGGCGCTGCTCTTTACGCATCGTGGCTTGAGCGGGCCGTCGATCCTGCAGATCTCCTCCTATTGGCGGGAAGGCGACGACGTGACGCTGATTATCGAGCCCGATCTTGATATCGCAGCGATGCTCAAGGCAGCCCGCAAGATCAACGGTCGCCAGGCGGCGCAGACGGTGCTGGCGGGGGTGCTGCCGAAACGGCTGGCGCAGTTCTTCGTCGAGGCGCGCGGCCTGACAGCCCATCTCGCCGATCTTCCCGACAAGGCGATCGAGGGCCTGGCCGCCTCGATCCAGACCTGGCCCATCCGGCCCGCCGGCTCCGAAGGTTACCGGACGGCCGAGGTGACGCTCGGCGGCATCGATACGTCCGAACTGGACTCGAAGACAATGCAGGCAAAGGCAATGCCTGGCCTTTATTTCATCGGCGAATGCGTGGATGTGACCGGCTGGCTCGGCGGCTACAATTTCCAATGGGCCTGGGCTTCGGGCCATGTTTGTGGGGACGCATTGTAGTATAAGTTGATTCAGCAGTTGTTAATGTGAGCGCCCCATCCTGCCTTAATGCCAGCCAATTCCTGTGGTTTAAGGCAGGCATGCGCTTCCTGCCGGTGGCGGCTGGAGCGCCAGAGCAACTTGCCTTGGAGTGCCGTTTCCATGCAGAGACCCAGCCGTGCCCGCGCAATCGCAATCGCTAAGGTTCAGGATAACCAGAAGCTCATTCGCCTGCGTTTTCTCGCGATCGCCATCGGTGCAACGGCCGCGCTCCTCGCGCTTCCGACGCTTTTCTTCTAAGAGCTTCCGCTCTTCGATCTCATCGCGCGCCTGAATGGCGGCGGTCTCAAGCCACGCTCGCGGAGCGCTGGCGTCTTGTTTTGCGCATTTCCGACCTACGGTTTGCGTCAGCTCCGCACCTCGGCGGCCTCTTTAATTCAATACATTCAAATTTAGTAATTTTTCACTTCCGCCAGCGATATTCGGTCAGTTCATAGTTTTGTGGGGAAGCTGGCCTTTTATGATCAAAATCCTGCCGTCATCCGTGGTATCGCGGATCGTTCTTCTCTGCCTCTTGATGATCTTCCTCGCGGTGATGGCCGTTGGCGGTCTCACCTATGCCTACCTGCGCGGCGATATCATGGATACGGCGAGAGGAGATGCGCGCAAGGCGATACGCACCATGAGCCTGCTTTACGATCTTGAACTGGATGGCGCCAAAAGCGAGATCCGCGACGGCGCGGTCATCCGTGTCAGCCAAGGCGAGGGGACGGTGAAAGATCATGACATGGTCGATCGTACGGCAACTGCCATCGGCGGCGTCGCAACCCTGTTCGAAAAGAAGGGTACTGACTATGTCCGGATATCGACCAATGTGAAGACGGAAAAGGGCGAGCGGGCGGTCGGTACCAAGCTTGCCGCGGAGCACCCAGCGCAGCCGTTTCTGGCGCGCGGAGAGGCTTATTTCGGTCCCGCAGTGTTGTTCGGCAAGGATTTCATGACGGGTTATTTCCCGATCACCAATGCTTCGAACGGCGTCACCGGTCTGCTTTTCATCGGCATTCCGATGGAAGTCTATTTCGCCCATATCGCTACCGCGGGCTATGTCGTCATCGGCACGTCGCTCGCCGCTCTCCTCGTCGTCGGCATTGCAAGCCTGTTCGCCCTTCGTATGCTGCTCCGGCCGCTCGGCGTGCTGACCGGCACTGTACATGCGCTTGCCCAAGGCAATGACGCCACCGAAATACCCTATGCTGAACGCCGCAACGAATTCGGCAATATCGCCCGCGCCTTGGAAGTCTTCCGGGAAGCGGCGCGTGAGAAGCAACAGATGGAAAGCCGCAGTGCCGAGGATCGCGCCGAAGCGGAGGCCGAACGCCTTCGCAACGATGCCGAAAAACAACGTGTCGACCGTCAGATCGACACGGCAGTCAGCGAATTGGGTGCGGCTTTGGCCCGCCTAGCTGATGGCGATCTGTCGAGCACGATCGAGACGCAGTTCTCCGGTCGGCTGGAACAACTTCGCACCGACTTCAACGGTTCTATCGTCCGGTTGCGCGATACGCTTTCTCACATCCGCCAAAGCACGCTCTCCATCCAGAAGAGCAGCGCCGATCTCAGCCATTCCTCAGAAGAGCTTTCGCGCCGTACCGAAACCCAGGCAGCTTCCCTCGAAGAGACGGCCGCCGCCGTTGATGAGATCACCGCAACGGTCCGTTCTTCGGCCGAACGCGCCCACGAGGCCAACCGCGCCGTTTCGCTCACCAAGAAAAGTGCCGACAGTTCCGGCACGGTGGTGAGCAATGCGGTCGGCGCCATGGGACGCATCGAGGAGGCTTCGGGAAAGATCGAGTTGATCATCGAGGTGATCGACGACATCGCTTTCCAGACCAACCTGCTGGCGCTCAATGCCGGCATCGAGGCAGCCCGTGCCGGCGAGGCCGGCAAGGGTTTTGCCGTCGTAGCGCAGGAAGTTCGCGAACTGGCGCAACGTTCCGCCAGTGCCGCCAAGGAAATCAAGGACCTGATCACCCAGTCGAGCCGGGAGGTCGGCTCTGGTGCCGGCCTGGTGCAGGAGGCGGGCGAAGTGCTGGCGGCGATCAGCCAGCAGATCACCGGCGTCAGCCAGCATGTGGAGATGATCGCGACCGCCAGCCAGGATCAGTCGGCCGCATTGCAGGACATCAACAACTCCGTCAACCGCATGGACCAGATGACCCAGCAGAACGGCGCGATGGTCGGCGAAACCACGGAAGCGAGCCGACGCCTTGCAAGCGAAGCGGATGCCCTGCTTGAACTGGTAGAGCAGTTCCGCATCGATACGAGCAGTCGTTCCCGTTATTCTCGCGCTGCGTAATATTTGCGGGTGTCAAAGTAGGGGTGACGCCGCCTTTACGTCTGCTCTTGAGCCGCAGCAGGTCAGCGAACCAGTGCGGATAGGGCTGGGCGTAACGTTCGTAGAAATCGTTTTCCGCGGCTATATCACGACGGATGGACTTTGTTCCGAAGGGGTAGGAAAAGGCGGCTGCGACGATATTCTCATACATCGGAATTCCTCCGTTTGTGGAAATCGTCTCCTTTACTAAACCCAAAAAATTGCTTCTTGTATCGCATAATCCCCGCTATGCTTTTCACTGATGAAAAACGTCAACTGGGATGCCTACGAGCTTTTTATGCAGGTTGCGCGCCTCGGCGGATTGTCCGGGGCCTCGGGCGTTACCGGTCTCAGCCCTGCGACGGTCGGTCGGCGGATGCTCGATCTCGAAGAGGCGATCGGGCGCCCCTTGTTCCTGCGCAGCCGTACCGGCTATCAGCTGACCGCCGATGGATCTGCCTTGTTTGCCCAGATCCTGGAGATGGAAGGCGCTGCCCGGCGCATCGAAAGCTGGAAACGGGAAGGCGCCGGTTTCACGCTGGTAAGGGTTGCCTGCGGCACTTGGCTCGCCTGGATGTTCACGCGTAATCTATCGCTCATCCGCACCGAACGGGACGATTTCCGCCTCGATTTCTATATTGCCGAGCGACGAGCGAGCCTTGCGCATCGGGAAAGTGACATCGGCATACGTGCCTTTGAGCCCGAAGAGCCGAACCTTGCGGCAACGAGGCTCGGGGAAGTCGCCTATGCGGCCTATCGTGCCCGCAACGCCCATCCCTCGGCTGCCGAACGCTGGCTTGCGGTCTCGGAGGAGGATGCGATTTCCGCCTATCTGCGTTGGCCGCATCAGGAACGGGGAGGTCACGTGGTCGTCACCGTCAACCGCCCGCGTTCCCTGCGCGATTTGGCGCTTGGCGGTGCCGGGACCGCGGTCTTGCCCTGTTTCGTCGGCGACCAGGACATGCGGCTGGAGCGCGTCGGCGGCGAGATCGAGAGCCTTCGGCACAGCCAGTGGATCGTCATGAACAACGACGATCGCCACCGCCGGGATATCCGCGCGGTGGTCGATCGGATGGTGAAGTTCGTCCGCGGCCACGGCCCGCTTTTCGCAGGCCGCCAGCCTTAAACCTGTCTTTCGATCACTGCATCCGGTTGGTGACGACGACCGGGATCATCAGGTCGCCCCAATGACCGCCGCCGCCATGGTGCCGGGCGGAACGGACGAGCTCCACCGAAACCCCGGCCTCGACCGCCTTCATGATTGCATGGTTGAGGCGGTGCAGATCGTTGGCAAGCGTGCGGATCGCTGCCTGCTGGTCGGGCGTCATCGCCGTCGACTGCTCTTCTGCGCGTTCCTTGACGTGGGTCTGGATGTTCATGTCGGTTCTCCTCCTTGTGATGGGGTTCAGGCTTATTCCGCAGCCGGCCGGAATTGGTCGTGTTCCGTGGATTCCTTCATTGCGGTGGTGGACGAAAGTCCGCCGGTGATGGCGACGGAGACGGCGTCGAAATAGCCGGTGCCGACCTCGCGCTGATGTTTGGTGGCGGTATAACCGTTGATCTCGGCGGCGAATTCCGCCTCCTGCAGCTCCGAATAGGCCGCCATCTGGCGGTCCTTGTAGCCACGGGCGAGCTCGAACATGCCAAAATTCAGCTGGTGGAAACCGGCGAGCGTGATGAACTGGAACTTGTAGCCCATCGCACCCAGTTCCCGCTGGAACTTGGCGATCGTCGCGTCGTCGAGGTTCTTTTTCCAATTGAACGACGGCGAGCAGTTATAGGCGAGCATCTTGCCGGGATGCGCCTTGTGGACCCCTTCCGCAAACCGACGGGCCTGTTCGAGATCCGGCTTCGAGGTTTCGCACCAGATGAGATCGCAATAGGGCGCATAGGCGACGGCGCGGGCGATGCAGGGTTCGAGCCCGTTCGTGACCTGGTAGAAGCCCTCCACTGTCCGGCCGGCATCGTAGTCGACGAAGGGCTGGTCGCGCTCGTCGATATCCGAGGTGAGCAGCTTGGCCGCTTCTGCATCGGTGCGGGCAATCACCAGCGTCGGCGTGCCCATGACGTCGGCGGCAAGCCGCGCGGCTGTCAGGTTGCGAATATGTGCGGCGGTCGGGATCAGCACCTTGCCGCCGAGATGGCCGCACTTCTTTTCCGATGCGAGCTGGTCTTCGTAATGGACGCCGGCGGCGCCCGCCTCGATGAATGCCTTCATGATCTCGAAGGCGTTGAGCGGCCCGCCGAACCCGGCTTCCGCATCCGCAACGATCGGCGCGAACCAGGTCTCGACCGAAAGACCCTTGCCTTCGGCGGTCTCAATCTGGTCGGCACGTTGCAGGGTGCGGTTGATGCGCCGCGCCAGTTCCGGTGCCGCATTGGCCGGATAGAGCGACTGGTCCGGATACATGGCGGATGCGGTATTGGCGTCGGCCGCGACCTGCCACCCGGAGAGGTAGATTGCCTTCAGCCCGGCGCGGACCTGCTGCATGGCCTGGTTGCCGGTCATCGCGCCGAGCGCGTTGACGAAGTCTTCGCGGTGCAGCAGCGACCACAGCCGGTTGGCGCCCATCTCGGCAAGCGAATAACGGATCTCGGCCGAACCGCGCAGCCGCTTCACGTCCTCGGCGGAGTAAGGGCGTTCGACGCCCTCGAAACGCCCTTTTTGAGCGCTTGGAACCAGCGTGTAAAAATCTGTCATTGCTTTCCTCCTATGTAAATCGGCGAGCCAAGATATGGCGCTTTTGATGTGACTGAATTTACAGAAAAGAATGCTGCACTGCCAGAAAAGATACAAAAATGCGGGTATGAAAGGGGTTAGGTTGTCTTGTCTTTCACAAATGGTTCTGTGAAGATGTCATAATGGTAAATGCGGCGGGCTGGCCGATTTTGTAAAAGCGGTGACAAAAGTGGCGGAGCGAAAGATTTTTGCCGGCCCGCGGGTACGGCGGGTGCGATTGGGGCTTGGGCTCACCCAGACGGCAATGGCCGAAGCGCTCGGCATTTCGCCCTCCTATCTCAACCTCATCGAGCGCAACCAGCGGCCGCTCACGGTCCAGCTCCTCTTGAAGCTTGCCTCGGTCTACAAGGTCGATCTCGATACGCTGCAGGGGGAAGGTGGCGGCCTTGCGGGGCGGCTGCGCGAGGTGTTCGCCGATCCGCTGCTGGCGGGCGAGATCCCGGGGGATCAGGAAATCATCGAGGTGGCGGAAGCCGCCCCCAACGCGGCGCTGGGGCTGATGAAGCTCTATCGCGCTTATCGCGAGCAAGCGGCCCGGCTTTCCGATCTTTCCGATCTGCTGGCCCGCGAGGGTCACGAGACCTCGATCGCCGGCACGCGCCTGCCGATCGACGAGGTGCGCGAGACGCTGCAGCGCCGCCCCAACTTTTTCGCGCGTATCGAGGACGCGGCCGAAACCTTTGTGGTCAGGCTCGGGACCGGCGACGAACTGCCTGGCGCCTTGAAGGTCTGGGCGAAGAACGAGCACGGCATCGTGGTGCGTACGCTGCCGGTTCATGCCATGCCGAACCTGCGCCGGCGGTACGACCGCCATTCCATGCGGCTGTTTCTGTCAGAACGGCTCTCGCCCTTCGACCGGACGCGCGAGCTTGCCATGGAAGTGGCGCTGCTTGCATTGGGCCAGGAGATCGCCGCCGAACTCGACGACCTAAACCTCTCCACCAACGAGGCGCGCCGCATCGGCCGCTTCGAGCTCGCCCGTTATGCCGCCCATGCGCTGATGATGCCTTATGGGGCTTTTCTCACGGCGGCTCAGCGTGCCCGATACGACCTCGACGTATTGCGCTCCCGTTTCGACGTGTCGTTTGAGCAGGCCGCCAACCGGCTCACGTCGCTTGCCCGGACCGGCACGCCGGGCATTCCGTTTTTCCTGATGGAAGTCGATCACGCCGGTAACGCCATCCGCCGCGCCGGTGCGCAGGGGTTTCCGCAGGCTCGTTTCGGCGGACTCTGTCCGAAGCTCGGCCTTCATGCCGCCTTCCTTCAGCCGGGGCAGGTTCTCGTCGATCGGGTCGAGATGCCGGATAGCGCCGCATTCCTGACGCTGTCGCGCACGCTCGAAGGTCCGCAATCGGGATTCGGCGAGCGTATCCGCCGCACGGCAATTCTTCTCGGCTGCGATCTGTCGAGCGGCGGCGACACCGTCTATGGCGAGGCACTGCCGGGGGCCGTCGGAACGGTGCTTGCCGGCACCGCCTGCCGGCTCTGCGAAAGGCAGGGTTGCCTCTCCCGCGCCGAGCCTCCGGTCACGAGACCGCTCGGTCTAGACGAAATGGTGACCGGTCTCAGTGCCTTCGATTTCCAATGAGTTTTGCGGCGGCGCACATTCCCCCTTGTGGGGTGTAAAATTACTTTTTACTCTCGCCGAAAAATATAAGGGAATTAGGCGCGATTTGACGATTGCGCAGACAAAACTGGAACAGGAGAGATCATGAAAAGTCATTTGCTCAGCCTTGCCGCCGCAGTTGCCGCGGCGGCTTTCGCCGCGACGGCTGCTCTGGCCCAGGAGCGTGAAGTCCGCGTCTACAACTGGTCGGACTATATCGATGAATCGATCCTGGGGGATTTCACCAAGGAGACCGGCATCAAGGTCATCTACGACGTGTTCGACAACAACGAGATGCTGGAGACCAAGCTTCTGGCTGGCGGTTCCGGTTACGATGTCGTCGTGCCGACCGGCCCGTTCCTGGCCCGCCAGATCCAGGCCAAGGTGTTCCAGAAGCTCGACAAGTCGAAACTGCCCAACCTTTCCAACATGTGGCCGGTGGTTACCGAGCGGCTGGCGAAATACGATCCCGGCAATCTGTATGCCGTCAACTACATGTGGGGCACCACCGGCATCGGCTATAACGTCGACAAGGTGAAGGCCGCACTCGGCGACGTGCCGATCGACAGCTGGAATGTTCTCTTCAAGCCGGAAAACGCCGCAAAACTGAAGTCCTGCGGCATCAACATCCTCGACGCATCCGACGAGACTTTTGCGATCGCGCTGAACTATCTCGGCAAGAATCCCGACAGCAAGGACACCAAGGACCTCGAAGCCGGCGGCGCCGTCTACTCGAAAATTCGCAAGTCGGTGAAGACCTTCAATTCGTCGGCCTATATCGATGAACTCGCCAATGGCGACAGCTGCATCACCATCGGCTGGTCGGGCGACGTGTTGCAGGCCAAGACCCGCGCCGAGGAAGCCAAGAACGGCGTCAAGATCCGGTTCGTCATTCCCAAGGAAGGCACGTATATGTGGTTCGACAACCTCGCGATCCCTGCGGACGCGAAGCATGTCGATGAGGCGCATGCCTTCATCAACTACCTGATGAAGCCGGAAGTCATCGCCAAGGCTTCCAACTTCGTTCAATACGCCAACGGCAACCTGGCTTCGCAGAAGTTCATCGACAAGGAAGTCTTGGAAAATCCCTCCGCCTATCCACCGGAAGACGTCGTCAAGAAGCTCTTCACCATTTCGCCATACGGGCCGCGCGAGCAGCGGGTCCTGAACCGGGTCTGGACGCAGATCAAGACCGGTAGCTGATCAAGGGCGGGGCAGGCGGAAACGTCTGCCCCGATTACTTTCGGGCGGCCATCGGGGCGAAATGGGGTAAGGCATGGCGAAATCTCTTGGGCCAGTTAAACGCAAATTTTCTCCCTGGGCTGATCCTTCAGCGGTTCCGTTCATCCGTTTCGAAAACATCACCAAGCGGTTCGGCACCTTCACCGCCGTGGATAACCTGACGCTCGATATCTACGAGCGGGAGTTCTTCTCGCTGCTCGGGCCGTCCGGTTGCGGCAAGACGACGTTGATGCGCATGCTCGCCGGCTTCGAGGAGCCGACCGAAGGCCGCATTCTGCTGCAGGGCAAGGATATTTCCGGTGTGCCACCCTATCGCCGGCCCACCAACATGATGTTCCAGTCCTACGCGCTCTTCCCGCATATGACGGTCGAAAAGAATGTCGCCTTCGGCCTGGAGCAGGACAATCTTCCGAAGGGTGAGGTCGCCGCCCGTGTCGAGGAGATGCTGAAGCTCGTCAAGCTGGAGCAGTTCGCCAAACGCAAGCCGAACCAGCTTTCCGGCGGTCAGCGCCAGCGCGTCGCGCTCGCCCGGTCTCTCGCCAAGCGCCCCAAGGTGCTGCTGCTCGACGAACCGCTCGGTGCGCTCGACAAGAAGCTGCGCGAAGAGACGCAGTTCGAGCTGATGGACCTGCAGACCAAGCTTGGCCTCACCTTCCTGATCGTCACCCACGACCAGGAAGAGGCGATGACCGTGTCCGATCGTATCGCGGTCATGGACAAGGGCCTGATCATGCAGGTGGCGACGCCGGCTGAGATCTACGAAGCGCCGAACAGCCGCTATGTTGCGGATTTCATCGGCGACATCAATATCCTCGAAGGCACTGTCATTTCGACCGACAGCGCGCTCGGCGCACCGGGCTCGGTCAGGATCGACTGCGACGGCATCGCCGTCTCCGTCGAGCAGGAATGCCAGGCGGTGAAGGGTGACAAGGTCGCCTTCGCGGTGCGGCCGGAAAAGGTGCGTATCTCGCCCGATCAGCCGGCCGATATCTCGGCCAATGCGGTTTACGGCGAAGTCTGGGACATCGGTTATCTCGGCGACTTCTCGGTTTTCCTCGTCAGGCTCGCGGATGGCCGGGTGGTGCGTGCGGCGCAGGCCAACGTCTCCCGCCTCGTCGACCGGCCGATCACCTTCGGCGACATGGTGTGGCTCACCTGGCCGCTCGATGCCGGCCTCGTGTTGACGCGCTGAGTGGGGGACAGGAGATGGCAAGCGTTTCCGAAACCCACCCCGCCAACAAACCCAATCCCGCCCGCTGGCTGGTGGTCGCAGTACCCTATGTCTGGCTGCTGCTGTTCTTCGCTGCGCCCTTCCTGATCATCTTCAAGATCTCGTTGTCGGAGACGACGATCGCCATGCCGCCCTATACGCCGCTCTTTGAAGGGTTCGGCGCATTCGGCGACTTCGTCTCGGAACTCGACTTCGACAACTACCTCTTCCTGACCGGCGATCCGCTTTATATCGAGTCCTACCTGTCTTCGCTGCGCATCGCGGTGATCTCCACCTTCCTGCTGCTGCTGATCGGTTATCCGATGGCACTCGCCATGGCCCGCGCGCCGACAATGCTGCGGCCGACGTTGGTCATGCTGGTCATCCTGCCGTTCTGGACGTCGTTCCTGATCCGCGTCTATGCCTGGATCGGCATCCTGAAACCCGATGGACTGCTGACGCTGCTGTTCCGGTCGGTCGGCCTGCTCGGCGTAGACGATCAGGTGCAGATCTTGCGCACCGATTATGCGGTCTTCATCGGCATCGTCTATTCCTACCTGCCCTTCATGGTCCTGCCGCTCTATTCGGCACTGGAGAAGATGGACAATACGTTGTTGGAGGCCGCAAGCGATCTCGGCTGCCCGCCCTGGAAAGCGTTCTGGAAGATCACCTTCCCGCTGTCGCTGCCTGGCGTTATTGCCGGTTCGATGATCTGCTTCATTCCGATCACCGGCGAGTTCGTCATTCCGGATCTGCTCGGCGGCGCCGATACGCTGATGATCGGCAAGACGCTGTGGACGGAGTTCTTCGGGAACCGCGACTGGCCTCTGGCCTCGGCCGTGGCGGTCATTCTGCTGATCATGCTGGTGGTCCCGATCGTGATTTTCCAGAACCAGCAGAAGAAGGTGGCTTGAGATGAAATCCTCCCGCTTCGACGCCACCGTCCTGACCCTCGGTTTCGCATTCCTCTACATCCCGATCATCATCCTGGTGGTCTATTCCTTCAATGCTTCCAAGCTCGTCACCGTCTGGGGCGGCTTTTCGCTGCAGTGGTACCGCACCATGTGGTCGAACCAGGGCCTCATGGATGCCGCCTGGGTGACCGCCCGCGTTGGCGTCATCAGCGCCACGATCGGCACGGTGCTGGGCACGCTTGCGGCGCTTGCCCTGGTGCGGTTCACGCGCTTTCACGGCCGGATGCTATTTTCCGGGATGATCTATGCGCCGCTCGTCATGCCGGAAGTGATTACCGGCCTGTCGCTGCTGTTGCTGTTCGTCGCCGTCGGTATCGATCGCGGTTTCTGGACGGTCGTTATCGCGCATACGACATTCACCATGTGCTACGTGGCGATCGTCGTGCAGTCGCGGCTGCTGACCTTCGACCTCAGCCTGGAGGAGGCGGCGCTCGATCTCGGCTGTCCGCCAGTCAAGACTTTCTTCAAGATCACCCTGCCGCTGATCTTCCCCGCCGTGATCGCCGGCTGGATGCTGGCTTTCACCCTGTCGCTGGACGACCTCGTCATCGCGAGCTTCACGACCGGTCCGGGTGCCACGACGCTGCCGATCAAGATCTACAGTCAGGTGCGCCTGGGCGTGACACCGGAAATCAATGCGATCTGCACCATCCTGATCGGACTGGTGACGATCGGCGTCATCATCGCCTCGATCAGCACCAAACAGACGGAAATGCGCCGCATCCGCGACGAGCATGTCGCCGCTCGCGGCACGACCTGACGATCATTCGCCCCGCGGCGGCAGGAAGATATAGATGAGCAGCCACGCCGGCAGCACGATCACGGCGCCGAGCACGATGCGTGGCACCGACCAGATATAGGCGTTTTCGAGCCCGACCCTGATATCGTCCGGCGTCAGATGCAGGAGCGCCAGTAGCGTCGGCATGGTGATGCCGAAGAAGCTGAGCACTGCGCCCATGATGAGGCAGGCGAGCAGCGCCTTGCATAGACTGATCAGGAATCTCGACACCAGATAACCCCCATCCGGTTGATTCGGTTCATTGTAGGGGCTTCGCCGGAGTTTGCGAAACAGGCCAGATGACGGGGTTCGGCCAGGAGCCACCGATGAAGACCATCAGCGGCGCGACATTGGTGCCCTGCGCAATCGGCTCGATGGTTGCGGAGAGCGCGAGGCTGCTGTTGATATAGGGAACAACGCCGGAAAGCGTTAGGTTCTCGGAAGGGCCGGTGATCTTTCCCTCACGGATATCCGCCGAGCCATCCGCGAGGTTGGCAGAGATGTCGATATGGTCGAACTCCAGGCTGCCGCTGCCGGCATCGCTCAAGGGAAAATAGGGTTTTTGGGCTGCAAGCTGCCGGACACCGGCAAGGTTGACGCCGGAAAGCGAGCCGCGGTCCGTCCGAAAGCGTAGGGTGCCTTTCGCATTGCGCCAGGCTTCCGGTTCCAGCGGCCGATCGACGTCGAGTGCCAGATCCAGCGACCCGCGCGCCGCCGGAAGCGGGCCGGCGAGGCCAAGTTCCTTGACGATATTGCCGAAATCCGCGTCCTGGATGGCAAGGCGCAGCGCCACGGCTCCGGCCGTCCCGCCCTTCACCGTAGCGATGCGGCCGGTCAGTCGGCCGGTCTCGAAATCGCTGTCGGCGATGTCGATGCGCGATTGCTCGCCGACGTTCATGATACTTACGGCGGCTTCCGAAAGCTGGAAAGGCCCGAGCGTCGCCTGCTGGGCGGAAAGCCTCAGGTCGAGTTCCAGGCCGGCGAGCTGGCTATTGCCCCGACTGGTGTCACCCATGGCGCGCGGCGCGATGGCGGCAAGCGCTGCGGAAAGGTCCATCCGGTCGAAGGCGAGCGTTCCGGTGAGCCTCGCCGGCCGGTCAGGCGGCAGCACGAGATCGAGTATGCCGGTCGCCTTGGCGTCGTTCAGCCCGAGGGACAGGTTGTCCAAACGCAGGGTGTCTTCGTTGGTGACGAGCCGGGTATTCAACGAGAAGCTCTTCAGGCGTTCGACACCGGCAAAGTTCAGCCCGGCCCAGCGCATTGCCGTCGAAAGGTCGGGAACCGTCAGTTCTGCATCGCCGGAAAGAAACGCATGCGCGGCCAGATTGGCGACGCCGCGGAATTGGCCATGAAAGAGAGCGGACGCCATCGTGCCGGAGATATTGCCGCTTTTGCCTGAGAGCAGCAGCAGCGGCTGCGTCGAGTTCATGTCCAGCGTCAGCGCCTGGCCGTTGAGATAGGCATCTGCCTTCAGTTCCAGGCCCCGTGAGAGCCAGGGCCAGTCGAGCGTGCCGTTGATCGACTGGAACCGCGTGACCCGGCCACTGGCGACGTCGGAGATCTCGAATGTCCCGTTGCTGATGCGGACATCGCCCATCCGCGCATCGTCATCCGTCGCCAGTGCCTGACTGCTGCCGTCCGGCCGTGCATCGCGCACGGCGCGGCTGAGCAGCCCGTCATTCGCCCAGTCGAGCCTGCCGTCGGCCTCCCTGAGGACATAGATCTCCGGGTTCGTCAGGCGAAAATCCTTGAACTCCGGCCGTCCGAGCAGAGCCTGCAGAAGATCGAAGGAGGCCGAAAGCCGCGAGACCCGGCCGAGCACCCGCTCGCCACCCTCCGCCTGCTTGCGGATGGTGATCTCCCTGAGCGTGATCCTGGGCTCCGGCCAGAAGCGGATATCCGGCGTCCCCTCAATCGTCACATCGTGGCCGGTCCATTCGGCGACCGCCCGCTCCATGCTTTCGCGCACCACGGTCGATGAAACCAGGAACGGCGCGATGAGCTGGAAAAGCGAAAAGAGGCACACTGCGATGATGGCGCCGATCAGAACGCGGCGCGACCGCCGGCCCAGCGGGCGGCTCAGGTTCTTCCGCAGATGTCCGAACGGGTTGGTGAGCATGATCACACGCGCATTATAGGAAATGCTGGGTTCGCGCAAATCCGGGAAACTTCCCTGGCGGTCTCCTTTATAATGCGGTGCAACATGCTATAAAAACCGATACGCTGCGACCTCGCAGGATCTGGCGTGGATGGAGATGGGGCAGAACCCTGGTTCCGATGTCGGGGTGGGGTTCTCCGAGGGTGGAGGAATGGGAATGGGCAATGAACAGCCGCTCTGGAGCCCCTCGGCGGAAGTACAGCAGAAAACCCCGCTTTATCATTTCATCAGCTGGTGCGCCGAGCGCTTTGGCAAAGTCTTCCTCGACTATGATGCGTTCTACGCGTGGTCGATCGGCGAGCGCGCCGATTTCTGGTCCGCGGTCTGGGAATTCTGCGGCGTCAAGGGCGAGCGCGGCGACCGAGTGCTGATCAACGGCGAAGACATGCTTGCCGCCCGCTTTTTCCCCGATGCCACGCTGAATTTCGCAGAAAATCTACTTTCCGGAACAGGCGCCGGAGACGCGCTGATCTTCCGCGGCGAGGACAAGGTGAACTATCGCTGGTCCTGGGATAGGCTTCGCGCCGAAGTCTCCCGCCTGCAGCAGGCCTTCAGGGGGCTTGGCATCGAGAAGGGCGACCGCATTGCCGCGATGATGCCCAATATGCCGGAAACGATTGCCTGCATGCTGGCCGCCGCCTCGATCGGTGCCATCTGGTCTTCCTGTTCACCTGATTTCGGCGAACAGGGCGTGCTCGACCGTTTCAGCCAGATCGGCCCGAAACTGTTCATCGCCTGCGACGGCTACTGGTACAACGGCAAGCTTCAGGACGTCGCCGCCAAGGTGAGGGCAGTTTCCGAGGTGCTGAAGACGCCGGTTCTGGTCGTGCCTTATGCGGGCGACGCGCCGACACTGGCCGCATCGCTTGACGATGGCCGCATGCTTGCGGATTTCACGGCGCCTTACGAGGCGCGGTCGATCGAGTTCGCGCCGTTGCCATTCTCCCATCCGCTCTACGTTCTCTTTTCGTCCGGCACGACCGGGGTGCCGAAATGCATCGTCCATTCGGCCGGCGGCACGCTACTACAGCATCTCAAGGAACATCGCTTCCATTGCGGCCTCGAGCCCGGCGAAAAGCTGTTTTATTTCACCACCTGCGGCTGGATGATGTGGAATTGGCTGGCGTCAGGCCTTGCAGCCGGCGCCACGCTCTGCCTGTTCGACGGTTCGCCGTTTGCGCCGGATGGCAACGTCCTGTTCGACTATGCCGAAGCTGAAAAGTTCGCGGTGTTCGGCACCTCGGCAAAATATATCGACGCGGTCCGCAAGGGCGGCATCGCACCGAAGCAGAGCCACGATCTGGCCGCGCTCAGGCTGGTCATCTCCACCGGTTCGCCGCTCTCGCCGGAAGGTTTTTCCTTTGTCTACGAAGGCATCAAATCCGACGTGCATCTGGCCTCGATTTCGGGCGGTACCGACATCGTTTCCACCTTCGTGCTCGGCAATCCCCTGAAGCCGGTCTGGCGTGGCGAGATCCAGGGGCCAGGCCTGGGGCTTGCCGTCGACGTCTGGAACGACGACGGCAAGCCGGTGCGCCGGGAAAAGGGCGAGCTCGTCTGCACCAAGGCCTTCCCGTGCATGCCGCTCATGTTCTGGAACGATCCCGGAGGCCAGAAATATCGCGCCGCCTATTTCGAGCGCTTCGAGAATGTCTGGTGCCACGGCGATTTCGCCGAATGGACCGAACATGACGGCATCGTCATCCACGGCCGTTCGGACGCGACGCTCAATCCGGGCGGCGTGCGGATCGGCACCGCCGAGATCTACAATCAGGTGGAGCAGATGGAGGAGGTCGTGGAAGCCATCTGCATCGGCCAGGACTGGGACGACGACGTCCGCGTCATCCTCTTCGTCCGCCTCGCGAACGGCCTGACGCTGAGTGACGATCTCGCCAAGGCGATCAAGGCCCGCATCCGCACCGGCGCATCGCCGCGCCACGTGCCGGCCAAGGTCATTCAGATCGCCGATATCCCCCGCACCAAGTCCGGTAAGATTGTCGAACTCGCAGTCCGCGACGTCGTGCACGGCCGGGCGGTCAGGAACAAGGAGACGCTCGCCAACCCGGAAGCGCTTGATCTGTTCGACGGCCTTGCCGAGTTGAAAAGCTGAATGGCCGGGTATCCCCGACGAGGCGAGATGTATCGATACGGTACATCTCCAGCATAAATTCCAGAAATGGAGCGCCGTTAACGCGCTATTAAGCCGCTTTGATCAAAAGTGGAGCAACATGGTTTCGTCTCGTGTATGAAATACGCCTAGCCGCGAGCTTTCATAGACATGACGTCTCCACCGACCCTCGTTGGACAGCATTAAACTTCAAAGGCAGCTTCGGCTGCCTTTCTTTTCACGTCATGCTCAACTCTGGGGCGCTGAAATATCAGATCGCAACCGTGTCCCGTTGGCGAGAAACAGGGTATTATCTGCGGCATGCCAAACCCGGTTACAATCTCCTGATCAATTCGCAAGCACCCGCGGCGAAGGGAAGGTGATCTCCACCAGCGTGCCCTCGTTCGGCGCCGAAGTGATCGCGAAGGCGGCGCGATTTGCGTCGACCATCGCCTTTGTCAGCGGCAAGCCAAGACCGGTACCGTCGCCGCGCTTGTGCGAGGCGCTCGACACCTGGCGGAACGGCTTCATGGCAAGCTCCAGCTCCGAGCGGGTCATGCCGATGCCGGTATCGCGGACACGAAGTACCACGTTTCCATTGGTCTCGTAGGCGGTGGAGACGACGATCTGGCCGCCCGAGGGCGTGAAGCGGATGGCGTTCGACAGGATGTTCAGCACGATCTGCTTGATCGAGCGCGGATCGGCGACCACCTGCGGCACGGCATGCGAGAGCGCCGTGCGGATGATGACGCGCTGGCCGTTTGCCTGCGGCTGCACCAGCGAGACGGCTTCCGACACCGCCTCGTTGAGGCCGACGGCGACGAAGTCGAGCTCCATCTCGCCCGCCTCGATCTTGGAAATGTCGAGGAGGTCGTTGACGATATCGAGCACATGCCGGCCGGAGCGGCTGATGTCGTTGGCATATTCGACATAACGCGCATGGCCGATCTGGCCGAAGCGCTCGCTCGCCATCATGTCGGCAAAGCCGATGATCGCGTTGAGCGGCGTGCGGATTTCATGGCTCACATGGGCGAGGAATTCGCTCTTATGGGCATTTGCGGTCTCGGCGGCGCGCTTGGCAGTGCGCAGCTCGTCTTCGGTGCGCTTCCACTGGGTGATGTCGCGGATGACGGCGCAATAACCGTTCGAGGAGGTCAGCTTGCCGATCGTCATGAACAGCGGCAGGAAGCCGCCGGAAGCTTCCCGGCCGATCACTTCGCGGCCGTCGTTGAGGACGCTGGCGACGCCGTGGCCGGCAAGGCCTGCGAGATAATCGAGGATCGCCCGCTGGCTCTCATGCGCAAACAGCGTGACGAAGGGTTTGCCGCTGATCTCTTCATTGTCGTAGTTGAAGAGCGCGCTCGCCGCCCGGTTCAGTGAGCGAATGTCGCCATCCGCGCCGATGATGACCACGCCGTCGGTGGCCGTTTCCAGGATCGCACGCAGCTCGGTTACCTCGACCTGCAGCTTGGCCAGCTGGTCGGCAGCGCGGGGGGCACGCAGCGGAATGACCTCCGCCGCGTCGCCATCCTCGGTGGAGCTCTGTACCTCGGCCACGACCGGCATCAGCGCCAACATGAGGACGGTCGAATTGTCCCAGCGGACGGATTGCAGGCGTGCCGTCACCGGCACCAGTTCATCGTCGGCGCGCACCACGACCATGCCGCCGGCCTCAGCCGTCTTGCCTTCGAGATCCTGGCGCTGCAGCAGCGCATCGAGACCGCCGACTTCCGCCAGTTCGCCGATCGAAGCATAACCGGTCAGCCGCAGGAATTCCGGATTTCCGTGGATCAAAAGGTCGCCACTGTGCACGAGAAGCGCCACCGGCATCTGGTCGACGATTTCCGCGGAAAGACCGATCCGCTCGCGGACCGGGATCATCTGGCTCAACAGTTCACGATCGGACAGCTCCGGATGCGGGTCGGCGGGCGCCTCTGCGGCATCTTCCACCTCTTCAGTGGGCTCGATCGGCGCGTCGGCAAAAGCCTCGTTCGCCTCTTCGGCGAATGCGACCGCCTCTTCCTCGGAAATCTCTTCTGAAACGGGGGCGACAGGTTCCTCGCGCACAGTCTCATGTTCGAGCTGGGTGAGCTCTATCGCGGTCGGCTCGTTCGGTTCGACAGCGGGTACCTCCGCCTCGGTCGAGGTCTCCGGCTTCTTTTCCTCGTTGCGGCGGCCGACGAAATTGTCGAGCTGGCGGGCGATCTCGCGGAAAGCAGCCTGTTCGACGGGGGTCAGCCCGTCGCGGCGGTTGGAGCGACGCTCCTCGAGCTGGATGACCTTGTCGGAATGGCGGCGGCCGGCGTTTTCGACGATCCGGAGCGCCGGGCGTTCGCCGGCCGGCCAGTCGAGCAGCGAAGGGATCTGCCGGCCGGACATGGACGGCTGCGGCCTGTCCTCCGGGGCAGGCTCCAACGGCAGGTCTTTCGCAAGCAAGTCTTCGGATGGTGTCGCATCGGCGGATATGTCTTCGGCGACCGCAGGCTGCTCGGCATCTTCCGCGAGTTCCGGCTCTTCGAACGCGGCGTGCTCCTCGGCCGCAGAAGTCTCTGCAGCCGGTTCTGCACTCGCGGAGCTTTCAGCGTTTGCGTCTTCGGCCGAGCCTATCCCAGCTGGCGCATCGATGGCTTCGTCCTGCCCGACGGCCAGATCGTCTACTGGCGCCAAGTCCGCTGCATCGGCGGGCATCTCATAGGCTTCGGAAACAGTCTCAGCTTCCGGTTCTGCCACATCCTCCGGCACGGCGCGGGTCAGCGTCAGGCCAACTGCGTTCGGATCCTCGGCTGCATCGCCGATGCGCACGATGCCGAAACCGCGAAAACCGTCGAACTCGCGGGTACGGGTATAGGTCGGCAGCGCGGCGAGATCGACCGGTACCATCAAAGACGTGCCCTCGACCGGCCACCAGATCGTCTTGCCGGACCAGGTATCGCGCTTGTTGAGCAGTTCGGTGATCTTGCCCTCGGGGTCAAGGTAGAAGAGCGCGGCGAGATCGGTAAAGGCCATGCCGTTGATATCGGCGGCATGCGGGCCGACAGCGTCGGCAAATTCGCTCGAAACTTCCCTGAACCGGCCCTCGGCATCGATCTTCCAGACGAAACGGGTCGCGCGCCCGTCGCGGCGGAAAACGAAACCGTCCGGTTCCGGCGCGGCAATTTCGGCGGCTGCGGGTTCGGCTGCAGGCGCTGCCTCCACCATCTCAGGCTCGCCAGCCACGGTTTCCTCGGTGGCGGTTTCGGAAACGACCTCTTCGGCCGCCCCGATCGTTGCTGCCGAGGAAACGGCATCGATTTCCGCGTTCGGCGCCTCTTCAGGCGCGACCTGTTCAATCGGTTCTTCGGAAGCAGCGGCGTGGACGAGAGCAAAATTTTCGCTGGGTTCCAGCAAAATTTCTTCTTCAGGCTCTTCCGTATCGACGATCTCCGACACGGCGGCAATCACATCGGCAAAACCGTCGGCAGGCGCGGGCTCGGCCGCGAAGTCCGCGGTGTCATCACTTGCGGCAAATTCGGCCACGGCTTCTTCGACGGCTTCGGCATTCGCCGGCGCATCATCGCGCGGCTCGTAGCCGTTCGCGGCGGTGGCCCGGCCCTGTTCGGTCTCGACCGTGAATAGGAGATGCAGGGCCGGTTCGTTGGAAAGCTTGCCGATCGCAGCCGGCAGGTAGCCCTTGGAGGTGGGGATGGGGCGCTTGACGAGGCGGCTCGGATCGGCGCCCGCCATGGTCGTCATCATCTTGGCGGTGTGGGTGGAAACGCCGAGCCCCGCGAACTCGGCCGAGGCGGCGAGCACCTCGCCGTTTTCGTCGATCACCGCCATATGCGTATCGGGATCGTCGAAGCCTTCGATCATCCGGGCCGCAGAGGCCGAGGGTGAGAGCCTGCCTCGTTCCACCGGCGCGCTGAACAGTACCGCCGCTTCGCCCTGAACCTGAACAAGTTCGCAGACCGCCTGCACGGGAATGCGCTGGAAACCGGAAGCGACGCGGATCGTCAGGTTGCGGATGTCGCCGACTTCGCCGAGCTGGCGCGCAGCCGCTTCGATCTGGCGGAAGGCGATATCGACGCGGTTCGGACCCTGGTCGAGAAAATCGTAGATGGAGCCGAAGCCGAAAAGATCGGCGCCGCGCCCGTTCGCCCAGAGAGGGCTTTGCATGTCCGGAGAAAACAGCACGATCGCTTCGCCCGCCGCAAAACGATCGCGGACGCGCTCATGCACGGCAATATCGATGAACGGGTATTGGACTGCAGACATAGGCAAAACCTACAGGACGTTTGTGACCGGATTTCTACGTAGTTTAACGGATTGTTAATAACCTTCCCCTGCCTTCGGGTCGAGAGCGGCGCTATCCAAACCTCCGACAGGGTTAATTCCGGGATTCATTTTATTGTGCACCGCACAATGATATTGCAATGCACAACGAGATGGTCTATATAAGAGGCATGACATCTTCGGTTCTGCCGAAGAAATCGCCAACGAGGACCTGAAACGATGGCATACAAGACCGACGATATCTTTTCCTTCTCCGCTTTCGATCCGTCCAAGATGACCGAAGGCTTCCGCGACTTCGCTGAAAAGGGTGCCACCCAGTCTCGCGAAGCTTATGCTAAGATGAAATCCGCTGCCGAGGAAGCCACCAAGACGGTGGAATCCACAATGCAGTCGGCCCAGGCTGGCTCTGTCGAACTCGGCCTCAAGGCGATCGACGCGCTGCGTACCAATGCTGAAAACTCGCTGACCCATATGGAATCGCTGCTCGGCGTGAAGTCCTTTGCCGAACTGATCGAACTGCAGACCGGTTTCATCCGCAAGCAGGCTGAAATCACGGTTGAGCAGGCCAAGTCCATGCAGGACACCGCCCGCAAGATCGTCGAAGACGTGACGAAGCCCGGCAAGGAAGCCGCTGAAAAGGTCATGACGACCTTCAAGGCTGCCTAATTTTTAGAGCCTGATTTGAAGGAGAAGGCCGGAGCATGCTCCGGCCTCTTCTATTTGCGGGAAAGGACTTTCTATTTGCCGGATAGGACTTGCAAAAAAAGTCCGATCGCCGTATGTGACCCCCCAACGGCGCCCAAGGGCGCTTGTGCGGTTGTAGCTCAGTTGGTTAGAGCGCAGGTTTGTGGCACCTGAGGTCGGAGGTTCGAGACCCCCCAACCGTACCATTTCTTCTCTCAATGAAATCAGAGAGATAGAGAAAGCCACAAAAATCGGTATAGTGCCAAAATCAGAAGTTATACCCGATCTCGCGTCTGCGCGAGAGGATAGGCGACAGCAAAATCGCATGGTTTGCGAGGCACCTAACCCAGGGGTACCCTTCTGCGGTTCGATTCGTTGCGCGGATTTGCCTACAGCCGAACAGCTACCGGGCCGGAACCTGCGATGATATCGAGAGCTTGGTTGACGTGAGCATCTGTCAGAACCACTTCATGATACCAGTCTGTCTGTTCGTCTGGCTCGAAAGCTGGAGGAAGGACTTCTGGCCACGATTTGAGCAGTTGAAGGCCCGGCTCTGAATTGTTGTGTTTGAGCGTATTGATGAGATGCCTGACTTTGTTGAGTTCGGGTTGAACGTTGATGTTATTGGCGGCCGCCTCGCTCAGAAGCTTCGTGTGAACGCGCCCGTGATATCCAGTGTCTTTCCGAGTAGCGCGCTCCCAGTGATGGTAGAGAGCAACTACAAAGGCCTTGCGAGCCTCAACGACAGCTGCTTTGCAGACCTCCTCGTCCATTTCCAGCAGGCGTTCGCGATCCCATAAGAGGAAGCCGTCCTCGTCCCTTTCCTCGTCCGGCTCCCCTCCGTCGACGAGGTACTGCCTGTACTCCAGTAGCTCGGTGCCAATCGCATCAGACTTCTGTTCGAGCGCGAGAATCGCAGAGCTGTACCCTTCTTTCAGGACACGTAGACCTCGCTCGAAGTCGTAACCGATCATGTTGAAATTCATCTCGACCATGTTGCCGCTCGTCCCTGGAGATTACGAAGGCTCCCACTAGGAGCCTTACTGCTGTGCAACCTCAACCTATCCACGTATTCTGTTAAATTGCAACGCATAAGGTAAAGCCTTAGTTTTGTGGCAACTTATCGGAATTTGGCGGCGCAGGCGTTGCGCCCGTTTGTGCGGATTCGGAAGTTTGCCGCCGGCTCACCAGCGCAGCAGGCGCGGTCCCAGAAGTGAGCCGGCAATGCCGGTCAGCAGGATGCCGAGCGAATACCAGATGAGCACGAAGGGCATGCCGTTCTCGGTGCAGAACCAGGAATAGACCCAGGCGCCGGCAGCACCCGCCGCGATCCCGGCGATAAAGCTGGTCAGCTTCAGATCGGTCGGTGCGCCATGGCGCAGGACCCACACGTTTCCTGCAAACACCGGAAGCGCGAAGAGGAAGATCAGCAGCGGGCAATGCAGCGCCGACGATCCGATGATCATTTTGGAATAGTTTTCGGCCGGCGACATCATCAGTTGGATCACGGCGACCACAGCCATGATCGCGACGATCGCCGCCGCGGCCTGGAAGAACCGTCCTCTGGAACCATCGGGCCGTGCCAGATGATAGGCGGCGAGGAAAGCGGCGATCGCCAGCAGCGCATTGTAGGCGGACTTGATCCAGAACACCGGCAGCATCAGCGCTTCGGCCATGTCGATGCGCAGACCGAGGATAGCCAGCATCAGTACCAGCGACACGACGAGCGCCGGCAGGACGCCGAGCACGAAGCGGCGCGCCAGCGCATGCCGCGGCACCGGCTTCAGGTCGCCTACCAGGCTGTCGATGATGTCGTCCGTCTTTCTCACTTTCCGCCTCGCAGTTTCTCCGCCAGTGCCTTGAGCCCTCGGTGAATGCCGACCTTGACCGCCGATTCCGACTGACCGGTCCGGCTCGCCGTGTCGGCCACCGACTGGCCTTCGAGCTTCACCTGACGGATCAATTCCCGCTGTTTCGCCGGCAGGCTTTCCAGAAGCCGCTCGACATCCATCCGCGCGGAGATCGCTTCCTCATGGTCGTCGCTCTCGAAATCCTCGCCGAGCTCCGTTTCCGCCATCATCCGGCCGCCACGGCCGCGATGGTGGTCGATCAGCTTGTAGCGGGCGATCGAGAAGAACCATGCCGTGAACGGTCGCTCGCGATCGTAGGTCTCCCGGCGCGAATGCAATGCCAGCAATGTCTCCTGGACAAGATCTTCCATGTCCGCTTTCGTTGCAGCAGCCATCCGGCGGCTGTAATATCCGACTAGCAGGACACGCACCGCGTTGAGCAAACGCCGATAGGCTGCCTCGTCCCCATCGAGGGACAGAAGCATCATAGCCTTCAGGGCTTCTTCCGAATGGGCGCTCGTCATGCTGTTTCAATGATCATTCGGAAAAGCACGTAAACGGTTACAGGTGGAATGGAAAATATTTCGAATGCTTTCGGCCTATCACATAACCGTGAAGCTGTAACGACTTTCTGCGTCGGTCGAATTGATGGTTGTGAGCCCTCGGCAGGCAGCCGGCGGACACATCGATTGATCCAGGAGGACATCCCATGACCAAGCTTCTTTCCAGCCTTGCAGCCTGCACCTTCGTCGTCGGCCTTTCGCTTGCCGGCGCGGCGAACGCCCAGAGCAGCACGAGCACCGACACGATGAAGAAGGACACCATGAAAACCGACACCATGAAGCAGAATTCGATGAAGAAGGATTCCATGGCGACCGGCACCAAGACCGACTGCATGCACAAGGCCGGCATGGAAAAGAACACGATGAAGAAGTCCGAGATGATGAAGGCCTGCGACGCAATGAAATAATGCCGTGAAATGATCTGACCGCGGCCGCTGAAACTTTTTGTCCGGCGGCCGCGTCTATCTGCTGGAGCCCACTTCCCGCATTCGGAGGAAATACCATGGCCACGATCGATGCCGGCGTTGCGACCGGCCGGACGGTCATTTACCGCCACAGCCTGCTGGTGCGCCTCTCGCACTGGGTGAATGTGCTCTGCATGACCGTGCTGCTGTTCAGCGGCCTGCAGATATTCAATGCCCATCCGGCGCTCTATTGGGGCCAGTATGGTGCCGATAACGATCCGTCCTTCATTTCCATGGAGGCGGTCGAGGATGGCGACAAGGCCAAGGGCGTGACCCGCGTCGGTTCGCTGTCCTTCAACACGACCGGGGTTCTCGGCCTCTCGCAGGTCGACGGCGAGGCGACCGCGCGCGGTTTCCCCGAATGGCTGACGATCCCGAGCTATCAGGACCTCGCGACCGGCCGGCGCTGGCATTTCTTCTTTGCGTGGCTGTTCGTGATCAACGGTTTCATCTATCTCGCCTACGGGCTGCTGAGCCGGCATTTCCGCCGCGATCTCTTACCCGCTGGAAATGAACTGACGCCCGCCCACATCGGCCATGAAATCGTCAATCACGCCCGGCTGCGGTTTCCGAAAGGGCCGGAAGCGCGGCATTACAACACGCTGCAGAAGCTAACCTATGTTGCGGTTATCTTCCTGCTCCTGCCGTTGATGATCCTCACGGGGCTAACCATGTCGCCCGGCTTCGACGCTGTGGCGCCCTGGCTGCTCGATATATTCGGCGGCAGGCAGTCAGCCCGCACGATCCACTTCCTGACGGCCTTTTCCCTCACCGCCTTCGTGGTCGTCCACGTCGCGATGGTGATCCTGTCGGGCGTCTTCAACAATCTGCGTTCGATGATCACCGGTTACTACGCCATAGACCATGGGGACATAAAGGGAGACAAGCTATGAGCCGCATCATCACCCGCCGCCGCTTCCTGATCGGCGCGACCATGACGGCTTCGGCGCTCGGCCTGAGCGGCTGCGACGCGATTGTCGAAAGCGACCGGACGAAATCCGTCCTCAAGATCGCCGAAGGGTTCTCGATGAAGACCCAGCGCTTCCTGCTCGGCGACGACGCGCTGGCGCGCGAGTTCACTGAGGCGGATCTCTCGCCGGTGTTTCGCGCCAACGGCACCAGCATGCCGGACAATCCGCAATATCTCGACTGGATGAACCAGCAGTTCTCGACCTGGAAGCTGGATGTTGGCGGTCTGGTCGACAAGCCGATGCAGTTGTCGCTTGCTGACCTGAAGGCGCTGCCGGCCCGCACCCAGATCACCCGGCACGATTGCGTCGAAGGCTGGAGCGCCATCGGCAAATGGACCGGCGTGCCGCTGGGTGCGCTGCTCAAGACGGTCGGCCTGAAGCCGGAAGCTCGCTACATCGTCTTCCATTGTGCCGACGAATACGAAAAGACGCTCGATGGCACCGGCTGGTACTACGAGAGCATCGATCTGGTGGATGCCTTCCATCCGCAGACCATCCTTGCCCACACGATGAACGGCCGCGACCTTGAAGTTGCCCATGGCGCGCCGCTGCGGCTGCGTGTCGAGCGCCAGCTTGGCTATAAACAGGCGAAATATCTGACACGCATCGAGGCGGTTGCCGATCTCGGCCGTCTTTACGGAGGCAGCGGCGGTTTCTGGGAGGATCGCGGTTACGAATGGTATGCCGGGATCTGAGGAAGCTCTCAGGTTTCCGCCCGTGCCGGAGCAACCCTCGGAAGCCGGATGATGAACCGGGTGCCGCGGGCCCTGCCGGTCGGCGGGCTCTCGACGGTGATCGATCCGCCGAGTACTTCGGTGACGATCTGGTGGACGATATGCAGCCCGAGGCCCGTGCCGCCGCTGTGACGGGCCGTGGAAAAGAACGGTTCGAATATCTTCTGGATGTCCGTCTCGTTGATCCCGCGCCCGTTATCTGTGAATTCGATGAGGACCTGCTCCCCTACTCTCCGGACATCGATGATGATCATGCCGGGTTTGCCCGCATCGAAGGCATGCAGCAGCGAGTTGTTGAGGAGGTTCGACAGGACCTGGGCAAACGGTCCCGGATAGGTGGTGATCGCCAGATCGTCAGGCACGTTCACCGTCAGGCTGACGCCGGCGGTGGCGTCCCATTTGCGCAGGCGCGGGTCGGCATCGGGAATGAATGCGGCAAGATCGATATCCCGTCGCTCCAGCGTCGCGCGGTCGACCGCAACCTGTTTGAACCGTTGAACCAGCGCGGTGCATCGATGAATGGCGTCGCGCACCAGGTCGAGGCTGGTATCGCTGTCTGCGATATAGAGGTCGAGATCCGAGCGGCGCAGCCCCGCTGCAATCCGTTCCTTGAAAAGCCTGAGATCCTTGGCGGCCTTGCTGAGCACGAGTGCCGCACTTCCAAGCGGCGTGTTCATCTCGTGGGCGACGCCGGCAACCATCAGGCCCAGCGACGACAGCCGTTCGGCTCGCGCAAGTTCCCGCTGGGTCACGTTCAGTTTTTCATTGGTCTCGCGCAGCGCCTTGTTCGTGTCCTCCATTTGCCGCGCCCATTCCGCCTCGGCCTCCATGCCGTTGGCCAGGCGGCCGGTGACCGCAAGCGCCACCATGGCGAGGATTGCCGCGACCGCGCCGAGAATGAGTTTCCCCCTCGTTTCCTGGTCGTTGATCGCGGCCGCCGAGTCACGGGCGAGCAGATAGAGGTCGGCACCCGCGGCACGTCTTTCCGCGACTTCGCCAGTTGCCAGCAAGCTCGCAACGGGCTGGAAGCGACGGTAGTTCCAAACGCCGTCCCTGCTGCCGAAAAGCCCTCTGTCCCCCTTGCCGATCGCCCGCAACATCTCCGCCTCAGCCGGGCCGGGCGTTGAGGCCCCAAGCTGCCAGCCCCAGTTCGCATCCGCATTTGGACCTTGGAGCCAGTATCCGGCCTGGTTCATCAGATAGAGCTCGACGCTCCTGTCGAGCCGCTTCAGGCGTTCAAGCAATCGCGTGGCGCGGTAGTTGATGACGATGATGCCCTGCTTGATCCCGTTGCGGAAGACAGGACTTGCAACGCGCAATGTCGGCAGATGGGGGACCTCGACCACGCCGTTTTCGATATTCAGATCGAGGGCAGAGAAATAGAGGCCGTTCAGCGGCAACTGAATCGTATCGCGGAAATAGGGCCGGTCCGCCTTGTTCTGCAGCTGCTCGCTGCTCACGACGACCGGTTCCGCGCCGCTGCGGCGGTTGACTCGCAGCCGCTCATTGCCGTCATTATCCAGCCACCGTACCTGATCGTAATCCGGCGAGCTGGCGGCGAAACTCTGGAAGATTTCAGCGCTTAGCGGAGCAAGCCGAGTGGTCGTTTCGCCGAAGCGTGATTGCAGGTCGGCGAGAAACAGGGCGTCGCGGCCCAGCCGGTCCAGGGCCCGACCGAGAATGTCATAGCCTTGCGACAGGGTCTCCTCCCTGTTGCGGATCTGAGGTTCCCTCGCGTTCGCGCCGATCTGATGCCAGAGCAACGGAACGCCGATACCAAGTCCCACGACCCAGGGTACCACGAAGATAGCGAGCCGCCTGCGATGGCGATAAACGGCCCGGAGCGACGGAAACATGCGAGTTGCGGACGAGCGGATCATAGGCATTTACACAGTCTTGACGGGCGAATTCCGCAGCCTGGCCAGGAACTGCTCGAACGGCTCAGGACGGGCGTAGAGAAAGCCCTGCGCCAGGATGCATCGCCTCGACTGCAGCCATTCCGCCTGCTGCTCTGTTTCGACACCCTCGGCGAGGACACGCATGTTCATGCGCTCGCCAAGCCGAATGATCATCTCGACGATCGTCTCGTTCTGGCCGGCACCGCCGAGACCGGCAATGAAGGACCGGTCGATCTTGAGTGTGGCAGCCTCCAGGGAGCGGAGCTTTGCCAAGGAAGAATAACCCGTGCCGAAATCATCGATGGCGATGGCAAATCCTTTGCGTCTGAGAATGGAAAGGACGTCGTCAGCATGTTGCTGCTCTTCCATAGCGACCGTCTCGGTAATCTCCAATTCCAGCCGATCCGGCGACAAGCCATAGCGGCGGATGGTCGCGATCAGTTCGTCTATGAACTCCTTTCGTCCAAGCTGCACCGGCGAGACATTGACGCCGAGGGTGATCCCCGGAAATCCGGCTTCGTCGATGGAGCGGAGCGCGCTGCAGGCCTGTTCCAGGATCTGCTGACCCAGGGGCACGATCAGCCCGTTCGCCTCCGCGAGCGGAATGAAATCCGCCGGAAAGATCGTCGATCCATCCGGGCGCGTCCAGCGCGCCAGAATCTCCGCGCCGACAATCCGATTGTCGGTCAGGTCGATCTGCGGCTGGAAAACGACAGTGATTTCCCGGTTTAGCACAGCCTTGTAGAGCTGCTGCGAAAGAGCGAACCGGCGGCGCGTTTCCTCTTCGACATTCGGATCGTATTCGATGAGTTGGCCGCTCGTCCCCTTCAGTCCGGCCTTCTTCAGGAGTAGAAGTCCTGTCGCGATGACGGTTTGAGCCGACGTGAAGTGATTGAGATCAAGAGACGCCGCCTCCGCGCCGAAAAACAGCGCTTCCGGGGTTTGGGCTCCCGCTTCGAGGCGGTTTACATAGTCGATCCGCACCAGATATTCCGGGCCGAGCACGGCAAATACGTCTTCATGCAAGCGGGCGATCATGCAGGGCGGCGGAAAGGCCGCCGCCAGGCGCTTCACGAAGGCGCGCAGCAGATGATCGCCCTGTTCGACGCCGAGGGAGACGCAGCTTCTCGCATATTGGTTGAGTTCGATGAACAGGACCTTCCGCCTGCGGGGTGGAGGAATCTCGAGTGCTGCCTGAATGCCACGCTTCAGGGCGTTGCCGTTCGCGATCTCGAGCAGGCTGTCTTCGTAGGCGATCCGATCGAGCTGGCTCGTCAGCGCGACATTGATCAGGCCGGTGCCGATATTGGTCGCGAAGACCCGCAGCAACTCCCGCTCGGTATCGTCGATGAGCCTGTTTGTCGCTATGTAGGCTGCCGCAGCAGGCGCGACCGCCTGGCCCGGAAAAAACAGAACCTGCGCCTTCTCCGTCTCGATGTTCGCCTGTTCGTCCAGCGAGCGTTGGATCAATTCCCGAATCGATTGGTCGTTGATGGTGTCGAGGGTCTGGTTGATGGCCGAAGCGAACCGCCCCGCCGAGCCGATGATCCTCGGCGGATGTTCGTGGTCACTCCCGCGGACGCAGACGATGCCGTCCTCGCTGACGCCGAGAAGTGCTGCCAGTTCGTGGATCATCCGCCGGGAGAAATCCTCAAATCCCGAGGATTTCGCCAGGCTGTTGCTCGCCTCGACAATGCTCTGAAGGCCTCGGCGGGCACGGTTCAGTACATCGATCTGCTCGAAGGTCCTGAGGTTTGCGGTAAGAATGCTGTGAAGCCGCTCGTTGGTCAGGTCGGTCTTCAGCCAATAATCTGCGATATCATAGGTTTCGAGCGAGGACTGCATCGGCGCGATGCCTGGCTGTCCCGTGAGAAGCACGATACGCAGCTGCGAGTTGCCGAGAACTTCGCGAATCGTGCGGACCAGTCGGAGCCCCGCATCGTCCGTCTCCATCACCACATCGAGCAGCAGGACCGCGATCGAAGGCGTTTCGAGCAGAAGCTTGGCCGCCTCGTTGGCAGAACTGGCAGTCAGTATACGCGGGGCGACGCCGCGATAGGTGTAGCCCGAAAGCGAGAGCTTGAGGGAGTTCTGGAACATCGCGTCGTCATCGACGCTCAAGATGGTGAAATCACGCATCTCCGCCTCGAATTGGTCGGGCGAGGCCGCCGTCCCAGCGGCGGGCTCCGGGTGAAATTCGAAGAGATCCTGAGATTGCGTTTCTTGTTCGATATCGCCCACGGACACATCCCCCGATTGTCGCGCAAGAGCAGGACCCTTGCATTTCCGCGAATCCATTAATTCATCCAAAAACCTAGCATGTCTCGCAAAAAATGAGCGCAGGGCGAGATTTTGGTCTCAACTGCGGATCGAGGCCCGTTGCGGGTGGGAATGGTTGGCCGTAAAAGGCGGGATATCTCAAGCTTCGCTTGACCTGCGGCCGGGCGAAAGGCCGGCATCGAAACTTTTATCCTTTCTGACATGCCGCTGCTTGAGGAAGCCTATCGCTTCGGCGAAAAGGTATTGCCGCGTCTCGATGTTGCCCGCGAGGTGTCGGCATCGCGTCATTTCACCGGATCGACGCTCTTCGATCGTGGTCTCTCCACGGTCAAGACCGCCTGATCCTCCTGCAAAGGTAAGAACCCGTGGCAGCCAGCCCATCCGATTTTCTCGAGCAGACAGCAATCCCCGGCGACGGTATCGCAGCGAGGGTGCTGAAGGGCGTCGAGACTGTCCTTGGTGTCATCGCGGCACTGATCCTCGCCGTTCTGCTGACGGTGGTGCTGGTCAGCGTCTGCCTGCGCTATTTCTTCAACACTGGTTTCATCGGCGCCGAGGATCTCGGCATCTGGCTGCATGTGGCGCTGATCTCGATCGGCGCGCCGCTCAGCCTCAACAGCGCGCTGGCGATGCGGCTCGACGTTTTCGTGCGTTTGGCTCCCGCCCGGCTGCTGCCGGTAACCCAGGTGCTGGCGGACGTGTTCACGGTGCTTGCGGCGCTGATCCTGCTGTTTGGCGGTTCCGAAATCATGGCCATGCTCGGCGGTATTTCTCCGACGCTTGGCGTTCCGGAGTGGATACGCTTCGGTTTTCTCGGCGCTGGCGGCGTGCTGATCGTCATCGTCCTTGCACTGCAGCGGGCAGTGGAGGGCAGGGCGCTGCCCGTTCTGGTGTCGTTCGCCCTTGGATTGGCGCTCTATTTCGGCATCCCAGAAATCTTCATCGATAGCGACCTTCCGCCGAGCCTTTTCCTGGCATTGGTCGCAGCACTTGGCTTAGTGCTGGCGGCACCGCTGGCGCATGCGTTCCTGACCGCCGCCTATGTGGCGATTGCCTTCGGCAGCAGCCTGCCGGAGCCAGCGATCGTCTCCTCGACGGTGACGGGCATGTCGAAATTCCTGCTGCTCGCCATTCCCTTCTTCCTGCTCGCCGGTGGGCTGCTGACCTCTTCGGGCGTCGCGAACCAACTCGTCCGTTTCGCCGCATCCATGGTGGGCCATCGCCGGGCGGGGCTGGCGCAGACGACGCTGCTGACAAGCGTGTTGTTTTCCGGCGCATCAGGCTCTTCCGTTGCCAATGCCGCCTTCGGGGCTTCGACCTTCCAGCCGGAGCTGGTGAAGCACGGTTATCCTCCGGCCCAGGCGGGTGCGATCATTGCCGCGACATCGGTACTCGACAACGTCATTCCGCCGTCGATCGCCTTCCTGATCCTGGCGACTGCCACCAATCTGTCGGTCGGTTCGCTGCTGGTCGGCGGTTTCTTCGCCGGCGGCCTGATGGCGATCTGCCTCGCGGTGGCAATCCATCTGTCCGTCCGCGAGCAGGTCGCCCTGCCGCGGGCCTCGGGTCGCGAACGCCGGCGGGCGGCGATCTCCGCCATCCCCGCCTTCGGCCTTGGCATCATCGTCGTGGTCGGCATCCGCATCGGTATCGTCACCACCACCGAGGCGGCGGCTCTTGCGGCACTCTATACGATTATCCTCGCCGTCTGGGGCAAGGTCGGAGCCGGTTCGCTGCTCGCCTCGTTCCGACAGGCGGCGACGGAATCCGCGGCGATCGGCCTCTTGATCGGCACGGCCGGACCCTTCGCCTTCCTGCTTGCGGTCGACAATGTCTCCGGCCTCGTCTCGGAGTTCGTGACGATGCTCGGCGGCAGCGCGCTGGCGGTGATCGTCCTCTCCAACGTCATCCTTCTTGTCGTCGGGCTGGTGCTCGATATCGGCGCGGCGATTCTGCTGTTCGGGCCGATCCTGCTGCCGGCCGCCGTAGCCGCGGGGATCGATCCGATCCATTTCGGCGTCATCATCGTCGTCAACCTGATGATCCACGGCCTGACGCCGCCACTCGGCATGCTGATCTTCGTGGTCAGCGGCGTCACCCGCATCCCCGCGGCCGCGCTGTTCAAGGCGGTCGTGCCCTATCTGCTCGCACTTCTGGTTTCCCTGGCGATCCTTTGCGCCTGGGCGATCATCTTTTAACCGCTTCACATCTCTAGGGACCTTGAGACATGGACAATATCAACCGCCGAACCCTTCTGAAGACTGCCGCAGCAACCGGCGTGGCGCTTGCCGCGCCCGTCTTCGTGCGCAGCGCCGCCGCCCGCACCACGACGATCACCACCGCCTCGCTGCTTGGCGACGACAAGCCGGAATCGAAGATCTGGGTGAAGATCGGCGAGCTGGTGGAAGCCAAGCTGCCGGGCCAGTTCAAGTTCAACGTCGTCAAGAACGGTGCGCTCGGCGGCGAGAAGGAAGTGGCAGAAGGGGCCCGTCTCGGTTCCGTGCAGGCGAGCCTTTCGACCGTCTCGTCACTGTCCGGCTGGGTGCCGGAACTGCAGGTCCTCGATTTGCCGTTCCTCTTCCGTGACGCAGCCCATGTCCGCAAGACGGTCGATGGCAGCGTCGGCGCCGACCTCAAGCAGAAGCTCGCTACCCAGAATTTTGTGATCGGCGATTTCATCAACTACGGCGCCCGCCATCTGCTCACGAAGGAGCCGGTCACCCGTCCGGAACAGCTGAAGGGCAAGAAGATCCGTGTGATCCAGAGCCCGCTGCACACCAAGCTGTGGGCCGCCTTCGGCACCGCCCCGGTCGGCATTCCGATCACCGAGACCTACAATGCGCTGGCGACCGGCGTTGCCGACGCCATGGACCTCACCAAATCCGCTTATGCCGGCTTCAAGCTCTATGAAGTCGTGCCCTACATGACCGAAACAGGCCATATCTGGGCGTCCGGCGTCATCTATTATTCCGCCAGCTTCTGGAACCAGTTGAACCCCGAGCAAAAGACAGTCTTCCAGGACGCCTCGAGGCAAGGGGCTGCCTATTTCAATCAGCTGATCGTCGATGACGAGGCGGCATCCGTTGCCGTGTCGCTCAAGAATGGCGGCAAATTGCTGAAGCCGGAAGCCTTCGAGGAGTGGCAGAAAGGTGCACAAGGCGTCTGGCAGGATTTCGCCGCGATCGTCGGCGGCATCGACAGGATCAAGTCGATCCAGTCCGCCTGATGGCGTTTTCCGAAGGTTAAGAAAATTTAATGTGGCACCGCAAACGCGGTGCCATTTCTGTTTTTTCAGCTCGATTTAAGGCAAAAATGCCCGATTCCAGCCGTTTTAAGCGAGTTGGGTAAATGGATGCCGCCTTCTTTCGACCTGAAAGCGAACACATTTTTGTGCACTGCAGTAACCGCCCTTGTCTCGGTCGTCAGCATGCCTATGTTTGCGGCAGCCGGTGCCTAATTTTTTAGACTCCTGCGTCTCGGGCATTCGTCCCCCTTCACCTGACCGGTTTTCGGCAGGCCATTCTAGAAGGAGCATACAATGACAATTTCGATCAATAATTTCGCATCCGCCAATGGAGCGAAGCTTTCTCCGCAGCACATTGCCTCAGCCGTCGCCGAAACGCGTCGTTCTGTCGGCTACAGCATTGAAGAGCTTGCCATCACGACCGGCCTCGTCAACGACGAGATCGTTCGCATTGAAAACGGCACCGATGCCGATCCGGCCAAGCTGAAGCGCATTGCCGCGGCACTCAAGGTTCCGGTTACGACCTTCCTGCCTTCTTGATACAAGGTTTTCCGGCCGCTTCGGCGGCCGGACCCTGTTTGGGTCTTCTTCTTTTCCCCATGAAGACCGTCCTATCCGTCACACAAAAATGTGGCTTTCCCCATCGACCAGTTCCTTCAGAAACTCCACCACCGTCCTCAGCCGCATCAGGTCGCGGGTCGTTTCGTGATAGGTGGTCCAGTAGGACCGCCGAATAACGGTCCCGGGCAGCACCCGCACCAGTTCCGGATATTGTCGCGCGACATAGTCGTGAAGGATGCCGATGCCCGCGCCGGAACGGACCGCCTCGGTCTGGCCGATAGCGCTTGAAATCTCGAAGCTGGCATCCCAGTCCCGCATCACCTCGCCGGTGAAATTCAAGGACGGCGAAAAAATCAGGTCCTCCACATAACCGATGCGCGGATGGCTCTTCAGCGCCTCCACCGTCTGCGGCGTTCCTGCCTGATCGAGATAGGTCTTCGAGGCGTAGAGGCCGAGCGTATAATCGGTCAGTTTCGAAGAGATGAGCCGACCCTGTTCCGGGCGTTCGATGGTGATGGCGATATCCGCCTCCCGCTGGGACAGCGAGAAGGATCGCGGCACGGGCACCAGCTGCAGCTTAAGTTCCGGATGGCGGCGCGTCAGCCGCCCGAGCCGTGAGGCAAGAAAGGAAACGCCAAAACCGTCGGGCGCCCCGATCCTGACCGTACCGGCGATCGCCGCGTCGATCCGCCCGGTGCTCGCCTGCGCCGCCAGCATCTCCGTTTCCATCCGCTCGGCCGCCCGAAAGAACACCTCGCCTTCGGCGGTCAGTTCGCAGCCATTGGTCCGGCGGATGAGGAGGCGAGTACGCAAATCCTCTTCCAGCGCCGTCACCCGCCGCCCGAGCGTCGCATGGTTGACGCCGAGCCGCCGCGAAGCAGCCAGGATCTGGCCGGCGCGGGCTACCGCCAGAAACATGCGGACATCGTCCCAGTTCATCGTTGGTTGTCTTTCAATGCCTGCTGCTTATTTTGCCCGCATCATCACCGGATCGACGTCGATCAGCCTGAGAGACTTCACCATGTCCGCCGTATGTTCCTTATATTTCAGGAAATGCGGCGTCCGGAGATGCGCCTCGTAAGCATTTTGGTCAGCATATACCTCCAGGATACGGATTTGCTCAGGCCGTTCCTTTTCAGCGACGGCATGCAACATCAGCACGCCCGGCTCATTGTCCACCGATGCCTCGATTTCCTCGGCAAGGAGGGCTCGATAGGGGTCGATTTGTGCGGGATGAATTTCCAGTTCCGCGATCCTGACGATCTTGCCAGACATGACAGCCTCGGTCTTGCTTCAATTTCTGCACAACGGATGCTTATTCCACTCCATTGCTTTGTGCAAATCGAAGTGTAGACTCCCGCCACGTACCAAAAATGGAGGAGCATACCATGCGTGAGATCGGGCATTTCATCGGCGGCAAGCATGTCGCCGGCACCAGCGGCCGCACGGCTGACGTCTTCAATCCGGCAACTGGCGAAGTCCAGGCGAAGGTTTCGCTTGCCAGCGTTTCAGAAATCCGCGCTGCCGTCGAAAGCGCCAAGCAGGCCCAGCCGAAATGGGCTGCCACCAATCCACAGCGCCGCGCCCGTGTCTTCATGAAGTTCGTCGACCTGCTCAACCAGAACATGGATGAACTCGCCGAGATGCTGTCGAAGGAACACGGCAAGACGGTTGAGGATTCCAAGGGCGACGTCATTCGCGGCCTGGAAGTCTGCGAATTCGTGATCGGCATCCCGCATCTGTCGAAGGGCGAGTTTACCGAAGGCGCCGGCCCGCAGATCGACATGTATTCGATGCGCCAGCCGGTCGGCATCGGCGCCGGCATTACCCCGTTCAATTTCCCGGGCATGATCCCGATGTGGATGTTCGCCCCCGCGATTGCTTGCGGCAATGCCTTCATCCTGAAGCCGTCGGAGCGTGACCCGTCCCTGCCGATCCGCCTCGCCGAACTGATGATCGAAGCGGGCCTGCCTGCCGGCATCCTGAACGTCGTCAACGGCGACAAGGCAGCCGTCGACGCGATCCTCACCGATCCGGATATCGGCGCCATCTCCTTCGTCGGCTCGACCCCGATCGCCCGTTACGTCTATGGCACGGCTGCGATGAACGGCAAGCGCGCGCAGTGCTTCGGCGGCGCCAAGAACCACATGATCATCATGCCGGACGCGGATCTCGACCAGGCCGTCAACGCGCTGATGGGGGCCGGCTACGGTTCCGCCGGCGAGCGCTGCATGGCGGTTTCGGTCGCGGTCCCGGTCGGCGAGGAAACCGCCAACCGCCTCGTTGAAAAGCTGATCCCGAAGATCGAGTCCCTGCGTATCGGTCCCTACACGGACGAAAAGGCCGACATGGGACCGGTCGTCACCAAGGAAGCACACGCCCGCATCAACGGGCTGATCAACCGCGGCGTCGAGGAAGGCGCCAAGCTTCTCGTCGATGGCCGCGGCTTCAAGCTGCAGGGTTACGAGAACGGCTATTTCGTCGGCGGCACGCTGTTCGACAATGTCACGCCCGAGATGGACATCTACAAGCAGGAAATCTTCGGTCCTGTCCTCTCGGTCGTCCGCGCCCATAACTATGAAGAAGCGCTCGATCTGCCGATGAAGCACGAATACGGCAACGGCGTTGCGATCTACACCCGCGACGGCGATGCCGCCCGTGACTTCGCCAGCCGCATCAATATCGGCATGATCGGCATCAACGTTCCGATCCCGGTTCCGCTCGCCTATCACTCGTTCGGCGGCTGGAAGGCTTCGAGCTTCGGCGATCTCAACCAGCACGGCACGGATTCGATCAAGTTCTGGACCAAGACCAAGACGATCACCGCCCGCTGGCCGTCCGGCATCAAGGATGGTGCCGAATTCGTCATGCCGACGATGAAGTAAGCAGAAACTCGGTCGAAATTATCAGGCGGGCCTCTTCGGGGCCCGTTTTTTGTTGGCGTCATATCCGGTTTACCAAGCAATTTAATCCCGCTTTATCCGTGAATACTGGCCAAATCGTCAGTGGTTCTCGTTTATACGAATGACGGTAAAGTAACAAAAAGGGGACGGGCATGGCTAAAAAGGTAATGATGAAGAACGACAGCATCGGTCTGACCAAGAAGGGTTTCCACGGTTTTTCCTGGACCTACCTTTTCTTCGGCTGGCTGGTTCCGGTTGTACGCGGTGAAATCTCCATCGGTGCCCTGCATCTGGTGATCTCGGTGTTCACCGCGGGCATCTCGCAACTCATTTTCTCCTTTCTCTACAACAAGCAGTATACGCACCGGCTGATCGAAAAAGGTTATCGGTTCGCCGACACGCCGGAGAACAACGCTGCTGCGGCCCAAGCGCTCGGCGCCGATCTCCCTGCCGGGACGCCGGCACACGCCTGAGGGCCCAATCGAGAAATGAGCAAAACGGGTCTCGCAGGAGGCCCGTTTTTGTTTTGGCGACCCAGAATCTGATTACGTGTCGCGCGAACAATTGAAATGACATATCCAGGCCCTACAATCATGCGGGGAATCGGGCAGGCAGCCGTCTCGACGGTATTCGGCAAGGGGATATGACATCATGGCAATGGCAGAGACGACGCCTCGGGCGGCGGCGGGGCAGTATTTTGAGCGCGCATCCTTCACCGGCAGCGCCAGCGAATATTTCGGTATCTGGATCGTCAACGTTCTGCTGACGATCGTCACCCTCGGCATCTATTCGGCCTGGGCCAAGGTGCGGCGCATGCGATACTTCTACGGCAACACGGTCATTCTCGACCGCGCCTTCGAATATCACGCGACCGGCAAGCAGATCTTCATCGGCCGGCTGATCGTCATTGCGTTCCTGATCGTGATCAACATCAGCACGGCGATTTTTCCGCCGCTCGGCATCCTTACTCCGATCGTGATCCTGGTTGCTCTTCCGTGGCTCATCAAGCGCAGCCTGCGCTTCAACGCCCGGGTGACGAGCTACCGCAATGTGCGTTTCGATTTCGTCGGCACCGCGGGCGGCGCTTTCGTTGCGATCCTGCTCGGCAGTTTTGTCGCCTTCATTTCCTTCGGCATCCTGGCGCCACTCGCGAGCCGCTGGACCTGGCGATACATCTTCAACAACCTGCGGTACGGAGACCGGCCGTTTTCCAGCGATCCGCAGCTCGGCCAACTTTATCGCGTCTGGATCCTGCCGGCATTGATCGTGTTCCTGGGCAGCATCGTCTTCGGTTTCATTGCCTTCGTCGTGATCATCGGTGCTGCGACCGTCATGCGCGAGAGCGCCGAATTGACGAGCACGCAGATGACCGTGCTGAGCATCGCCGGTCTCTATGCCGGGGTCTTCATCTATTTCATCCTCTATGGTGTTGCTGGTCTCTTCTATCGGGCGGGTGTGCGCAACGTCGCCTGGTCGGCGGCGGAACTTGACGGTCGCCATCAGCTGGTCAGCGATATCTCCCGGCTGCGTTATGCCTGGATCGCAATCAGCAACGTGATCGTCACCGTGCTGACGCTCGGACTGATGCGCCCCTGGGCGGCGGTCCGGATGGCGCGGTATGTGAACGAGCATTCCGGCATCCGCATTAACGGCGATCCGGGCGAAATCCTCTCCTCGATCGAGGCGACCGGTGCTGCAATCAGTGCCGAATACATGGATATGGAAGGGTTCGACTTTGGCTTCTGACGGAGCGGTCATCGCTAAAGGCGAATGGCATCCGGCCAATTCCAGCCGCGCAATCCCGGCCGTTCTGCGCGAGGATGGCAGTCTCCTCGTCGCGGCGGAAGAGGGGCAGGTCCTCGCCTCTGCCGTGCCGGAGCGGGTCGAGGTCAGTTCGCGGGTCGGCTCTATTCCGCGGCGAGTGAGTTTCCCGGATGGTTCCGTGTTCGAAACGCGCGACAACGAGGGCATCGACACCTATCTCCGCGCCAAGCGAGGCGCTCGCAGCGGCCTGATCCATCGGCTGGAGCGATTCCATCCGCGGCTGATCGTCATGACGATCGCCGTCATCCTGCTTGCGGCTTCGATCTATCGGTTTGCGGTACCCGTGCTGGTGGAGGTTGCCGTCCTGGTAACGCCGCCGTTCGTGCCGGAACTGATCGGCTCCGGCACGCTCGCCTCGCTCGATCGGACGATCCTGAAACCCTCCGAATTGCCGGAAGGCGAACGGCAGGCGATCTCCGAGGGCTTCTCGAAACTGGCCGAACATTCGAAGGGCGGACAGAAGGCCTATCGGCTTTATTTCCGGGATGGCGGCGTGATTGGCCCGAATGCCTTCGCACTCCCCGACGGCAGCCTGATCCTCACCGACGATCTGGTGAAGCTCGCCAACAGCGACCGGGAAATGATCCTCGGCGTGCTCGGCCACGAGATTGCCCATGTCGAGGGCAAGCACAGCCTGCGGCAGCTCTATCGCGCAGCCGGCGTTGCCGCGCTGGTCATGCTGATTGCCGGCGATGTCGGCTCGGGCGTCGAGGATATCCTCACCCAGGGCGGTGCACTGGTGGCATTGTCCTATTCACGGGCCGCGGAAGCGGAGGCGGATCGCCGTTCGGTCGAGCTGATGCGGGCTGCCGGTTACGATCCCGCCGCACTTGCCCGCTTCTTCGTGGTCCTCGAAGAAAAGCTCGGAGACCATGGCGACGCGAGCATCCTGTCGAGCCATCCGGGCACCCCGCAACGTCAGCAGGACATCCGCAATTATGCCGCCGAGCTGGAAGGTCGGCCTCAGGCAAGGTAGCCATGATCGATAGCCACCATTGACGTATCCGCAGACTATCCTAATTTAGCTTGCGGAGTAGGAGTGGGGATGTATGTCCATGGTGTACGAGTGGGATGCGAAGCGTGCCCGCCGCGCGTATCTGGCGAGGATCGGCCTTAGCCTGCTGGCTGCAATGGTGGTGGTTGCTATCCCCACCTGGGTTGCGCTCGCGATGACCGGTTGATCAGCCGGAACTTTTCAGTCGAACCGTCGCCGATCCTGAACCGGCTTTGTGCAGGTCCACCAAAACTTACGCAGGTCGCGAGATATTGTCGGCTGTTCTTGCGCGGCCTGCTGGGGGGGCGTCCGCACGTCGTCCTTGGGCCGAGCGCCGAAGGCCCGCTCCGGCGTGCCCCGGCCTTCCGGTCATCGTTTGTGTGGATGAGCAATTCATCGCTTGCATTCCGCTCCGACGGAGGCACGCTGTCTCGCGTCGGAAACTTGATGACGATTTTCTTATTTTGGAATTGTTCAAAACTAGGGAAGTCTTTATATAGGGCGGGTACCAGTCTCGGGAGACCAGCATGCGCTTGACCAAACAGACGAATTACGCAGTACGGATGCTGATGTATTGTGCCGCCAACGAAGGCCATCTCAGCCGCATCCCCGAGATTGCAAGGGCATACGGCGTTTCCGAACTGTTCCTCTTCAAGATCCTCCAGCCGCTCACGAAGGCAGGTCTGGTGGAGACCGTGCGTGGTCGCAATGGCGGCGTCAGGCTTGGTCGTGCTGCTGAGCGCATCACCCTGTTCGACGTCATCAAGGTGACAGAAGATAGTTTCGCCATGGCGGAATGCTTCGAAGAGGGCGTTGCGGAATGTCCCCTTGTTGACAGCTGTGGGCTGAACGCCGCGCTTCGCAAGGCCCTCAATGCTTTCTTCGATGTGCTCGCCGAATACACGATCGACGACCTCGTCAAGGCGCGCCCGCAGATCAATTTCCTGCTGGGCATCGATATGCTGCATCTGCCGAAGGCCATCCCGAAGGTCGTCGCGCCGGCCGCTTGATCTTGCCCGTTGACGTTTCTTGAAGGCGCCGCCGTTGAGGTTGGCGCCTTTTGCTATCCCCCGTATGCTGTAGAAGAGGTTGACCTCGCGCGCATTTGCAATAGAAGGGGACGAGGCGTTTTGCTGGCTTTTGTCAGTTTTCCTTCCTGTGGCGCCTTCAGGATCAAGCCATGCCCCTTTCGGAATTGCGCGTATTCGCGCTGACTGCGCTGATCGGCACTGCCGGTGCGCTGGTCGCAATTCTCATTGCTTTTCCAGCTCCTTACCTCATTGGTCCGGCAATCGCGATCACCATTGCGGGGCTTGCCGGGCTGAACCTGGCGGTGCCGGCGCAGGTCCGCAACGTCTGTTTCATCGTCGTCGGCGTGTCGATGGGGGCGACTGTTACGCCGGAGGTGATCGTCGCGGCGCGCACTTGGCCTCTGAGTTTCGTCATGGTGCTCGTGGCGGTCGTCATCCTGCTCTATGTGAGTTCGTGGGTGCTGCAGCGGTTCTTCCACTATGACCGGATCACCGCGCTGCTCGCCTCCTCCCCCGGGCACCTGAGCTATGTGCTGAGCCTCGCCGCCGAAACCCGCTGCGACCTGCGCGCCGTCAGCGTCGGCCAGAGCGTGCGCGTGCTGGCGCTGACGATTACGGTCCCGCTGATCGTGGAGGTCTTCGATCTCGTCGGCACCGACCCGGTTCTGGTGCCTTTGGTGATGAGCGCGCCTGTTCTCATCGCCATGCTTATCGTCTCAGCGCTGTTCGGCGTGGTGTTCATGCGCTGGAATTTTCCGGCGGCGCTGCTGCTCGGCGGCGTCGTGGTATCGATCGCCACGCATGTGACCGGCTTCATCAACGGCGGAGTTCCGAACTGGCTGCTGGTTCCGACCTATGTCATCCTCGGTTCGGTCATCGGCACGCGTTTCTGCGGCGTGTCGATCCGCGAATTGCGCACCGCCTTCGTGGCCGGCGGCGTGGTGACCGTGGTCGTCATCGTGCTGGCAGCGGCGATTGCCGGCGGCGTTTCCTATCTGACCGGCGTGCCGCTCGATGCGGCATTGATCGCCTTTGCGCCGGGCGGGTTGGAAACCATGTCGGCGATGGCGGTGATGCTGCATGCCGACCCCACCTATGTCGGCGCCCATCACGTGCTTCGGCTGATGTTCCTGTCGGTGCTCATGCCCGTCGTGCTCGGCAAGGAAGCCCGGCAGCGTTGAGCGTCAGTTGACGAGGCGCACCGATGTAATTTCAGAGCCTGTCCCGCTGTCAGCCCCCGTATAGGGTTCGATCTGCCAGTTGGCGGAGTTCATGATCATCGTATTGACCACCAGCGTAATCAGGTTCGACTGATTGGTGGTCGAGTTGTAGACGACGTCACGGTTCGGAAGATGGATGACTCCCTTGAGCGTCTCGCCATTGGAGCCGTTGAAGATATACTGTTGCTTGCGGCCGTTGTTGGCGACATCGCTGGTCTTTTCGAACATCAGGATGCCCTTGTAGGTGCCGCTGGTCGGCGCCGATGCGGTGAAGCTCAGGGCGCCATTGGCGCGGATTTCGCTGTCGGTATCGGGGAAATAGAAGGTCACCCCGTCCGCGACGACCGTCGAACCGGAGTTGATGATCATCCGGCCCTTGATGATATGGAGGCCGGGTTTGAACGTGATCTTCGGTGATCCGTTGAAGGTGGTGCCGCAATGGACGCCTGGGGCCATGTCCTGCACTGCTCCGTCCCTTGTGCCGCTGGTGGTGCAGGTCGAGGAGACGGTCGGCTCGGCGATGCCGACGGCATAGGGGTCGCCGGAGACCTTGCAGCCGGGTTTCAGGTTGCTGAGCGTCCCGCCGTTCTTGATGTATTGGGTGCCGGCAACGCAGAAGCTGGGCGTATCGATCGTCGCGCCGCTGTTCATGATGAAGGCCGGGTTCTGGCTCGAACTGACCTCCACGCCGCATTTCTCCGAATGCACGTTGGCGCCCGAATTGATCAGGACGGCCTGCGCCGTGTTGCCGAGCACGTAGATGCATGCGCCTGAAGGCTTCGGGTTCCTGTTCGCGATCGCGGTGGATTGGACCTTGACGTCGATGGTGTGGATGCCGAGCAGACCGAGGAAATTGGTCGGCACGCCTTGGGCATAGGTGCCCGTCAGGCTGCCATCCGCATTTCCGGCGACGATGAGCGCGGTGTCGAGGTCGGTGTCTTCCGGTACCGTATCGGTCAGAAAGCGCAGCGCTTCCCGGCGCTGACTTGCAATATCGGGTTTCGCAACGGCGCTGAGCAAAGCCGCATCAAGGGCGCCCTGCAGCCGGCCGCGCTCGAACGAGGCCTGGGCAAAATCGATCGCACCACCGGCGGTCGTGACGAGGAGCGGCATCGCCAGGGCGGTGGCTATCGCAAAATTGCCGCCTGTATCGCGTAGGATATGATAAAGGCGTAACGCAATATTGTCGATGAGTCGCCGCATGATCGTGGGTTCCCGGTTGAGCTCGGTGAGTGCAGAATGCGCTTCAAGGTCAGCCCTTTTATCGCAGCCCCTCTAAAGTTCCCGTAAGAGAATTGGAAAACCTGAAGTTAACCTCGGCTCCTGTATTTCGGTTTTCCCGCCCCTGAACATGGTCCCAATGGAAGTTAATCATGCCCCCGATCGAACCCTCGTTTCCTCTCGCAATCGTCGTCATGGGTGTCAGCGGATCGGGGAAGACATCGGTGGGCGAACATCTCGCCGCGCGTCTCGGCTGCGCGTTCGTGGAGGGTGATCGCCTGCATCCGGAGGCGAATGTCGCCAAGATGGCGAAGGGCATTCCGCTGACCGACGACGACCGCTGGCCCTGGCTCGATCTCGTCGGCAACGAACTGGCCACGGCAAGGGGGCGCGGCCAAAGCGTGGTCGTCTCGTGTTCGGCGCTCAAACAAACCTATCGAGATCGTTTGCGGCGGGAGGCCGGCGGCACGCTCTATTTCGTCTTTCTCACGGGCGACCCCAAGGTTCTTGAACAACGGATGGGCGCGCGTACCGGCCATTTCATGCCGACATCATTGCTTCAGAGCCAGCTCGCAACCCTTGAAAGCCCCGAGCATGAGGCCGGGGTGATAACGGTCGACGTCGACGCAAGTGTCGATACCATCGTCAGCAAGGCTTTCGATGGTATTACCAGGCTCATTTGAGGATAGATAATAGGATTTAGCCTCTCGTTTTCTCCGATGTTCTGTCTTGTGCATCGCCGTGGAAAGTATTCTAAAAATTACCAGTCATTGTGATCCGATGCTCTTCGGGCGCCGTATAAGTAACAGTTTTGCGTTCAAGCAATTCCGCCTGACTTGCCGGGAATTTTCCCGGCGACGGCAGGGAGCAGTTGACAGGTGTTTGAGGAGACGGTTTGCGGATGCCAGATTCGACGAAAGGATCCGGGCGGGGTTCCCTTCGCCGGGTGCCGAAACAGGAGCGGAGCCGCGAGCGTATCGATGAGATCCTGAAAGTGTCGATGCAGCTGATCGGCCAGAAGGGCATAGACGCAGTGACCATGAAGGAGATAGCTGCCCTTTCCGGGGGGCCTATCGCATCGGTCTATCAGTATTTCCCGAACAAGTCCGCCATCATCGCAACGCTCTACGAGCGTTACGTCGAAGAGGTTCGCTCTTTTGTCGCAGAGCAGATCGGAAAGATCGCCACGGCCGAAGACGCTTTGCAGGCCCCGGCCGCACTTTTCGATTTATACTACTATAACATGCGGGAAAGGCCATCGCTCCAGGATCTCCTGAATGCCATCCAGGCGGACAAAGCGCTTGCTGATCTGGATATTGCCGAGACCCGCTTTCAGGCTGATGTATTCTACAAGGCCACCGAGCCCTTCGTGGAAGAACCGCTTCGCGAAAACTATGCTCAGGCGCTTCTGGTGATGTTTCACCTGTCGGGCGCTACTATGCGGCTTGCCCTCATGGTTCCGGAAGACGAAGCCGCTGCGACCGTGGCGCAGTTCAAGTCGATCATTCGCGCCCAGGCGACCTATTATTTCACCGGCAGCTTCCCGGTTTCTCTCTGATCCCTTGATCAGAGGCCCAGTCGGTCGCGCAACCCATACCACCAGGCACCGAGCACCGTGAGCGGCACCCGGAACGTCTGCCCGCCCGGAAAGGGAAGGTTGGGCAGCGACGACCAGATATCGAAGCGTTCCGCATGGCCGGCGACTGCCTCGCCGAGGATCTTGCCGAGCAGATGCGTGGTGGTCACCCCGTGGCCGCTGTCGCCGTGCGAGAAATAGACCTTGTCCGACAGTTTTCCCATATGCGGGATACGCGTCAGGGTAAGCGCAAAATTGCCGCTCCAGGCATAGTCGATCTTGACGCCCTTCAACTGCGGAAACGTCTTCAGCATATTGGGGCGGATGACGCCCGTGAGATCGCTCGGGTCGTTTCCGCCGTAACCAATGCCGCCGCCATAGAGCAGCCGGTTGTCGGCAGTCCGCCGGTAATAGTCGAGAATGTAATTGGCGTCTTCGACGCAGTAATTCGCCGGCAGCAGGCTTTCGATCAGGCTCGCGTCGAGCGGTTCCGTCGCCATCACCTGACTGGAAACCGGCATCATCCGGCCGCTGATCTCTTGAAACTGCGGGGAGAGATAGGCATTGCCGCAGACAAGCACATACGAGGCCTTTACCGAACCCCTCGCGGTTCGCGTCACCGGTTTTTCGCCAGCATCTAAGCCGGTCACGCGCGAACCTTCGAAGACGCGTCCACCAAGGCTTTCGAACGCTGCCGCCTCGCCGATCACGAGATTGAGCGGATGGATGTGGCCGCCGAGCCTGTCGATCATGCCGCCGGCATACCTGTCGGTCTTTACATACCGTCCGACCTCGGCTTTCGAAACCATTTCCAGCCCGCCATGGCCGTATCTTTCCCAATCGGCTTTGTGATGCGCCATCTCGCGGATCTGCTTGTCCGTGAAGGCCGCGAAGAAGCCGCCATCCACCAGGTCGCAGTCGATCCCGTATTTCGCCACCCGGCTGCGGATGATTTCGCCGCCTTCGAGCGACATCGCCCCGAGCTGCACCGCCTTGTCGCGGCCATACCGTCCGGCGATGGTATCGAGGTCGCGGCTGTAGCCGTTGACGATCTGGCCGCCATTGCGGCCGGACGCGCCGAAGCCGATGCGCTCCGCCTCCAGCACCACGACGGAATATCCGCGCTCTGCAAGTTCCAGCGCCGCGGAAATACCCGTGAAGCCCGCGCCGACGACGCAGACATCCGTCTCTATCTCTCCGTCAAGGGCAGGGCGGACACGCTTGTCCTTTGCCGAAGCCGCGTACCAGGAATTCGTGTGGCGGGGATTGTCTGCGGGTCTAAAGGCCATGTTACACCGTCCGAATATAGGCGCCGCATTCGACATCGATCCCGCACAGGGCAGGCTCCGACAGTCCGTGCCCCTTCAAGACCAATCGAACAGAGCTAGGCGTTGAAGCGCTCTGGCCTATAAGCCGAGATGTCGATCAATGTCTTCTGCCCCGTGATCGCCTCGGCAATCACCTGACCGGTCACCGGACCCAGCGTCAGGCCGTGATGCGCATGACCGAAGGCGAACCACAGGCCGTCGTGCCGGGGCGCCTTGCCGATGACGGGCATCATGTCCGGCGTGCAGGGGCGGGCGCCCATCCACGGCTCTTGGTCGAGCCGCTCAGCGAGTGGGAAGATGCTGCGCGCCACCGCTTCGGCGCGTTCCAGCTGAACAGGTGTCTTCGGCGCGTCGCGGCGGGCGAATTCCGCGCCCGTCGTCAACCGGATGCCCTGGTTCATCGGGGCCAGGAAATAGCCGCGCTCCGCATCCATGGTCCAGCCGTTGAGCTTGGCATTGCCCTTGGCCAAATAGTGCATGTGGTAGCCGCGCTTGACGCCGACCAGGAAATTGTAGCCGAGCGGCTTTGTGACCGTATCGGACCAGGGGCCAAGCGCCACCACCACGTCCTTGGCTTCCACCGTGCCTTCGCCGGCGACGATCCGCCAGCCGGTCTTGGTCTGCGACAGGCTCTTCGCATCGCCCTTCAGCACCCGGCCGCCGAGGCTTTCGAACAGTTTTACATAGGCTCGCGTCAGCGCCAGCGGATCCTTGACCGACCAAGGGTCTTCCCAGCGCAGGCCACCGACGAAATCGGTGGAAAGATTGGGTTCCTGCTCGGCGATATCGGCCGGCGAAAGTTCCTTGAAGGCGACGCCATACTCCTTGCGAAGCCGCTCGGCCTCGCCGATCTCGCCGTCATGCTTGCCGCGGGTGCGGAACACCTCCGTCCAGCCGTTCTTGGCGATCAGCTCCTGGGCTCCGGCTTCCTCGATCAGCTCGTTATGGGTCGCGATCGAGTGCTCGATCAGCGGCGCATAGGCGCGGGCGATCAGCTGGTGGCGGGTCATGTTCGAATGCCACCAGTATTTCGCCAGGAACGACGTGACCGACGGAATGGCCTTCCAGTGGAAATGCGCGTCGATGCGGTTGTTCATGGCATAGCGCAGGATCAGGCCGAACTGCTGGGGAAAGCCATAGGGCACGACGCCCTCGCGCTGGATCAGGCCGGCATTGCCGTAGGATGTCTCCATGCCGGGTTCTTTCCGGTCGACGAGCACCACCGATTTGCCGCGCCGGGCGAGCTGCAATGCCGTCGAAACGCCGACAATGCCGGCTCCCAGCACGATCGCATCTGCTGTCATGATCTGAATTCCATTTCCCAAGTCTTTTATCGTTCGAAGATTTCAACATGCCGCCCGGAATGCTGCGGCGCAAACGAAAAATCACGGTTGCTTATATGGATTCCCTATTTCTTCGTCTGCCGCATCCAATCGAAAGCCTATGCGGCCGTCGCTACCTTTCGGGTCGTCGTGCATCGGTTTCGATGCGGGCTCCGCGCGAACAATGCCGCGGGCCGATCCCAACAAGGAGTGACTGAAATGTTTGGTCGTTTGGGGAGCGTCTACTTCCTGCATCTTGCTGAAGCCAAAGCCCGGCAGCGCCGGCTGTTGCAGCCAAATCGCCCGGTCGACGCGAACCTCGGCGTTTTCCTGAGGCTCCTCGGCGTCATCGGCCTCGGCCTTTGCGCCGCGGGCCTTGTTTCCATGATGGCTGCGTGAGGGGATCGTCATGGGTAAGGCAATGCCGAAAGTCGAGCCTCCCTCGCGAGGCGTGCGTTTCATGGTGGGCCGCGATGTCGGCGGCCGTTGGGTCGTCTCCGACCGCGATGGGCTCGTCGGCGGATTGTTCACCGATCGGGCGTCGGCGGTGCATTTCGCCATGTTCGAAAGTGATCGCACGCCGGGTGCCGTCTGCTGCCTCCCGGAAGGCGTCACCTTGAGCTTGGGGCCGATTTTCGAGACCCTGGTGAAGGCCCCCGAGGCGATCGATCCCCGCATGAAGATCGTCGGACGGGCATGAGGAGAACGCCGATGTCCAAGGCCGTTCACCACATGCGCCAACACGTATATCCGCGCTCCCGTAATTTCGGGAATCCGGACCATCTGCGTGCATCGAGCATCATTCTCGGCATGCTCGCGGTGATGCTGATGGCGCTCGTTTTCGCCTATGCCATAACCTTTACCGCCGCTTCCTGAGGGCAGCCGCCGCCGGAAAGAACGAAATTCCTATAGGATTTTTATTTCTTTCCCCTGAGCCCCGTCTCGAACCCCTATGCGGTCGCGCCGCATATTAGGGTCCGAGAGATCGCTAAAGATCATCTCCAAAGCCGCAAAGCATCAAAGTGCCGTCTTTCGGGGACGGCATCCCTTGCCTTGTCCGGCCTCGCCTTAACAACAGGAGTCCAGATCGATGTTGGACGTCATTCTACTCGGCACCGCAGTCGTCTTCTTCGGTCTCTGCCTTGCCTATACCCGCGCCTGCGACAGGCTTTGAAGGGAGAAGCTCCGATGATCCTCGATTATGTCTTGAGCGGCGGCGTGACCGTGTTCCTCACCGTCTACCTCACCTACGCTCTCATTCGCCCAGAACGCTTCTGAAAAGAACGCTTTTAAAGAGAACCGGCGCCGTTCGTCAGCTGCCGGGTATTGAAAGTTAACCCCAAATGACCCTCAACGGATGGCTTCAGATCCTGCTTTATTGCGGGATCATCATCGCGCTCGTCAAACCGCTCGGCGGTTACATGACGCGTGTCTTTTCAGGCGAGCGCACTTTTCTGTCACCCGTCCTCGTTCCGATCGAACGGGGACTTTATGCCGTGGCCGGCACCAGCGAACGCGAAGACCAGCATTGGACCTCCTATGCCTTCTCGCTGTTGATGTTCAACCTGTTCGGCGTCGTCGTGCTCTATGCGATGATGCGGCTGCAGGCCGGCCTGCCCTATAATCCGGCCGGCATGGCTGCGGTGCCGCCCGAGCTTTCCTTCAACACCGCCGTCAGTTTCGTTAGCAACACCAACTGGCAGAACTACGGCGGTGAAAGCACCATGTCCTATCTGACCCAGATGATGGGTCTCAACGTGCAGAATTTCGCCTCCGCCGCGACCGGCATGGCTATCGCCATTGGCCTGATCCGCGCCTTTTCGCGCGCTTCCGGCAAGGCGATCGGCAATTTCTGGGTCGATATGACCCGCGCCACGCTCTATATCCTGCTGCCGATCTGCATCGTGCTGACGCTGGTCTACGTCTGGCTCGGCGTGCCGCAGACGCTCGGACCTTATGTCGAGGCGACGACCCTCGAGGGCGCCAAGCAGACCATCGCGCTCGGCCCGGTCGCCTCGCAGCTTGCCATCAAGATGCTCGGCACCAATGGCGGCGGTTTCTTCAACGCCAACTCCGCCCACCCGTTCGAAAATCCGGATGCAATATCCAACCTCATCCAGATGGTGTCGATCTTTGCGATCGGTGCCGCCCTGACCAACGTTTTCGGCCGTATGGTCGGCAACCAGCGCCAGGGCTGGGCGATCCTCGCCTCGATGGGCATCCTGTTCATCGCCGGCGTCGGCATCACCTACTGGGCGGAAGCGGCCGGAAATCCGCTGATGCATGCCTTCGGTCTTGAAGGCGGCAACATGGAAGGCAAGGAAGTCCGCTTCGGCGTCACCCTGTCGTCGCTGTTTGCGGTCATCACCACGGCGGCCTCCTGCGGCGCGGTCAATGCCATGCATGGCTCGTTCACGGCACTCGGCGGCCTGATCCCGCTCATCAACATGCAACTCGGCGAAGTCATCGTCGGCGGCGTCGGCGCGGGTTTCTACGGCATCATCCTCTTCATCATCGTCGCAGTCTTCGTGGCCGGGCTTATGGTCGGCCGCACGCCGGAATATCTCGGCAAAAAGATCGAGGCGAAGGAGATGAAGATGGCCGTGCTCGCCGTTCTCTGCCTGCCGCTCGCCATGCTGGTCTTTACGGCGATCGCCACGGTGCTGCCGTCCGCGGTCGCCTCGATCGGCACCGCCGGCCCGCATGGCTTCTCCGAAATCCTCTACGCCTATACCTCGGCAGCGGCCAATAACGGCTCGGCCTTCGGCGGGCTTTCGGGCAACACGCCCTGGTACAACGTGACGCTTGGGCTCGGCATGCTGATGGGCCGCTTCCTGGTCATCATTCCGGCGCTCGCCATCGCAGGCTCGCTGGTCGCCAAGAAGACGGTTCCGGCGTCTGCCGGCACCTTCCCGACCGACGGCCCGCTCTTCGTCGGCCTGCTGGTCGGCACCATCCTGATCGTCGGCGGCCTCACCTTCATGCCCGCTCTGGCGCTCGGCCCCGTCGTCGAACACCTGGTCATGATCGCCGGCCAGACGTTTTGAGGTACCAAGGGGAGCAATGCCATGAGCATCCGCAAAGCCCTCCGCAGACAGTCCACCCTTGCCTCGCAAAAGCGAGGCAAGGGTAAGCAGAGCCCCTACGGATCCTATGCAATTTTTATCATGACGGCGGTCATTCTTGCCGTTGTCCTCGTGATCGAAGTCTTGCGCGGCTGATCGACCCTTCGTCGCCTCGATTGACAAGCCAACTCATTTTCAAAGCTGGAGTCTCTTATGAGCCAGGCAAAATCCGCGAGCATCATGGATACTCGCATACTCATTCCGGCCGCAGGCGATGCTTTCAAGAAGCTCAACCCACGGACCCTTGCCCGGAACCCCGTCATGTTCGTCGTGGCCACGGTCTCGGTCCTCACCACCGTGCTTTTCCTCCGCGACCTCGCGGTCGGCAACGGCAATCTCGGTTTCTCCTTCCAGATCAACATCTGGCTCTGGTTCACCGTCTTGTTCGCCAATTTCGCCGAAGCGGTCGCCGAAGGCCGCGGCAAGGCGCAGGCGGATTCGCTGCGCAAGGCCCGCACCGAAACCCAGGCCAAGCTGCTCTCGGGCAGCGACCGCACCCAGTACAAGATGGTTGCCGGTACGAGCCTCAAGGTCGGCGACGTCGTGCTCGTCGAGCCAGGCGACATCATTCCGTCAGATGGCGAAGTCATCGAGGGGGTCGCCTCCGTCAACGAAGCCGCGATCACCGGCGAGAGCGCTCCCGTCATCCGCGAATCCGGCGGCGACCGCTCGGCTGTGACCGGCGGCACGCAGGTGCTCTCCGACTGGATCCGCGTCCGTATCACCGCCGCTGCCGGCTCGACCTTCCTCGACCGGATGATCTCGCTCGTCGAGGGCGCCGAGCGCCAGAAGACGCCGAACGAGATCGCGCTCAACATCCTGCTCGCCGGCATGACGCTGATCTTCGTGCTCGCCACCGCAACGATCCCGAGCTTCGCGATCTATGCCGGCGGCTCGATCCCGATCATCATCCTTGTCGCCCTGTTCGTGACGCTGATCCCGACGACGATCGGCGCGCTGCTGTCGGCGATCGGCATTGCGGGCATGGACCGCCTCGTCCGCTTCAACGTGCTCGCGATGTCCGGTCGCGCCGTCGAAGCTGCCGGCGACGTCGACACGCTGCTGCTCGACAAGACCGGCACGATTACGCTCGGCAACCGCCAGGCCACCTCGTTCCGCCCGGTCCGCGGCGTCTCCGAACAAGATCTCGCCGATGCCGCCCAGCTCGCCTCGCTTGCCGACGAAACGCCGGAAGGCCGCTCGATCGTCGTGCTTGCCAAGGAAAAGTACGCTATCCGCGGCCGCGACATGGCGAGCCTGAAGGCGAGTTTCGTCCCCTTTACCGCCCAGACCCGCATGAGCGGCGTCGATCTCGACGGTTCGCAAATCCGCAAGGGTGCGGTCGATGCGGTACTCGCCTATGTCCGTGCCGGTTCGCTTCCGGTCTCCGGCAACGCTGCGATCGCCGCCAGCTCGCAATCCGATATCGTGCGCGAGCTGCAGGCGATCGCCGACGAAATCGCCAAGGCCGGCGGTACGCCGCTTGCCGTTGCCCGTGACGGCAAGCTGCTCGGCGTCGTCCAGCTGAAGGACATCGTTAAGGGCGGCATCCGCGAGCGTTTCGCTGAACTGCGCCGCATGGGCATCCGCACCGTGATGATCACCGGCGACAACCCGATGACGGCCGCAGCGATTGCCGCCGAAGCGGGTGTCGACGACTTCCTTGCCCAGGCGACGCCTGAGAACAAGCTGACGCTGATCCGCGAGGAACAGGCCAAGGGCAAGCTCGTCGCGATGTGCGGCGACGGTACCAACGATGCGCCGGCACTCGCCCAGGCCGATGTCGGCGTCGCCATGAACACCGGCACGGTCGCCGCCCGCGAGGCCGGCAACATGGTCGACCTCGACTCGGACCCGACGAAACTCATCGAGATCGTCGAGATCGGCAAGCAGCTGCTGATGACCCGTGGCGCGCTGACCACCTTTTCCATCGCCAACGATATCGCCAAGTATTTCGCCATCATCCCGGCGATGTTCCTGACCTTCTACCCGCAGCTCGGCGTGCTGAACATCATGGGGCTCGCCACGCCGCAAAGCGCCATCCTGTCGGCGATCATCTTCAACGCACTGATCATCATCGCGTTGATCCCGCTGTCGCTGAAGGGCGTCAAATACCGGGCTATCGGCGCCGGCGCGCTGCTTTCCCGCAACCTGCTCGTCTATGGTCTCGGCGGCATCCTCGTTCCCTTCATCGGCATCAAAGCGATCGACATGATCATCACCGCGATCGGTCTCGCTTAAATTTTACGCGGTTTCTTCACGCGAACCGGCATCCACTTCGCTTGAAAACGCTTTTTGGAGAAATGACAATGTTCAAGCAACTTCGCCCTGCGATCGTCATGATCGTCGCTACCACGGCCATTACCGGCCTGATCTACCCCTTCGCCATGACCGGCATCGCCCAGGCCGTTTTCCCAGTCCAGGCAAATGGCAGCCTGGTCGAGAAGGACGGAACTGTTGTCGGCTCGGCGCTGATCGGCCAGGCATTCACCGGCGACCAGTACTTCCAGGGTCGTCCGTCGGCTGCCGGCGACGGTTACAACGCCGCCTCGTCCTCCGGCTCCAACCTCGGCCCGACCAGCGCCAAGCTGATCGACCGGGTGAAGACGGACTACGAAGCCGCCAGGGCGACCAACCCGAACGCGGAGGTGCCGATCGACCTCGTCACGGCCTCCGGCAGCGGCCTCGACCCACATATCTCGCCGGAAGCCGCGCTCTTCCAGGTGCCGCGCGTCGCCAAGGCCCGCAACATGGATGAGGCTGCGGTCCGCGCGCTCGTCGAGGCTCATGTCGAAAGCCGCGAACTCGGTTTTCTCGGCGAACCTGTGGTCAATGTGCTTGCGTTGAATATGGCGATTGATGCTCCTATGACTCGATGAAGTAGCAAGCTGCGTCGCCCCCTCATCCGACCCTTCGGGCCACCTTCTCCCCGCCGGGGAGAAGAAAGTTATGCCGCGGCGTTTCCGGTCCTCCTCTCCCCTCGGGGAGAGGGTGGCCGAGCGTAGCGGAGGCCGGGTGAGGGGGTGTCACCCACCGACACGAAAGACCAAACCGCATGCCCGACGACAGTCGCGAGAGTGAGAACAGGCCTTCGCCGGATGCGCTTCTGGAGCATGCCGAGCGTGAGGCGCGCGGGCGGCTGAAGATTTTCCTGGGCGCTGCGCCCGGCGTCGGCAAGACCTACGAGATGCTGATGTCCGGCCGCGCCCGCAGGGCGGACGGTCTCGACGTGGTGATCGGCGTGGTCGAAACCCATGGCCGCCAGGAGACCGAGGCGCTGGTCGAGGGCTTCGAGATCGTGCCCCGCAAGGCGATCGATTATCGTGGCCAGCAGCTCGATGAAATGGACCTCGACGCTATTCTCGCGCGCCGTCCGGCGCTCGTTCTGGTCGACGAACTTGCTCATACCAACGCCGCCGGCAGCCGCCATCCGAAGCGCTACATGGATGTGCAGGAAATCCTCAGCCAAGGTATCGACGTCTATTCGACGCTCAACATCCAGCATGTCGAGAGCCTGAACGACGTGGTGGCACAGATCACCCGTGTCCGGGTGCGCGAGACGGTGCCGGACAGCATCATCGACCGGGCCGACGACGTCGAGATCATCGATATTACCCCCGACGACCTCATCAAGCGGCTGAACGACGGCAAGGTCTATGTGCCGCAGACGGCGCGGCGTGCCATCGAGAACTACTTTTCGCCCGGCAACCTGACGGCGCTGCGCGAACTGGCGCTCCGTCGCACCGCCCAGCGGGTCGACGAGCAACTCCTCAACCACATGCAGGCGCATGCCATTTCCGGCCCCTGGGCGGCGGGCGACCGGGTGCTCGTGTGTCTCGACCACGGCAGGAACGGCGCGAGCCTGGTGCGGTACGCCCGCCGCCAGGCCGATCGCCTGCGCGCGCCCTGGGCGGCGCTGCATCTGGAAACGCCGCAGTCGGTCAATCTGCCCGAACAGGACAAGGACCGGCTGGCGGCCAACATGCGGCTGGCCGAACAGCTCGGCGGCGAGACCGTGACGCTACCGGCGCTGCAGCCGTCGCGCGAGATCATTGCTTATGCGAATGCCAACAACTTCACCCATATCGTCGTCGGACGCCCGGCCAGACCGCGCTGGCGGCAGATCTTGCAGGGGTCGGTTACCTATGACCTGATCCGCTACGCGGGCGATATCAGCGTCCATGTCATCTCCGGCGACACCAAGGAAGGCGAACCGAAACGCGGCCTGAAGGCGGCGCAGCTGCCCAAGGCCTTCCGCTTCAAGCCCTATGTCAAAAGTACGATCTTCGTGGCTCTCGCGATCATCGCCGGTGCTGCGCTCGACCAGACGCTCGACGTCCGCAACCTTGCCCTCGTTTTCCTGATGGCGGTGTTGGCGGCCGCGGTGCGCGGCGGGCTGGGGCCGGGCCTGTTCGCCTCGGTGGCCGGGGCGCTCTCCTTCAACTTCTTTTTTCTCGAACCGCGCTACACGTTTACGGTCCGGGATCCGGAAAGCCTGGTGGCGCTGTTCTTTTATCTTGGCGTCGCGGTCGTTGCTTCAAACCTGACGGCGGCCGTGCAGCGCCAGGCGGCGGCGGCCCGCCAGCGGGCGCGCACCACCGAAGACCTCTATCTCTTCTCGAAGAAACTCGCCGGTACCGGCACGCTGGACGATGTGCTCTGGGCGACCGCCTTCCAGATAGCCTCAATGCTGAAAGTCCGCGTCGTCATCCTGCTGCCGGAGAATGGCTCGATCGCCGTCAAGGCCGGTTACCCGCCGGACGACACGCTGGTGGATGCGGATATCGCCGCCGCCAAATGGGCCTGGGAGCATAATCGCCCGGCCGGCCGCGCCGCCGACACGCTGCCGGGAGCCAAACGTCTTTACCTGCCGATGCGCACCGGCCGCGAAGCGGTCGGCGTCATCGGTCTCGACAACGATAAGCAGGGACCGTTGCTCACCCCTGAACAGCAGCGGCTGTTCGATGCGCTGACAGATCAGGCAGCGCTGGCGATCGAGCGCATCCAGCTTGTCTCCGACGTCGACAAGGCCAAGCTCGCCGCCGAGACCGACCGCCTGCGCACCGCGCTGCTCACCTCGATCTCGCACGACCTGAAGACGCCGCTTGCCGCGATCATGGGGTCGGCGGGCACGCTCAAGGATTTTGGCGCCGACATTCCGGAAGAGGCGCGTGCCGAACTGCTGACCAGCGTCGTCGACGAGTCCGAGCGGCTGAACCGTTTCATCTCCAACCTGCTCGATATGACCCGCATCGGCTCCGGTGCCATGGAGCCGAACTACGCCTTTCATTTCGCCGGCGATATCGTTGGCACGGCCTTGAGCCGGACCGCGAAGATTGTCTCCGCCCACAAGCTCAATGTCCGCATTCCCGCCGACATGCCGATGCTGAAGGTCGATCCGGTCCTGTTCGAGCAGGTCCTGTTCAACCTCATCGACAATGCCGCCAAGTACGCGCCGGAAGACACAGTCATCGATATCCGTGGCTGGCAGGATGGCGGTTCAATCCTTATCTCGGTGATGGACGAGGGACCTGGCATCCCGCCCGACGATCTGGAGCGGATCTTCGACAGTTTCTACAGGGTGCGGAAGGGTGACCATGTGCGGGCAGGCACGGGGCTCGGCCTTTCCATCTGCCGCGGCTTCATCGAGGCCATGGGCGGTACAATCCGGGCGTCCAACCGGTCCGATCGCCCGGGTGCGATCTTCACGATCCGGATGCCGGTGCCGACTGAAATGCCCATTATGGGAGAACAGGAATGACCAATACCGCGGTGCGCGTCCTGATCGTCGATGACGAGCCGCCGATCCGCAAGCTCTTGCGCGTGGGCCTCTCCACCCAGGGTTATGCCGTCAGCGAGGCGATGAATGCCAAGGTCGCGATCGATCTCGTAAGATCAGAAAAGCCGGACCTGATCATCCTCGATCTCGGCCTGCCGGATATGCCGGGTCACGATCTGCTGGCCAGATGGCGGGGCGAGGGGCTGGATCTGCCGATCGTCATCCTCTCCAGTCGCACCGACGAGGCCGGCATCGTCAAGGCGCTCGAACTCGGCGCCGACGACTATGTGGCGAAACCCTTCGGCATGAACGAACTCGTCGCCCGCATCCGGGTGGCACTGCGCCATCGGCTGCAGACACAGGGCGAAAAACCCGTCTTCCAGACCGGTGAGCTTTCGGTCGACCTCGTCAAGCGCATCGTCAAGGTTGCCGACAAGGAGATCAAGCTGTCGCCGAAGGAATACGACATCCTGCGTATCCTGGTGCAGCATGCGGGCAAGGTCCTGACCCACCGGTTCCTCCTCGAACATGTCTGGGACGGCCTGACCGACGTGCAATACCTGCGCGTCTATGTGCGCCAGCTTCGCCAGAAGATCGAGAAAGCGCCCGATCAGCCGCAATATATCCTGACCGAAACCGGCGTCGGTTATCGGCTGCAGGAAGGCCAATAGGCGCTGCTATTTTCATCAATGGACATGACCCCCATGAAACTTCGGGATTATCTCCCGCCGGAGAATATCGTGCTGGATCTGGCGCCGCCGTCGAAGGCGATCCTGATCCGGCAACTCGCCGCGCTGGCCGCCGAAAGGCTGGCGCTCGATGCCGGCGAGATCGTCCGGGTGCTGACCAACCGCGAAGCCCTGGGTTCGACAGGGATCGGTGCCGGCATTGCCATTCCGCATGCAAACGTGCAGGGCCTCGATCGGCATTTCTGCCTTTTCGCGCGGCTGGCGAAGCCGGTCGATTTCGAGGCGGTGGACGACGAGCCGGTCGATCTCGTATTCCTGCTTCTCAATCCGCAGAACCGTTCGGACCACTTGAATATTCTGTCCTGCATCGCGCGGCGCGTGCGTGAGGAGGAGGTGGCTGCAGCCATTCGGCGAGCTGCCGGCGTCCAGGACGTTCATTCGCGTCTTTGCCCAGCAAATCTATGATTAAAATGCGGGTAAGTTGGATTAGGCGAACGTAAACGACTTCTTCCTAATGTCCTTGACCGGCGGATCGCAACTCCTGGGGCGCCCTGTTGCGTCGGTTTGGGAGAGAGAGATGATAGGTGCAATCAAATTCCTGCCCGCCAGGACGTTTGCTGCCGTTGCATTTGCTGTCTCCGGCTTCGTCGGCCTGATCGCCTGGGGAGAATATTCCAGCTGGAGGTCCCAGGTCGCCGGCATCGAGGCGGGCTTGGCCCAGACGGCCAAGGCGCTGGTGCAGCATGCCGACGACACGGTCGACATGGCGAGGTTTCCGCTGGCGGCCCTGATCACCCGCATCGAGCAGGAACGCGACGTGGTGGACATGCCGGCAAAGATCACGCAGGTGATGAAACGACAGGTCGAGACCACCCCTTGGCTCGACGCCCTCGCCGTCTTCGATGCTGATGGCAGAATGGTCGCGACATCGTCTTCGATCGACGCCAGCGGCATGAATTTTTCGGATAGGGAGTATTTTGTATTCCACCAATCCTCAGACACGCGCGAGCCCGTATTGGGCAGGCCGTTGAAGAACAAGTTGAACGGTCAGTGGATATTGCCGGTCACGCAGAGGATCAGCAATCCGGACGGAAGTTTCGGCGGCGTTGCGCTGGCGGCATTCATCCTCACCGAATTGACCAACTTCTTTCAGGGCTTCAGCCTGGGCAGCGAGGGCTCGTTCCTGTTGGTTCGCCGCGACGGCGTCGTGCTGGCGCGTGCGCCATTCCTCCAGACGCTGCTTGGATCGAGCATCTCGTCCTACGATCTGTTCACGGACCATCTCCGCCAACGGCATTCCGGCTCCTATCACTACGTCTCCCCGATTGATGGCCTGCAACGCATAGGCGGCTTTTATCAGAGCGAGCGCAGCGGCCTGGTCGGACTTGCTGCGGTATCCCAGTCCGAAGCGCTGGCGACCTGGATGAAGGGCGCGCGGATACGATGGGTCGCGTGCCTTATCCTGGTGGCGATCACCGGCTTCCTGGTTTGGCGCTGGCGGCGCCAGGTGATGTTGCGGCGGGCGAGCGAAGCACTGCTGGTGGCGCGCGAAGCGGAATTCCGGCTGCTTGCGGAAGGTTCGGGCGACCTGATTCAACGCTTCAACGGCCATGGGATCAGGGAATATCTCTCGCCATCGGTCAGGGAGATACTCGGTGTCGACGCCGAGGCGATGCTTGGCACTCATATTCTCGAGAACCTGCATGAGGACGATCACGGTGCCGTCACCGAGGTCATGGCCCGGCTGCGGGAAGGGTCGACCAGGGAAAATATGATCGTCCGGCGCAAACGGGCCGACGGCAAGCAGATCTGGCTCGAGACCACTTTGAACAGGCTGCCGGGCGGCACCGGCGGTACCGATATTCGCATTGTTGCCGTCACACGCGACGTCACGCGTCAGAAGAGCCTCCAGGAAGAGCTGGATGCGCTCGCCAATACCGACGAACTTACCCAACTCGCCAATCGCCGCTCCTTCAATATCCATTTCGAGGACATGGTGTTGCAGGCGGCACAGCAATACGCGCCGCTCTCTCTTCTGATGATCGACGCGGACCACTTCAAGCTGTTCAACGATACCTATGGCCACGCCTCCGGCGACGACTGTCTGCGAGCGATTGCCACTGTCGTGCGCGGTTCGATCCGTCGGTCGAAGGATCTTGCCGCCCGTTATGGCGGCGAGGAACTTGCGGTCCTGTTGCCGGATACGAATGGCGCCGGTGCGTTGAAGGCGGCGGAAAACATCCGCCAGCGCGTCGCCGGCCTTCAATTGCCGCATGAGAAGAACCTTCCCTGGGGGCACGTGACGATCAGCATAGGCACCGCGACCTTCTATCCCGCAGCAGGCGCCAAGCTGACGACCGCGGAACTGTTCGAGCGCGCCGACCATGCGCTCTACCGGGCGAAAAACAACGGTCGCAATCAGGTCGCGGCTGGCGGGGATGAGGCGGCCAGGACCACCGTTCGGCCGGAAATCAAGTCCGTCTGACCGCCTGCCACGCTCATTGGCCCGTTATATCCTTGATAAATGCCAGATTTCGCGCTTGACGTCGGCCCGGAGGGGAATACTAAGAAACATCCCCCACCGACGGCCGTTTGACCGCCGAACATCCATCCCTATCGTGTTCGCCCCGCGGCGTTCCCAGGTGAACCCATGACCAATCCAAGCTCCAACCGGGCGCTCGTCATTGCGGCCGTCATGGCAAGCATGGCGATGATCGCAATCGAGGCGACGATCGTCTCGACGGCCATGCCGCAGATCGCCGCCCAGCTCGGTCAATTAAACCTCTATAGCTGGGTCTTCTCCTCCTTCCTGCTGGCACAGACCGCGATGACCGTGGTGTTCGGCAAGCTTTCCGACATCTACGGCCGCAAGCCGATCATCCTGTTCGGTACGGCGATTTTCCTGATCGCCTCGGTTCTGGCAGGTTTCGCCTGGTCGATGCCGTCGATGATCGCCTTCCGGCTGTTGCAGGGCATCGGCGCCGGTGCGATCCAGCCGGTCATCATGACGGTCGTCGGCGATCTGTATCCGGGCGCGGAACGTGGCAAGGTCCAGGGATATCTCGCCAGCGTCTGGGCGCTTTCTGCGGTCGTCGGGCCGTTGCTCGGCAGCATTATCGTCCACAGCCTGCCTTGGGCCTGGGTGTTCTGGATCAACGTGCCGATCGGCATCATGTCGGCGATTGGCTTCATCGTGTACCTGCACGAAGAAAAGCAGACCCGGACGGCATCAATCGACTTTCTGGGGGCAGGCCTCTTCGCCGTGGCCATTTCCGCGCTGATGATCGCGCTCACCGAAACCGAAGGTGCCACCGGCTATCTGTTCGTTTCGTTGGCGATCTTCCTCGTCAGCTTCCTGCTGTTCATCTGGCAGGAGCGGCGCGCCTCGGCTCCGATGGTTTCGTTGGAACTCTGGCTGAAGCGGCCGATCGCTTTTGCCAATACGGCGGTCTTTCTCTCCAGCATGGCGATCATGGGGCTGACGACCTTCCTGCCGATGTACGTGCAGACGGTGCTCAACCGCTCGCCGCTGGTGGCCGGGTTCACGCTGACCATGCTGCTGGTCGGCTGGCCGAGCGGCGGGACCTTCGCCTCGCGGATGTTCCCGCGCTTCGGACTGCGGCCGCTGATGATCGCCGGCAGCCTCTTCGTTCCGGTCGGGGCGTTTCTCCTGGTGCTGCTGACGCCGGAAAGCTCACCCGTCCAGGCAGGCGCCGGCTCGCTGCTGATGGGCTTCGGCATGGGCCTGCTCAATATCTCCGGCCTGGTGATCATCCAGGACAATGTCGGCTGGTCCGAACGCGGCAGCGCGACGGCCTCCAACGTCTTTTCCCGCAATCTCGGCAGCACGCTCGGTGCAGCGCTTCTCGGCGCCGTCCTGACCTACGGGCTTGCCAATTCCATTACGGGGCCGATCACGTCCGATCAGTTGCGCGATCTGCTGCAGGGCGTCGGCGGCGGACTTGCGGCCGGTTCGCCCATCAGGTCCGCGCTTCAGCACGCGCTGCACATGACCTTCATCGCGATGTTCCTGATCACTGCGCTCATCATCGTCGCCTGCCTCTGCGTTCCGGGTGTTGCACGGCGCACCGAGGCGGCGCAGGAAGGCTGAGGCCTTCGAGACGGCCGATATCGCCGGACGGGCGGCGATATCGTTTGGGCTAAAGCAGTGCGGGAGCCGTATGTTACGGGCTCAGTTGCCTATGCCGGCCTGTGCGACCAGGACCGGCTTGTCGCGGTAATCGCTCGGGAACAGCTTCTTCAGGTTCTCGATCTTCGGCAGGTCGTTATAGACGATATAGGGATAGGTCGGGTTCTGGGTCAGGAAGTCCTGATGGTAGGCTTCCGCCGGATAGAAGGCCTTGCCCGGCTCGATCGTCGTGGCAATCGCCGCATGGAAGATTTTGGCCTTGTTGAGCTGGTCGATATAGGCCTTGGCGACGCGGGCCTGATCCTCGCTGGTCGGGAAGACCGTCGAGCGATACTGCGTACCCGTATCCGGCCCCTGGCGGTTGAGCTGGGTCGGATCATGCGCGACCGAGAAATAGATCTGCAGCAGGTGCCCGTAGGTGACCTTTTTCGGATCGAAGGTGACCCGGACCGATTCCGCATGGCCCGTCTTGCCGTAACCGACCGTCTCGTAGGCGGCGGTATCCTTGGCGCCGCCGGCATATCCGGAGACGGCGTTCTTGACGCCTTCGACATGCTGGAACACGCCCTGGACACCCCAGAAACAGCCGCCGGCGAAGATGGCGGTTTCGGTCGCAGCCGTGCTCGCCGCCTGGTCGATCGCGGGAGCGGGGATGGCAATTCCTTCCTCGGCCGTAGCGCTGCTGGCCGCGCCAAACGTCAGGCCTGCCAAAACCAGCGCAGTGCCGGCAAAGGCGGTGAGGGTATAGGGTGTTTTCGTTCTGTTTTTCATGGCGGTCTCCTCAACCGAAGTGAATGAAGGATAGGGCGGCGGATCAGGCCGATACGGCACGGAATTTCATGACTGCGCCATTCATGCAGTAGCGCAGACCGGTCGGCTTCGGTCCGTCGTCGAAGACATGGCCGAGATGGCCACCACAACGGGCGCAATGAACCGCGACGCGGACCATGCCGAGCGTCGTGTCGCTCACCGTGCCGACGGCGTCCTTGAGAGGTGCCCAGAAGCTCGGCCAGCCGGTGCCACTTTCGAATTTCGTCTCCGACGAGAAAAGCGCCTGGTCACAGCCGACGCAGGCGAACGTGCCCTTGCGGTGTTCATTGAGGAGCGCGCTGCTGCCGGGATATTCGGTGCCTTCCTCGCGCAGGATATTGTACTGCTCCGGCGTCAAAAGCTTGCGCCATTCGTCGGCCGTATGGGTCACGGGGAAACTGTTTCCGACCGCCGCGAACGTCGAGCGGATGCTCGCGGCCAGAGGGACTACGGCCAGCGTCAGCGCGCTGCCGGCCAGGAATATACGTCTGTTCATCATGGCGGAACCTCCCGGTCCATAATCTGCTTTCCTGCATGATTACGGAAGAGGCGTGCGGTTGGTTACACACATCGCCGGGAAACACCGAAACGTGATCTCGCGTCGAGTTTCCCGACCTGGGTGAAGGCCCTGGCCCGGAGGCTAGGACCTTCGCGGATACGGCATCAGCGCGCCGGCCATTTCCATTTCTGGATTTCCGGCATGTCCTCGCCATGTTCGCGGACATAACGCGTGTGCTCGCCAAGCTTGCTCTTCAGCATGTCGACCACATCAGCCGCCTTTTCCTTCAGTCCGGGAACGCGCGCGATTGCCTCGATAGCGAGGTGGAACCGGTCGAGTTCGTTCAGCACCGTCATGTCGAAGGGCGTTGTCGTCGTGCCTTCCTCGATGAAGCCGCGCACATGGATGTTCTGGTGATTGGTGCGTTTGTAGGTCAGCCGGTGGATGAGGTAGGGATAGCCGTGATAGGCGAAGATCACCGGCCGGTCGGTGGTGAACAGCCGGTCGAATTCCTCGTCCGGCAGTCCGTGCGGATGCTGGTCCTGAGATTGCAGGGCGAGCAGGTCGACGACATTGACGACGCGGATCCTCAAGTCGGGGATCGCTTCGCGCAACAGGGAGACTGCCGCAAGCGTCGCCAGGGTCGGCACGTCGCCGGCGCAGGCCATCACCACGTCCGGCTCGACCGCGCCGCTCTCGTTGCCTGCCCAGTCCCAGATGCCGATGCCGGCTTCGCAATGCCGGATCGCCTCGTCCATCGTCAGCCATTGCGGCTCCGGCTGTTTGCCGGCGACGATGACGTTGACGCGGTCCCATGTCTTCAGGCAGTGGTCGCCGATCCATAGAAGCGTATTGGCATCCGGCGGCAGGTAGATGCGCACGATATCCGCCTTCTTGTTGGCGACGAGGTCGACGAAGCCGGGGTCCTGGTGGGAAAAGCCATTATGGTCCTGCCGCCAGACATGCGAGGTCAGCAGATAGTTGAGGGAGGAAACGGGCTTCCGCCACGGCAGTTCGCGCGACACCTTCAGCCACTTGGCATGCTGGTTGAACATCGAGTCGACGATGTGGATGAAGGCCTCGTAGCATGAGAAGAAACCGTGCCGGCCGGTCAGCAGATAACCTTCCAGCCAGCCCTGGCAGAGATGCTCGGAAAGCACCTCCATCACCCGGCCGTCGCGCGACAGGTGCACGTCGTAGGGCTCGATCCGTTCCATCCAGACGCGGGAGGTGGCCTCGAAGATATTGCCGAGCCGGTTCGATTCCGTTTCGTCAGGGCCGAAGATCCGGAAGTTGGAATTAATGTCGTTGAGCTTCATCACGTCGCGCAGATATTTGCCGAGGATTTCCGTCGTCTGGACCATCTCGGCACCCGGCGTGTTGACGGGCACCGCATAGTTGCGGATGTCGGGCACGACGAGTTCCTTGCGAATGAGGCCGCCATTGGCACGCGGGTTAGCCCCCATGCGGCGTTCTCCCCGGGGCGAGAGCGCGCGCAATTCCTCCTTCAGGCGCCCATTGCCGTCGAAAAGGTCTTCCGGGTCGTAGCTCCGCATCCAGTCCTCGAGGATCTTGCGGTGACCGTCATCCTCGCGGCAGCCCGAGACCGGCACCTGATGGGCGCGCCAGAAACCTTCGACCTTCTTGCCGTCGACTTCTTTCGGGCCGGTCCAGCCTTTCGGGCTGCGCAGCACGATCATCGGCCAGCGTGGGCAGGTATCTGGTGCCTTGCCTTCGCGCGCCTGAGCCTGGATCGTGCGGATGCGATCGAAGACGGCGTCGAAGGTCGAAGCCATCTGCCGGTGCATCTTCTCCGGCTCGTGGCCCTCCACGAAGAACGGTTCGTAGCCGTAGCCGCGGAAAAGATGGTCGATATCCTCGTCAGCCATGCGGCCGAGCAGCGTCGGGTTGGCGATCTTATAACCGTTGAGATGCAGGATCGGCAGCACGGCACCGTCGCGGGCGGGGTTGAGGAACTTGTTCGAATGCCAGCTTGCGGCAAGCGGACCGGTTTCGGCCTCGCCATCGCCGACGACGCAGGCGACCACCAGATCCGGATTGTCGAAGGCCGCGCCGAAGGCGTGCACCAGCGCATAGCCAAGTTCGCCGCCTTCATGGATGGAGCCGGGCGTTTCCGGTGCCGCGTGGCTCGGAATGCCGCCGGGGAAGGAGAACTGCCGGAACAGCTTTCGCATGCCGGCCGCATCCTCGCCGATCTCGGGATAAATCTCGCTATAGGTGCCTTCGAGATAGGTGCTGGCGACCATGCCCGGCCCCCCGTGGCCGGGACCGCAGACGTAGATCATGCTGAGATCGCGGTTGCGGATGATCCGGTTGAGATGCGCATAGATGAAGTTGAGGCCGGGGGTGGTGCCCCAGTGGCCGAGCAGCCGCGGCTTGATATGCTCCGGCTTCAGCGGCTCCTTCAAGAGCGGGTTGTCAAGCAGATAGATCTGCCCGACGGAGAGATAGTTCGCCGCCCGCCAGTAGCGGTCGATGAGCGCCAGTTCCTCCGCCGTCGTCTCATGGTTTTCCGGCTCGATGGTCTTGAGTTGCATCTCATTCTCCTTCGATAGGTCGACCACATCTACCGCGGGCGTCCGCCCGGGCTCATGACATGGATCAAGGCTGCGAATTGAGGATGGCGAGGCATTCCTCGGCGATCATCCGTTCCTCGTCGGTCGGGATGACATAAACCGCGACGCGGGCCGCGGGCGTGCTGATCTTCAGGGCGTTGCTGTGGTTTGCCGCCGTATCCAGTTCGACGCCGAGCCAGAGCAGGCGTTCGGCGATGCGCTTCCGGACCTCCGGCTGGTTCTCCCCGATGCCGGCGGTGAAGACCAGCGCATCGAGACCGCCGACCGTCGAGGCAAGCCTTCCGACCTCGCCGGCGATCCTGAGCGCGAAGAGATCGATTGCCTCCCGGGCCTGGCTGCCGCCGTCCGCGATCAGTTCGCGGGTATCGCCGCTGAGGCCCGAGACGCCGAGCAGGCCGGACTTGTGGTAGAGCATGTCCTCCACCTCCTCGACCGATTTCCCGAGCGGACCCAGGAAATGCAAGAGCACGCCGGGATCGAGCCAGCCCGGCCTCGTCGCCATCGGAATGCCGTCGAGCGTCGAGAAGCCCATGCTGGAATCGCGGCTCTCTCCCTTCTCGATGGCGCAGAGGCTGGCGCCGCTGCCGAGATGGGCGATGACGACTTTGCCGTTCGCGATGTCCGGGGCCTCCCGGACGAGTGCACCAGCCACATACCGGTAGGAAAGTCCGTGGAAGCCGTACCGTTTGATGCCTTGGTCGTGATAGGCGCGGGGGATGGCGAGACGCCGTACGAGATCCGCCTGCGTGGCATGGAAGGTGGTGTCGAAGGAGCCGGTCTGGAAAAGCGCCGGCCGCAGGTGCCTGACCGCCCTGATCATCCGTAGCGCCTGCGGCTGGTGAAGCGGCGCCAGTTCCGTCAACGACTGGACCTTGGCGATCGTCTCGGCGGTCAGTTCCACCGGGCCGTCGAAGACGTCGCCGCCATGGACGATCCGGTGGCCGGCGGACGTGACGGCGTCGAGGTCGAAATGCTTGTCGAGTTCCCGGAACACCTCGTCCATCAGTTCGGCCAGATCGTCGCTGGCTTCGCCCTCCAGCGGCAGATCGAACTGCTCCGGGCCTTCCTTCAGATGCAGCGTCAGCGGGTAGGTTCCGAAATCGACGACGGCCTTGCCGATCCGTTCCGGCCTGTCGCCGTCCACCTTGAAGATGCCGATCTTCACCGTCGAAGAGCCGGCATTGAACGTCAGGAGAAGGTTGTCCGTCATAGAGGCATCCTTGCTTCAAGTCGTTTCGCAGCGGTGAGCCTCGCAAGAGCGGCCGACGCGGTTCGAACCTTGGCCGGGTCTGCGCGGCTTGTCAGTATGATAGGAACCCGGGCGCCGAGGACCAGTCCTGCGGCGTCTGCACCGGCGAAATAAATGAGCTGCTTGGCGAGCATATTGCCGGCTTCGAGATCGGGAACCAGCAGGATATCCGCCCGGCCGGCGACCGGAGAGGCGATACATTTTGCCTGCGCGGCCTCGACGCTGATTGCATTGTCGAAGGCGAGCGGACCGTCGACGACCGCCCCTTCGATCTGCCCGCGCGCCGCCATGACGGTCAAAGCCGCCGCGTCCAGCGTCGAGGGCATCTTGCTGTTGACGGTCTCGACGGCGGCCAGCACCGCCACAAGCGGCTTTGCGACGCCGAGAAGGTGCATGAGATCGACAGCATTCTGGCAGATGTCGCGCTTCTGATCGAGGTCCGGCTGGATGTTGATTGCCGCGTCGGTGACGATCAGCAGCTTGTCATAGGCCGGAATGTCCATGACGTAGACATGGCTCATGCGCCGCCCGGTCTTCAGTTTCGAGGCCGGCGCGACCACTGCCGAAAGCAATTCGTCGCTGTGCAGGCTGCCTTTCATCAGGGCAGCGACCTTGCCCGTGGAGGCGAGTTCGACGCTTCGCTCGGCCGCCGCATGGCTGTGCTCAACGGGCTCGATGTCGATGCCGGCAAGCGAAAGTTCGGCGGCGTCCGCGATGGCCCTGATCTTGTGCTCCGGGCCGACCAGGATCGGATCGAGAAGGCCCTGTTCCTTGAGTTCCACGGCAGACCGCAGGGTCTCGGTCGAACATGGATGGACAACCGCCGTCCGCATCGCCGGCAGCGAAATCGCTTGGCGGATGATGGCCTCGTATCGGCCGTGATGTCTGAGCATGATGTCCACGGGAATCGACCTGTTCCTCTCGCTGAGAGCGCATGAGGGGGCGCCTACGGTGACCTGTGTCGCCCGGAACGGAGCCGCTTTCCTTGACACAGCTCAATGTGCCGACGCCGCGATCCGTGGACTGTCGAGCCGGTGCCGTTCAGCATAAGGTGCAGCCATGATGACAGAAGATCAGAGCAAGACGGCAGCCTTTCTGGCCAACCCGGCATCCTATGGGATCGCAGTCCCCGTCGAGCGGATGGAGACGCATATCTCGTTGATTTTCCTCGTCGGCGACCGGGTCTACAAGCTGAAGAAAGCGCTCAAACTTCCCTATCTCGATTTCTCGACTGCCGCGATCCGTGAGGATGCCTGCCGCAAGGAGGTCGCGCTGAACAGCGAGACTGCTCCCGGTCTCTATATCGGCGCGCGGCGGATCACCCGTTCGGACGCCGGCACTTTGGAGTTCGACGGCGACGGGCCGCTCGTCGATGCCGTCGTCGGAATGACCCGGTTCGAACAGGGCCAGCTCTTCGACCGGATGGCGATCGCTGGCCATCTGACGCAGGAGCTGATGACGCAGACCGCCCGGATGATAGCGTTCTATCATCGCCGTGCACCGGCTGTTTCGAAAGGAGGCGGGGCGGCCAATATCGAAGCTGTCCTCGACATCAACGATGCCGGGTTTGCGACCGGCCATGTCTTCGGTGCGGGAGAGGTGGCGAAACTGAGCGAGATCTTCCGGTCCCGGCTCGTGCAACACAGCGAGCTTCTCGACCGGCGGGCGCTGGCGGGCAAGGTTCGCCGTTGCCATGGTGATCTTCACTTGCGCAACATCTGCCTGCTGGGCGGCAAGCCTTGCCTGTTCGACTGCATCGAATTCAATCTCGGGATCGCCACCGTCGATGTCCTCTATGACCTTGCCTTTCTGCTGATGGATCTCTGGCACCGCGGTTTCCCCGATCTCGCCAATCTGGTGATGAACCGCTATCTCGATGAAACAGACGACGAGGGTGGGTTCTGCCTCCTGCCGTTCCTGATGGCGATCAGGGCCGCGGTCCGCGCGCATGTGACGGCGACCCAGGCCGAAGAGCCAGGCCAGGATGCCGCCAGGCTGGGGCAGGAAGCGAAGTCCTATTTCGATCTCGCCCATGGTCTCCTGAGGGAAACGTCGCCGCGCCTGATCGCGATCGGCGGCCTCAGCGGTTCCGGTAAGACGACGGTCGCGGATTGCTTGGCCGCCAAGGTCGGCGCGCCGCCGGGAGCGAGGATCGTCGAAAGCGATCGTATCCGGAAAGCCCTGCATGGCGTCTCGGCCGAGACAAGACTTCCGATCTCGGCCTATCAACCCGATGTATCGAGGAAGGTCTATCACGCAATGGCGAGGCATGCGGAACTGATCCTCACCCAGGGAGGATCCGTCGTCGCCGACGCAGTCTTCGACGATCCGGACAATCGGCACCTCATGGAGGCTGCGGCTGCAAAGACCGATGCCAGCTTCCAGGGTATCTGGCTCGAGGCAGATCCGGAACTGCTCTGGCAGCGGGTCCGCGAACGGGCCGGAGGCCCCTCGGATGCCACCACCGACGTGCTGTCCGGGCAATTGGCCCGCAAGCCTGCGGATATAACCTGGCGGCATCTCGATGCGTCGAAAGAGCCCGATGCCATTGCCGCCGCGATCCTGCACGAATGATTTCAGCGCCGGACGTGTATCGCCCGACGCTGAATGATCACAAGGGTACTTACGAAAAATCCAGCACCATACGTCCGTCAATCTTGCCGTCCTTCAGGCGTGCGAAGATGTCGTTGATGTCCTCGAGCGGTGCCTTGTGGATCTCCGCCTTGACCTTGCCTTCCGTAGCAAAGGCGATCGCCTCGTCGAGATCGCGTCGTGTCCCGACAATCGAGCCGCGCACCGTGATACGTTTGAGTACGACGTCAAAGATCGGCGTCGGGAACTCGCCGGGCGGTAGGCCGACCAGGCTGACAGTTCCCTTGCGTCTCACCATCCGGATCGCCTGGGAGAAAGCCGGCGGCGAGACGGCGGGGACCAGAACGCCATGCGCGCCGCCGCCGGTCGCACTGATAACCTCTTCGACAGCGGTAAGCCTGCGGGCATCCACCATCAGGTCGGCGCCGAGGCTGCGGGCAAGTTCCAGCTTATCGGCACTGACGTCGAGTGCTACCACATGAAAACCCATTGCCTTGGCATATTGGATAGCGACATGGCCAAGCCCGCCGATACCGGAAATCGCCACCCATTCGCCGGGCCTCGCTTCGGTCTCCTTCAGGCCTTTGTAGGTGGTCACGCCGGCGCAGAGGATCGGCGAAATTGCCGCAAAGTCAACATTCTGCGGCAGTCTTGCGGCAAAGGCGGCGGATGCGATGACATATTCGGCAAATCCGCCATTGCAGCTATAGCCAGTATTGTGCTGGTGCTCGCAGAGCGTCTCCCAGCCGGTCTCGCAATATTCACAGGCAAGGCATGCGTCGTGCAGCCAGGCAACGCCGACGGCGTCGCCTTCTTTCAATCCTGTCACGCCCGGGCCGAGCTCGACGACGATGCCGGCCGCCTCGTGTCCGGGGATGAACGGCGGATTGGGCTTGACGGGCCAGTCGCCATCGGCGGCGTGAAGGTCGGTATGGCAGACGCCGCAGGCCATGACCTTGACGAGGATTTCGCCTGGACCCGGCACGGGCACCGGGACGCATTCGATCGCAAGTGGCTTGCCGAATTGGTGCACGACAGCGGCTTTCATCGTTCGCGTCATGTTCGTCTCCTTGTTGTGGGAAGCATGAATGCCGCAACGATTATCTCTGACGCGGGCCGCTTCATTGACCCAGCGCAAGCGCGGGGCTGACGGTTCAGCCCTGCGCCCGTTGATGCGCGTCAATGTTCATGGCGCCGATAGCACTCAGAAATAGAGTTTGGAGAGCCGGCCCGGCGATCTGCATGGGCCTTCCTGGAGCGAGGATATGGAGATGGATTACGACGTGGGTGTCCTCAACGCTGCGGATGTCTATCGCGCTTACGCGGTCGTCCAACTGGTCATGTCAGGGCTGGATCTGCAGCGATGGAAGCGGCTGACCGCTTCGGCGTCATTGCGCCGTGATTGGCTGGCGGTGACGGATGCGCAAGGGTATGTTCGCGGCCTTTGCCACGTCTTCGCCCGCGAGCACCCGGTCTACGGGCGCCAGCTCGAAATCCCTCTCTTTGCATCCGTCAGCCTTCTCGATGACCAGCGCGTTGCAAGACATCTTTTCGAGTTCGCCAAGCTAAGGGCAAAACTGGACGGGTGTGAGAAGGTCCATTTCTGGTCCTCCGCATCGAGAGACTGGGGCAGCCTCGATACACTCAGGGACGCGGGACCTTGGGACGATGGATTGGTCTATGATATGGGCACTGACCGGGCCACGGTTCATTGACCGCGTTGAGCGCCCGGAGCCTCGAAGGCAGCGGGCCGCCTCTCGGTAGGCGATCAGATTTCCATCCGAATTAGCCGAGATCGGCCGCCGTCAGCGTATAGGTAGTGCCGCGATTGGGGCGATATGCTCTCATTGCAGCATCCTGGATGCTGGATCTGGCCGCATCAAAGGCCTGGAGGTAATCGTTCTCCGACATGCCTGTCGCCGTTCTGCTGGCGAGTGCTTCGGCTTCCACGAAAAACCTGACCTCGAACATGCCGTCATAGCCCAGGAAACGAACGACCTTGCGCGCTTCGTCGAAACTGCGGCTTCTATTCGGAAATATCAGGGTCATGGCGGTTTCAATTCGAGATAGAACGCGTTCTCTGGGGGGCGGCGTTCCGGGTTTCTGATGATGCGTATGCCAAGTCAGAATAGGTCGCGAAGCAGGATGAAGAGAATGAATGCCATGCAAACAGCCGGCACCGCGATGCGGAACAGGTGTGCATAACCTACCCGATGTAACTGCGGGCCTGTCTGGGAAGAAGGTTGGATTCGCCTGATGGAAGACATGCCGTCCTCCTCCTTGGGGCCAGGGCTCGCGCCCTTGATCGCAGCGCCCGTTCTGAATCTGCTACCTGCGGCTAATATGGGTCGAAAACGGACAAATACAAGGGTATTTCTCTCTGCTCCTCAAGAGAAGAGAGATCTGCTGCAGCCGTATTTCACTTGATCCGGCTGCTGCATATCGCACGGTATGACCGCATATCGGTTATTTGTTCTTCAGAAGCCATATCTTGCCGGCCATGGTGATTCCATGCGCCGATTCTTCCACCGAGACGTCCTCGTTGAGGACACGCAGAAGGCCGTGTTCCCGCAGTTCGTTCAGCGTCGTCGTCGTCAGGAACTTGATCTTCTGCGGCCGTTCCTTGAACCGGTCGTTCCGCGCGTAAGTCACGACCGCGTTCAGATGCGTCCACTTCTTGGCTTCCTGCGGGAACAGGTCACCATCCTTCGCCAGCTTGAGGCCCCTGACCTGGGTCGGCGTCAGCTCGACAGTCAGCGCATGCGCCGCCGGCGTCGGGGCGGTGGTCGTTTTGGTGTTCTCGGTCGTGTTCAATGTACAGTCCTTGATCGGTAGGGAGGTAGTCTTTGTGCATCGGTGCTCAGGCGGTGGTTTCAGCCTCGCCGATTGCAGCGGTTAAGAAGTCTTCGCCGCCTTGGCGGCATCGCGAAACGACAGGAGCTTTCGGCTCTTTTCGTCCCAGAGCACGAGTTTGACGCATTGGATGCTCTGCCAAAGCGTTATGCGGCCGATGCCGGCCAGTTCGGGGTGATCGCGCAACACCTCGGGCAGCCGGTAGTAGGGTATCCTGCTCGAAAGGTGATGGACGTGGTGGATGCCGATATTGCCGGTCAGCCAGCGAAGCACCAGCGGCAGGTCGTAATGGGAGGCGCCGTGAAGGGCGGCCTCCGGAAACTGCCAGTCCTCGGTCTTCGACCAATGGGTCTCCTCGAACTGGTGCTGAACATAGAAAAGCCAGACGCCGGCGGCCCCTGCGATCAGCACGATCGGCAGGTGGACCAGCAGAAAGGGCACCAGCCCGATCGCCCATATCATCAAGGCCGCAAGAACAGCGATCGCGAGATTGGTCGCCATCGTGGAAATCCAGGGCAGGGCGCCGGACCCCATCATTCCAAAGGGCAGGCGCTGTTTGAAGAGGAAAAGCCAGGCGGGTCCGATGCCGAACATTACCAGCGGATGGCGGTAAAGGCGATAGGCCAGCCGGCGCGACCAGGGAAGAGCCTGATATTCGGCGATCGTCAGCGTGGTGATATCGCCGACGCCGCGTTCGTCGAGGTTGCCGGCCGAGGCATGGTGGGCGGCATGTGCCCGGCGCCAGTAGTCATAAGGCGTCAGGGTCAGGACTCCCAGCACGCGTCCGGTCCAATTGTCCAGGCGTCGACGTGCGAAGAACGAGCCGTGCCCGCAATCGTGCTGGATCATGAACAGCCGCAGCAGAAAAGCGGCGGCGGGAAGGACGAGGATCAGCCCGATCGGGAAACCCAGGAATACGGAAATATAGGCGCCGGCCCAGAGGACGGCGAACGGCAGCACCGTGACAAGCAGTTCGAAGCTGCTGCGTCCGAAACGCGGCTGCCGATATTTAGAAAGAATCTTCAGCCACGCGCCGATATCGTCTTCGGTATCGGGCGCTGGCGCATAGGCTCTGGCGTTCATGGAAATCGATCCACCTTTTTTGCCTCGGCATGCGGCGGGCCCGAAGCGGGATGTGCCTGCATGGTTTCAGGCACATGCCTCGAATATCAGCCCTGACGGGCCTTGCGTGCCGCGTAACGACGATCGCGCTCCGCCTTGCGGGCGGCTTCATCGGCAACGACCCGGGCAACCCGGGCGTTGGTTTCCGCTTGCTGGGCCTCGGCTGCGGCCTTTTCATGGGCTTCCGCGGCTGCGGCCAATGCGGCAGCTTCCTGCAGCTGGCGTTCGTTCTCCGCCGCCTTCAGCGCTTCGCGCTCGGCACGGCGGGCTTCTCTCGCGGCGGCAAGGGCCTCGCGTTCGGCGCGTCGTTCCTGCACGGCGGGATCGGTCGGTTTGGGGGCGGACGCAAACTTCGCCAAAAGCTCTCGCTTGGCATCCGCCGCTGTCTTGCGGCGCTCGGCAAAGCTGTTGTCGCTCGGGTGTCTCAATGTATCTTCCTTGTCAGATCTTGAATGTGGCGGTTGAAAACGAATATCGCGCTTAACGGGAAGTTATGCGGATGTTCGCGTCAGCCAAATGCCTCAACGGAAAAAGGCCAGACATATGCCTGGCCTTCACATATCTTTTGCCGCCATGCCGGTACATCCGTGGTCATGGGAGGCTAAAGTTTTAGGCAGCCTGAAGCTGGCCTGCGGACATCTTGCCCGACTTGCGGTCACGCTCAAGTTCAAAGCCGAGCTTCTGACCTTCAACGATCGAGCTCATGCCAGCGCGTTCGACGGCCGAGATGTGAACGAAGACGTCGGCGCTGCCGTCGTCAGGCTGAATGAAGCCGAAGCCCTTGGTGGCATTGAACCATTTAACTGTGCCAGTGGCCATAACGAACCCTTTCATAGCAACATTGATAATCCGCCGGGCGACGCACGGCGGGTGTTTCGACTTTTGAGAGGGAAAGTTCGTCAAGAAGCGCGATGCGCAGCAAAAACAAATATCGGCAAACAAAGTATCGATGTCCCCTACCTAATGCATCATGACCGAAGTGTCAACTTTTTGTTTTGAAAATCATGCGACGCGCAACCATGAGTGGTTTTTGTTGATGGCGGAAGAATATCAACGGTACCCCTTTCGGGCTTGAGCGCCAAAGGGCCGGCAGTTTGAAGATTTAGGCGGAGGCCGGTATTTCTTCGGTCGTCACCTGGAAAGAAGCCAGGATCGCCGGGCCGAAGGCGGTCGAAAGCGCCACATCCGTCGCGTCCCGCCCGGTCGCCATCAGAATGCGCCCGATGCGGGGTTTGTTATGACGGGCATCGACGGTATTCCAGCGCCCGCCGAGATAGACCTGGAACCAGGCGCTGAAATCCATCGGGTTGATATCCACCGGGACGCCGATATCGCCGAGATAGCCGGTGCAGTAACGCGCCGGAATGTTCATGCAGCGGCAAAGCGTGATGGCGAGATGCGCGAAATCGCGACAGACGCCCGTGCGATCGGTAAAACCTCCAAAGGCCGTCCGCAGCGGATCCGCGTTCTGGTAGTTGAAAGTGATGTGGTTGTGGGCGAAGTCGAGGATCGCCTGCACCCGCGGCCAGCCGAGAGGCGTCGCGGAAAATGTCTTCCAGGCAAAATCCGCCAGGCGGTCGGTGTCGCAGTAGCGGCTGCCGAGCAGGAAGACCAGCACGTCGTCCGGCAGATCCTTGATGTCGTGCTGGAAGGCATTTTGCGGCACCGGGTCAGGCATGCCGTCGTCGTAGATCTCGAATTCGGTCGAGATCGTCGTCAGCCCCGGCGGGGCCACGATCCGGCTGCAGGCGTTTCCGAAGCTGTCGAGATAGCTCCAGGCCTCGATCGGGCGGTCGAAGCTCAGCACTTGGTCGCTCAAAAGGTCCGCGCGACGCGAGGGATGGATATTCAGAACCAGTAGCATCGCCGTATCGTGCTGGCATTCATACCCTATGCGAAACCCTGCGCGTATCTTCATGATCGTATCCCTATGGAGAAACTCTGGCCGAAATGGCAGTTCAGCGGCAACGCTCGAATAATCCGGGTGTTCCGGTTACCCGTGGAGTTTCACGCTTTGGTCATCGGTCGTCACGTTAACCTGCACGGACATGCTGTCGAAATCGGTATCGTCGCCATCGTAACTTCCCGATAGCGGGATCGCCTGTCGCGGATCGCGAGCGACACCCACGCGTATCAGGTCGCGATTGCCGACGATACCGTTGGTGGGATCGAATTCCACCCACCCGGCGCCGGGAAGATAGACCTGACACCAGGCGTGGGTCGATCCGCCGCCGAGCGTTATCGAGCCGTCGCGGTCGGGCACGTAGATATAGCCGGTCACGAAACGCGCCGCCAAGCCGAGCGACCGCGCCGCTTCCATCATCAGCAGTGCGAAATCGCGGCAGGTGCCGCGGCGCAGCTGCAGGGTTTCGAGCGGCGGTTGCGTCCCGTGTTCGGAGCGCCTGGCGTAGATGAAGCCCTCGTGGAGCGCGAAGCACATGGTCATCAGCAGATGGCCGGTTTCGGTGGCATGGCCGACCCTGACGAATTGCCGTGCCCATTTGCCAACCCGGTCCTCGGGATCGGGATAGTGGCGCTGGATCGTCCTCTCCAGATCGAAGGCTTCTTCCGGATCGTATACGAACGGATAGGTGAGTGCCTCTTCGTCGATCTGGAAATCCATCGCCACCTGCGGCGTGTGGTCGAGGCGGATATTGGTTTCGAACCGTAGTTCGGAAGACGCCTTCGATATCCCGACCAGCGCGACGCAATTGCCGAAGACATCGTGGATCCATCGGACATAATCCGGCTTTGGATAAACGTTGAGCTGGGAACTCAGTAAAGTCTGGTCGAAACTATCCCGCGGCCTGAACATCAGCCTGTGTTCGCCGAACTCCACCGGCCTCGTATACCGATAGGAGGTGACATGCCGGACGGAAAATATCGTCATCCAATTCACCCCAAGAGCAGTAAGGTCGGCACGCGCTGGCGCGGGGGCTTTCATCGAACCCTGCTTGATCACCGCTATAACAGCCGCCATGCCAAGGCGATAGGAAAAACCCGCCGCACCCGGTAAATTACGATAATCCCGAACGCTGCATAGGAACCCCGAGAGGGGTTACCTCACTGGTCTCGACGCTGCAGCGGATATTCACCGGCGTCGTAGAGCTTCTGTATCTGCGTGCTGTCGAACCGGGCTTCTTCGACCTCGAGGATCGACCCGCGCAACAGGGATGCAGGCATGACCTCGATTGCAAAACGCAAGGCCTCGGCCACGGTTTCGAACCTCTTGTAGCCAAGCCTGCTCGTTCTCTTCCAGTTCTTGCACGGGTAGAGGCCCGCGCCGGCATTGTAGTTGAAGGCGGCCATGCTGGTGTCCTTGTGGTCGAGGAGATGTGCGAGGGGATGATCCGAACGAATAACTTCGTCGGAACAATCCGTGTCAGGCCGGCTGCAATTGCGACGCGCGCCTCTGGAGGCGCTCCTGCTTTTGCGCGAGCTTGAGTTCCCGGCTTCTCAGCGCCTGTCTCTGGCGAAATTCCTGCAGCTTGGCTGCATTGGAGCCTTCTTCTGCATCGGGTTTGCGAAACAGATTCTGGGCGGCATTACGGACGGTATCGATCATTGATGTAACCTTAAAGGATAGACTGCGGGACGCGACAACGGCCAACGCAAGAATTCTCCAGCCGACGGGGCGGAGTTCGACGTTCGCAAAATCAAGGGTGTCGCCAAGCAACCGGCGGAGCCGGGAGGATCAGGTAGCCGAAAAGGCTGAAAACGTGAATCATATATGGCGAAATAATGCGTCAGTTTCAAGTCTTGTCTCAAAACGGATAGGCGGTGCTTGCCATGGGCGGGAATGAGGCCCATCGTGGCTGGTCGGCTGCAACTGGCAAGGGCGCAGCCGCCTGAGGGACCCGATGCGAGCCCTAGCCCCGACGACCAAGGAGGGGCACGATGTCCTCACGATCCTCGCATCCGAATTTCCAGCTTTATTTCGAGAAAATGCTGACGAACAACCAGCCGCAGGCTGAACAATCCGCAGAAAGCTGCCCCGACGCATCGAGCCTGCATGCCATCTTCCGGGGTATGCCGATCCAGGGACCGCCGCTGACGGGTTCGGAGATTTGGCTTGGTGGCATCCGCGCCACCCGCGTTTCGAAGAAGCCTCCCGGATTGCGCTAGCCGGCAACGCTTCCCGCCGACGCAGGGATTGGAAATAGGATCACATCTCCGCGCCCGATGGGGGCGAATGGTTGAAGAACACATTTCCCGAGAAAGCGAAACGCAAACGATCCAGCAGCGACCGGATGGCAATCATCCCTGTCGCCTGCTTGAGCCTGCGAATTTCGAAGGGGGCCGGCGTCGGAGGCGCCGTGGTACGGCGCCTCCTGCCCGAAACATTATTTCGGCTTTTTGCCCAAGGTGAGACCGCTGCCGGCGAGCTTGACCTGTGCGCCTGCGGGCGCGGCCGTCACGGCTGCAGTCTTGTCTTTTTTCGGTTTGCGAGTTTCGCGGTTACTTCGTACCTGGCCTTTAGCCATTTTGTCCTCCTTGGGCGGCGATGGATAGTGGAGAATGAAACCGTTGTTCGGCAGACAGGCATGCAAAGCGTGAAATGACGGATCTGCGAAATCCTGCCTTTGCCAGCCGAACTATCAAAGCTGCGGTGTTACGGTATCTCTGTGTTTGCTCAAAGAAGCCGATATTGCGGCCCCAAAGCTCTTTTCGGGATGATCGCCAAAACGGGCAAGCATCATGGCTGCTCCCGTCGTGTCTGCCCGACCGCCGACAAGCATTCCGCTTGGCTGCGTACGCTCACTGAATTGGTGAAGTTCGATATTTTCCCGGTATCCGGGGCCGCTGACGCGGACCAGGTTGCGGGAGGTGGTCTGAGAGAATTCGGAAGACATGACGTCCTCCTTTCATTGGGGCCAGGGCGTGAAAATCCTGAAGCAGCAGCGCCCTTTATATAGCTGCTGAAGTCGTCATCATGCGCCGGACTTGCGCCAAAGGCAATGTGCGGGGTTGCGAGAAATGCCTTGCTCAAGACATAGTTGACCGATAGGGGTTACCATCGAAATTGGTTGTCGAGCTTCGTTTTCACGCCTTTTGCGTTCGAGCTGATCTTTCCTTTCAAAATCGATCTCTTTTGTCGCTGGCATTTTGCCGGACGGCGACCTGTGTTCGATCGGAAGGATCATCTTCATGAGCAACGGAATCGTAAAATTTTTTAACACCTCCAAGGGTTTCGGCTTTATCCAGCCCGCCGACGGATCGACGGACGTGTTCGTCCACATCTCGGCCGTCGAACGTTCGGGAATGACCTATCTGGCTGAAGGTCAGAAGGTGAGCTTCGATGTCGTGCGGGACAACCGCACCGGCAAGAATGCAGCTGAAAACCTGCAGATCGCCTAAAGCCAAAACCGACTCCGGTCTTTGACCACGGATGTACCGGCACGGACCGTTGAAGCGAGTCGGGTGGCTAGCCCCGCTCGGCCTTTCTCTTCGAATAACGAAAGAATTTCCATGAAAAAGACAGATGCAGAACAGCAGATAAAGCGGGCCCAGCGCCAGGTCGTCAATACCAGCGGCGGCGGCCATCTCGGCGGCACCAACCACGGCCAGGGCTACGACGCCAAGACCTCTTCCGCAAAGGGCAAGGCCGACAAAGGCCGCAAGGCCGGCGGCAAGAACTAAGCATCACATTATGCGGGCCGAGGAGCACTTCGGCCCGTTTTTACTTGCGCTTGGGAGCAACCGGCTGTTTCTCCGGCTTTCGGGGATGGCCCGGTGCGATGGGATCGCTTGCCGGAAAAGTCTCTTCGAGCGACTCTTCCAGGTAATCGTCCTGCTCCTTGGCGATATCTTTGGCGGACGTTCCGGGTGAAGGCCTCTCTTTTCCCATTTTAGAGCTTCCTCATTGATCGACCCCGTAATTCTACTCCCGTTTCTTCGCCGGCAGAAGCAGGAATAAGCACCGGCATGTTCAGGTAGGCCTTATCGCAACGACCTGCGGAAGCCGCGCAGCGAGAAGGCAAACAACACCGTTGCGATGACGAACAGCCACGCAAATTGCGGCCAGACCACCGAGAACCCGGCGCCGCGGTAAAGGATCGCCTGGGCGAGCAGGATGAAATGTGTGTTCGGCGCGGCGAGCATGATCGTCTGGATCACTTCCGGCATGCTCTCGCGGGGCGTGGTCGCGCCTGAGAGGATCTGCAGCGGCAGCAGCACGAGCATCAGCAACAGGCCGAACTGCGGCATCGAGCCCGCAAGCGTCGCGAGCGCGATCCCCATCGCGGTTGCAGCGAGAAGATGGAGCGCCGCCCCCGCCATGAACAGCACGATCGATCCCTCGACCGGAACCTTCAGCAATCCCTGCACCACGAAGATCAGCGAAAGCAGGGTGGCGACGAACACCACCAGCCCCATCGACCACACTTTTGCAGCCATGATTTCGAACGGCGTCAGCGGCATCACCAGAAGATGCTCGACCGTGCCGTGCTCCCGCTCGCGGATGAGGGCGGTGCCTGTCAGGATGATCGCCAGCATGGTGACGTTGTTGATGACGTTCATCACCGACGCGAACCACATCTGGTTGAGTTCGGGATTGAACCGGGCGCGTAATGCGAGGTTCACGGTCGGCGTTCGACCGTCGATATCCGCGGCAGCAAAACCGGCGACTTCGGTCGAGACGATATTCTGCACATAGCCGGATCCGGAAAACGCCTGGGTCATGCGGGTCGCATCGACATTGAGTTGGACGACGGGGGATTTGCCGGCGATCAGGTCGCTCTGGAAGTTCGGCGGAATATCGAGTGCGAACGTGTCGGTGCCGGCATCCATGCGAGCATCCATCTCGCCCGCCGTGATCATCGCCGGCGGTTTGAAATAGGGCTGCAGGAAAGAGTCGGCGATCTGGCGCGAGAGCGGCGAATTGTCCTCGTCGACGATCGCGATCGGCGCATTGTTCAATGTTTCGGGAACGGCTTTTGCTTCCGTATAAACGGCGATCGTGAAGGAATAGACGATCAGTCCGAGCAATATCGGATCGCGCATCAGCCCGCGCAATTCCTTGATCCCGAGGTGGACGATATTGGCGAGCCGCATCCGTCACCGTGCCTGTTTCTTGAGAAAGACGGCGCTCGCCGCAATCAGCAGCGGCCCGGCAACAATGAGCGGCAGGAAAGCTTCGAAGAGGTTTTCGAAGCCGAGGCCCTTCGAGAAGGTGCCGCGCGAGATGATGTTGAAATAGGTCGTGGGATAAATCTGGCCGATGACCGCCCCGATGCCCTGCAGCGAGGAGACCGGATCGATCATGCCGGCAAACTGCACCGCCGGTATGATCGTCATCAACGTCGTCCCGAAGATCGCGGCGATCTGGCTCGACATGAAGGTCGAAACAAGCAGGCCGAAGGCGGTCGCGAAAGCGACATAGAGAAGTGCCGCTGCGGTGAAGGCAGCTAAGCTGCCGGTGAATGGCACCTGGAACACCAGGATCGCAAACAGCCACAGGAGCACGGCGTTCATCATGCCAAGCGCCAGGTAGGGAAGCTGCTTGCCGATGAGGAATTCCAGCCGCGTCACCGGCGTCACGTAGAAATTGACGATCGAGCCGAGTTCCTTTTCCCGCACCACTGACAGCGCCGCGAGCATCGCCGGGATCAGCAGAAGCAGCAGCGGAATGACGGCCGGGACCATCGCCACCAGGCTTTCGATGCCGGGATTGTAGCGGAAGCGGGTCTCGATCGAGAACTGCCCCTTGGCTGCATCGCCGAAGATCTCGCGCGCCTTTTGCGCCAGCCAGTGGGCGTGCATGCCCTGCACGTAGCCGCGCGTGGTTTCCGCCCGTTGCGGCATGGCGCCGTCGATCCACGCCCCGATCTCGACATCGTGGCCGCGAGCGACGTGTTCGGCAAAACCGGCCGGAATCTCGATCGCCAGCTTCAGTGAGCCGTCGCGCATGCGCCGGTCGAGATCGGCATAATCGCCGAGCGGCGGCTGCTCGACGAAATAGCGGGAACCGGCGATGTCGGCGATATAGTCGCGGCTGGCGACCGTGTCGTCCCGGTCGAGAACCGCGAATGTCAGGTCCTTGACGTCCATGTTGATGCCGTAGCCGATCACGAACATCAGGATCACGCTGCCGATCAGCGCCAGGGTGGCCCGAATGGGGTCGCGGCGGATCTCCAGGGTCTCTCGAAGACTATAGCTCCAGATGCGAAGCGGGTCGAAGGAGCGGTGCGGCCGTGCTCCGGCGAACTTGCGCCCGTCGTCTGCCGTCGAGGGTGCCGATGCGGATGAGGCAGTCGTCTCGCCGATCGCATCTTCGAGATAGGCGATGAACGCTTCCTCCAGCGTTGTGGCATAGCGGCTTTTGCGGATCGCATCGGGCGTATCGCTCACCAGCACCTTGCCGGCATGCATCAGCGAGATGCGGTCGCAGCGCTCCGCTTCATTCATGAAATGGGTGGAGATAAATATGGTGACATGGTCTTTGCGGGAGAGCTCGATCAGCGCCGCCCACAGCTGGTCGCGGGCGATCGGGTCTACGCCCGAAGTCGGTTCGTCGAGGATCAGCACTTCCGGCGAATGGATCAGCGCCACCGCCAGCGAAAGCCGCTGCCGGACACCGAGAGGCAAACCGTCCGGCAGTGCGTCCATGACCTCCGCAAGCTCGAAACGCCGGCCCATTTCCTCGATCCGGGCCGAGATCGTATCGACGGGCAGCTGAAACAGCCGCGCATGCAGGTCGAGGTTCTGCCGGACCGTCAGTTCCGTATAGAGCGAAAAGGCCTGGCTCATGTAGCCGACGCGCCTGCGGACATCCATGTCCTTCGGGTCGACCGTCTTGCCGAACAACTTCGCCGTGCCTTCGCTTGCCGGCAGCAGGCCGGTCAGCATCTTCATCGTCGTGGACTTGCCGCAGCCGTTCGAGCCGAGGAAGCCAAAGATCTCGCCGCGGCGGATGCGGAAGCTGACGTCGTCCACCGCCGTGAAATCGCCGAAGCGCATGGTGAGGCCTTCCGCCTCGATGGCAAATTCGGCCTCGTCGAAATCTGCCGGCGGGTGAATCGGAATGGCTTTGTGCGTGGCGCGCCTCTCCTCCGGCATCAGCGTAATGAAGGCATCGTCGAGCGTGGCGGCGCCGGTATGGGTAAGGATTTCGCGCGGTGTGCCGGTCGCCAGCACCTTGCCGGCATCCATGGCCGCCAGCCAGTCGAAGCGCGCCGCTTCCTCCATATAGGCGGTTGCAACGATCACGCTCATCTCCGGCCGCTCCCTCCGGATATCGTCGACGAGGCTCCAGAACTGCCGGCGCGACAGCGGATCGACGCCGGTCGTCGGCTCGTCGAGGATCAAAAGGTCCGGATCGTGAATGAGGGCGCAGCAAAGGCCGAGCTTCTGTTTCATGCCGCCCGAAAGCTTGCCGGCGGGGCGGTCCTCGAAGCCCGAAAGGCCGGTGCGTTTCAGAAGGTTAGCGATGCGGTATTCCCGCTCCTCGCGGCCCTGGCCGAACAGGCGGGCAAAGAAATCGGCATTCTCGAACACCGATAACGTCGGATAGAGGTTTTTGCCGAGCCCCTGCGGCATATAGGCGATGGCCGGGCAGGTACGGTCCCGGTGACGGGCGCTGCGCATGTCGCCGCCGAGCACCTCGATCTCACCGGTCTGGATCTGCCGGGCGCCTGAAATCAGCGACAGGAGTGAGGATTTGCCCACCCCGTCCGGGCCGATCAGGCCGACCATACGCCCGGATGGCAAGTCGAGACTTATGCCGTCGATGGCGCGCGTTTTGCCGTAGGAATGGCCGACATCCGTCAACCGCGCCACATAGGCAGGTTCTACCTGGATGCCCTTCGCCTGCTGCACCGGGCTCATGGGGTGATCGGCCGTGACAGCGCCGCCGGCCACTCTGCGGCGGGATCGAGCTTCACATAGGTCCGGCCCGGCAGCCCGGTCTTGACCTGCGCGATATATTTCTGGAGCAGTTCCGGAGAGACGCGCGCCCGCAGGCGGAACATCAGCTTCTGTCATTCCTCCTCGGTCTCCACCGTCTTCGGCGTGAATTGCGCGACATCGGACACGAAGGATATCCGGGCCGGAATGACATATTGGGGGGCTGCGTCGAGAACGATCCGGGCCTCGCCGCCGATCGGGGTGCGCCCGGCTTCCCCGGTCGGTAGGAAGAACGTCATGTAGACATCGCCGACATCGAGGATGTTGAGCACGCGGCCGCCGGCGGCGACCACTTCGCCCGGCTGCGCCACGAGATATTGCACCCGTCCGTCGCGCGGGGCCTTGAGTTCCGAATCGCGCAGATCGGCATCGATCCGCGCGACAGTCGCCTGCACGGCCTCGACCGAAGCCTCGGCATCCACGACCTGCGACTGCGCCGCGCCGATCGCCGCGTCTGTCGCCGCAAGGTTGGCTTTGGCCGCCGAGACGGTCGCCACGCCTCCCTCGACCCTGGCGCGGTCGTCGTCCAGCAACTGCTCGGAAACCGATCCGCTGCGGCTCATCTGCTCGCTGCGGGTCAGCCGTTTGCGAGCCGATTGCAGCTGGACCTCGTTCTGGGAGACTGTTGCGGCCGCGGCTTCCTTTTCCGCCTGGCGCTGGACGACGAGGCTTTTCGCGGTTTCGATGGCGATCTTCGCCCTTGCAAGCTGGGCCTCCGCTTCCCGCTTCTGGGCGACGAGCTGTTCGATATCCATGCGGGCGACGATCGCGCCGGCTTTGACGAAGTTGCCTTCCTTCACCAGAATATCGGAAAGGCGTCCCGCGGTTCTCGCCGCGACATCGATTTCGACCGCCTCGATGCGGCCGTTTCCACTGGCAATTCCCTGCATGGCTCGCTCGGCCCGAAGGTCCAGCTGATACCGCCAGCCGAAATAACCGGCGGCACCTACGACTGCGACAATGATGGCGGCTTTTGCGATACGGTTCAAAGGGAGGCTCCATGAACGCTGATGTCAGGCAGTTCTCGTATCTGTCCATCACGGGCTTTGCGGTGATCTAAGTCAAGCCGTGGAGGGGTTTCGCCGGCGCCCGGCGCTTCGACATGCAAAGCCGGATTTGGGCTCCTGCTTTATGGCTGTCGTCGTGCCGCGAAATCGACGAGGATCGGCTGCTGCCCCTTCAATATCTTGCGCTCCGCCTCGTCGAGGCTGAACCAACCGGCCCGGTCGACTTCCGGAAACTCCTTCACCAGCCCCGATTTCGGCGGCCACTCGATCCGGAACGTGTTGCTGACGATCTTCTCGACGTCGATATCGGCCTCGATCGACCAGGCGAGCACCCGCTTGCCGCCCGGCTGGCGGTATTCGCCGAGCCATTCGAAGTCGCCGTCAATTCTCGCTCCTACCTCCTCGAAAACCTCTCGTTTCGCGGCCGCCAGGTCGTCTTCTCCTTCACCGACAAGGCCCTTGGGAATGGACCAGGCTCCTTCGTCCTTGCGTGCCCAGAACGGTCCGCCGGGATGAACCAGAAACACTTGCCGATCTCCGGCAGCGTGGCGGAATATCAAAAGACCTGCGCTGCGTTTCGGCATGGCGAGTGCTTTCATCGTGGAGGCAGAAGCGGGGTTTATGATCCTAGCCGATCCTCAGATAGTGCGCAGCAATCTGAAATTCCGCTTTCGATTGACGAAGATCATGGCTCGGGCCGGTGCCGGTTCTAGGCTTTCCTTCCATAGGCCAATCAAGGCGTTATGCAGAGGAGACAGACAGTGTCATTCAAGACAGTGCTCGCGATGATCGGCAATACGGATCCAACTGCTGATCTCGCCCGTGCCATGGAGATCGCGATCGAACTCGAAGCGCATCTTTCCGTCGTGGTCATCGGCCTCGCGGTTCCGGCAACCATGGGTGATTTTCCGGCCGGCACGGTGTGGCTCGACCAGCGGGACGAGGACTTGAGATTGCTCGACGGCATCCGGAAACAGGCGGCAGCCGCCTGCACGACGAATGGTCTGTCGTTCGATGTCGACGTCACCTACGCGGAAGGTGTTTTCGTCGGCGAGGAAATTCATCGCCGCGCACTTTATGCCGATGTGCTGGTGATCGGAGACGGCGTGCGCAGCGATAGCGTTCTCACCCGGAAAATCGTCGACGGTGGCGTGTTCGAAGCGGGCCGCCCCCTTCTTCTGGCGCCGAAGAACCTCAGGACGACCCTGAAGCCACGGCGGGTTCTGCTCGCCTGGAATTCCCGCACCGAGGCGGCTCGGGCCGCACGCGAGGCCCTGGAGATGATGACCTGGGCCGAGGAGGTGCATGTCGTGCTGGTCGATCCGGACAGCTCCTACTGGGTCAGCGGCGGCGAACCCGGCGCCGACGTCGCTGCCTATCTCGCCCGACACGGGATAAATGTCGTCGTCGAACAACTGGCAAGCGGCGGCCGGCCAGTGGAAGACGTGCTCGAACGGCACGCGCTGGAGATCAACGCCGACCTCATCGTCATGGGCGCCTACGGACATTCCCGCCTGCGGGAGCGGGTATTCGGCGGCGTGACCGCTTCGATCCTGGAGAAAAGCAAGCTGCCGGTGCTGATTGCCCGGTAAAACCCGGACACGATTTGCCCTGCCTCCCACCCGTCGGCGGGGGCAGGATTATTTAGGTCTGCATCTTACGGCAAACGGTTGAAGAGCCGCGAAATTCCCTCTGTTTTCCTGTCGCGAGCGACCGTGGATGCCACCTTTGTGCCCTGGCTATGGGCATCAGCCAACAGGTCGTGTCGAGCGGCAATAATTTCCGCTCGGACAGACGTTGGGCGCCGATCCAGTTTACGAAAAGTTCTCCAGCACAGCCATGAACGTATGCCGGTCACCCTGGCCCTCAGTGAGCCGCACACGGCCTTCGATGTCAGCAAGATGATGGTCCATCAACTGCTGCGCCTTCATTAGGTCCTTGGCTTTCAGCGCGGTCACGATCAGACGATGGTGATCGGCGCCGCAGTCGTCCTGCTTCTCTTCCTCGTAGAGGGCCATCACGAGCGAGAGGCGGGCAACGATCTTCGACAGCATTTCGGTCATGACCGCGTTGCCGCCGAGTTCGGCAAGTACGATGTGAAACTTGCCGGAAAGGACAGTCTTCGATTTCTCGTCGCCGTGATGATGGATCTGCTCTTCCTCGTCCGCCAGCTTTTCGAGAGCATCCAGTTGCTCCGCCTCGGCGCGGTTCATGACCAGTTCGAGGATGACGTGCTCCAGTTTCCGGCGTGATTCGAAAAGAGCCCTGGCTTCTTCGATGCCGGGTTCTGCGACGAAGGTGCCGCGATTTTTCTTTCGCTCCAGAAGATGGTCGCTCTCCAGCACGCCGAGGGCTCCTCGGACGACCGTCCTGCTGACACCGAAATGTTCGGCGATCGCATCCTCCAGAATCTTGGTTCCCGGCTTCAGCGCGCCTTCACCGATTGCGGTGCCAAGCGTTGTCCGGATGCGCTCTGAAACATCGTCGTTGTTGGTCTCAGTGGTTTCCGCTGCGCTATGCGCTTTCGGTACTGCCTTGGCGCTTTGACGGCGCGTCCTTTTCATTTCCTGCTCCAAATGCCCTTACGGCAGCATTATTATTTCCATGAGAATATTCCTGCGTATATGCCGATCTCGACAAAAAGCCAGACTTTCCCATGATTTTAAAGGGCATCGGCAGCGCATGCCGCCGATGCTGACGGACCGGTCGTTCAGGCCGCCTGCCGCTTTGTCGCCGGCGAAGAAAGGGAGATGCCGTTTTCGGCGCAAATGCTTTCGACATAGCGAGCCGAGTCCTTGATGAAGATCACAGATTCCTTGTAGCCGTAGGACTGCCTCTCATAGGTGGGGTAGCCGTACTGGCTGGCTTCGTACGCTTCCCAATCCGGAATTTCCCCCGAGGTGACGCGCTTTTCATAGGCGTCCACCATGGCGATATAAGCATCCAGCTCTTCGGCGTTGAGATCCGGGTGGCCGGCGCGCCAGATCGGATCGTCGATCTGGATGCACTGGCGCGGATTGGCTTTTCGGGGCTTGTCTTCGACGGATGCGGCAACTTCCAGCGAAAAATTCAGATCTGGGTTCGCCTTCGAGAGGATGGGAAGGATCGAACCGAAATCGACGATGCCGCCGCCAACGGGCCGGGTCTGGAAATCGAAGCCACCGGGTGCCCGCCCGACATAGGCGTCCTTGATGTGGGTCTGGCGGACATGGGGTGCGACGCGTTTTGCGGCAAAGACCGGATGTTCGGCGCGCTGCAGACCGTTGGCCGTGTCGAAGACCACGCCCATGCAATCCTCGCCAACCTTTTCGATCAGCCGAAGAATTTCGAAGGAGGTGATCTCGTCATGGGTCTCCATGTTGAGGTGAACGCCATTGGCGCGGGCCACAGGTGCTAGCTTCAGCAGAACCTTTTCGATGGCGAGCAACTGCTCTTCCCAGGTGACGTCGGTCCGGAACCGGTCATTCGCCAACCTGCCGCGATATTCGGATTTGAAATTGCCGGGCGATACCCAGAGTTCACGGCAGCCGATGGCAGCGCCTGCCTCGATCATCCGGGAGAAGCCGAGAATGATGTCGCCGTCGCCGATTGCCCGGAACTCCGGAGCCTCGGCGCTGCAATAGGGATTGATCTTGCCGACGCCGCTTTCGAGATAAAGGCCGAGTTCATCGGCCTTCGCCCTGATGTCGCGCAGTTCGACTTTGTCCAGCGTCGGGCTCATATCGAGAACCGTGGTGAAGAAAAGACCGCCGAGACCGAGTTCCCTGACATGGTCGAGGCTTGCAAGCGGCCCGCGCTTTACAGCTTCGGGAAGTTTCTGTGCATCAATGCCGAGTTTCATGGTTTGCTCCTTGGGATTTCCTGATCGGATACGCTGCGCTGGCGATCCTTGCTTGGTTGGGTTGAACGATGCAGGCGACCTGTCAGGCCCGTTGCCGGGTCTCCTTTTGCGAGCCGCCAGACGGGCCTTTGGGCACGAGTTGCTGTTCCAGGAAATGCTGGCCGATCGAGGCGACTGTGGTGATCGCGAGATACCAGAGCGATGCAACGCACAGCAGTTCGATGACCAGAAAGTTGCGCGCATAGATCGCCTGCGCCTGGGTCAGCAGGTCCTGCATGCCGATGACGGAGACGATGGCACTGGCCTTCAGCATGCCGATGGCCTGGTTGCCGGTCGGTGGAACGACGAGGCGGACCGCCTGCGGCAGAACGACTGTCCGCAAGGTTTGCAGTGGCCTCAAGCCCAGAGACGATGCCGCTTCACGCTGTCCACGATCCACCGCCGTCAGGCCGCCGCGAATGATCTCGCTCATATTGGCGGCCTCATGCAGACCGAGCGCCAGGAACCCGGCGACCGCGGGAGTGACCAGATCGTTGATCGATATCGTATAGGCGCCAAGACCAACCTCGGGGATAAAAAGTGCGATGTTGAACCAGAAGAAGATCTGGACGATCAGCGGCACGCCCCGAAACCACCAGACGAAGCCGACGGCCATGGTTTTCAGCACGATATTCTGGCTGGTGGCCATGATGGCCACGATGCAGCCGACGGCAATCCCGGCCACCATCGCGCCTGCCGTCAGTTGGAGCGTCAGGACGACGCCGCCCAGGATCATCGGATCGATCATGAAGCGAGGGATTTCGCTCCATTGAACGCTCTGGCTACGGCCGACGATCATTGCAAGGAGAGCCAGCGCGAGGATCGCGCTGGTGCCGGTCGTGATTTGCCCCCACCGTATCGGCTTGCCGACGGGAGGTGCCATGGCGATGCTGACGGGTTGAGCAAAAAGGGACATGGGCTCAATCCACCGGCATGCTGGCGGCGTCGTTGACCTTGACCGTCTTCACGGCGAGCGGGCCAAGGCTCCATTTTTTCATGATGGCCTCATAGGCGCCGCTATCGACCATATGCTGAAGGCTTGCCACGACCGTGTTGCGAAGCTGTGGGTTGTCTTTCGATACCAGCATGCCGAGATATCCGACTGCGAGGCGGACATCCGGAAGAGCCTGCAGGCCGACGCCTCTGCCGGTCTGGTTTGCCGTGGTGTAGACGCTCGTGGCATAACCGTTGACGGTCGCATCGGCGCGGCCGGTGCGCACTGCCTGCAATACGTCGGGCATTTTCGGGATGGACATGATCTCGATCGGCGTGGCGCACTTGGCAGACGCGGCCTCCACCATGCGCCCCTGGAAAGTGCCGACCGGCACGGCGACCTTCTTGCCGCAGAGATCCGCCATGCTCTTGATGCCGAGCGGGTTGTCCTTGATGGTCATGATCGTGGTCGCATCATACATGTAGTCGATCACGTCCACCTGCTTTTCCAGTTCCGGATCATCGTTGATGCCGGAGACGGTCATGTCGAAACGCTTCGACAGGATAGCAGGAACGATCGCGGCCCCGGCACCAACGTCGGTCATCTGCACGTCGATGCCGAGAACAACGCCGAGGGCCGCGGCGATATCGGCATCGATGCCGATCAGCTTTCCATCCTCTGCGCGGAAGCTGATCGGCGGGGTGAGGTCGGTTGCGACCTTGAGGACCTTCGACGCCTTGATGGCAGGCGGCAGGCCGTCTGCCAGTTTTTGGTTGAAGGCCACGCCCGGCAACTTCACCACGTCCGCTTCCGGCACCATCTTGACTGCCGGACCTTCGGCTGCCTGTGCCGACAGGGAGAGCAAGGCTGCGAATGTGCCGGCAAGTCCGCTTCGCAGAATTCCGTTGATGCTGTTCATGGGATCCCCTTTCGTTGTTTTGCTGTGTTTGAATTCTCGGGGATTTTGAAGCAATCGCCGTGCCAAGTTGACGGACTGATTCCTAAGTTATTGAGAATGAAGCCAGATATTTCTCTCGTCGATATTCACATCTTCTTTCGAAGATAGATTCGAGAGTTGGTACGAAACTAAGTGCATAAAATTTCATCGGGCTCAACGTTGCTGTCATGGGAAAACGCCGTCTCGAATCCAATTTAGCTCCAATTGTAGGGATATTTTCCTAATTTTGAAGGCAAAATCTCTGCAATGGGGCGCGTTTCCGATAAAAAGTGGCGTGAATTCTCCCCGCCGGCTACCAGGTCTCTGCTCAAGAACTAAACTATCGAGGCCAAGTTATATGCAGCCGTACTGATTTATTCAGCTGCAAAAATCTGTGATAATAAACTTGCGAATTTAATCTAACAAGAAATAACATATTTAAAACATTACCTTGCTTCGGTTCTTCAGGTGACAGTTTGGAACTGGCACGGTGCTTGCAATTCGATGGGCATGAACCAGACCCTGACCAGATTTTTTAGCCAACGACATATCCGCTTAGCTCCCGGTCGCTACTCGCGTCCCATCGTTGCGGCAGATCATGGGGGAATTTGCATGCCTCATATTGCGAACTCGGTTGAAGGAAAGCAGCTCAGTGTCAAAGACCTCACGCACAGTTATGGCGGACGGAATGCCGTCAGCGACGTCTCCTTTGAGGTCAAGGCGGGAGAAATCGTCGCACTCCTAGGGCCAAGCGGCTGTGGCAAATCTACGGTGCTCCGGGCTATTGCAGGCTTGATCCACCCAAAGTCTGGCCGAATGGTGCTCGGTGGGGCCGACCTCGCCAACATATCTGCCCGGGCTCGCGGCATCGGCATGGTCTTCCAGAATTATGCGCTGTTCCCGCATCTGACCGTGGCCGAGAACATCGCCTATCCACTCGCCTGCCAGCAGGTTCCGCGCACTGAACGAAAGGCGCGCGTCGAGGAAATGTTGTCCCTCGTTCGTCTCGACGGTTACGGCAATCGGCTTCCACGCGAACTGTCGGGCGGCCAGCAGCAGCGCGTCGCGGTTGCCCGCGCCATAGCAGGACGCCCTTCGCTGCTTCTGCTCGATGAGCCGTTCGGCGCACTGGACCGGGCGCTTCGCTTCGACCTGCAGGTCGAACTTCTGCATCTTCAGAAAACGCTCGGGATCACAACGCTGATCGTCACCCACGACCAGGAAGAAGCCCAGAGCCTGGCAAACCGTCTTGTCCTGATGAGCAAGGGTAATGTCGAGCAGATCGATACGCCGATGGCCGTCTATGACCGGCCCAACACGCTGTTCGTCAACACCTTCATCGGGCAGGCCAATATTCTCCACGGAATTGTCGCGCGTCTGGATACTGAAGCCACGCTGATCTGCTTGCCGAGTGGCAAAACCCTCCAGTTGCCGCGCCGCCTGAATTTCACCGCCGGATCGAAGGTCACCGTCACCTTCCGGCCGGAGGAGGTTCGGCTGACAAGCCAGCCAGGCGAAAATTCGCTTGCAGCACGCGTGACCGTATCCGTGCCGCTCGGCCCGACGCTGGTCCACGACCTCGTTCTCGACGACGGCACAAATCTGCGTGCGTCCGAGGTGCGCGGCCCTTCGACCTTCGTTCCCGAAACCGGGACGCAGGTTTTTGCCGAGATCGACACAGCACGAGCCCACGTCTTTCCGGGCGAACCGGAAGTCTCCCAGTGAATGAAGCCAGTGAATGAAAGCCGTCAATCAACAACCAACAGAGGTGATCGCATGACCAACTTCAATATGACTCGTCGTAATTTTGGCCTGCTCGCTGCCGGTGCGGCCGCAGCCGCAACCATGCCGTTTTCCGCCCGCGCCGCCAGCGGCAGCGTCGTCGCCGCAACCTTCCCCGGCAACTGGGAAGATGGCTACCGCACGGTCCTGACGCCGCTCGTCAGGCAAGCCGGTTTCGATCTGACGGTCGCCCCGGCACTGGCGCAGGACCAACTCGCCAAGGTGATGGCGAGCCCCGGCAACCCGCCTTACGACACGCTGCTGATGTCGCCCGGCCAGATGGCGACCGCCATCGACAACGACCTGATCCAGAAGATCGATCCGAGCAAGCTCAAGAACTGGAGCATGCTCGACCCGGCCTTCCAGGGCGAGTATGGCCCGACCGTGACAATCGAAGTCAACGGCATCGCCTACAATCCTGATCTCGTGCCTGCCCCTAAAGGCTATCGCGACCTGTTCGAAAACCCAGCCTACAAGGGTAAGGTATCCTGGACCGGCTTCGGCTCGAACACCGGCGTCATGGCCTACAGCGAGATCGCCAAGATCTTCGGGACCAGTACTACGGACATGGATGCCGTCTTCAAGCTGTTCAAGGACAATCCGGAGCAGATCCAGGGCGTCGTCGCCAGCACCAACCACCAGATGACGCTCTTCCAGCAGGGCGAGATCGCGGTCTTCATGTGCTCCACCGGCAATGTCGCCCGCCTGAAGAGCCTTGGCCTCAAGGCCGAGTTCGTCCAGCCGGAAACCGGCTCTCCCGCAGCCCCGGTCAACATCCACCTGACCAAGGGTTCGAAAAACGTCGAGGCCGCCTATGCCTACATGGATGCAGCCATCTCCAAGGCGGCACAGGACAAGCTGAAGATGCCGCCGCAGGAGATGTTCCCGACCAACAAGAACGTCTCCCTCACGCCGGGCATTGAGGCCTTCGTCAAGCGCGACCAGCTTGCCAACATGGTCTATCCGGACTGGGCTTCGATCAACAAGAACCGTGCGGAATGGATACGCAAGTTCGACGCCCTCGTTGCTGGTTGAGGTGAGATGATGAAGGCGAGCGGCTTCCCATACGTTATCCCGATGCTCCTGTTGTCGGTGGCGTTCTTTGCGACGCCGCTCGCCGTTCTCGTTGGGTTCAGTTTCATCGGCCCGGACGGACTGACACTCAACAATTACGGACGCTTCCTCGGCGATGCGTTCAATTATCGCGTGCTGATGAATACCGCAAAACTCGGTCTGCAAACCGTGGCGAGCACGACTCTTCTCGGGATTCCGATCGCGCTCCTGTACTGGCACAGCGGCAAGACGGCGCGTCAGGTCATTATCTTTCTGACGCTGATTCCCATGCTGACCAGCAACGTGGTGCGAACCTTTGCCTGGATCGTCATTCTCGGGCGGCAGGGGCCGATCAGCGAGACCTTCGTGGCTCTCGGTCTTGCAGGACAACCGTTCTCGCTGATGTCCACCGAACTCGGGCTGGTGCTGGCCATGTGCCAGATCGATCTGCCCCTTATCATCCTGCCGCTGATCGCGATCCTGTCGCGGACCCCCGTCCAATTCACGGAGGCCGCGCAGGTCTCCGGGGCCGGACCCTGGCGGATCTTCGTGACGGTGCTGCTACCGATGATGCTGCCGGGCCTGCTGGCGGGGTGGATCCTGGTCTTTGCGAGTACCAGCAGTTCCTTCGTGACGCAGGCAGTCATCGGCGGCGCCCGCAATGTATATGTCCCACAATTGATCTATCGCGAGGTCGGCACGCTGTTCGACTGGTCCATGGCATCGGCGATTGCTGTCGTCTTGCTGCTCTCGACCGGAATTCTGCTGGTCGCAATGACCATGATTTCCCGTCACAGGAGGCTCGTTGGCCATGCATAACAAGCGTGAAAACCCTATCCCCGCTTTCCTCTATAAGGCATTTGTCTTCGGCTTCGGTGGCCTCAGCCTGATCTATCTGGTCGCCCCGATCATCATCGCGATCACGATGTCGTTTACGTCAGGACAGAGCCTGAAATACCCGCCGCAGGGCTTCTCGATCCGCTGGTACGAGGCCTTGTTCGACCCGATCCGTTCAGGAACCGAGCACATTGCGGCCGGAAACTCGTTGAAGATTGCCGCTCTCGCGGTTCTAGGGTCCCTGCTCTTTGCGGTTCCCGCCACCATCGGCATGGCGCGGATGAAACGCAGCACCGTGAGTTCCATCGAACCTCTTCTGCTCGCGCCGCTCGTCCTGCCGAGCCTGGTCTACGGTCTCGCGGCACTGATCGTCGCCAACTTCGTCGGCTTCCAGCCTTCGCTCTGGCTGACAGTGACCGGCCATGTGGTCGTCTTCGGACCGCTGATGTACAGAGCCGCATCCGTCGTTGCCCAGGGCATCAATCCATCGCTGGCGGAGGCTTCGACGGTGATGGGGGCGAGGTGGTTCACGACGCTGCGACGGGTAATCTTGCCGCTCCTGTTGCCGGGCATTCTTGCCGGTGCGTTTCTCGTCTTCATCCAGTCGCTCGACAACGTGTCCGTCTCGCTCTTTCTCGCCGATGCCCGCACGACTGTGCTGCCGCTCAGAATGTTCGCTCTCATCGAAGAGTCGCTCGACGTCCGCGTTGCCGCGATGTCGGGAGTTTTGATCGCTCTCACGCTCGTGGTGCTGCTTGTCGCAAGACGGGTGCTGGCACCGCAGAAGCAGGCCTGACCTATTTTAGAATTCTGGAAGGAATACCCAATGAACATGCGTGCAACCAAGGCGGGCTCTTATCGTGTCGGATCGCTGCTCGCCGATTTCCAGCCGGACTTCGATTTTGCAGCGCCGCTGCCTCTGCCGGTCGAGGAATTCGAGGATCGCCTGCGCCGCATTCGCCGTCAGGCGGTCGAAGCGGGGCATGACGCGCTGATCGTGCACACCGGCGGTGTCGGCTGGTTCCACACGTCGAACCACTATCTCCGCTATATCTGCGACTGGATGCGCGAAGGCGTGCTGATCATCCCGACAGACACCGACAAGCCGCTGACGCTTCTGTCCTTCTTCACCCAGTCCGTGCTGCTGCCGCCGGGCGGTGAACCGGTGCTGGTCGAGGACATCTGGCAGATCGGCCCGATTGGTCGCGAATACGCCGACCGTCCGGGCGACTCGGTGATCAAGACTGCCGAGAAATGTGCCGAAGTGCTGGCCAGCCTCGGGCTCGGAAAGGCCCAGATCGGCCGGATCGGCGACCGCACCTCGCTGACCTTCTGGGCGGCGCTCGACGAACTCATGCCGAAGAGCAAGTTCATCGCCGACAACGCCATTCTCGACCGGATGCAGAAGGTGCGTTCACCGCGCGAGATCGAGATGTTCCGGGCTGCCGCCCAACTGGTCAGCATCGCGACACAGGCCGCCTATCACGTCGCCAGACCTGGCGTCACCGACCACGAGATCTATGCCGCCTTCACGCAGGCCCAGCTAGCCTTCGGCGGTGAGACCGGCGACGGCTACCAGATCGGCATCAACGAATTCGGCACCCATTGCGGCAAACCCTATGGCCATGTCGTGCGTCCGGGCGACCTGATCAATCTCTATGTCTCCAACATCACCTATCGCGGCTATACGGCCCAGACCGCCCGCATGATCGCAATCGGCGAGATCACCAAGCGGCAGGAGGAGGTGCTTGTCGCCTGCACTGAGGGCGTCAAGCGCGCCGAAAAGCTGATCCGTCCGGGTGCGCTGATGCGCGACGTCAACAATGCCGCCTTCGAGCCAATGATTGAGCGTGGCATGTTGACCTCCCCGGAAGCCAGCACCATGCCCTATAACTGGGCGCCGATGGATGACGGCAGCGCGCGCCTTATCCCACGCCAATATGTGAAGAACATCGACTGGGAGGCCCAGGGCCGCAAGCTGATGCATGTCTATCCGGCGACTGAAGGCCCGCATAATCCCAATCTCGGCCATTCCGTCGGCCTGGCCGGGAGCCAGAACAGTTTCAACATCTCCTCCCACAACTATGATCGGATGGAGGAGGGCATGGTGTTCGTGATGCACACCCAGTGGCTGGAGCCGCTCTCCGCCGGCTGCAATGTCGGCGACATGTATGTCGTCACCAAAGACGGGTTCGAGAACCTCTCCCGCCACACCCCGCTTGAAACCCATCGTATCGCTGCCGAGGCCTGACACATGACCGACCATACTCATTTCGATTTCGCCAAGCTTAACGAGCGCGAGCGCTACAAGCTTCTGATCGGCACCGTGATCCCGCGCCCCATCGCCCTGGTGACGACGGTCAGCAGGCAAGGGCAGCCCAATGCGGGTCCGTTCAGCTTCTTCAATGTGCTGACCCATGATCCGGCCATCGTCGCCATCGGCGTCGAAAACTATTCGGACATGCGCTTCAAAGATACCGCCCGCAACATCCGCGAGACCGGAGAGTTCACGGTCCACATCTGCGATAACGCGCTGGTCGACCAGATGGAGGTCTGCGCGATCAAGTTCGGCCCCGAGGTCGACGAGATGGAGGAGGCAGGCCTTGCGACCGTCCCCGGCCAGATGGTGCGCAGCCCGCGCATTCTCGCGGCACCGGCAGCGCTCGAATGCCGCCGCCACACGACCCTGCAGGTCGGCCCGGCGCGGGAAATCATTTTAGGGGAGGTGCTCGGCGTCTATGTCCGCAGCGACGCGGTCAACCCGTCGAACCTGCATATCGACCAGCAGCTCATGGACGCGGTGGGGCGCATGGGCGGGCACACCTATGCACGGACCCGTGACCAGTTCGACATCAAGACGATGACCCCGCAGGAATGGGAAAGCAAGAAGGAGGGCGCGAAGGCGGCGGCGGAATAAGCGCGTTTATCCGACGCTCCGACAAGGCAATCAACAGGGGCAGAAAGCTTTTCGCGATAATATTCGTCATTGGGCATAGGTTTCCTCCTGTGTTGCAGATCATTCCAAGTCGCCACCTTGGCCACTTGATAGCACCCCCACTTAATCAGTCGTCGGACAGCCGAAGAAATTCCGCGTTTCCGAAATGCTTTTCCGATTTAATGAACAGCAGGTGTTGCGTCGCTATTGCCTCGTTTTTGATCGCCAACGAGGTAGCGATTATGAAGTCCAGGTGTCTAATCATGTTCGCCCCTAGAATGGCGATTTCCTCCTCGTCGGGGCCGGCCTTACGCCGAGCTTCCATGAACGCCTTCCTGAGGCCGTTGTATCGCTCCAGTGTGCCGAAAACTAAGGAATATTCACTATAGAGGTGCATAGAGGTAGTGACCAAGCGCCCGGATCCCAGCGATATCAGCGCGTCGAGCTGCGTGACGTCGGGCTTGATGGTGGGAGGTACATCGATCGTATGGACGACCTTCCACAGCTCGTGCTCTGGCGGATTTTCACGACGATATAAATCGACAAGCCCCTGAATATTATCCATGTCGGCGATAATGCGACTGGTGACCATAGCGAAAACACGCAGCCGATCTTTCAGGGATGCAGTCTGCTCGCGCTTCTTGAGGCGCGTTTGCACGAGGAAAGTTGTAAACCCACCGACAAGTGTCCCGAACAACGCGGTTGCCGCCGTGCCGACTCTCTGGGGTGGAAAAGCGCTGATGAGGAAGTCAGTAATAGTCTGAAGATCCAAGCCAACCTCTCCATTGCATATTGCGACAGTCTGTCATGGCGGACCACATTCAAGCTCAGAGGGTGCTTACGAGGGTGAGGAATTGGATGCCGCCAATGGATACGGTGACGATCGACGCGAGGACCACCAGAACACAAAACCACCGGAAAATGTCGCCTATCCACCGACCGACCCGACTCCTTTTGCCTTCCACAGAAAACGGAGGCTCATATGTGTGATTGCGCTCCCCGAGGGAGTCCAAATATGCGAGCTGACTAAAATATGCGAGGCCTGGAGCTACGATTGTGAGAAGCAGGCCGAAGAAAATCCAAGTCAGAGATCCGTTGAAACTATGAAGGGCTTCGGGCTTCCCGCTGAGGCGGTCATAGTTTGCGCTGTAGAAGCCAAGACTAGCAGCTACGCCTCCAGCAGCGACGAGCGCCGGTGCGCGCATCGCCGCGATCGAGAAAGCCTCGATCTGTTTGCTATGGACTTCCTGACCCTTGATGTCTCGCTCGTGGATACGTTCCGCGAACTTAATCCGCGCTTCGTGCTCCCTTTCTGTCTCGGCCATGTTTCCTGATCTCGCATGTTGCATCCATGTCGCATGGACTCGCCGAGTGTGCCGGGAAATGCCCGGAAATCAAGGGGATTAGCACGCAACAAGGTGCAACATGAAAAGCGTTCCAACCGGGAACACTTTCTCACGTAAGTCACTGAAAAGGCAAAAAAATTTGGCTGGGGAACCTGGATTCGAACCAAGATTAACGGAGTCAGAGTCCGTCGTTCTACCGTTGAACTATTCCCCAGCAGGGCGCGCCGGTGAATGCCCGGGCCGGTGTGCGGCGCTTATAAACAAAAGCGGGCGGATTGCAAATACCGATTTCGAAAAAAATCGATGCTGCGGAGGCTTTCTCGTCTTAGGCGCGGAAAAGCTCGAAAGCCGGCTGATGACAGGGCGATGACGTGGGCGGCAAAAAGCCGTTGGCGAAAACGTCGCTGCCTGTTATCTTCGCGCCAACGAAACAATCAGACGCCAGCGGCATACCTTCAAGAGGCTTTGCGCGGCGAGATGGACATAAAAGTGATGGACCCCGATAGCGGCGCAAAGCCGCCGGAAGGCGGGGCGTCGGCGGTACCGCGCGGAGAGGGTAAATCCTCAAGGCGTCGGAAGGCGAAGCGGAACGGCAAACGTCGTGACGCGGCGCCTGCAAGCCATTCGGGTGCAGTCGATACGACTGCACCGGCCGGACGTCCCCATAACCAGGAACCCAACCCACAGGCGCGCAAGCGCAAGCGGCGGCGCGCGAAATCCGGCGGCGCTCAGCAGCCGGCGCAGGGTGCGGGTGCGGCGCCCGTGACAGAGCAGGGTCAGGTCCGTGTCGAGGGCGGGCAACAGCCGCATTCGGCAAAATCGCCGCCGCGCAATCGACGCAAGAAGAACAGAGGTGGCCGCGGCCTTCAGGGCCGGCCGCTGACGCCCGCCAAGGCGGTGCCGGGTGTGGCCAAGACCTCCGTGCCCGCCAGTTCGGGTCAGGGGTCCTCCAAGGATGTCCGCGGCAGGGCCGGAAATGAAAGCCAAGGCACGGATTCCCGCGGCGAAAAATTCTCCTATGTCAACGATCTCTATGCGGCGCTTGACCTCGGCACCAACAATTGCCGCCTGCTGATCGCCCAGCCGACAAGGCCGGGCCAGTTCCGCGTCGTCGATGCGTTTTCGCGGATCGTTCGCCTGGGCGAGGGGCTCGGCACCAGCCGCCGGCTGTCGCAGGATGCCATGGACCGCGCTGTCGAAGCGCTGCGCATCTGCGCCACAAAGCTTGCCAACCGGCCGATCCGCCGCATGCGGCTGATCGCCACCGAAGCCTGCCGGGCCGCCGAAAACGGCGAGGAGTTCCTGGCCAGGGTGATCTCGGAAACCGGGCTGGAACTCGAAATCATCGATCGGGAGACCGAGGCACGGCTTGCGGTCTCGGGCTGCTCGTCCCTGGTCGGTCGCGAAGCGCGCTCCGTCGTTCTCTTCGATATCGGCGGCGGTTCGTCGGAAATCGCCGTCATCCGCATCGATGACAGCCGTTCGAGCCGGCTTGCCAATCATATCACCCACTGGACCTCGCTTCCGGTCGGCGTCGTGACGCTGTCGGAACGGCATGGCGGGCGCGACGTGACGCCAGAGGTTTTCGGCGCCATGGTGACGGAAGTCGAAGGCATGCTGGCCGGTTTCGATTGCCCGCCGCTTGCCGCCTTCCGCCGCCAGGGCGCCGAGGATTTCCATCTGATCGGCACGTCGGGCACGGTCACCACGCTTGCCGGCGTGCATCTCGACCTGCCGCGCTACGACCGCCGCAAGGTCGACGGCCTGTGGCTGTCGGATGCGGAAGTCTCCGCCATGCAGGCAAAGCTGCTCTCCTGGGATTTTGCCGGCCGTGCCGCCAACCCCTGCATCGGTCCGGACCGGGCCGATCTGGTGCTTGCCGGCTGTGCCATTCTGGAAGCGATCCGCCGTCGCTGGCCGAGCCAGCGCATGCGGGTGGCCGACCGGGGCCTGCGCGAGGGCCTGTTGACGGACATGATGGCCGATGACGGCGTGTGGCGCCGGGTGCGGCCGCGCCGCCCAGGGGGCACTCAAGGGGGCAATCAAGGTGCCGGTGGACAGGATGAGGCTGGAGCAAGGCGATGACGAAACCACCCTCAAAATCCCCCGGTAGCGGCAATCGCACCGGCCGCAAGCTCGGCCAGAAGGTCAAGAAGGGCAAGCTCAAGGCGTCGTCGCGGCGCTGGCTCGAGCGCCATATCAACGACCCCTATGTCCAGCGCGCCAAACTCGAAGGATATCGCGCCCGCGCGGCCTTCAAGCTGCTGGAGATCGACGAAAAACATCAGATCCTCAAAGGCGCCCGCCGGATCATCGATCTGGGTGCCGCGCCGGGAAGCTGGTCGCAGATCGCCGCGAATGTCACCGGTTCGACCGACGATGATATCCGCGTCGCGGCAATCGATTTCCTGGAAATGGCGCCGCTCGCCGGCGTCAAGATCCTGCAGCTCGACTTCCTCGATCCCGAGGCGCCGCGCCTGTTGATGGAAGCGATCGGCGGCACGCCGGACTTGGTCATCTCGGACATGGCGGCGCCGACCACCGGCCATCAGAAGACCGATCACCTGCGCACCATGCATCTGTGCGAAGTGGCGGCGCATTTCGCCGTCGAAGTGCTGGGCGAGGGCGGCCATTTCCTGGCGAAAACCTTCCAGGGCGGCACGGAACGCGACCTGCTCAACATGCTCAAGCAGAATTTCAAGCAGGTCATCCACGTGAAGCCGGGCGCCTCGCGTCAGGAATCGGTCGAGATGTTCCTGCTCGCCAAGCATTTTAAGGGCCGCAGGGCCGGCGAAACTGCCCCGGAGTCCGAGATGGAGGAACCCGAGGTGGAGGATGCGGACGTGGAATACGCTGAAGCCGAAGACTCCGACCTGGACGATCGGGCCTGACTACTCGCCGGCTTCCGGTTGGATCTTGGCGGCTCCGTGGCCGGAAACGGCAGCACCCGTCATCGGGTCCAGTCTCAGCAGGGGCATGATCGCCAGAAGCGAAAGGGCGGCCACCAGGAAGAAAGCCAGGTGGAAGTCGAAGAGCTGTAGATGCGTGCCGGTGACCGCCGCCGACGCCTCGAGGATGAAGGCTGCAAAGGCGACGCCGAGCGCCGTGCTGATCTGCTGCAGGACGGAGGCGATCGAGGTCGCCTGGCTCGCCTGTTCGTCGCTGATCTCGGAATAGCTGAGCGCATTCGAGCCGGTGAAGAAGAAGGACCGGCAGACGCCCGACATCAGCAGGAAGGCGACGATCAGCGCGTGGGAGGTTTCCGGCGTGAAAAAGCCGTTTGCCGCCGTGGTCGCCGCGCCGAGCACGCCTGCGACGATCAGCGTCATCTTGAACCCGGTCATCGCGAAGACGCGGCGGGCGACGAACTTCACGATCAGCGCGCCGAGCGCGCCCGCAAACGTGATGAGGCCCGACTGGAAGGGGTTGAGGCCGAAACCGAGCTGCAGCATCAACGGCATCAGGAATGGAATGGCGCCTGTCGAGATGCGGAACAGCGTGCCGCTGCTGCTTGCCGCCCGGAACGCATTGTCCTTGAAGAGCCTGAGGTTGAGGATCGGCGCGGGGTGGCTGCGCGCATGGACGACATAGGCGACGCCGGCTGCGAGCCCCAAAGCCGTCGCCGTGATGCCGACGGCCGGCGGTAACGCCGGAAGGCCGACGACCGAAAGTCCGAAGACCGTGCCGGCGGCGGTGACCGAGGTCAGGAAGAACCCCCACCAGTCGATCGAAGGCGGGTTGGTGGCCTCGATTTCCGGCAGGAAGATGGTCGCGAGATAGATGCCGAGCAGGCCGACCGGCACGTTGATCAGGAAGATCCAGTGCCAGGTGAAATAGGTGGTGATGAAACCGCCGATCGGCGGCCCGGTGAGGGGCCCGACCAGCGCCGGAATGGTGAGCAGCGCCATGGCCGAGACGAGCTCGCTGCGCTTCGTGGTGCGCAGGAGAACCAGGCGTGCAACCGGCGTCATCATCGCCCCGCCCATGCCTTGCAGGAAGCGCGACAGCACGAACTGGAAGAGATCGGACGAGAACGCGCAGCAGATAGAGCCGACGACAAAAACCATGATCGCGACACGAAAGATCCGCTTGGCGCCGAAGCGGTCCGCCATCCAGCCGCTGATCGGGATGAACATGGCGAGCGCCACCATATAGGAAGTCAGAGCAAGTTTGAGCGTGATCGGGCCGACATTCAGGTCCGCGGCAATCGCCGGAAGTGCCGTTGCAATGACGGTGGAGTCCATCTGCTCCATGAAAAGGGCGACGGCGAGAATGAGGGGAACGATGCGGTTCATGAGGGGGCCTGCGACGGGCGGGGATTAAGGGCAGTCCATAGACCTGTTGATCCGGTCTGCCAATTGGAGAATCTCACCATTTCACGTTTTGGGTCACGTCTGCGTGAGATCGGATTTTCTCATCCCGAGCCGCGGTTATGTTCCCTGCGTATCGGACCCAGGGGTCTGGCGGCAATTCCAGGAGGCAGTTAAATCATGGCGAATTCAGGTATCGGACGGCGCACCCTCATCGGCACGGCCGGTCTGGGCATCCTCGCCGCTCCGGCAATCATCAATGCTGAGGTTTTTGCCCAGGAGAAGCAGCAGTTGGCAATCGATCGCGTCATCCCGCCGGACATTCATAAATTCAAGCTCGGCGGATTTCAGGTTCTGGTGGTGAAGGACGGCGCTCGTCCTTCCGGCGCTCCCGGTGAAACCTTCGGCCTCAATCAGCCAGCCGAAGCGCTTGCAACGCTGCTGAGCCAGAATTTCCTGCCCACGGACCAGTTCGTCAACAGCTTCTCCCCGACGCTCATTGATACCGGCAGCGACGTCATCCTGTTCGATACGGGTCTCGGCAAGGCGGCTCATGCCCAGGGGGCTGGACGCCTGGTCGAGGGGCTTGCCGCCGCCGGCTACATGCCGGAGGATATCTCGATCATCGTCATCACCCACATGCATGGCGACCACATCGGCGGCATCATGGAAGACGGCAGGCCTGCCTTCCCGAAGGCGCGTTATGTCGCAGGCCAGGTGGAATACGACTTCTGGACCGATAGCGCCCGCGCCGGCACGCCGGCAGAGGGCAATCAGAAGAGCGTGCTCGCCAACGTAAAGCCACTTGCCGAAAGGATGGCCTTCCTGAAAGACGGCGGAGAGGTGACGTCCGGCATTACCGCGATGCTCGCGCCGGGCCATACGCCGGGTATGCTGATCTTCAATATCGAGTCGCAGGGCAAGCGTCTGGTTTTGACCGCCGATACGGCCAACCACTACGTCCTGTCGCTGCAGCGGCCCGAATGGGAAGTGCGTTTCGACATGGACAAGGCGCAGGGAGCGGCCACCCGCAAGAAAGTCTTCGACATGATCGCCACGGAAAAGGTCGCCTTCCTTGGTTATCACATGCCGTTCCCGGCGGTCGGTTTCGTCGAAAAGCAGGGGACCGGCTACCGTTTCGTGCCGAAGAGTTACCAGTTCGACATCTGATTGTGCTGGAAAGCGATCAAAACCCGGGAGAAACACCTCTCGGGTTTTTGCTATTCCCTTCTTGTCATGAACGTGTTACCAGCCCTCGCCAACTTCCAAGCAATTGTTGCCGGAGCGTCGGGACGTATAGAGTCGTTCCTGAGCGCATCCCGCATTTTCTAGATCGAAGGAATTTGGCAATGGCACGCATCATTGAAACCGCAACCGGCGCAGATGCGCTTACCTTCGACGACGTGCTCCTGCAGCCCGGCCATTCCGAAGTCATGCCGGGCCAGACCAATATCGCCACTACCATCGCCCAGGACATCGAACTCAACCTGCCGATCATCTCCTCGGCCATGGATACGGTGACGGAAAGCCGGCTGGCTATCGCCATGGCGCAGGCCGGCGGCATCGGCGTCATCCACCGCAATCTGACCCCGATCGAACAGGCCGAACAGGTCCGCCAGGTCAAGAAGTTCGAAAGCGGCATGGTCGTCAATCCGGTGACGATAGGCCCGGACGCGACGCTGGCCGACGCGCTGTCGCTGATGAAGTCCTACAGCATTTCCGGCATTCCGGTGGTCGAAAACGGCGGCGGCCACGTTCCGGGCCGGCTGGTCGGAATTCTCACCAATCGCGACGTCCGTTTTGCTTCCGATCCGGCCCAGAAGATCTACGAGCTGATGACCCGCGAGAACCTGATCACGGTCAAGGAAAGCAGCGTCGACCAGACCGAGGCCAAGCGTCTTCTGCACAAGCACCGCATCGAGAAGCTGCTTGTGGTGGATGGCGAAGGCCGTTGCGTCGGTCTCATCACCGTCAAGGACATCGAAAAGTCGCAGCTCAACCCAAATGCCTCCAAGGATGCGCAAGGGCGCCTTCGGGCCGCAGCCGCGATCAGCGTCGGCGACGATGGTTTCGAGCGTGCCGAACGTCTCATCGAGGCCGGCGTCGATCTTCTGGTCGTCGATACGGCCCACGGCCACTCGCAGCGCGTGCTCGACGCCGTCACCCGCGTCAAGCGCATCTCCAACCACGTACGCGTCATGGCCGGCAATGTCGCCACCTCCGACGGCACCAAGGCGCTGATCGATGCCGGTGCGGATGCGGTCAAGGTCGGTATCGGCCCGGGCTCGATCTGCACCACTCGCATCGTCGCCGGCGTCGGCGTGCCGCAGCTTGCGGCGATCATGTCGGCCGTCGAAGCGGCACGGGCGCAGAACATCCCGGTCATCGCCGACGGCGGCATCAAGTTCTCAGGCGATCTGGCCAAGGCGATCGCCGCCGGCGCATCCGCCGTGATGATCGGCTCGCTGCTGGCCGGCACCGACGAAAGCCCGGGCGAGGTCTATCTCTACCAGGGCCGCTCGTTCAAAGCCTATCGCGGCATGGGCTCGGTAGGCGCCATGGCCCGCGGTTCCGCCGACCGTTATTTCCAGGCGGAAGTGCGTGATACGCTGAAGCTGGTTCCCGAAGGCATCGAAGGCCAGGTTCCCTACAAGGGTCCGGTCTCGGGTGTGCTGCATCAGCTCGGCGGCGGCCTGAAGGCGGCCATGGGTTATGTCGGCGGCGCCAATCTCAAGGAATTCCAGGAGCGCGCCACCTTCGTTCGCATTTCCGGCGCGGGCCTGCGCGAAAGCCATGCGCATGACGTGACGATCACCCGCGAGAGCCCCAACTATCCGGGCTCCGGCGCCTGACATCCGTCGGGGGAAGGGGTTATTGCCCATTCCCCCCGTGTTTCAAGAAAGTCAGCTGGATGCCGGTCGCGATGCCCTGTCGCGATGGCCCAGGGTGCTTATTTCTTTCCTGATTCCCTGCTAGATAACGAACGTTGGTGATCATGCCGACGGGAGAATTTTTCGGGGGTAAACATGAAGAAGTTTCTGGCTTGCGCGCTCCTTCTGGGCGCAGCATTCGTTACGCCTGCGCAGGCGCAAACCGTTCGCGCAGGTACGTATAAGGTCGAGGGCACGAACCTCGATGGCTCCGCCTACAAGGGAACCGCAAAAATCGCGCTGACCAGCGAAACGACCTGCTCGATCGAGTGGAAGACCGGTTCCTCCACGTCCAGCGGCATCTGCATGCTTTACGGCGATTCCTTCGCCGCCGGTTACGTGCTCGGCAAGGCGGTTGGCCTCGTCGTCTACAAGGTCAATGACGACGGATCGCTGGAAGGCGCCTGGACCATTTCCGGCAAGGACGGCTCCGGCACCGAGAACCTGACCCCGCAATGACCCGCAGCTATGGATGAGATTACATGGCGCCGGTCAACCGGCGCCATTTGCGTACAGGAGAGCCCGCGTTATCTGGTTCCCCCGATGAAAATGAGGAGAACCGATGCTTTCCACTGATGCGACGCTTTGGCCAATGATCGCGCATGCCGCGCTGGTCTTCTTTCTCTACTGGCTGCTGTCGAGGAAGCGGTATCTGGCCGTCCGGGCAGGCCGTGCCGAGGCAGGCCATTTCCGCGAAGGCCGGGAAGAGCCTCCCGAAAGCCTGGCTGTCCACAACAACCTCAAGAATCAGTTCGAACTGCCGGTCCTGTTCTACGCCGCCTGCCTCGTGCTGTACGTCTCGACTGCAGACAATGGCGGCACGGTCGCGCTCGCCTGGATCTTCGTCCTGTCCCGATATGCGCATTCCTACGTCCACCTCACCAGCAACCGGCTGCGTTATCGCCGCCCGATCTTCATGGCTGGCTTTTTTGCGGTGATGGCGATGTGGGTCTGGCTCGCGGTCTGGCTGGCTCTGAACTAGGACGCTTTAGCCTGGCCAGCGTTCGCCATGTTTATCGAGACAGGCGGGCGAGGCGAGAATGAACGGCCGCACCGCCGCGATCTGCCGAGCCATCGGATGAGCCCGTCACAATCCCGGCGGGCTCGTCCGCTCAAAACGAGCTCACGAACAAGTGTAATATCCAACACTTGGATCACTCAGTGTTTCATCTGCAAGTGAAAGCTCCTCGTTGTAGATTTCTTCGTCATACAGTCCGCTACGGAGGAATAGTCATGGACAACGAGACCCCGAAGATCACCCAGGCGATGATCGACGCCTATGACGAATACACGCACCTGACTTTGGACCGCCGTCGCTTCATGGAGAAGCTGACTCAGCTTGCGGGCTCCGGTGCAGCTGCCGCGGCGATTGCACCCCTGATCGGCGCCAGTTCTGCCAAGGCCGATATCATTGCCGCCAATGACGACCGGCTGACCACGGAGGACGTTACATATCCGGGCGCCAGCGGCGCGACGATGAAGGGTTATCTCGTAAAACCCAAGAATGCCTCCGGCACGCGCGGCGGCGTCCTCGTCATCCACGAGAACCGCGGGCTCAACGCCCATATCAAGGACGTCGCCCGCCGCATGGCGTTGGAGGGTTTCAATGCGCTCGCAGTCGATTTCCTGGCGCCCCAGGGCGGCACGCCGGCGGACGAAGAGCAGGCCCGGCAGATGTTCTCCTCGCTGAAGCCCGACGACGTTTCGGCCAACGGCGAGGCAAGCCGCGCCTATCTCGCCGGCATCAGCGGTGCGAACGGCAAGGTCGGTGCGATCGGCTTCTGCTGGGGCGGCGGTGCGGTCAACAATCTGGCCGTGAAGTCCCCCAGCCTCAACGCCGCCGTCGCCTATTACGGTGCGCAGCCGAAGGCTGAGGACGTGCCTGCCATCAAGGCGCCGCTGATGCTGCATTACGGCGGGCTCGACGAGCGCATCAATGCCGGCATCCCGGCCTTCAGGGCAGCGCTCGAAAAGAACGGCAAGACCTTCGAGATCTTCGTCTATGACGGCGCCAACCACGCCTTCAACAACGATACGTCGTCCGCCCGCTACGACAAGGCGGCCGCCGATCTTGCCTGGAGCCGCTCGGTGGCGTTCTTCAAGAAGAACCTGGCCTGATCAGGCCGCAGGTCCGCAAGCCGGCGGTGCTCGCGCCTGGGCGTTGCAATAAACAGGGAAGCCGGGGTCCAGCCCGGCTTTTGTTTTTGGCGCCTATGCGTCAGGCGGCGATGCGTTGCCGCGTATCGACGATCATCTGGGCCGCCTGGGCGGCCTCGCGTCCCTTCTCGACGAAATGCGCGCTGAATATCGATTTGTGGTGCGCGGTTTCCTGGAAATGATGTGGCGTCAGCGACACCGACAGGACCGGTACTCCCGTATCGAGGCCGGCGCGCATCAATCCATCGACCACCGCCGAAGCCACGAAATCGTGCCGATAGATGCCGCCGTCGACGACCAGCGCTGCGGCCACGACCGCGGCATATCTTCCGGTCGCCGCCAGATCGCGCGACATGAGCGGTAGCTCGAAGGCGCCGGGCACGTCGAAGATATCGACGTTTTCGCTCGGCATGAGCTCGAGGAAGCCTTCGAGAGCCTTGTCGACAATCTCGGAATGCCAGTTTGCTTTGACGAAAGCGAAGCGGGTGTGTGTCATGGAATCTCCTTCAGGTTACGACACGGCACCCAAGGCGATTACGCACGTCCATAGAACCCGCGGGATGCGGGTGCTGCACGTCCGTTCTCTTTCATCCGGACTCTGACCGTCGGCTCAGGCATCGCACCTGATCTGCTGACCCTTCCATCGGAAGGCGCTCGCGGGCTCACGGCTCGCGCCGCCTACCGCCGGTGGGGAGTTTCGCCCCGCCCTGAGAACAGGGCGATTTAGCGCGACCGGTGAGGGGAAGGCAAGGCCGAACTCGTGACCCTTACCACCCCGGCATCACCTGTACCGCCCGGGCCCGCGGCATGCGCTGGAACGTTTTGGCCTCTCCGTCGAGATCGTCCGGAATGACCGCCGGCGAGATGTTGTCGAGACAGGCGGTGATGTGGTCGGTGATGGCATTCATCAGCGATGGCGAAAGCCCCGGCCGTTTCATGATGCCGATCTGCACCGGCGGAAGCGGCGGGAAGCCGTCGGCTGCGGCCAGCACCTTCATGCCGGTCCTGAGCGCCGATTCCGGCAGCACCGAGACAGCCATGCCGGCAAGCACCGCGGCTGCGACGACGGTCGAAGACCAGCTCGTGAACAGGACCTGGTATTCGCGTCCGTCCGCATCGAGCGCCGAACAGGCGAGTTGGCGCCACAGGCAATCGCGGCGACCGACCGCGAGCGGCACCGGCGCGTCGTCCTTCAGCGGATGGTTGGCTGATCCGACCCAGCAGAGCGGCTCGGTGCGGACCACGTCGGAAATGCGCTGGCGCGGATTGTGGGTGACGAGCGCAATGTCGAGTTCACCACGCGCCATCTTTTCTGCAAGGCTGACCGAGGGCTCACAGACGATATAGAGTTCGACATTCGGATGCGTCTTGGCAAAACGGCCGATGATCTCGGGCATGTAGCGGTCGGCATAGTCGTCCGGTGTACCGATCCTGAGCGTACCCTCAAGACGGTTGTCGTCGAAGGCGGCGATCGCCTCGTTATTGAGGCGGATGATGCGTCGCGCATAGTTCAGGAGCTTTTCGCCCTCCGCCGTCAGCCGGTTGCCGCGGCCGTCCTTGGCAAACAGCTGCTTGCCGATCCGTTCCTCGAGCCGACGCATCTGCATCGAAACTGCAGACTGGGTCTTGAACACTCGATCGGCAGCCTTGGTGAAACTGCCGGTGTCGACGATGGAAATGAAGGTATGCAGCTGGTCGATATCAAGCGGAGCGGACATGAGAGTGACCCATCAGAGAGGTTGATGCTAATCATTAGAAACATTCGTTGGACTGATCAATAGGTTTTCCGCGATAAGGGGATCGCAAATCAAAATCGAAGGGTGCTTCTTCCCTGAGCGCCCAACCAGGCAGCCTTTCCGTAGGACCTCCACGGAAGGGATGGCCTTTCTCGTGCCTGCGAAAGGATAGACCAATGAGCACGACCGACTGCGGAACTGAACTCGATCTGGTTCACGAGGAGCGCGGCACGCAAGGCCGTCTGGCTGTCGTGATGCTGCGAACGAAATCCGTGTGGCGTGCCTTTCGCAATCGTTTGGCGAGCAATCGCCTCCATGATCTCGACGACCGCCAGCTCAACGATATCGGCATCACACGGCATGATGTGGTGATGGCGCTCAATCAGTCCGGCGTGCTGGACGATCCATCTCTGCTCCTGTCCCGCTCCGCTCGTGAGCGTGCGCGGCATCGCTTTGCAAGACCGGCCAATCGCTGATCTTGCCTGACCTTTTCCCCGCAGGGTGATAGCCAATAGCCCTGCTGCTTGCCCGGCCGGTCGATCCGTGCCGGGCTTTTTTTATTTGGATGGCTTTGGAGCGACAGGCGTCGCCGCCGGCTCGGCATTGGCGCCCGTGCCATTGCGCAGATAGGTGTCGAAGATCGCTTCCATGTTCTTCTGGTAGCTTTTCTGCACTTCAAGTCCGCTGTCGAACATGTTGTTCAGCACGTCGCGATAGGGATTGGCCTCGGCCGCCGGTGCGTCCTTGGGCGTTTCCGGGGCGGGGGCGGCCGTGCTGCTCGGGCTCGCGAAGGCGCCGCCCATCATGTCCTGGAAAGCCTTGGCAAACGGATTGTCAGCAAACGGGTTGCCGGTTGAAGGTTGCGGTTGTTCCGGCTTGTCGAGCCCCCACATGGAACGCATCGCCTGGGCAAAGGGATTGTCGAAGGGATTGGCCGCTGGCTGCGGCTTCGCCTTCGGCTGCAGGCCCATGCTTTCCAGCCATTGCTGCTGCATCTGTCCCATCGGCGAGGCGGCGAACGCTTCGTTGGCGCCGGTTAACTGTCCGCTCATCTGCTTGAACAGCCCGCCCATCAGAGTGTCGGCCATGGCCGGCATCATCTTCTTGAAGACTTCCTGGCCGATCCCCGTGAGCTGCTCGGCCTGTGCGGCGATCGCGCGGGAGACTTCCTTGGAGCCGAACAGCTTTTCGAGTACGGCATTGCCGTCCATCGTGCCCTGCGGCGTAAAGGCCTTGGTCAGGTCCTCGAAATATTTGGCATAGGCGCCGGACACCATGCTGCTCATCAGCGAGGTGAGGTCGTAAGGATTGGCGCTGGTGCGCTTGAACCCCGAGGAAAAGGCGGGCATCAGCGCCGCCATTGCCTGGGTAGCCTGTTCCTGAGCCAGGTTGAACTGCTTGGCGATCGCCTCCATGCCTGCGCCGTCCTGAGCTCTGAGCATCATGTCGAACAGTGGCAGCATGGAGAGAATCCTTTCCGGTTCGGGTGATGCACCACTATATCCGGAAAGTGCTGAACGGAAACCGGTTTTTAGAACCGATCTCAATCTGGTCAGTATTGGTATTCCTCGAACACCGGCTCGACCGAGCCGCGCCAGCGGCCGTGGTAGAGAGACAGCAGGTCGTCTGCCATGGTCGTCTTCTTGGCAAGCACTTCGTCAAGCGGTTGCAGGAAGATGCTTTCGTCCTGGCCTTCGCCGTTCAGCCGCGCCCGCGCCTTCAAACCCGCCTTGGAGATCGCCACCGCCTCGCGGGCGATGTCGAGCACCGACTTGCCCTTGATTTCAGCCTTCAGGCCCTTCGCCGGCACGGCATCGCGCATGGCGACGACGTCCTCGACCGTCCAGTCGGCCGTCAGCGTCTCGGCATCGGCAAGGGCGGTGTCGTCATAAAGCAGGCCGACCCAGAACGCCGGCAGCGCGCAGATCCGCCGCCACGGGCCGCCGTCGGCGCCGCGCATTTCGAGGAAACGCTTCAGGCGGACGTCGGGGAAGAGGGTGGAAAGGTGGTTGGTCCAGTCGCCCATGGTCGGCTCCCAGTCCTTGATCTCGCCTTTCAGCGCGCCATTCATGAACTGGCGGAAGGTGACATGCGTGCAGTCGTGATACTTGCCGTCGCGGACGACGAAATACATCGGCGCGTCGAGCGCCCATTCCACATAGTCGGCAAAACCGAAATCCTGCCTGAACACGAAGGGCAGCACGCCGGAGCGCTGGTTGTCGGTATCGCGCCAGATGTCGCCGCGCCAGGAGACCAGCCCGTTCGGCTTGCCTTCGGTGAACGGGGAGGACGCAAACAGCGCGGTGGCGATCGACTGCAGCTTCATAGACACGCGCATCTTGGCGGCCATGTCCTCCTCCGAGGAGAAGTCGAGGTTCACCTGGATCGTGCAGGTGCGGTACATCATGTCGAGGCCCTTGGAACCGACCTTCGGCATGTAGCGCGTCATGATGTCGTAGCGGGATTTCGGCATGCGCGGGGTTTCCGCGAGCGTCCATTTCGGGCTGCCGCCGATGCCGAGAAAACGAATGCCCATCGGTTCGGCGATCTCGCGCAGAACCGCGAGATGCTGGTTGGATTCCCGACAGGTCTGGTGAATGCTCTCCACCGGCGCGCCGGAAAGCTCGAACTGGCCGCCGGGCTCGATGGAAATCGCCCCCATGCCGGATTGCTCGCCGAGCCCGATGATGTTCTCGCCGTCCATGATCGGCTCCCAGCCGAGCTTCTTTTCCATGCCTTTCAGCAGCGCGGAAATACTGGCATCGCCGAAATAGGGAACCGGGCTGTTGTCCGCCCGGAAAAAGGCGAATTTTTCATGCTCCGTGCCGATGCGGAAATCTTGCTTCGGCCGAGCTCCCTTCGCCAGGTAGGCGGAAAGCTCGGACACCGAGGTCAGCGGTGTCTGGTCGGTCGTATCGCGGGCCATGAAAATTACCTTGCTCGGAATGCCTGATCTAGACGGATAGCCGGCTGATTGGACCGGATTGATGTGCGCTGCAAGTGAATTTCTTTCAAGATAGATTCAGAATTTCAAGGCCGTCATGTCAAGCGGGTCACCGCCAGTCGCCGACCGCTGCCTGGATGACTGCGAGCGCCGCGACCGCGGCCGTATCCGCCCTTAATATCCGGGGCCCGAGCGGTATCGCGGTGACGAAGGAAAGCGAACGCAGCCTTTCCCTTTCCTCGTCCGAAAATCCGCCTTCCGGCCCGACCAGCAGCGCCAGCTTTGTCTCCTTGATTGCCGTAAGGATCGGCAGCGGGTTCTGGCCCTCGTCGCCTTCGTCGCAGAAGATGATGCGCCGATCGTGGGGCCAGGTGTCGAGCAGGTCGCCGAGTTTCTTTGGCGGCGCGACCTCCGGCACCGACAAAATGCCGCACTGCTCGGCGGCCTCCACCACATTCGCCTGAAGCCGGTCCATGCTGGTGATCTTGCCCTGTACATGCTGGGTCATCACCGGCTGGATGAATCCCGCACCCATCTCGACCGCCTTCTGCACCAGATAGTCGAGGCGGCCGACTTTGAGCGGCGCGAAAAGATAATGCAGGTCGGAGGCCGGCGGCTGCGGCCGGGTTTCCTCGATTGCTTCCAGCACGATCTTCTTTCGGGTCGGATAGGTGATCCTGGCCTTCCACTCGCCGTCGCGGCCGTTGAAGAGCAGGATTGCCGAACCTTCCTCCATCCTCAGCACGTTGGCGAGATAGTTGAACTGCTCCGACGACACTTCATGGCGGGCACCGGCGCCGAGCGGCGCCTCGATGAACAGCCTCTGCATCCGGAAATTGGCGCGCATGGAAACCTCGAAGCCTAGACGAACAGCGCGAACATAGCGGTGGCGATCAGCGCCGCAAGGGTGGCGGCCGCCGGAAGCGTGATCGTCCAGGCGGCTATGATGCTCAGGAAATGCGAGCGCCGCACCAGGTAACGCCGTTTCAATTCGTCGTCATTGCGTTCGAAAGGCTCGGTGGTATCGAGATCCTTGCCGGCCCGCGCCCGCATGTATTCGAAGCGGCGGCGGGAATGGCGGGTATACCATTCGCGGAAGAAACCGACGCCGAACACCGCACCGACGGCAATATGGGTCGAGGAGACCGGCAGCCCGATCCAGGATGCGACGATCACGGTCAGGGCCGTCGACAGCGAGACGCAATAGGCGCGCATCGGATTGAGCTTGGTGATTTCCGCGCCGACCAGCCGCACCAGTTTCGGGCCGTAAAGCAGCAGGCCGAGCGAGATGCCGAGGCCGCCGATGATCAGTTCCCAGAGCGGAATGTGCACGCCGGCCGAAATGCCCCTTTGCGCCGCCGAAACGATTGCGGCAAGCGGACCGATGGCGTTCGAAACGTCATTGGCACCGTGCGCGAACGAGAGCAGCGCTGCAGAAAGGATGAGCGGAATGCGAAAGAGCGTGCGAAGCGACTGATTGCGGTTCTCGAGCCCTTCGGCCTGCCGGGCGATCACCGGGATCAGCAGGCGCCAGGCGCCGAGGCCCGTCAGCAGGGCGATCAGCGTCGCAACCGGCGTCGAGACGTCCACCAGTTCTCCCAGCCCGAGCAGCGCCAGATAGCCTGCAAAGGCGCCGGTCATCACGCCGATCAGCACCGGCACCCATTTCTTCGCCGCGGCGATCTTGTCCTCGCGGTAGATGATGGTTTCCTTGACGAAGAACAGGAAGGCGGCGGCGATGACAGCGCCGAGAAGCGGGGAAAAGACCCAGCTTGCGGTGATGCCAGCGATCGTTCCCCAGTTCACTGCGGAAACTCCGGCGGCCGCGATCCCGGCCCCCATGACGCCGCCGACGATCGAATGGGTGGTGGAAATCGGCGCGCCGAGCCATGTCGCGACGTTGATCAGCACCGCTGCCGAGAGGAGTGCCGCCATCATCGCCCATATCAGCACGTCGGGGCTGGTGATCATGCCGCCCTGCATGATGCCGTTGGCGATCGTGCTGGCGACGCCCCGGCCGGCGATCACGGCACCTGCCACTTCGAAGACGGCCGCAAGCCCGAGACCGAAGGTCATGGTCATGGCACGGGCGCCGACGGCCGCGCCGATATTGTTGGTGACGTCGTTGGCGCCGATGTTCATCGCCATGTAGGCGGCAAGGCCGGAGGCGGCGATGACGACGACGGCGCCGGGTTTGCCCGTCACGTAGGCGGCTGCAAAGATGGCGACGAGGATGATGAACAGAAGTGCCGTTCCCGGTGCGGCAAGCCCGCGCGACATCTGCCGGGCGGCTTCCTCCACGGAGGAGAATTTCTCCAAATCCTTGTCGAGCGTCGGCTTCGCCAGGCGCGGCCTTCTTTGGCCCATATCTCCATCCTTGGGTGAAAAGTGAGGCGCGAGAACGGAACTTGCCTGCCGTCTCCGCCTCGCGGAAGAAATCAATGCCTATCGCTTAATAGCGCGCGCAGGCGAAGGCAATATTGCCGAATTGGGAAGATGCTTCAAAGCACCTAACTTGCTGCTTTGACTGCAAGCTGCGGAGCGCGTGGCTGCATCCGTTCGGCAAACTGCAGGAAGAGAATCTTCAGTTCCGGCTCATTGACGCGCATCGCGGCCTCTTCGCAGGAAACCCATTCCAGTGTTCGAGAGCCCTTTTCCGGATAGCTTTTCAGGCATTCGTCCACTTCGAGCGCGTGGACCTGCACCCGCACAGGGATCTTCAGGCCGTTATCGAGGGTCTTGCGATAGTGATAGAAACCGAGCGGTTCCTTTTCAACCTTGCCCTTGACACCGACCTCTTCGAACGCTTCGCGTTCGGCGACCTGGTGAGCCTTCTTGTCGGTCATCGGCCAGCCCTTGGGCACGACCCAGCGGCCGGTATCGCGGCTTGTCGCAACGAGAACCTCGAGTTGTCCCGGCTTCTTCTTTATCCGGTAGCAAAGCGCAGCATACTGCTGCCGCGGCGGTCGCTGCAGCATCAACCGAAGATTGCTCGTAACCCGATCCATCAAGCCCAATTTCTGTTTCGTCCTCCAGAGGATGATATTTTACTAATATAATGCTTGCGCGAGGATTAACGACCCCTGGCAGCTTTTTTGAGAAGAATCACGGTGGATAACAACCATGGACGCGATAACCATTGTGAGGCCACTTGGTTTCACGTCAATAGAAATTTGCACAGGTGTTCAATTGTAACTGTGCATGACGTCCGGCAATCCGCAGCAGCGGCCTCAAATTTTGGTCTGCATCATCCTGAGTTGTGCGATCCGGCTCCATTCGCCGGTACGTTCGGCCTCGTTGGTGACCTTGGAGATGAAGTCGATATGGTCTTCCGCAGCCTTTCGGGCTTTGGCAGGATCGCCGTCCAGTATCGCCCGGCCGATCGCCTCGTGTTGCGTCATCACCGCATCATGGGCGCTGCCGACATTGAAGATGATGCGGCGGTTGTAAAAGATCCCGTCGCTGAGCAGCCGGTAGCAGGCGCGCAGGGTGTGCATGAGAATGATGTTATGCGCAGCATCGCCGATGGCATTGTGGAATTCGACGTCGGATGTCAGCTCGTCCTCGAAACGCCCGTCCCGATGCGCGCTGCGCATCGTCTCCAGGATGCGCTCGATGAGTTGCCTGTCGGTGTCCGTCGCACGGGTGGCGGCAAGCTCCGCCGTCATGCCTTCGAGCTGACGACGGTATTCCAGATAGTCGTGAACCGCCCGCTGATGCCGGCGGATCAGGGCGACCAGCGGCGGCGAGAAGATCTGGCCGACGATATCGGCGACATAAGTGCCGCCGCCATGCTGGCTGGTGAGCAGCCCGCGCGCCTCCAGCTCCTTCAGCGCCTCTCGCAGGATCGGCCGGGAAACGTCGAACCTCTGCGCCAGCTCGCGTTCACCCGGCAGGCGGTCGCCGTCGCGCAGCACGCCGTTCAGGATCAGGCTTTCGATCTGCAGGATGACCTCGTCCGCAGTTCGACCATGCGGCACCGGCGCGAAAAGCTCATGCGTCAACTTTGCCGTCTCCAATCGGGTGATGCCAGCCGGGCGTTCGGGCTTCTTGTATCACTGGTAAAAAAAGTATACCAGTTGAATGTCTTTAGGAGGAGCCGGTGGCCGATACGATCAGTTTTCTGAAGCCTCGCGAGGCGGTGCTGTCGCGCCGAGCGGCGATCATTGCCGACCTGACCGAGCTTTTGCCCCCCGAGTGCCTGGTCCATGAGGCACGCGAACTGGTGCCGTTCGAGACCGACGCCTTCGTCTCCTACCGCCGCCTGCCGCTTGCCGTCGCTCTACCGAAGACCACGGCGCAGGTGGCCGCGGTGATGAAATACTGTCATCGTTATGGCATTCCGGTCGTGCCGCGCGGGGCCGGCACCTCGCTTTCCGGCGGCGCCATCCCGCAGGAGGATGCGGTCGTGCTCGGCTTGTCCAAGATGTCGCGCATCCTGGAAGTCGACTACGCCAACCGCACCGCCACCGTGCAGGCCGGCGTCACCAACCTCAACATTTCCGAAGCGGTCGGCATCGACGGGTTTTTCTATGCGCCGGACCCGAGCTCGCAGCTCGCCTGCACCATTGGCGGCAATATCGGCATGAATTCCGGCGGCGCCCACTGTCTGAAATACGGCGTCACCACAAACAACCTGCTCGGCGTGAAGATGGTGCTGGTCGACGGCACGGTGATCGAGCTCGGCGGCAAACATCTGGATGCGGCGGGTTACGACCTGCTTGGCCTCGTCTGCGGTTCGGAAGGCCAGCTCGGCATCGTCACCGAGGCCGTGGTTCGGCTGATCGCCAAGCCGGAAGGCGCCCGCCCGGTCCTGTTCGGCTTCGATACGTCCGAGCATGCAGGCGCCTGCGTTGCCGATATCATCGGCTCCGGCATCATTCCGGTCGCCATCGAATTTATGGACAAGCCGGCGATCGAGATATGCGAGGCATTCGCCCATGCGGGTTATCCGCTCGACGTGGAAGCGCTGCTGATCGTCGAAGTCGAAGGTTCGGAAGCCGAAATGGATGCGATGCTGAAGGCGATCGTCGAGATCGCCGGACGCCACGGCGTCAAGACCGTGCGCGAAAGCCAGTCGGCAACCGAGGCGGCGCTGATCTGGAAAGGCCGCAAGTCTGCCTTCGGCGCGACCGGCCGCATCGCCGATTACATATGCATGGATGGCACGGTGCCGCTCGGCAAGCTCTCCTATGTGCTTAACAAGACCTCCGAGATCGTCGATCGTTTCGGGCTCAGGGTCGCCAACGTTTTCCATGCCGGCGACGGCAACATGCATCCGCTGATCCTGTTCAATGCCAACGATCCGGAAGATGCGGCCAGGGCCGAGGAGGCAGGCAACGAGATCCTGAAGCTCTGCGTTGATGCCGGCGGTTGCCTGACCGGCGAACATGGCGTCGGCATCGAGAAACGTGACCTGATGCGCCACCAGTATTCGGAGGCTGACCTCAACCAGCAGATGGCGGTGCGTTACGCCTTCGATGAAGGCTGGATCCTCAACCCGTCCAAGGTCTTTCCGCTGGATGGACGGCCTGCCGCATGACGCTGATCCCGAATTCCGAAACGGACGCCGCCTATATCATCCGCAATGCCGCCGGCGACGGCAAGAAGCTTGCGCTGTGCGGCGGCAATACCCGCGCCGGTTTCGGCAACTCCGTCGAGCCTGCCGAAATGATGAACTCGACCGGCCTTTCCGGAATTGTCGACTACGAGCCGGCGGAAATGGTGATGACGGTCAAAGCCGGTACGCCGGTCGCCGAGATAGAGACGGCGCTTGCCGCCAACCGGCAGATGATGGCATTCGAGCCGATGGATCATCGCGGCGTGATGGGCACGCTCGGCGAACCGACGATCGGCGGCGTGTTCGCCGCCAATGTCTCCGGCCCGCGCCGTTTCGTCTCGGGTGCTGCCCGCGACAGCCTGCTCGGCATCCGCTTCATCAATGGCCGGGGCGAGGCGATCCGCGCCGGCGGACGGGTGATGAAGAACGTCACCGGCCTCGATCTCGTCAAACTGCTCGCCGGCTCGCACGGCACGCTCGGTTTTCTGACCGAGGTGACTTTTCGGGTGTTGCCGGTGCCGCAGACGGTGGAGACCATCGTCATCTCCGGCCTCGACGACGCGGCCGCCGCAAAGGCGATGGCGGCGGCGATGGCGCTGCCGGTCGAAGTATCGGGCGCCGCCCACCTGCCTCAGACCGTCCGGTTCCGTTTCCTCGGCGGTGGATTGCCGGAAGGCGAAGCGACGGTCCTGCGGCTTGAAGGCCTTGGCGCGTCGGTTTCCGTGCGTGCCGAAAAACTCGCTGCCGTCATGGAGGCCTTCGGTCCGGTCTCGCGGCTCGGCCTGGAGCAGAGCCAAACGCTCTGGCGCCAGATCCGCGATGTCTATCCCTATTCGGATGGAACCCTGAAACCCGTCTGGCACGTCTCGATCGCCCCATCTGCGGGCCACCAGCTCGTCGCCGCCCTCCGGCTAGAAACCGGCGTCGATGCCTTTTACGACTGGCAGGGCGGGTTGGTCTGGATGCGCATGGAAGCCGATCCGGAAGCCGAACTGGTGCGCCGCTATATCCGTGCTCTCGGCGGCGGGCATGCGACGCTGCTGCGGGCGTCGGATGCGGCGCGCGCGGGGACGCAGGCTTTTGAGCCACAGCCGGACGCGGTGGCGGCACTTTCTGCCCGCGTCAAACAGAAACTCGACCCGGCGGGCATTTTTTGCCCGGGGAAGATGGGGTGATGAATATGTCTTCGGTCGTGCCCAGGCGCCCCCCTCTGGCCTGCCGGCCATCTCCCCCACAAGGGGGGAGATCGACTCGGAGGAACGTTGCGCCCATCTCGACGGTAGCCGATAAAGTGATGTCCGCGCGTCTTGCCGATCTCCCCCCTTGTGGGGGAGATGGCCGGCAGGCCAGAGGGGGGCTGGCAGAACGCGGAGCGATCGGCGGAAACGCGAGGGATATCCATTAAATGCAAACCAACTTCACCCTCGCTCAGCTTGCCGATCCGCATGTGGCCGAATCCGAGCAGATCCTTCGCCGTTGCGTCCATTGCGGCTTCTGCACCGCCACCTGTCCCACCTATGTGACGCTCGGCAACGAGCTCGACAGCCCGCGCGGCCGTATCTACCTGATCAAGGACATGCTGGAAAACGGCAGGCCGGCGGATGAGGAAGTGGTCACCCATATCGACCGCTGTCTCTCCTGTCTTGCCTGCGTCACCACCTGTCCGTCCGGCGTCGACTACATGCATCTGGTCGACCATGCCCGCATCCATATCGAGAACACCTACCGGCGCCCGCTGGTCGACCGGTTGATCCGCAACCTGCTTGCCGCGGTGCTGCCCTATCCCGCCCGCTTCCGCACGGCGCTCGGCCTTGCAAGGCTCGGCCGACCCTTCGCCCCGCTCCTGAAGCGGGTTCCGGCGCTAAGGCCGTTGGGAGCAATGCTGGATCTCGCGCCGAAATCCGCCGCCAAGGTTTCCGATTCCGCAAACCCCGGCACTCGTGCGCCTGAGGCAGAAAGGCGCGGCCGCGTAGCGATCCTGTCAGGTTGCGCCCAGCCTGTACTTGATCCGGGTATCAACGACGCCACGCTGCGGCTTCTCGCCCGGTTCGGTGTCGAAGTCGTGGTGCCGGAGGGCGAGGGCTGCTGTGGCGCGCTCGTTCACCACATGGGCCGTGAAGAGCAGGCGCTCGATTTTGCCCGCCGCAATGTCGATGTCTGGACGCGCGAAATCGACAGTGGCGGGCTCGACGCGATCATCATCACCGCGTCCGGCTGCGGCACGACGATCAAGGACTACGGCCACATGCTTCGCCTTGATCCGGCCTATGCGGACAAGGCGGCAAAGGTTTCGAGCCTTGCCAGGGACATTACCGAATATCTGTCGACGCTCGACCTGCCGAGGCTGGAGCCGAAGCGGCTCAATGTCGCCTATCACTCCGCCTGTTCGATGCAGCATGGCCAGAAGATCACCATGGCGCCCAAGGCCCTCCTGAAGGCGGCGGGCTTTACCGTCCGCGACCCGGGGGAGGGGCATCTCTGCTGCGGTTCGGCCGGCACCTACAATATCCTGCAGCCGGAAATCTCGGAGCAGTTGAAGGCCCGCAAGGTCAGGAATATCGAGGCCACCAAGGCGGACGTGATCGCCACCGGCAATATCGGCTGCATCACCCAGATCGCCTCCGGCACCACAATCCCGATCCTGCACACGGTGGAGCTTCTGGACTGGGCCTATGGCGGACCGAAGCCGGAAGAGATCCCGGCCAGATAAAAAGGCCCAACAAAAAAGCCGGCGAAATCGCCGGCTTTTTTCGTCAAAGGCCCGAAGCCTTAGAACTTGTAGGAGACGCCAAGGTTGATGGCGTGCGTCAGGATGTTGGTCTTTAGCGAAGCACCGCTGTCGATATCCACATCCACGAACGAGTAGTTGCCCTTGTATTCGGCAAACATCGCCCACTTTTCGGTCAGCTGGTACTTCACGCCGGCCTGGGCCTGGATCGTCGCGCCGCCGAACTGATATTCGAACGTGCGGCCGGAAGCGCGGGTCACTTCGACGTGCGGCACGTTGATACCGACGCCGGCGCCGACATAAGGCGTCCACCGGCTGCCCTCGATCGGGAACTTGTAGAGCGCGTTGACCGTCAGGAGGTTGAGGCCGTCGGTAAATTCGAAGACGCTCCAGCCGCCGGCCTTGGCCATCGTTTCGTCGTCGGCATAAACCTTGGCGTGGGTGTAATCGAGCGAAACGCCCCAGTTCGAGAGGGCGCCGCCATCGAACCAGTAGGTGCCGCGGACACCCCAGTAGGGAGGCATCTGGAAGGGATTGGTATCCCAACCGGCTGCGAAATCCGGTCCATCGGACACGTCCACATGGGAATGCGGCGCGAACTCGTAGCCGCCGTAAACGGAGACTTCAAATCCTCCGGTGCTGACGGGGGCGACATAGGCGGGATTGGCCGGGGTCAGGTCGGCCGCTTGAGCCGGAGCAATATAAGCAAGACCAGCGGTGAGAAGCGTGGATGCAAAGGCGAGAGAAAGAATTTTGCGCATGAATCAGCCTGCAGGGAGGGACGTTGGCTCTTTGATGACTCAATGTTTAGCGGCGGATGCGTCGCCGGTCTGTGCTTTTTTTGCACCAGTCGCCGACGAAGCTAAGCCAGTTATGGTTAACGAAATCTAAACCCATGAAAAAGAGCGGCTTTCGCCGCTCTTCCGGAACTTTGCTTGATGGTTCAGCCGCCGAAAATAGTGGCGAAAATATCGATTCCGCGATCTTCGAAATCGACTTTCCCCTGCCGGTTGCCGGGACCGATGACGATTACCTTGGTGCCGATGTCGGCGCGCGAATAAAGATGCTCGACATCCTTGTTCATCATGCGGATGCAGCCGGACGACATGTTGAGGCCGATCGTCCAGGGCTGGTTGGTGCCGTGGATGCGGAAGATCGTGTCGCGGCCGCCCTTGTAGAGATACATGGCGCGGGCGCCGAGCGGGTTGTCGATCCCGCCTTCCTGCACGGCCGGCAGAATACGGCCGGCGCGACGTTCGCGAACGCGCATCTCGGCCGGCGGTGTCCAGGAGGGCCACTCTGCCTTGCGGCCGACATTGACGACGCCCGACCAGCCGAACCCTTCGCGCCCGACGCCGATGCCGTAGCGGGTCGCCCGGTTGGGGCCTTCGATATAGTAGAGGAACTTGTTGTTGGTATCGATGATGATCGTGCCGGGCTTTTCGGTCGAAGAGAAGCGCACCATGCGGCGCTTGAATTCTTCCGGCACTTCCCGCGGCATCGCGACCAGCGTCACGTCGCTTGCCGGGCGTTCGATCAACGGCGCTGCCGGGCTGATTGCGCTTGCGTGCCCGGCGGTAAAGAAGATCACGCCAGCCATCCCCATGGCCATAGCAAGGGTCTTGCCTGTCCTCATTCCCAAATCCTCTCCGATGTGTTTGAGCGGCAAAAACTAGCCGACTCGGGCATCAAAGCAAGCAGGGACAGGTCTAATAAAGAACATGTGATGGCAAAAAGGCGGCGGGACTGTGTCTCCGCCGCCTCACCTTTGGCAATTGCCGGCATTACATGACGATGACCTTGGTGCCGATATTCACCCGTTCGTAAAGATCCGTCACATCTTCGTTGCGCATGCGGATGCAGCCGGAAGAGACCGCGCTGCCGATCGTCCAGGGGGCGTTGGTGCCGTGGATGCGGTAGAGTGTCGAGCCGAGATACATGGCGCGGGCGCCGAGCGGGTTCTCCGGTCCGCCGTCCATGCGGGCCGGCAGATAGTGGCCCTTGACGGCTTCGCGCTGGATCATTTCGGACGGCGGCGTCCAGTCCGGCCATTCGGACTTGCGGGTCACCCGGTGCTCGCCGGCCCATTCGAAGCCTGGTTTGCCGACGCCGACGCCGTAACGGCGTGCCTGGCCATTGCCCGTGACCAGATAGAGGAAGCGGTTATTGGTATCGATGACGATCGTGCCGGCCTTTTCCTTGCTGTCGTAGGCGACTGTCTGCGGCAGGAACTGCGGTTCGATCTGGCCGCGGATCGGCTGTGGCCGCATCGCGACCTGTTGGGCCGGCGAGCGGTCGAAGATGCCGCGGCGAACCATCGGCTGCTGCTCGCGCTGCTGGTAGGCTTCACGTTGTTGGTAGACCGGGCGCGGCTGGGCGGCCTGGCGCGGATAGACGACCGGGCGGCCGTTCGGGCCTGCAAGCTGCATCACCCATGGGGCTGCGAGATCGGGGCTGACGACCACGGGCGGGCGCTCGCGATAGCGGTCCTGGGCAAGCGTGGCGGAACTGGAAAAGGCGGCAGCAAGGCCGAAGGCCAGGAAAAGGGTTTTCTTCATGATCGGATCCACACGTTACAAATCACCGACCGGACGCCCCTCAAACTTTTGGATAATTTGGCGTCGGTGTTGACGAACATGGTGACCGCGAGGTGAAAGCGAATGGTAAACGGGTGGAACATTCAAAGCCGGCCGGCCTATAAACCTTTTGGCAGGGTTACCGCCCGGTTTTGAAACATGGTTGACCAATGTTAAAGCCGGCGGAAAGCCGGTTAACCAAAAGATTTGCAGCAAGGGAGCAGGAATGGAAAAGGCGGGAATCATCGTCGGCGAAGACGACAAGGGGCGTTGCGCCTGGCATGGCGGTCTCGAAGACTACCGGCACTATCACGACGAGGAATGGGGCCGGCCGGTGACCGACGATATCCGCCTGTTCGAGAAGATCTGCCTCGAAGGGTTCCAGTCCGGCCTGTCCTGGCTGACGATCTTGAGGAAACGCGAGAATTTCCGCGCCGCCTTTGCCGGTTTCGATTTCGAAAAAATCGCCCAGTTCGGCGAGGAAGACATCGCCCGTTGCCTCGCCGATGCCGGCATCATCCGCCATCGCGGCAAGATCGTCTCGACCATCAACAATGCCGCCCGCGCCATCGAACTGAAGCGCGAGTTCGGTTCGCTCGCCAAATTCTTCTGGAGCTTCGAGCCTGGCCCGCATCTGCGTCCGGCGGTGATGGACCTCGCCACGCTCCGGGCAAATCCCACCACGCCGGTTTCCGTGCAACTGTCGAAGGCCCTGAAGAAGCGCGGCTGGACCTTCGTCGGTCCGACCACCGTCTACGCCTTCATGCAGGCCATGGGCATGGTCAACGACCATCTCGAAGGCTGTTTCTGCCAGCGCGAGGTCGATGAACTGAGATTGAAATTCAGGCGGCCGTGATTTTCTGGAGGATCGAGGGCAGCTCGCCGAGATGCTCGATCTGGTGGAAGCGCGGCGCCGTGGTCGGCGCGTCCACGTGCTCCAAGATCCAGGTCAGCGCATGCGGCACGAACACGCCGTAGCTTCCCGCCGCAATCGCCGGCACGATATCGGATTTGAGCGAATTGCCGACCATCATCGCCCGTTCCGGCCCGTCCGCCACTTTGGAAAAGATGCGACGATAGGTGGTGGCGTTTTTCTCGCTGACGATCTCGACCGCATCGAAGAAATCGCCGAGGCCGGATTGCGCGAGCTTGCGCTCCTGGTCGAACAGGTCCCCCTTGGTGATCAGCACCAGCAGATATTCGCCGTTCAAGGTCTCCAGCGTCTCTTCCACATGCGGCAGGGTTTCGACCGGATGGCGCAAAAGGTCGCGGCCGATATCGAGGATCTCGCTGATTGTCCTGGTCGGCACCTTGCCGTTGGTGATTTCGATCGCCGTCTCGATCATCGACAGGGTGAACCCTTTGATGCCGAAGCCGTAATGGGAAAGATTGCGCTTTTCCGCTTCGAGCAACCGCTCGGCAATCTGCGCACCTTCGGCGAATTCGCCGAGCAGTCGGGCGAAGTGCTCCTCCGTCAGCCGGTAATACTGTTCGTTCTGCCAGAGCGTGTCGTCGGCATCGAAGCCGATGGCGGTAATCGGGCGCATGGATCTGCCTCCACCCGCTGATATGGCGAAAAAGAAAGCGCCGGGCAAGACGAAAGCCTGCCCGGCGCCGATCTGCATGAGGACTTGTTACTTGCCGTGCGCCTTCAACCAGGACTGCATGTCGGCGATTTCAGCCTCCTGCGCCTTGATGACGGCTTGCGCCAGCTTGCGGATTTCCGGATCCTTGCCGTGGGCAAGTTCGACCTTGGCCATGTCGATTGCGCCCCGGTGATGTGGGATCATGCTGCGCACGAAATCCGCATCCGTATCACCGGAATACTGGATCGCCATGTCCTTGTGCATTTTGGCATTCGCATCTTGGAATGCCTTGGTGGAGGGGCTGCCGCTTGTCGGCGTGCCCATCTTGGAGTGGTCCATTCCCTTCATCTCCTGCGCGGCGAGCGAGCCGGTCATGAGAGTGGAGAGGACAGCGGTCATGAGAATGATTTTCGCAGACATAGGGTTTCCTTTTCCGTGTCCGACAGAATTTTGATGATGAGGTGAACCGACATTCCGTCAGCCTCGGGGAGGCGGCGTCAGCGGCGCCGTTGCCGGAGAGGCGAGCGCCTGTTCGATGGCCGGCGAAGGGTAGGCATGGGCGAACCGGCCATCGCCGCCGATCGCCAGTTCCGGCAGCAGCGTCAGGCAGGCGGCGCAGAAGGGCGTCGCGCAGTTCCTGCCGCCATGCGGGCAGGGTGGCTGCGATGGCCCGTGGGAATGCCCGGCCTTCGCCGTCTCGGCCGCCGCCTTGCCATGGTCGTGATGCTGCGAATGATCCTGCACGGCCGCTGGGCTCGCCGCCTGCATGTAAGGCATGCCGACCGCCGGCATGGCCCCGTAAAGGAGCCAGGCAAGGAACATCAGAATGGCGGCAGAGCGTGGCATGGTTCTGAATCTACGGTCGTCTTCGCGGAAATCAACCGCGCGGACATCACAAGGCGATGACATCATGCACCGCCTGATACTCCTTGCTCAGTTCGCCATAAGGAGCGACCGGCCAGATCCACGCCCGTTTCGCCGCCGGCGCCGGCACGCCGCAGAGCAGGTCGGCCTCTTCCAGCACCTGGCCTGCCCGATCGGCGACGCGATAGGCGGTGTCGGTGATCAGAGCCGTTTTGCAGGGCAGCGCTTCAAGGCCATCGAGATGCGCCCGGACCAGTCGCTGCAGGATTTCCTCGCGCGCAGGACTGTTTTCGGCTTCCAGTCGGCGCTTCGATCCCACCCCGATCTGCGACAGGATATTGGCCGAGACGACGAGATCGAGATACGGCACCTGCCGCAGGAACGACAGCGGCTCCGGAACCTTGGCCGTGACCGCATCGTCGAAGCCGGAGAGGTCGCGCGAAATCAGCCGGACATTTCGGAACCGCTTCCCCTTCAGTCGCATCCGCACGCTCGCCAGATGCACGAGGTCGACCAGCACCACCGTATCGAATTTTTCCGAAAGATCATCGATCGGCACGTCCCGCAGCAGGCCCGAACCCAGCACGACGCAGGTCCGCCGCTGCTTCATTCCGGCCGTCGTTTCGCGAATGAACGCTTTGCAGTTCTCTTCATGCGCTGCCCAATCCTTCGCACACCGCCCGGCCCGCGACCACAGGCTGACCGATGAATGGATGAAGGGACGGAATTGCTTCGGCGTGACCAGGGAGGTCGCGGCGTATTGGAGAGCTTCGGTGAGCATGAATTAGCGATAGACCTTGCTGCGGTGGCCGGCTTTCAATTCTCTAATCCAAGCTCGCGTTCAAGCTGTTCCATCGTGTAGGTACTGGAATTACCATTTCGAATTTCTTCCATCGCACGATCTGCTGCAGCGATGTCATGCAGATCTTCCAGATGACGATGCAGGACTTGCGCGACATAGGCATCGGTATCGAAGCCATGGATATCCGCATAGCGGCTGAGCAAACCATACATTGCCTCCGGGATTTCAATGGCGACGCGTTTGCTCATGACCTTTGCCCCTTCAGTGGTATAATATATAGCATCGCGCCTGCGTCTTCACCAGCCGCCGCCCTTGCCGCTCAGGCCGCTATCCTCTAAGAAACCGCACACAAATCCGGCCTCTCCGGGGCCTTTGGCAATGGAATTCCGATCATGAACGACAAGAGCAAGAAACCGCAGAAACTGAAAGCCCGCCTGCCGCGCGGCTTCGTCGATCGTTCCGCTGCCGATATCCACGCCACCAACGAGATGACCGCGAAGATCCGCGAAGTCTACGAGCGTTACGGTTTCGACCCGGTCGAGACGCCGCTGTTCGAATATACCGATGCGCTTGGAAAATTCCTGCCCGACAGCGACCGCCCGAACGAGGGCGTCTTTTCGCTGCAGGACGACGACGACCAGTGGATGAGCCTGCGCTACGACCTGACGGCGCCGCTCGCCCGCCATGTCGCGGAGAATTTCAACGAGATCCAGCTGCCGTTCCGCACCTATCGCGCCGGCTACGTCTTCCGCAACGAAAAGCCGGGTCCTGGCCGTTTCCGCCAGTTCATGCAGTTCGACGCCGATACGGTCGGCGCACCGGGCGTCCAGGCGGATGCCGAAATGTGCATGATGATGGCTGACACGATGGAAGCCCTCGGCATCAAGCGTGGCGACTACGTGATCCGGGTCAACAACCGCAAGGTTCTGGACGGCGTCATGGAGGCGATTGGGCTTGGCGGGGAAGAGAATGCCGGACGTCGCCTGAACGTGCTGCGCGCGATGGACAAGTTCGACAAGTTTGGTTCAGAAGGAGTCGCGTTGCTTTTAGGTGCTGGCCGAAAAGATGAAAGCGGAGACTTTACCAAGGGGGTGGGGCTACCCCAGAATGCAATAGAGGGCATCATAGAGCTTCTTGATGCTCCTTTAATTGATGATCTGATCGACTACACCAATAACATCACGTTTAAGACTGCAGCTCTTTCAAAGTTTAGTGTAAATCCAAAATTCGAAGAGGGCTTTGGCGAGCTCCAGCTAATCTCGGAGCTCGTGCAGGCGGCTGGTTACCTTTCAGACAAGATTCGGATCGATTTATCTTGCGTCCGCGGCCTTGAATATTACACCGGCCCGGTCTTCGAAGCCGAGCTCATCTTCGACGTCACCAATGAAAAAGGCGAAAAGGTCGTGTTCGGCTCGGTCGGCGGCGGCGGGCGTTATGATGGCCTCGTGTCGCGCTTCATGGGCCAGCCGGTTCCGGCGACGGGTTTCTCGATCGGTGTGTCGCGCCTGATGACGGCGCTGAAGAACCTCGGCAAGCTTGGTCAAGACGAGGTGATCGCCCCGGTTCTGGTCACCGTCATGGATGGCGATGTCGAGAGCATGGGGCGCTACCAGCGCTTCACCCAGGCGCTGCGCAACGAAGGCATCCGCGCCGAGATGTACCAGGGCAACTGGAAGAAATTCGGCAACCAGTTGAAATATGCCGACCGCCGCGGCTGCCCGATCGCCATCATCCAGGGCGGCGACGAGCGGGCAGAGGGCGTCGTGCAGTTGAAGGACCTGATCGAAGGCAAGCGCCTCTCCGGCGAGATCGAGGACAATGCCAGCTGGCGCGAGGCGCGCGTGGCGCAGGAAACCGTTCCCGAGGCGGACTTGGTCGCCAAGGTGAAGGAGATTCTCGCGGCTCAGGCGGAGGATCGGAAAAGGGCGGGCAATGCGTGAGCTCTACCCCCCTCTGTCCTGCCGGACATCTCCCCCACAAGGGGGGAGATCGGCTGGGCTACTGCTCACCACTTCCTATCTAACGTCGCGTCCTTCGCAGCGCTCCTTCGGGGGCGTCGGTCATGCCGCTTGTGATCTCCCCCCTTGTGGGGGAGATGCCCGGCAGGGCAGAGGGGGGTATTCCTGGGGAGCAATCCCATGCCCCTGATCGACATGCCCGACTTCTCCGCCGACCTCCTCGCCGAATTCGCCGCCCGCCGCACCGAGCGGGTCAACACGCCGGTCATCCAGCCCGCCGAACCCTTTCTCGACATGGCCGGCGAGGATCTGCGCCGCCGGATTTTCCTCACCGAAAGCGAGACCGGCGCCAATCTCTGCCTGCGCCCGGAATTCACCATTCCGGTCTGCCTGCGCCACATCGAAACGGCGACCGGCACGCCAAAACGGTATTCCTATCTCGGCGAAGTGTTTCGCCAGCGCCGTGAGGGTTCCCACGAATTCTACCAGGCCGGCATCGAGGATCTCGGGAATAAGGATATAGCCAGTTCCGACGCTCGCGCCATTGGCGATGCCACCGGCATCCTGAAGGCGCTGTTGCCCGGCCGCGAACTCAGCCTGACGCTCGGCGATCAGGCGGTGTTCGAGGCGGTCGTCAAGGCGCTTGGCCTGCCGTTCGGCTGGCAGCGGCGGCTGATCCATGCGTTCGGCGACATGGCGCATCTCGAAGCGCTGCTGGAACGGCTCGCCAGGCCCCAGCCGGTCACCGGCCTTGATCCGCAGATCGCCGAACTGATCGCTTCGGACAACGAGGCGGATCTCGTCGCCCGCATCGACCGCACCATGCAGGAAACCGGTTATTCCACCAATGCCAGCCGTTCGCCGACCGAGATCGCGAGAAGGCTGAAGGAAAAGTTGGAACTGGCCGAAACCCGGCTCGACGGCACGGCGCTGCTGCTGCTGCGCGAATTTCTAACGTTGCAATTGCCGCTCGCCGAAGCACCTGCCGCTCTGGCCGGTTTTGCCGATGCCGCCGGCCTGAAGCTCGGGACGGCGGTTTCCCGCTTCGACGCCCGGCTCGCAGCGCTCGCCAATGCCGGCGCCGATCTCTCCGCCATGACCTACCGCGCCGCCTTCGGCCGGCCGCTCGACTATTATACCGGCCTCGTTTTCGAAGTGACCGAGGCGGGGTCGTCCGCGGTGCTTGCCGGCGGCGGCCGTTTCGACCGGCTGCTGACCCTGCTCGGCGCCAGGGAGCATATTCCGGCGGTCGGTTTCTCGCTCTGGCTCGACCGGATCGAAGCTGCGAGGGCACTGAGATGAGCACGATCACCATCGCTCTGCCCTCCAAGGGCCGTATCAAGGAAGAGACCGCCGAGGTCTTCGAGCGCGCCGGCCTTGCCATTTCCGCGGTCGGCAACGACCGCTCCTATCGCGGCCGCATCGAGGGCATGGAAGGCGTCGAGGTCGCCTATCTCTCGGCCTCCGAGATTGCCCGCGAGCTTGCGAGCGGCGCCGTCGATTTCGGCGTCACCGGCGAAGACCTGGTGCGCGAAGGCATGGCCGGTGCTGACGGTCGCGTCGAATTCTGCGCCCGCCTCGGCTTCGGCCACGCGGATGTGGTGGTCGCGGTGCCGGAAATCTGGCTCGACGTCGAAACCATGGCCGACCTCGGCGACGTGGCGGCGGATTTTCGCGCCCGCCACGGCCGCCGTTTGGCAATCGCCACGAAATACTGGCGGCTCACCCAGCAGTTCTTTTCGAGCCAGCACGGCATCCAGCTTTACCGCATCGTCGAAAGCCTCGGCGCCACGGAAGGCGCGCCGGCTGCCGGTCAGGCGGATATCATCGTCGATATCACCTCGACGGGATCGACGCTCAGGGCCAATCACCTGAAGATCCTGTCGGATGGCGTGATCCTGAAGTCGGAAGCCTGCCTGGTCAGGGCCCGCAAGCCGGCTCACGAACAGGATCCGCGGATTGCCAGGATCGTTGAGGCAGTCCGCGCCGTGCTTTGAGCTTTGAAGAGGAGGAAGGACGATGCATGTAACCGGTCGATGCCATTGCGGCTATGTCACCTATGAGGCTGAACTCGACCCAAAGCGGCTCGCCATCTGCCATTGCACCGATTGCCAGACGCTCAGCGGCTCGCCCTTTCGCGTCACCGCCGTCGTCCCGGAAAGCGATCTGAAGCTCACCGGGCACGAGCCAAAGCTCTATCGCAAGGTGGCCGAGAGCGGCCGTGTCCGCCAGCAGTATTTCTGCCCCGAATGCGGCTCGCCGCTTTTCGTCAATGGCGAAGGTGAGGCGGCCAAAATCTGGGGCATCCGCTGGGGCAGCATCGACCAGCGGGCGGAGTTGAGGCCGCAGCGCCAGATCTGGTGCCGCTCGGCCGTTTCCTGGCTGCCCGAAATGAGCGAACTGCCAGCCGTCCAGACCGATTGAGCTCAAAAAAATACCCGCCGGACTTCTCATCCGGCGGGCAGTCTTGGGCAGGGAATTTCGAAAGCTTAGGCAGCGATTGCGACAGAACCACGGCGGGCGTCGACAGAAAATGCACCGGCGCCGATGGCGGCGAGAGCCAGGAAACCACCGGCAATCGTCAGGTTTTTCATCATCATCAGGCTGTTAAAGAGCGTCAGCAGGCCGTTCGCGGCTGCCGGGAAGCCCGGGACATTGATGGCGCCGGAATGGAAGACCAGCGCGGTAAAGACCGAGAACAGCGCCAGCAGGATTGCTGCGATACGCGTCTGGAAGCCGGTCAGAACGGCAAGGCCGGTGATCAGTTCGAAGAGGCCTGCGACATAGGTGAGCAGCGTGGCGGCGGGAAGGCCGGCGCCGGTGATCATGCCGGCGGTGCCGGCGGGATCGACGAGCTTCTGGAAACCGGACATGACGAACATGCCGGCCAGAAGAACGCGGCCGACGAGAAGCAGGGAATTGGTGGCAGTGGTGGACATTTTGGGATCTCCGGATCGGTGTCTCTGGTTGGACACGCGGGTTGAATTCTCTGGGACCGTATGTGCCCCATTTCGCCCGTATCCGGAAGATGAACAATGATTGACAGTTCGTTCGATAAAAGGAGACGATATTGACTGGCGGGCGGATCAGCTCTCCTCGATTCGGCGCGCATCTTCCGGCAGGACCGAAAGCTCGCGCCAGTCGATCTCTTCGAGCAGCAGATTGTATTCGTCGACATTGACCTTGTGCACGGAGCGAAGCTTTTCCAGCTCTTCCCGCTGTGCGGCAATCGCCTTCAAGGCCAGCCGCCGGTAGGTCTCGAGAGAGTTGGCGTCCTCGATCCGGGAGGCGGCCAGCTGTTCGATGCGGAATTTCGAGCGCAGCAATTCGGCTTCCGTCTCGGTCGCACCGTCGAGCCTGGAAAGGCCGGCGAGCGCGATCTTGCCGCGGATGACGGCGAGTTCGCCATGCCCCTCGGCGCGTCGGTCGAGGCCGAGCCAGCGGATGATCGGGGTAAGCGTCAATCCCTGGACGACAAGGGTCGCAAGCACCACCGAAAAAGCGGTCAGCACCACGACGTCGCGCTGCGGAAAGTCCACCGGCAGGGCGAAGGCGGTCGCAAGCGTCACCAGACCGCGCATGCCGCACCAGCCGGCCAGCAGTGCCTGGGTCGTCGTCGCGGGTTCCGGCCTGCCGCGGCTGCGCTCATGCCAGGCGGTGAGCCGATTGTAGCCGACGCAGACCGCAAACCGCACGACGATGACGATCATGATCGTCAGCAGCGAAAAGCGGGCCGCATCCCAGAGGTGATCCGCCGGCATTCCGCCGACGATGTCGCGAACCTGCATGCCCATCAGCAGGAAGGCCATGACGTTGAGAACGAACACGACGGCGGTCCAGACCGCGTAGGATTGCACCCGCATGCGCGCCGAGGAGCGGGCTTCGCTGCTTCTCGCGAGCGTCATCGCGAAGGCGACGATGGCAAGCACCGCCGACAGGCCGAGCCGTTCGGCGAGGATCCACAGAAGGAAGGTCTGGACGAACTGCAGGAGGATGCCGCCGAGCGTACCGGCGACGAACCGCATGAGATGCCGGACCACCCAGGCGGCCAGGACCCCGAGCAGCAGGCCGCCGGGCACCGCGACGGCAAGATGCAGCGCCACGCCCGCATCGAGGCTGCCGGCAGATTGCACGGAGAGCGCCGCGTCGAAGATCAGCAGCGCAGCCGCATCGTTGAACAGGCTTTCGCCGCGAAGGACGGTATCGGTGGTGCGCGGGATCGACATCGACGACAGCACCGCCGTCGCGGCCGCGGCATCGGGCGGGGCGACGATCGCGCCGAGCACCAGCGCCGCTGCGATCGGCAATCCGGCCACCGTCCATCCGACGAAGGCGACGGCAACCGCGGTGACGCATACGCCGCCGATCGCAAACACCAGCAGCGGCAGCCAGAACCGGCGGGCAATTCCGATCGGAAAATCGAACGCCGCATCGAGCAGCGCCGGCGCGATGAACAGCGCGAGCGCCGTTTCCGGGTCGAGCGAGATATACGGCGTGCCCGGCACCAGGGCGACCGCAGCGCCCGCCAGCGCCAGCATCGACGGATAGGGCACGGAAAGCCGGCGCGAAATCTGCAGAAGCACGATCGCGACAAGCAGCAGGACGAGCAGGCTCTCGAAGAAGTTCATGCCACAATCTTAGAGGCCGTCGAAGCCTTTGTCAGCGGCAGGTTCTCGCAATTTGTTCCAGACACCCGCGCGACAATGGCCCTGTGTTCGGGCCGATCGAGCGATCGGCGCATAACCCGGAAACGGAAAGGGGCCCGGTTCAGTCGGGCCCCGGATCTTTCCGCATCAGGTGGTTCAGGCCGCCTTTTTGGCGCCGACGAATGCGATGGCCGCCAGGATGACGCTGGCAATCACGTTCCAGCCGGCAAACGACAGGCCGAGCACCCGAAGGGCTGCCTGCGTGCACGAGGGGCCGTGAACCGTGTTCAGGTCCGACAGCAGGCTGCCGGCATTGGTGGTGACGCCGGCCCCGCCGCCGCAGCTTGCCGGACCTTCCCAGAAGGCCCATTCGACGCCCGAGTGATAAACACCCATGCCGGCGCCGACCAGCATCATCACGCCGATGACGACCAGCAGCGCGCGGGTGACCCAGGCGGGCAGGCCGATCATCGAGACGACGATCGCCAGAATGCCGACCGGAATGCCGTAATAATAGGGATTGCGCTGCAGAAGGCAGAGCGCGCAAGGGATATAGCCGCCGATATACTGGAAAGCCAGCGCCCCGCCGACCGTCGCCGCCATGCCGAGCGTCAGGACGATGGCGTAGCCTATGCCGACGCGGGACCGGGGTGTGGAAGCTGTCAGCGCCATGCGCCTCTCCTAAAATGGTTTCGACCGGCAGGGGTGCCATGGCCTCACTTAGAGCAGATGCGGCGGCGCGGTAAGACAAATTATCTTGAATTGAAGACCGGGCTTTCCGGGGACAAGGCAACGGCCAGTGCCGGGACCATGGGATAAAGCCCGCAGGAAGCCGCGGGTGCCACAAATAGAACGCCGCCACCAGATGATTTGCATCCGCCGCAAATTGGCGATTGATGCCGGCAACATCCTGAGTTAAGAACCACCATCGGACGGAGACGAGTCATCGTCTTTCAGGTTAGCACCCGTAGCTCAGCTGGATAGAGTGTTGGATTCCGATTCCAAAGGTCACAGGTTCGAATCCTGTCGGGTGCGCCATATCACTTTTTCTGCAAGAATCTGATATTGCAGCGCAATTATCAGAAGTTGGCTATCAGTACGACCCGCAAAACTTAATTTTGCAGCCGTTTTTGCTACGAATTCTGCATCTGTGGCCGACTTGCTTGACTACGCAAAGCGAGTCTATCGTCCCTCGTGACAATCATTCTGCGAAATTGCGATCCGATCGATGGTCCGAGCATCGATCGGGTTCCCCTGCAAGCGGGCCGAAACCCTCGACGCGACGATCTGCGCGCTCGCTGCTCGATCTCTAATCAGCATGGACCTTAATCGCCGCGAGGCCGAGCTTTCGATCGCCGCCGCGCCGAAGCCGAAACAGACGGTTTTCAGGTCTGTTTTTTGAACCGGTAGGTCGGAAACGTAGTTTTTGTGGAAATCTGCAATGCCAGGGCCAAGTAGGCTAAGCAAGGATTGATATTGGAACAATGACACCCGAGATATTGTCCAACCGTCATAGCCAAAAGGGGTCCGGCCTGTAATGGATGATAGCATCTACGATAATATGCCAGATGACCCAGGCCGCGCGTTTCTTTACTTTGAGGAGCATTTCAGAGCGGAATTAGAGGAATCCTTGAGGTACGATAAGGAAAACTCCTATTACCACCGAAATAAATTTATGAGCGATGTCCGCAACATCGCGGATATTTTCGATTTTCCTGAAATTGCTCACTTTCGAGATGAGGACAGGGAAGAGAACAGCGAATATTATTTCAGTCAGTTTGAATTGGCTTTGCGTAACGTAATGCACCGCGTCAAGATTCAGGGTGCGCAAGGTAGAAAGCAATTTAGCGTCCATTTGACGACGGCAGAGCGCGAAAAAATCCGCCATTATGTCGAGCAGATAAAAGGTGTTGTCGAGAGATCCGATGCGGCGACTGAAAAGCGAGAAGCTATCTTTAAGAAGCTCAACGCGCTCCTACTGGAAATCGACAGGGATCGAACTCGCTTTGAAGTCATCACGGACGGAATAAGGGCCGTGGCACGTCTCAGTGGCGACGTTGAACGTGAAGGTGCGGAACCTTGGTGGAAATGGGTAAAGCTTATTTTCGGTGTTGTTGATGACGCGAAAGAGCGTGAACCTACCGCAAGTTTACCCGCTCCAACTGAGCGGAAGCGGATCGACGGTCCACGCAAACAGCTTCCCAAACCTCGCGAAGATCGCAATATGGACGACGATATTCCATTTTAATGAGATTGTTGCTACTGATTTTGCCACAGTTGAGAGGTGCGGAACTAGTCAAGTGCGCACGCAATCACTGCGCCAGAAAACCGCAACATATCAAAGCTTCCAGGAGATGTGGTGCCCCGTGCCGGAATCGAACCAGCACTCCTTTCGGAACCTGATTTTGAGTCAGGCGCGTCTACCAATTCCGCCAACGGGGCACTTGGGTAGCGGTATGCGCTCTATCACGGGGCTGCACCGGCATGCAAGGGTGAAGTGAGGTTGCAATCCCGCATGCCTGGCAGCTGCGAAATTGTCCCGGATCAAGGCAGATCGATGTCGTTTTTCCCGATCCTCGGCGGCAGATCGCCGTCTTTAGCGCCTCCCGGAACATGCGTGCCGCCTGGGCTTCCGGAGGCAGCCATATCAGGTCCCTTCCTGTGTCCCCCTTGTATTTTAAGCATCCCGGATGTTAGCTGGTGCAGCAAAAATAGAAGCGCTGCCCATGAAACTGCCTGCCCGAACGTCCTATGAAGACCTTTTTCGCGATTTCGCCTGGGAGATCCCGCAGCGATTCAACATGGGGGAGGCGGTCAGCGATGCCTGGGCGGAGAAATTTCAAGATCGCATCTGTCTCCAGCATTTCAGCCCGGATGGTGCTCATCGGGCTCTGACCTATGGCGAACTGTCCGGGCGATCCGCCTCGCTTGCGAACGCCTTTGTCGCGCTCGGCCTCAAGCCCGGCGACCGCGTTGCACTTCTTCTGCCGCAAAGTTTCGAGACGGTGATCGCGCATGTGGCGATCAACAAGATGGGCGGCATCGCCCTGCCGCTGGCGCTTCTGTTCGGGGCCGAGGCGCTCGAATACCGGCTGAAGGCATCGGGTGCTGCGGCGATCGTCACCAATCCCTTCGGCCTGTCGCGGCTGGCAGCCTTAAGCGAAAAGCTGCCGGAGCTGCGGCACGTGATCGTCACCGGGGAGCTGCCGCCCGGCGACGGCCTGCTGGCGCTCGACGCATTGATCGCCGCCCATTCTCCCGTGTTCGAGGTCGTCGACAGCGGACCGGACGATCCGGCGCTGATGATCTTCACCTCCGGCACGACCGGCCCGCCGAAGGCGGCGCTGCACGGCCATCGGGTGCTGGCCGGCCATATTCCGGGTTTCCAGCTGGCGCACGAATTCGCACCCCAACAGGGGGACCGGATCTGGACGCCGTCGGACTGGGCCTGGGCAGGCGGCCTGCTCAACGTGCTGATGCCGGCGCTGATGCTCGGCATTCCGGTCGTCTCCTCGCCGGCCCAGAAATTCGACGCGGACATGGCTTTTCGCATCATGAGCGAGATGGATGTGCGCAACGCCTTCATTCCGCCGACGGCGTTGCGGCTCCTGAAATCCGTCGAAAACCCGCTCGAAAAATACGATCTCAAGCTGCGGACGATCGCCTCGGCCGGCGAGGCGCTCGGCCGCGAGACCTATGACTGGGCGAAGGCGGCGCTGGGGCTGACGGTCAACGAGTTCTACGGCCAGACCGAATGCAATTTCGTGCTGTCCTCGGCCGCCAATCTCGGTGTGTCGCGCGGCGGAGCGATCGGGCGGGCGGTGCCCGGCCATCACGTGGCGGTGGTCGACGGCAGGGGCATCGAGCTGCCGGCCGGCAAGATGGGGCAGATCGCCATCCGCAGACCCGATCCGGTGATGTTCCTCGGCTACTGGAACGACGACGCGGCGACGGAAGCGAAATTCGTCGGCGACTGGCTGATCACCGGTGATCTCGGCCGGAAGGACCGCGACGGCTATGTGGAATTCGTTGGGCGGGATGACGACGTCATCACCTCGTCCGGTTATCGCATCGGGCCGAGCGAGATCGAGGATTGCCTGACTGGTCATCCGGCGGTGCGGCTGGCGGCCGTGGTCGGCAAGCCGGACCCGATCCGCACCGAGATCGTCAAGGCCTATATCGCGCTGGCCCCCGGCTATCGCCCGACCGACGAACTGGCTCTGGAGATCCGTGACTGGGTGAAGACGCGGCTGTCGATGCATGAATATCCGCGCGAGGTCGCCTTCGTCGACGATATCCCGCTGACGACCAGCGGCAAGGTGATCCGCCGGCTGCTGCGCGACAAGGCGGCGGCCGAGTGATCGCTACGGGTTGATTATTCCGAACGGCCGGCGAGCGACATGATCTTCTCGCGCAGCATGCGGGCCATGTTGCGGGTGTTGCGGTAGAGGTGGAGCTGGGCTGCCACCTGGCGCACGTCGCGGTCGCCGTTCTGGCGCAGGCCGATCACCAGTGTGCCCATTTCCTCGCGCTCTTCCCAGAAACGGCTCATGATCGGATGGTCCGGAACCGCGCAACTGTCGGTGCGCATGATGTTGGCGTCGTCGAGATGCCATTCGGTCAGCTTCACCATCAAGAGCTTGCCGGGCGAGAACTGGGAAAAACTCTCGTCGTAGGCGGTTTTCCACGTATAGGCCTCGCCGGCCATGATGAAGACGATGAGCGAGGCGATGGCGCGGCCGTCGAAATCGATGGTGTGGATGCGGACGGCGTCGATTTCCGCCAGGTTGGTGATCGCTTCGCGGGCGAAGGCGGCGCGGTAGCGGTCGTTGATCAGGGCCGAGCGTTTGCGGCCCTTCCAGCCCTTGGCTTCGAGCGCCAGGAATTCCTCCATCCGCAACCGGATCTCTTCCGGCTGGCGGGCGACCGAATAGCTGAGCGAGCCCTTGTTGCCGAGATTGCGCCAGAGACGGCGCATTTCGCGGTAGTGGTGCGACGAGATCGAGTGCTTGAGATAGGCCTCGCCGTCGAGCAGGCTTTCGAGCATCGGTCGGAGATGAGGATCGGTAACGGCAACCGGCAGGTTGCGGCCGATCGCGACCGCCTTGGCGAGCTGCGCGAACGGGCCGCCGAGCCTGACGTCCGGCATGACCAGCACGGAGGGGAGGCGGGCTTCGCGCATGCTGAGCGCGTCGAAAAGATTGTCGATCGTCTCGGCTGAATCTTCCGCGTCGACGAGCGGCGTGCCGATCGGCCCGAAGGGGTTGGCCCAGGCGCGGATGATCGAGGCGCCGACGGAAAAGCCGGGCTTCTCGACAGTAAACGGCATCAGCAGCCGCATGCGGCTGCGTGCACCGATCTCGTCGCGGATCAGCGCCAGGCGCACCTGCTTGTCCTCGACCCGCGGCATGGCGGGGGCGAGCAGCCGGGCCGAAAAGAAGATGTTCGGCTCGAGCGCGCGGTTGGAGAGGAATTCGAGTTCTTCCTGCAGGTCGTAACCGAAGGCGGCGGGATAGAGGCAGAGTTCGCGGCCGGGCCGGCCGACCTGGAGATGGGTATCGGCATCCGGCCGCTCGGCGCGGAACGCCTGGACCATGCTCATCCGGCCGCCGCCATTGCCCTCGAATTCGCTGCTGAATGGAGGTTGCGCCATGATCAGGAAGCCTTTGAAGGAGCAGAGGGCGTCGGATCGGCAAAGGCGAAGAGCACGATGCCGAGCGTGCGCCGGACGGCGATATGCAACAGGATCGCCTCGATCATCATCGCCGACGCCGTGGCCATGGCCGCACCCGTCAGGCCGAAGCGGGGGATCAGCGCGATATTGAGGCCGATGCTCGCCAAGAGCGTCACGCTATAGAGCAGGACGCAGAGTTTCTGGCGGCCGGCCATGCTGAGCAGGACCTCGCCGGGCCCGACCATCGATTTGGCGAGGATGCCGCAAAACAGGATTGCCATCAGCCAGTAACCGGCCGTGAACGCGCTGCCGAACAGCGACAGAAGCAGTTCGCCGGATGCGAGCGCCACGAGCCCGACGGCCAGCGACGGCCAGAAACTCCAGCGCGCGGTCTGGCCGGCAAAGGCAGCCAGCGCCGTCATGTCCTCCTCCGCCATGATCGCGGAAAAGCGGGGGCCGGCGGCAGCCTTGATCGAGAAGTAGACGAATTGCACCAGCACGATCGTTTTTGCCGCGGCATAATAGATGCCGACCTGGTCCGGCGGCAGGTAAAGGCCGACAACGACGACGTCCGCATTGGTCAGCAGGAAGCCGATGCCGTCGACCAGGAAGAGCGGCAGCGAATATCGGAACCAGGCGCCCATCTCGAACCGTATCGGACCGGTGCCATAGAGCCGGCGCAGGCGCAGCGTCAGGCGCAGAAGCTGCGAGAGCGTGGTGACATAGGTTGCCGCAAGGGCTGCCTGCATGGCGGTGACGGCCGTGTGGTCAGCGCCCAACCAGAGCGCGGCCAGCATGAACACGAGGATCAGGGTCGGGCGGATCAGGTAGGTGGGCGAGAGCGCCGTCACCGTCCAGCCGTTTGAACGTGCGGTGCCGTCGAGCACGTCGCCGAGCGCGATCATCGGGATGGTGAAGAAGGCGAGCGACACCGGCACGAGGTAATAGGGTTCGACCGTGTGGCCGTAGACATGCAGGAACAGGAAACCGAGGCCGGCTACCGTGCTTGCCGAGATGAGCGCCACGAGGCGGACGGCGAGATTGAGCCCGCGCACCGTCGCCACCTCGTCGCGTGCCCTGTGCTGGTGCAGGAAACGGATGACGGATGTGTGGAACCCGAGGCAGGAGAGATTGCCGGCGAGCACGACCAGAACCCAGACGAAGGCGAAGATCCCGTATTCGAACTCGCCCATCAGCCGGGCGAGCACGATTTGCGACACAAAGGCGATGGCGGCGCTTGCGACGCGGATCACGAAAGCGATGAGCGCGCGGCGCTGGGCGCGGGCCGTCTCGTCGTCATCGGTCAGGATCGATTGGAGCTTGCGCGTCAGCGGTGCCAGCCGGGTCCTCAGACCAGGCGGAAGCAATCTTTCCGCTGTTTCGATAACCGCCATGATGGGCACGCAATACTCGTAACGACGACGGGAACAATGGGCAAAAGTGTTGCCACAGCAGGGTTAAGAAAGGGTTCGCCCAGGCGTTAAAGGATTGACGGTCGCGCGGGTCCCGCGGCGGAAACGACAACGCCGCCCGGCAGGGGCGGCGTTAAAGGGATAAGATTTTAGCAGAAGCTTCAGGCCTGTTCGAAGGCACCGTGGCAATGCTTGTATTTCTTGCCGGATCCGCAGGGGCAGGCCTCGTTGCGGCCGATCTTGCCCCAGGTGGAGGGATCTTCCGGACGGCGGTCTGCCGGTGCGGCGATGAAGTTCTCGCTGTCGAAGCCGGTGACCTGGTTGAGGCCGGTCGTCGGATCGACATGTTGTTCGTCATAGATCGCCGGCGGCTGTGGCGGCTCGGGGTTCTGCACCAGCTCGACGCGCATCAGCTGGGCGGTGACCGCCTCGCGCAGGTTGGCAAGCAGCGCCTGGAACAGCTCGAAGGCTTCCGCCTTGTATTCCTGCAGCGGATCACGCTGGGCGTAGCCGCGGAAGCCGATGACCGAGCGCAGGTGGTCGAGATTGACGATATGCTCGCGCCACAGGTGGTCGAGCGTCTGGAGCAGCACGGAGCGCTCCACATAGGTCATAATATCGGCGCCGAAGCGCTCCTTGCGCTCGGCCGCGGCCTTGTCGGCAGCCTCGGTGATCCGTTCGCGGATGTCGGTCTCGCCGATGCCGTCTTCCTTGACCCAGTCTTCGATCGGCAGGTCGAGGTTCAGCATCCGGCCGACGTCTTCGCGAAGGCCCGCGGCATTCCACTGTTCGGCATAGGCGCGTTCGGGAATGTGCTTGGCGACCAGAACCTCGATCACCTCGCTGCGCATGTCCTCGACGGTCTCGGATACGTCTTCCGAATCCATCATCTCGATGCGCTGTTCGAAGATCACCTTGCGCTGGTCGTTGGTGACGTCGTCGTATTTCAGAAGGTTCTTGCGGATGTCGAAGTTGCGGGCTTCGACCTTCTTCTGGGCGCGTTCGAGCGCCTTGTTGATCCACGGATGGACGATCGCCTCGCCTTCCTTGAGGCCGAGCTTCTGCAGCATGCTGTCCATCCGGTCGGAACCGAAGATGCGCATCAGGTCGTCCTGGAGGGACAGGTAGAATTTCGAACGGCCCGGGTCGCCCTGACGGCCGGAGCGGCCGCGCAGCTGGTTGTCGATGCGGCGGCTTTCGTGGCGCTCGGTGGCGATCACGTAGAGGCCGCCGGCGGCAAGCGCCTTCTCCTTGAGCTGTTTGACCTCTTCGCGGCTTGCCGCTTCCAGCGCATCGCGCTCCGGACCCGGCTCCATGCCTTCGAGTTCGCGTTCGAGGCGCATGTCGATATTGCCGCCGAGCTGGATGTCGGTACCGCGGCCGGCCATGTTGGTGGCGATCGTGACGGCGCCCGGCACACCGGCCTGCGACACGATATAGGCTTCCTGCTCGTGGTAACGGGCGTTCAGGACCTGGAAATTGTTGAAGCCCGACTGGCGCAGCATGGTCGCCAGCAGTTCGGATTTTTCGATCGAGGTGGTGCCGACCAGGACCGGCTGGCCGCGTTCATGGGCCTGTTTGATCTCTTCGATGATCGCCTTGAACTTTTCGTCGAAGGTCCGGTAGACCTCGTCGTCCTCGTCGATACGCTGGATCGGCAGGTTGGTCGGCACTTCGACTACTTCGAGCTTGTAGATGTTGCCGAACTCTTCCGCTTCCGTCTGCGCCGTACCGGTCATGCCGGCGAGCTTTCCGTACATGCGGAAATAGTTCTGGAAGGTGATCGAGGAGAGCGTCTGGTTCTCCGGCTGAATCTGCACCTTTTCCTTGGCTTCGAGCGCCTGGTGCTGGCCTTCCGAATAACGGCGGCCGGGCATCATGCGGCCCGTGAATTCGTCGATGATGACGATCTCGTCGTTGCGGACGATATAGTCCTTGTCGCGGGTGAAGAGCTTGTGGGCCTTCAGCGCGTTGTTGATGTGGTGGACGATTGCGACGTTCTCGACGTCGTAGAGGGATTCGCCCTTCAGCAGGCCCGCCTGACGCAGCAGGTTCTCGAGCTTTTCGGTGCCGACCTCGGAGAAGTTGGCGGAGCGCTGCTTTTCGTCGATCTCGTAGTCATCAGGCGTCAGTGCGGGGATGAAGGCGTCGATCGTGTTGTAGAGTTCCGAACGGTCGTCGAGCGGGCCGGAGATGATCAGCGGCGTGCGCGCCTCGTCGACCAGGATCGAGTCCACTTCGTCGACGATCGCGTAATTGTGGCCGCGCTGGACCATCTGGCTACGCTCGTACTTCATGTTATCGCGCAGATAATCGAAGCCCAGTTCGTTATTGGTGGCGTAGGTGATGTCGCAGGCATAATTGGCGTGGCGCTCTTCGTCGCTGAGGCCATGGACGATGACGCCCGTGGTCAAGCCCAGGAAGCCGTAGAGCTTGCCCATCGTATGGGCGTCACGCTGGGCGAGGTAGTCGTTGACGGTGACCACATGGACGCCCTTGCCGGCAAGCGCGTTCAGGTAGACTGCCAGCGTCGCCACCAGCGTCTTGCCTTCGCCGGTCTTCATCTCGGCAATCGCGCCGTCGTGAAGGATCATGCCACCGGTCAGCTGCACGTCGAACGGGCGCATGCCGAGCACCCGGCGGGAAGCCTCGCGCACGACCGCAAAGGCCGGAACCAGGATGTCGTCGAGCGTCTTGCCCTCGGAGAGCAGTTTCCTGAACTCGACCGTCTGGGCCGCAAGCTGTTCGTCGGAGAGAGCCTTGGTCTTCTCCTCGATAGCATTGATGGCGTCGACAGTCGGCTGGTAGCCGCGCACGCGACGATCGTTTGCCGAACCGAACAATTTGCGGGCGATGCCGCCAAGGCTGACCATACGAATGGTCCTTTCTGAAATCTGTCCCATGGGGGCGCGGGACCGGTCGAACCATCGGTTTCTGATACCGATAAAATGACCTGTCACGCCCGGAAACTCTGCTGGACGCGAAGTTGCGTGACAGATAAGAGGGGGGTCGAATGATGTCAACGGTGGCGGCCGATACAGAATGGCCACAATCCGGTGTTTGTGAAGGTTTTCTGGCCGGAATCAGACGTTCTGAAACCGGTATCCTTAATCGAAAGGTCTTTATCGATGTTGCGCCACAAGTTTCTCATGACGGCCGCGCTGGCCGCCGCGATCCTCTGCCAGGCTCCCGCCTTTGCGGCGGAGGATCCGGTCGTTGCCAAGGTCGGCGACCTCGAAATTCACCAGTCGGAACTGGAGATTGCGGTCCAGAACCTGGATCCGCAGCTCGCCCAGCTTCCGGACGAACAGAAGAAGGTCGCAGCCCTTTCCGGCGCCATCGACGTCAAGCTGCTCGCCAAGGGCGCTCTCGCCGAAGGCATCAAGGACACCCCGGACTTCAAGAAGCGGATGGATTATATCGCCGACCGCGAGCTGCATAACGCCTATTTCCGCAAGCATGTGATCGACGCCACCACCCCGGCGGAGGTCAAGGCCCGTTACGACAAGGAAATCGCTTCCCTGCCGAAGCAGGAAGAGGTGCATGCCCGCCACATCCTCGTAAAGACAGAGGACGAGGCCAAGGCGATCATCGCCGATCTCGACAAGGGCAAGGATTTCGCCGCGATCGCCAAGGAAAAGTCGCAGGATTCCAACAAGGATGAGGGCGGCGATCTCGGCTGGTTCGGCCGCGGCCGCATGGTTCCGGAATTCGAGGAAGTCGCTTTCGCGCTGAAGAAGGGCGAATATTCCAAGACGCCGGTCAAGTCGCAGTTCGGCTATCACGTCATCAAGCTGGAAGACACGCGCGATGCTCCGGCACCGGCTTTCGACCAGGTCGAGGACCAGGTCAAGCAGCTGGTGATGCGCGACAAGTATGTGGCTCTGATCACCAAGGCCAAGAGCGAGCAGAAGATCGACATCAAGGATGCGGCCCTCAAGAAGGGATATGAAGACGTCAGCAAGATGCAGGACGGCGACGTCCCGGTCCAGCAGTAATCATTTGACGACGGGCCCGGATCTTCCGGGCCCTTTTCCTATTTGAGCCAGGTAATTATCCGATGTCCGATTCCGTTTCGCCGCTCGCTCCGAAATCCTATCCCGACATGCCGGCGATCCGCGGCGTGCGGATGGCGACTGCCGCCGCCGGGATCAAGTACAAGAACCGCACCGACGTGCTGCTGATGGTGTTCGACAAGCCCGCGACCGTCGCCGGCGTCTTCACCCGCTCCAAGTGCCCCTCGGCACCGGTCGATTTCTGCCGCGCCAATCTGTCGCACGGGGTGGCGCGCGCCGTGGTCGTCAATTCCGGCAATGCCAACGCCTTTACCGGCGTCAGGGGCAAGGCTGCGACTGAACTCACCGCCAAGTCGGCCTCCGAGGCGGTCGGCTGCGGCAAGAACGAGGTCTATCTCGCTTCGACCGGCGTGATCGGCGAACCGCTCGACGCAACGAAATTCGCAGGCGTGCTCGGCGACATGAACAGCGGCGCCACCGGCGACTTCTGGCTCGAAGCTGCCAAGGCGATCATGACCACCGACACCTATCCGAAGGTCGCGACCCGCACCGCCGAGATCGGCGGCGTCAAGGTGACGATCAACGGCATCTCCAAGGGCGCCGGCATGATCGCCCCCGACATGGCGACCATGCTGTCCTTCGTGGCGACCGATGCCGACATCGCGTCGCCGGCGCTGCAGAGCCTGCTGTCCGCCGGCGTCGGCCCGAGCTTCAACTCGGTCACAGTCGACAGCGATACCTCGACCTCCGACACGCTGATGCTGTTTGCCACCGGTGCCGCCGCCGAAGATGGCCAGGTCCGTGTCGAGACCGCCGACGATCCGCGTCTCGCAAGCTTCCGCGCCGCGCTCAATGATCTGCTCAAGGATCTGGCCCTGCAGGTCGTCCGCGACGGCGAAGGTGCGCGCAAGATGGTCGAGATCACCGTCACCGGCGCCGAAAGCGATGCCGCGGCAAAGGTGATCGCGCTGTCGATCGCCAACTCGCCGCTGGTCAAGACCGCGATCGCCGGCGAAGACGCCAATTGGGGCCGTATCGTCATGGCCGTCGGCAAGTCGGGCGAAATGGCCGACCGCGACCGGCTGGCGATCTGGTTCGGCGACGTGCGCGTCGCCGTCGACGGCGAGCGCGATCCGGCCTATTCCGAAGCAGCGACCACCGCCGTCATGAAGGAACAGGACATTCCGGTGAAGGTCGATATCGGTCTCGGCAGCGGCCGTGCGACCGTCTGGACCTGCGACCTCACCAAGGAATATGTTGCCATCAACGGCGACTACCGGAGCTGACAGGAATTGAACGAAGCATCATCTCCTCAGAACGATCTGCCATTGGTCCGGCGGCTCGAAGCCGTCGGCTTTCGAGCCTGGCCGGCGGCGTCCGTCATTTATGACGGCAGCTGGCAGGTGCGGCTGACCGGCGGTCATCCTTCCAAGCGCTTGAACTGCATCGTGCCGCTCGACCCGTCCGATCACCGCGACATGGCGATGCGGCTCGAGAAGGCGCGCAAGCGGTTCGAGGACTATGGCCGGCAGCTGGTCGTCAGGGAGACGCCGCTTGCTCCACCGAAACTCATCGACCACCTCAATGCCGCCGGCTGGCGGGCGTTCGAGACCGTCGACGTCCTGACCGTCAACCTCACCGAACTGGAACTGCCGGACACGCTCGATCACCTGCCGAGCCACGATATCGGCCGGTTCTGCGACGCGAGCCTGGCGATCGATAACGAAGATCCGGCGCTGAAGCCGGCGCTTGCCGAGATCCTGAGTTCGATCAAGCCGACTTCCGGCTTCTTCATCAAGGAGAACCCGCAGGAAGGCGCCGCGGCCGTGGCGCTCTGCGTCCAGGACAACGACCTGGCCGGCATCATCTCTTTTGCCGTCGCCAAGGTGCATCGGCGTGAGGGGCTCGGCACCGAAATCCTCTCCTCGGCGCTGCGCTGGGCCCGCATCAGCGGTGCACGGTCGGCCTGGCTGCAGGTGGTCTCGACCAACGAACCGGCGCTGGCGCTCTATCGCAAGTTCGGCTTCCGCAAGGCCTACGAATACCGCTATTGGCGGCAGGAAAGCCGGGCATGAGCGACACCCCCCGCAAGATCCTGCTCGTCGCCGCCTGCGCGCTGATCGATACGGACGGCCGCATCCTTCTGGCGCAGCGGCCGGAAGGCAAGTCGCTGGCCGGCCTCTGGGAGTTTCCGGGCGGCAAGGTCGAGCCGGGTGAAACACCGGAGGAGACGCTGGTGCGCGAGCTCGAGGAAGAGCTCGGCATCCAGACCAAGATCCCCTGCCTTGCGCCGCTCACCTTCGCCAGCCACACCTACGAGACCTTCCACCTGCTGATGCCGCTCTACATCTGCCGTCGCTTCGAAGGCATTCCGACGGGGCGGGAAGGGCAGGCGATCAAATGGGTGCGGCCGAACGCGCTGCGGGACTACCCGATGCCGCCGGCTGACGAGCCGTTGATCCCGATCCTGCAGGATCTCCTCTGATCGATAAAATTAGAGCCGCCGAATTCATACGGCGTTAAGGGATCGTTTAGCCGATTGTGGCACCTTCAAGGCTTATCCGGTAACGCGTTGATGAGGCTTTAGAAGGCATGGACGAGGAATTCTGGAAAACTGTGCGGGTCCGTCAGCGGACGACGCATGGCTCCGGCAAAACCGGCGCGCTGAATATCGCACTCCTGTTCGGGACGGCCGCGATCGCTCTTTCGCTGATCGTGACGCCGATGCTCGCCAGCCGCAATGACGAGCGCCGTCTGGCGCATGTCCAGGAAGATTTCGACCTGATCAGCACGGGCTCCATCAAGCCCGGCGAAAAGGGCGCAAGACATTATACGATCCGGCGCAGCGTATTGCAGGAAACGCCCGGTTCGGTCTGCATCGTACAGGGTTATGGCGTCGGCAGCGACTGCTGACGCCGGGACTTTGAGGCCGGACTCCCATTTGATCCAAAGGTCAGTTCATGCGCCTTTTCAGGTTCCTTCTGAATAATAACAGCGGCGCGACGGCCGTGGAATACGGCCTCATCATCGGGATCATCTCGCTGTCGATGATCGCCGGGTTCACGACCTTTACCGACGCATTGACGAATACGTTCAAAACCATCTCTAACAGCATTGACGACCCTGTTCCCTGAATTTGGGTCGGGGGGCCGTTCAGCGCGGGTCGCGACTGTTGAGGGCGTCGGCAAGCCGCATCTTGGCGGAGCCCGGCTTCAACGGTTTTTGCTGGCTTTCGTGCGGTGCCCAGCCGGATGCGTAGATGATCGAGAATGTCGCGCGGATGCGGCCGTCCGGATCGGAATAGCGCTCGGCATAAAGTTCTGCAGCTCTCACGAAGAAACGCCTCGTCACCGGCACGCGACTGCGTCCCGCGAGCGGATTGGTCATGCCCATGGCCCGCAGATCCCGCATCAGCGGGAACAGCGAGTCGTAGCGTACCGTGTAGGTTTCGGCATCGACGACCGGCAGCGAGAAACCGGCCCGCTGCAGCAGAGCACCGACATCGCGCACATCGGCAAACGGAATGACGCGCGGGCTTGCCCCGCCGGTCAGTTCGGCCTCGGCGGACAGAAGGACGTCCCGCATTTCCTGCAGCGTGCCTGAGCCTGGGATCGCGGCCAGGAAAAGCCCGTCCGGCTTCAGTGCCCGGCGAATGCGGATCAGCGTGCCGGGCGTATCATTGACCAGATGCAGCGACAGTGGCGACAGGACCAGGTTGACGGAATCCGGTTCGAGCGGCACGTCCTCCAATGGAGCGGCCGTGAAGGCATCTCCGGGCTTTGCAAAGGTCTCGTCGGTTTCGATCCGGCGGATGGTGCCAATCTTGCCGGTGGCAAGCGCTTCGCGGGCGGCGATGCCGGTTCCGCCATGGAGTTCGACCGCCGTCTCGAAGCGGCGCTCGACGACCGCCAACCGGTCTGCAAGCTCGCGGCCGGCGATATCCAGAAGAAAGGCGGCGTTGTTGTCCTGAGTGGTTATCGCCCGTCTGCGGCGGGCACTCACCAGCTGTTCGTCGAAGAGAATTTCCATGGTCGTCCACTCGTATTCTGCCGTCGCAAAGGCGCGTTCCATCCGCTATTGTCAAGTCATGTCCGCCGAGCCGAACGTCAATGCCCTGCGACTTTTAACATCGTTCGCCGCGGGGTGGACGAGATGGATCGGCGATTTCGTTTATCCGCCGATCTGTCCCGGCTGCGGGGTGCGGACCGGCGCGCATCAGGGCTTCTGCCCCTCCTGCTGGCGGGAAATCCGTTTCATCGAACGGCCCTATTGCGAAAAGCTCGGCCTGCCGTTCTCCTATGATCCGGGGCCAGGCATTCTGTCGGCGCAGGCGATTGCGGAACCACCCGTCTTCGACCGTTTGCGCTCGGCGGCAATCTTCGAGGGCGCCGCCCGCGACCTCGTCCATTCGCTGAAATACCGCGACCGCACCGACCTTGCGGGGATGATGGCCGGCTGGATGCTGCGCGCCTCCGATGGTTACGTGGAAAACTGTGACGCCATCCTGCCGGTGCCGCTGCATCGGTCGCGGTTCGCCTCGCGCAAGTTCAACCAGGCGGCGGAGCTCGCCCGGCATCTGTCGCAGAAATCCGGCCGGCCGTTCCTGCCGTCTACCCTCATTCGCGTCAAACGCACCAACCGGCAGGTCGGGCTTACGGCAAGGGCCCGCGAGGACAATGTGCGGGCGGCCTTTGCGGTCGCGCCGCGCCATGAGGACCGCGTCTTCGGCAAGCGGCTGGTGCTGGTCGACGACGTCTACACCACTGGCGCGACGGTTTCTTCGGCCACACGTGCCTTGCGGAAAGCCGGCGCTGCGGAGGTCACTGTTTTGACCTTTGCAATGGCTGTCGGCGGGCCTATATGACAGAAGAAAACACTATTGCGCGCGGCCTTTTCCCCGCCTGGTCGCGCCCGGAGACGATCATGGCAGAGGTCACTATCTATACCCGCGAATATTGCGGTTACTGCGCGCGCGCAAAAGCTTTGCTGGATACAAAGGGCGTCGCCTATACCGAGCATGACGCCACCTATTCGCAGGAACTGCGCCAGGAAATGATTGGCAAGGCGAACGGCCGCTCGACCTTCCCGCAGATCTTCATCGACGGCACACATGTCGGCGGCTGCGACGATCTGCACGCACTCGACCGGGCCGGCAAGCTGGACCCGATTCTGGCGAACTGAGAGGTTTCTTCCATGGCTTTCAAAGCTGCCGCCATCCAGATGTGCTCCGGCGTCGATCCGGAAAAGAACGCCGCCGACATGGCGCGGCTGGTGCGTGAAGCGGCGGCGCACGGGGCGACCTATATCCAGACCCCGGAGATGACCGGTTTCCTGCAGCGGGACCGCAAGGCCATGCGCGCGGTGCTGCGCGACGAGGCGGGCGATATCATTGTTTCGACCGCCGGCAGCTTGGCGAGCGAACTCGGCATTCACCTGCATATCGGCTCGACGGCGATCGCCGTCGACGGCGGCAAGATCGCCAACCGCGCCTTCCTGTTTGCGCCGAGTGGCCGCCAGATCTGCACCTATGACAAGATCCATATGTTCGATGTCGATCTGGACAATGGCGAGAGCTGGCGCGAAAGCTCGGCCTATGAGCCGGGAAGCGAAGCGCGGGTCGCCGGCCTGCCGTTCGCCAAGCTCGGTTTCGCGATCTGCTACGACGTGCGCTTCCCGCAGCTTTTCCGCACCGAAGCCTTGGCCGGCGCCGAGATCCTGACCGTGCCGGCCGCCTTCACCCGCCAGACCGGCGAGGCCCATTGGGAAATCCTGCTGCGTGCCCGGGCGATCGAGAACGGCGCCTTCGTGATCGCCGCCGCACAAGGTGGCGTGCATGAAGACGGCCGCGAGACATTTGGCCACTCGATGATCGTCGATCCCTGGGGCAAGGTGCTGGCGTCTGCCGGCGGCACCGGCGAAGGCGTCGTGCTCGCCGACATCGATATTGCCGCCGTTGCCGCGGCCCGGGGAAAGATCCCCAACCTCAAGAACGCCCGCGAGTTCTCGCTCGATGCGGTTCCCGACGCGGCGGGAGAGGTGGCCGCTTGATCAAGTATTCCCTCTCCTGCGACAATGCCCACGCGTTCGAAGGCTGGTTTTCGGAAAGCGCCGATTTCGACCGGCAGGTCGCGAGCGGCTTCCTGACTTGTCCGGTCTGCAATTCCGCCGCAATCTCCAAGACGCTGATGGCGCCCTCCGTTTCGACCGCCCGCAGGCAAGAAGAGAAGCAGGCGATGGTGATGGACCTGGCACGCCGCGAGGCGATCGCCAAGCTCAAGGAAGCGGTGGCGGCGATCAAGGCCAATGCCGAGGACGTCGGCGAGAAGTTTCCCGAGGAAGCCCGCAAGATCCACTACGGCGAGGCCGATGCCCGCGGCATCATCGGCCAGGCGAGCCTCGGCGAGGTGCGCGACCTCCTCGACGAGGGCATCGAGATCGCGCCTCTGCCGGTCATTCCCGAAGACGCGAACTGAATGAACGGGGCGGCGAAGCGGCTGGCGGTCTATAATTTCGGCCTGTTCGTCGCTCACTATGAAAGCCCCGAGGTCGCAGGGTTTCGTTTTCGCGAGCCGGCTAATTTCCAAGCCGCCGAACTGGCGGAAGGTTTTCTTGGCCGGTCCGGTTATACCGGCGAGCCAGGTCCCCGAAGCTGGGGGCAACAAGTCTTTCCGCGTTTCATCGAGGGCAGCGGCTTTGCGACCGCGCCTTCGACGCTGTCCCTGTGGGCCGATCTCGAGTCCCTGATGGCCTTCACCTATAACGGCGTGCATGCCGATGCACTGAAGCATGCACGCGACTGGAACGTCGAGCGGCGATGGCCGGCGCTGGTGCTCTGGTGGACCGAAGGCAGGCCGGACTGGGCCGAGGCGGTGGATCGGTTCGAGCATCTCCACGACCATGGGCCGAGCGTGAAAGGTTTCCATTTCAAAGAACCCTATGGACCGGATGGCGAAAGGATCGTCATCGACCGAGCCCGAGTACGCGAACTTTCCGCGCGCAATGCGGAAAAGCAGACGGATCTGCTTGCGCATGTGCTTTCGGCAAGAGTTTAGCCGAGTGGGAGAGGGCGGGGATGATCAATCGTCGGGAAAGAGGATGCTTTCGTAGTCCTGGGCGCCGTGGAAGATATGGAGGATTTCGACAGTCGTATCCGTAATCCTGTAGAGAATTACATAGTTGCCATAAGGGCGTCGCCGGATACCGCTTTCCGGATAGTCCGACAGAGCCGCAAAGGCGCTTGGTGAATTTCCAAGCTGGCGGCAGGCTTCCCTTAATTCCAGTACGAATGAGATCGCGCGCGGAGGATTATCTTTTCTGATAAATTTTGTGATTGAGGAAATGTCCGAAAGCGCTTCGTCCGTGATGACGACTTTCACGGGCTTTCCCTACTTTTCGAGGTCGCTCAAGATGCGGTCAAAGGCCTCCTCGAGCGGGGTGACGCGACCCGCATCGGCGTCAGCTATCGCCCGATCAAGAGACTCATGTAGCTTCTGTCTTTGGAGGTCGCGGAGATAGCGATCACGGAGCGCGTCCTCGATATATCGATCGCGTGACTTGGTTTCACCTCGTTCGATAGCATCTTGGATGTGGCTATCCAGGACTGCGTCAAGCTTTACGGTTACTTGCGGCATATGCAGCTCCTTCTACTCCGACATGGTACCACAGACGCCACGAATTTCCATCACGCCGGCCGCTTGGCCAGCATCATGTAGTTGACGTCCATGTCCGGCGACAGGTTCCAGCGGTCCTGCAGCGGGTTGAAGAAGACGCCGGTGCGGTGGATGATGTCCATGCCGGCTGAGGAGATCGGCCTTTCGAGTTCTTCCGGGCGGACCAGCTTTTCGTATTGATGGGTGCCGCGGGGCAGCCAGCGCAGGATGTTTTCGGCAGCGAAGATCGCCAGCGCGCCGGCCTTGAAGGTGCGGTTGATGGTAGCGACGAACATCAGGCCGCCGGGGCGGACCATGTTGGCGCAGGTCGTCATGAAGAAATTGACGTCCGCGACATGCTCGACCACTTCCATGTTCAGCACGACGTCGAATGTCTCGCCGGCTTCGGCGAGTTGTTCGGCGGTGACGGCGCGGTAGTCGACCGAGGTGCCGGTCTCGGCGGCATGGGTAGAGGCGATGCCGATATTCTTTTCCGACGGGTCGGCGCCGACCACGGTTGCGCCCATGCGGGCGATCGGCTCGGAGAGCAGGCCGCCGCCGCAGCCGATATCGAGGATGCGCAGGCCGGAAAGCGGAAGGTGGCTCTTGCCGTCGCGGCCGAAGTTTTCACAGATGCGGTCGCGGAGATAGGCGAGCCGCACGGGGTTGAACTTGTGGAGGGGCTTGAACTTGCCGGTCGGGTCCCACCACTCGGCGGCCATCGCGGAAAACCGGTCGACTTCGCTCTGGTCGATCGTCGTGCGGGCGGCTTCGGTCATGGCTCTACTCCTTGTTTCGCTGTTGAAGTCGGATGCAGCGGATGAGAAGTCAAGAGATGTTTCTTGGCGCGCCGCCTTGCCGCAACCAAGATGCAGGCGCGGAGCACGTCGAGATCTGGTTCATCGATCGCTATCTGCTGAAGCTTCTGCAAGGTCTGTTTGAAGAGTTCATAATGTTGCGGTTCGCGATTGGCGATGCAAAGCGGAAGGTCGGCGCAGGCCTTGCCGCTCAGGCCGATTTCCTGCTGGGCACGGACTTTCCAGATCTGATGCGCCGATGGCAGCATCGGGCCGCTGCAGACACGCCGGCGGCCGCAGGCCCGCAAATGGCAGAAGCCGTTGCCCAGAAAGCCGATCGACGCCGTGGCGCGACATAATTCCTCGTGCTGTTCGGCGCGAAGCTTTTCGTAATCGCTAAGATCTGGCTTATCCATGTTCTTCCTTGCCCAATCTCAAGGCGTACTCATCCCTTGGTGCTTTTGCGTTTCATCCTCGGGTTAAACCCGAGGATCGGCCGGGACACGTCGTGTGCCTCGAATTGAAATTTTAATAATGACACGCGACGTGTCCCGTTCGGTGTATTTTTCCGCACAACTCCGGTCCCTCTGCGGCGGTATGGACCTCCTTGCGGAGCCATACCGGATTGTGTGCGACACACGCACGCCCCGCCAGAAGGCGAGAGGAGGACCATTTTCTGCGCAGCCCCTGGCAACCCGCCTGCATGACGGCGGATCACCAAGGCACCGGTCCCATCTCGCCGGTTATGCGGGCCGGTGTAGCCGAAACGGGACGGGCAGATTGTAGGCATGAGACCATAAGGCGGGGATGCGAGGGGATGAGATTTCGTCTATGCCTTTGAAGATCTGGCAGGCACAGATCGCGGTTATCCTCTCTGGAGGGGAGGGGTGGCGCACCGGGAGGAGGGCAAGATGGCGATCACGGTTGAGCGATTGAAGGAACTGCTTGCCTTCGAAGAGGTCTCCCTGACGCTGGCGGACAGTTCCGCGGAAAACCGCGACGGCTATATTCTCGAAAGGTTGCGGTTTCGGTTGAACGACGGCACCGAGGTGCGTGGCTTCCTGACCCGGCCGAGCGAAGGCTTCCTCACCCGCGGCCCGGCGATCCTCTATGCCCATGCACACGGCGCTCGCTGGGATATCGGCGCATCGGAACTGGTCGACGGCCGGCCGGCTCTACTCGACGCCCCGGGGCCGGTTCTGGCGCGCGAAGGTTATGTGGCGCTTTGCATCGACATGCCGACGTTTGGCGAGCGGGCCGGGGTGACGGAGGATGCCGCGACCAAGGCGGCGCTCTGGCACGGCAAAACATTGTTCGGACAGATGCTGTCCGAACAAGCGGCGGCGCTGACCTGGCTCGTCGGCCGCCCGGAGGTCGATCCGCAAAGGATCGGCATCTCGGGGCTGTCGATGGGGGCGACGCTCGCCTATTTCCTGGCGGCGATCGATCCGAGGGTGAAGGCGACGGCGCATCTGTGTTGTTATGCGGATTTCGCGACGCTGGTCAAAATCGGCGCCCATGATCTGCACGGTCATTACCTGACCGTGCCGGGGCTGCTCAACGAGACCTCTATCGGCGAAATTGCCGGGCTGGTGGCGCCGCGGCCGCAGCTGATCTGCGTCGGCTGGGACGATCCGCTGACACCGCCTGACGCGGTGGAACGCGCCTTTGCCGAGACGGAGGCCGCCTATTTGAGAGCGCAGGCGCTCGGGGCGCTGGTGTTTCTGCCGCAAGCGGGCGTCGGTCACCGCGAGACGGCGGAGATGCGGCGGGCAACGTTGGCCTTTTTCAGCGGCTATCTCTAGAGGGAGACGCGCAGGTCAAAAGCGGTCGTAGAGGCTGCGTCTTGCTCGATCTACCTTGATCGCTCGCATCTGCCGGTCGAGCGTATTGTACGCTGCCTGCATGATGTCGAGATCCTTCATGGCGCCGATCGCGGCAATCTCCTTCATCAGCTCGCCAATTGCGGTATCGATGGCGGGGGCAGGCCTGGCGGCAGCAGTGGCCGCGGCAGTTGCAAGCCCTTCGGCAGAACCGCCAAGAACGTAAAAAAGTTCTATCGCGGCCACGAGACAGGCCTGGCTGCGTTGCTCCCGGTCGAAGCTGAAATTTTCACCCGCGCTTGCCGTTACCAGTGCGACAGCTCTGTTCTGATACTCGCCCATGATCTTTCCCAATGATGACGCTTTGCCCCAGGGGCATATTAGCGCTCAACTTCTTATCATCGGGTTATCAGCTTATCCTAATGAACCGCCGCAAGGCGCGGTTCACGTCCCCTTCACCCTCAACCCATTCCTGTCGAACAGGTGCAGCGGGGCGCCGGCGACGGAGAAATAAGCTTCGTCGCCCGGCGAAATCGGCTTCTGGCCGGAAACCACCGCGAGCAGCTTTTCGCCGTTCAGATCCGCATGGATGACCGTCTCGGAGCCGAGCGCCTCGACGAGACGCACCTTGACCGTGAGACTGCCGGGATCGCCGGCAAGCGTGATGTGCTGCGGGCGGATGCCGATCGTCAGCTTGTCGCCGACGGAAAGCGAATGGCCCGAGAACGGCACGAGAAGGCGGTGGCCGCCGGATGTCGTAAGCGTTGCGGTGCCGGTCTGCAGCTCGGTGACTTCGCCGGCCAGGAAATTCATGTGCGGCGCGCCGATGAAACCGGCGACGAAGCGGTTGGCGGGCGTGTTGTAGAGGTCGAGCGGCGTGCCGACCTGTTCGATCTTGCCGGCGCGCATGACGACGATGCGGTGGGCAAGCGTCATCGCCTCCACCTGGTCGTGGGTGACGTAGATCATCGTCGAACCGAGGCGGGCATGCAGGGCCGCGAGTTCGGCGCGCGTCGAGACGCGCAACTCGGCGTCGAGGTTCGACAGGGGCTCGTCGAGCAGGAACGCGGTCGGGCGGCGCACGATGGCGCGGCCGATCGCGACGCGCTGGCGCTGGCCGCCGGAAAGCTGGCCGGGCCGGCGTTCCAGATAGGGCTCGATCTCTAGCATGCGGGCGGCTTCGGTGATGCGCTCGGCGACCTCCGCCTTCGGCATGTTGGAGTTTTCGAGGCCGAAGGCGAGGTTCTGGCGCACGCTCATATGCGGATAGAGCGCATAGGATTGGAAGACCATGGCAAGGCCGCGGTCGGCGGCGGACACTTCGTTGACGCGCTTGCCGTCGATCTCGATCTCGCCGCCGGTGACCTTTTCAAGGCCGGCGATGGTACGCAGCAAGGTCGATTTTCCGCAGCCGGATGGGCCGACGAAAACGATGAACTCGCCGTCCTTGATGTCGAGGTCGATGTCCTTCAGGACGTCGACCGCGCCGAAGGATTTCTTGATTTTGGTGAGTGTGATCTCGCCCATCGGGGATCCTTACTTCAGGCCGGTGCCGGCAATGCCGGTGGTGATGAAACGCTGCAGGAAGATGAAGACCAGCACGACGGGGATCATGGTCACGACCGTCATCGCCAGGATGAAGTGCCACTGGACGTTCAATTCGCCGGAATAGATGCTCAAGCCCACCTGGAGGGTGTAGAGTTCGCGCCGTGACAGGACGATCAGCGGCCACAGGAAGTCGTTCCAGCGCCAGACCACCGAGAAGATCGCCAGCACCGCAAGCGCCGGTGCCGTCAGCGGCAGGACGATGCGCCAGTAGATCTGCCATTCCGACGCCTTGTCCATGCGCGCCGCGTCGATCAGTTCGTCCGGGATGGTCAGCATGTACTGGCGCAGGATGAACACGCCGGTCGGTGTCGCGACCGTCGGCAGGATCACGCCCCAGAGACTATTGAACAGCCCGAGCGACGAGATGATCGAATAGAGCGGCACCATGATCACCGAAAGCGGTACCATCAGCGTCGCAAGGATGATCAGCATCGCCAGGCTGCGGCCCTTGAACTCATATTTCGACAGCGCGAAAGCGGCCATGGAATTGACGATCAGGGTGATCAGCGTCGCGGTCACCGTGACGAAGACCGAGTTCCACAGGTAGCGCAGGAAATCGAACTGGGTGAAGGGCGTCGTGTAGTTTTCCGTGGCGAACGAGACCGAGCGGACCGGCGTGCGGTCGCCGATATTGACGCGGACGATTTCTCCGGGCGCCTTCGGATCGACCATCTGGGCGACCAGACCGATACGGCGCACTTCGGCCAGCACCCTGGTCGAACCGTCCGGCATCTTGGCGTCGAAGAGCTGCAGCGGCTTGTCGTAGCCCTGCACCGTCGCCTGGCTGGTGATATAGGGCAGGATCGACGGCGGGAATTCGGCAAGTGCCGCCGGCGTCTTGAACGATGAGAAGGTGAGCCAGACGGCCGGGCCGAACATGATGATCAGTCCGCCGATCAGCCAGACCCAGGTGACAATATCCGTCCAGTGCCAGCTCTTGCCGCCGCGGCGGCGCAGAATGAAGCGGGAGGCTACACCCATCAGCGTTTCCCCTTCTTTTCGCCACGCTGGCCTATGCCGAGCTGGATCAGTGTCAGGACGACGAGCACCAGGCCCATCAGGATCGAGGCGGCAGCGGCAAGGCCCGGATTGCGGAGCGCCGAGGCAAAGCCGGTCTCGTAGATATACTGGGTCAGATAGAGCGTGCTGGTGCCGGGACCGCCGCCGGTCAGGACGTAGACCTCGTCGAAGATCTGCACGGCCTTGATCAGCGCCAGGACGACGACGACCAGAAGGTTCGGGGCGAGAAGCGGCAGCGTGATGCGCCGGAAGACGCGCGCCGGCTTGGTGCCGTCCATTTCGGCGGCTTCATAGAGATCCTTCGGGATCGCCTGCAGACCGGCGAGCAGGATCAGCGTGTAGAGGCCCATATGCGCCCAGATCGATACGCCGATCGTGGCGATGAAGGTCCAGTTGCGGTCGGTGAGCCAGGTATAGGGCTCGATGCCGAACTGGTAGAGGCCGAAATTCAAGAGGCCCTGGCGCTGCAGGATCCACTTCCAGATCAGCCCGACGACGACCGGCGACAGGAGGACCGGGAAGAAGAATACGGCGCGCCAGAAGGAGCGGGCGGCGAGATCGCGGTTGAGGGTCAGCGCCGTGATCAGCGACACGCAGATCATCAGCGCCACCTGCAGGATGACGAACCAGAACGTGTTGCCGACGGCGGCCCAGAAGGCATCCTCCTGGCAGGACATCGGGTCGAGGTAGTTCGTACAGGTGAAGAGGCGCTGATACTGGTCGGCGCCGACGAAGTTGCGCTCGGAAAGGAAGAAGGCGGTGCCGCCGGTCATCGAGTAGACGAAGTTGATGACGAGGGGCAGGAGCACGAAAATGCCGAAGATCAGCATGTTCGGGGCGAGGAAAACGGTCGCCATGCCGCCGATGCCGGTCGCTTTCTGGACGGCGCGCAGCGGTATGTCGATGATGCGCATCAAGAGATGCACGGGCGCCATGAGGAGGCTGCCGAGGCGTTCGGTGAGAGACGTCGTGCTCATGTTCGTATTCCATCCCTCCTTGTCTTCTTGTCCGGATGGCGAGGCTCGCCCCTCATCCGCCTGCCGGCACCTTCTCCCCGCTGGCGGGGAGAAGGGATATGCCGCGCCGTTGCCGATCCCCCTCGCCCCGCTTGCGGGGAGAGGGTGCGCCGAGCGGAGCGGAGGCGGGGTGAGGGGCTCACCCCAATGCTGTCATCAAAGGCCGCTGTCCTTGACCTTCTGGGCGATATCGGCGTCGATGCGCGTAAAGGCGTCGTCGAGCTTCAGTTCGCCGGCAAGGGTCTGACCGACGCGGGTGACGATCGCGGCATAGACCGTGTCGGACCAGCGCCAGCCGGGCAGCTTCAGGGCTGTGTCGGAGGTGGTCTTGGATGCCTCGACATACTTGGTCAGGGCCGCCTTGGCGAAGGCGTTGTCGGTCTTGAAGTCGAGGCCGCCCTTGTCGACGACGCCCTTGTGGCCGGGCAGGAACAGGGTGCGCTCGGAGAATTCTTTGACGATCTTCTCCTGGGCGAACCAGTCCATGACGGCTGCGACGTCCTTCGGGTTCTTCGTGTATTTCACAGCGACGAGCGCCGCGCCGCCGGGCATGCCGGTGCAGGCTGCCGGGCCGCAGGGGCTGCCGGTGGCGACCCAGTCGAAGCTGTTGCCGATCTTGGTGGCGAGGTTGGCCACCTGCCAGGAACCGGAATAATAGAAGGCGAGCTGGCCGTTGATGAAGTCCTCGGCCGCGGCGCGGTAGGTCGAGCCGCCGGCGGAGACCCAGACGTCCTTCGCAAACGAACCTTCGGCGACCCAACCGACGAACTTGGTCAGGAAATCCTTGGCGCCCTTGTCGAGCGGGGCCGGCTTGCCGTCCGGGCCGACATAGTTGGCGCCGTAGGACAGCAGCGGAGCGGTGAGGCGGTGGCCGGAGCGGTCGATCGCCATGGCGAACGGAAGCTTCTGGCTATCCTTGACCTTCTTTGAAGCTGCGGCCCATTCTTCCCAGGTGGCCTTCGGGCCCGGCATCGGAACGCCGGCCTGGTCGAACAGGGTCTTGTTGGCAAAACCGCCGGTCAGGGTGATCTGCGTCATGAAGCCGGAGATCTGCTTGGAACCGTCCGGACGCATCCAATCGGCCTGGGCGCCGAAATTATCGTCCCAGTACTTGGCGTCCTTGACCAGCGGGCGCAGGTCGAGCCAATGCCTGGAAAGGTCCTTGATCGCGGTGACGCGGGCGATATCCGGGCCGTTGCCGGCTTCGAGCTGCACCGGCAGCTGGTCCTTGATGACGCTGTAGGCAACGTTGTCGAGAATGACGTTGATGCCCGGGTTTTCCTTCATGAAACGGCCGACGAGGTCCTTCATGACGTCGCCTTCGACGCCGTCCGAATACCACATGATCCGCACGTCGCCGGCATGTGCTGCCGTCGACATGAGAAGGGCGAGCGCTGCGCCCGCCAGAAGCGATTTGGTTTTCATGCTCATTTCCTCCTCTGAATGGACGGGGCCTCCTCCCGTCCGGTTTCCTTAAGGCGCACATCTGTGCGCCTTAACCTGAAAATCCTTTTATATCATGCGGGGCGCAGCATCGTCGCTTCGCCCTTTACGGTGTAATCCGCCCGCGCGATCACGCGGCCTTCGGCCTCCACGGAGCCGTCCTTCCTGAAGCGGACGGTACCATATTCCGGGTCCTCGACAACGACGGTGCCGTCGGATTCCTGTCTCGGGGCGAGACCGCTGAAGCGGTACTCGACGGCGGTGAGATTGTCCGCCTCGCAGACGCGGACGATCCAGCGGGTCTTCTGGCCGTACTGGCGCAGTTCAGCCCCTGCCGACGGACCGTCGGTCACGGCCTCCAGCTTCGAGGGCGCGCGCAGCATGACGGCACCCTTGCCGGAGCGGGCAAGCGCCACGCCGCCGGAAACATGGGTTTCGTCGAACTCGGCCTTCGGGAACCAGGCATGGGTGAAATCCGGTTGTTCCTCGTAGGTGGTGAATTCGAGGACGGCGAGGCCGCGATACTGCTGGGCACGCGGGATGGTACCGCAGCCGCCCCAATAGGACGGGCGGCCGTAGCCGAACTGGATGGTTTCGCCCGGATGGTTGATCCAGATCGCAGCTTCCGGCTTGTCGCCGAGACGCAGGTGCAGGATGGTTTCCTGATAACCCCATTCGTCCCAGCGGTAATGCACCGTCGAGCCCATGGCGAAATGCTCGCCCTTGTAGTGATAGAGCGCCGCAAACGAGTTCTCGCCCTGGGCGAAACGCCATTCCTGGTGCTGGCTGCCGCGGTGGTCGGCAATCGCGGCAAACTCGGCCGGGATTTCGAGACCGTGGTCGCGCAGGCAGACGGCCATCTGCGGCAGGCAGTGGACGCGGCGGCCATACCAGCCCTTGCCCCAGAGCAGGCGGGCGACGCCGGAGAGTTCCAGCGAGCGGCCGGCGCAGAGCGTGTGCTCGTAGGAGCGGCCTTGCGCCGCGGTGACCATGCCGTGATGGGCCGAGCGGGCGATGATTTCGCAGAGGCGGACGATGCCGGCCTTGGCGCGGTCGGCGATATCCTTGTCGGGCGACAAGGCAGCCAGCGCGGTCAGGCCCTTGAGGTCGATCGGGAAGTAGGGGGCGGAGTTGAACTCGGCCATTTCCCAATGTTCGAAATGGTCGAGCCAGGCGCGGACGCGGGCAGCGCCGACCTTCGCCTGCTCCGAACCTTTGCGGCCGGAGCGGGCGAAGGTGGCGTCTGGGAGGAGACTGCCGCCGAGATAGGCTGACGTGTGGAAGAGCAGCGCGTGGTTTTCGGAGAAATACCACTGCACGTCGTTGCCCGGCTCATCCATCCAGTAACGGTAGTTGAGGATGGCGCCGTCGATGCGGGCACGGGTCTTTTCGTTGATATCCTTGCCCCAGACGGTGCGCGACCAGATGAGCGGCACCAGCGAGAAATCGGCGCAGTCGTGGCAGTCTTCGATCGAGGGCAGGATTTCCTCGATCATCGCATCCGTATCGGGGCCGGAGCGGCCGCTTGCGAGACGGGCGAAGGCACGCACGGTGTCGCGTTCGGAATTCTCCGAAATCTGCGTCAGGGTCTCGGCGATGCGATCGCTCAGCGATGCAGGAGCCTGGCCCTGGCTTTCGGCATGGCAGATCTCGACGCCGAGCGAACGGGAGACGACAAAGCCATCGGCGTTCAGCGTGATGCGGAAATGGCGGAAATCGGCGGGCGCCTTTTCGGACGGGCCGACATTGAGGCTGGTGGCGCCGGCGGGAAGGGTAAAGTCGAAATCGAAACGCTCGCGCGACATGAAGTCGCCTTCGACCGCGACATTGACCTTCACCTCGACCGGCAGGGGCTCGGAAAGAAGCAGGGTGATATCGCCACCGAAATAATGCTGGCGGTCGAAATACATGGTGTCCAGGGCCTGTTCGAGGCTTGCGGCGACGGCGCTTGCGACCGGAACGGGCAGGGCGACGCTGGCAGCCGGGCCGGAGAGATAGTCGAACTGGTAGAAATAACGGGCGTCACGTTCGGCGAGGTCGTCGAAGAACAGCGTGATCTCGTTGAGGCCGGCGACCAGCGGCAGCTCGAATTCCTGCTTGGCTTCGAGATTGCGGCTATAGGGCGCCATCCAGCCGGCTTCCGTGCCGTTGACCCAGATGACGGCGCCGCCGCAGGTGCCGAGGCGGATCTTTGCCGTGCCGGCGGTTTCCGCGTCGATATAGGTGCGGGTCCAGCTGGCGAGCCGGGTCGGGCGGAACCAGAAGCCGGAAAGATCGAGCCGCGGCGAACCGAAAGGCAGCCACCAGCGCGTGGCGTCGAAGGCGCCGCGGACATCCGGGCGCTTGCCGCGATAGGTCTCGGCAAAGATGGTGCGGCAGGGATATTCGTGCGGAATGAAGTTCTTGACCTTGGTCAGGAAGAAGAACGGGTCCATCTCGCCCTTCATCGGGGCGTCGGGCACGTCGAACCGTTCCTCGGTGATGCGGCCGAGCTGCCAGTACCGGACGGCTTCGCCCGGCTTCAAGGTTTTCCGCATCCAGTTTGCTTCGGGATTCATCATCGGTTCCGCACTTATCTAAGTTCGCTGAGGGCCACGGGGGCCACGTCGTTATATTCCTGGTTCTCGCCGGTCATGCCCCAGACGAAGGCATAAGGCCCGGTGCCGGCACCCATATGGATCGACCAGGCGGGCGAAAGCACCGCATCGAGGTTCTTGACCACGAGGTGGCGCGTCTCTTCCGGGCGGCCCATCAGGTGGATGACTCGTTCCTCTTCCGGCAGGTCGAAATAGCAATAGGCTTCCATGCGGCGCTCGTGCAGATGCGGCGGCATGGTGTTCCAGACGCTGCCCTCGGCCAGATCGGTAATGCCCAGCAGAAGCAGGCAGGACGGCGTGACTTCCGGATGGATGTACATGCGCAGGTTCCGCAGATTGGCGCGTTTGGGATCGCCAAACGTCAGCATCTTCGATTCCGCCCGCTTGATCAGGCGGTGCGGAATGTCGGCGCCTGCAGGAACGGAGTTCATGTAGAACCGGGCCGGCTTTTCGGCCGAGGCGCTGGCGACGGAGATCTCCTGAGCGCCACGGCCGACATAAAGCACGTCGCGGTTTTCCAGGGTGAAACTCTTGCCGTCGACCGAAACGACGCCGGTGCCGCCGAGATTGGCGATGCCCATTTCACGGGCCGACAGCAGGAAGGGCGTGCCGATCTCTTCGCCCGAACCGAAGCTCAGGGTGGACGAGGTCGGAACCGCGCCGCCAAGGATCAGCCGGTCGACATGGGTATAGGTGAAGCTGACCTTGTTCGTCTGGAACAGGTCTTCCATCAGGAATTCGGCGCGCAGGCGCGCGGTGTCGTAGGTCTTGATGTCGTTGGGGCCGGCCCCGTAGAGAACCTTCATCGTCATGCCGCCTCGTTTCCCGGTTCCACATGCCGGATGGCTTCGGAAAGGCAGAGGATCGAAAGCGCCTGTCCGTAGCCGGTCGGCTGGATCGGGATATCCCGATAAAATTGCAGATCATGGCCCATGCGCGTTCCATAGGAGACGTTGAGCACGGTGCCGGTTTCGTCGATATTGGCGAGCACGGCTTCCACGGCCTTGAGGCCGGCCACGCGCCATTCATGGGTGCCGAGGCCAAGGCGGTAACCCTTGAGCAGGCCGTAGCCGAAACCCGCGGTCGCCGAAATTTCCTCGTAGGACGACGGATCGTCGAGCAGGGTGCGCCAGGCACCGGAGGCCGCCTGCAGCGGCAGCAGCGCGTTGACCTGCGCCGTCAGCACGCCGAGCAGGAAATCCTTTACCGGCTTCGAAACCTCGGCGAGGTCGAAGAGGTCGAGCATGCCGGCGGTGATCCAGGCATTGCCGCGCGCCCAGCGGGCTTCCGCAAAATTATGGCGGCCCTGGAACGTCCAGCCGTGGAACCAGAGGCCGGTCTTGGTATCGGCAAGGTAACGGGAATGGACGAGGAACTGCTTCGACGCCTCGTCGACCAGTTCGCGGCGGCCGCTTGCCTCGCCATAGGAGGCGAGGAACAGGGCGACCATATAAAGTGTGTCGTCCCAGAGTTCGTCGTCATTGACCTTGTCGGAGACGTGATGTTCGAAGGCGCCTTCCTCGGTGCGGCCCATCTCGCTCATGACGCGGTCTGCCCAGGCGTCGAGAACCGGCTGCCAGCGCGGGTCGCGGGTTTCGCGCCAGAGGACGGACAGGCCGAGCATCGGTGCCGTGGTGTTGACGTTGAGCGTCGGAAGACCCGCTTCGATGCGGGACGCATACCAGTTCTCGATCAGCGCCTTCAGGTCGTCGCGGCCGGTGAACAGCCAGAGACGGATCAGGCCGTAAAGACCGACGCCCTGCGGCCATTCCCAGCTTTCGAAAGAGATATAGTCGCCGGCGGTCCCGTCGAGATTGGGTTCGTGGAAACGACCGTCGTCGCGAAGCCCGGTTATGCCGGCCACGAGGCGATCAAGCTTTTCACGGATATCCCGGGCTGAAAGGCCCATGTCTCAATTCCTCCCTTTGCTGCAGCTCTTGCCGCGCAGCATTTCACTCCGCTTCTCCCGAGCGATGCCCTCATGAAAACATTTGAAAATTGATTGCGCAATCTGAAAATTTTTTGCAGTGTGCGCATCTGTGATGGGAGGATGTGATGGCGACGACGATCGTGCCGGGCAAGCGCGGCAAAAAAAGCCGACGGGTGCGGCTGGAGGATATTGCGGAAAAAGTGGGCGTGTCGCTCAGCACCGTCTCGCGGGCGCTGGCCGGCGAGAAGGGGGTGCGCGCGGATATCCGCCAGCGGATCATGGAAGCGGCGAAGGACGCCAATTACGCGATGCCGACGCCGGTCGCCGGCAAGAAGGTGATCCTGGCAGCTTCGAGCGCGGCGATGATCGACTATGTGCGCAACCAGTTCACGCTCTATGTGCTGGAAGGGTTGCGGGACCGCGCCCAGGCTCTCGGGCTCGACATCGTCACCCGCGCCGTCGCCGATCAGTCGGAGGAAAAGGTGGTGCTGGAGGAGGCGCGGGTCGATCCGGACGTCGCGGGACTGTTGTTCCTGACCGTCGACGACGAGGGCATGCTCGACGCCACCCGCAGTTTCGCCAAGCCGGTCGTGCTGATCAACGGCGACGATCCGATGATGCGGCTGTCGAGCGTGACGCCCTGCAATCGCTCGGCGGCGCATCTGGCGACGGATTATCTGATCCGGCTCGGGCACAAGCGCATCCTGTTCCTGATGCGTCCCGGGCGGCGGACGATCGACCGGCGCCGGGAGGGCTGGCAGGATGCCTTCCAGCAGCACGGATTGCCGTGTCCCCCGGATCTCGTCGTGCCGGTCGACGACTGGCTGCCCGAGCTTGCCGCCCAGGCGGTGAGCGACCGGCTGCGGAAAAACGGGCTCGATTTTTCCGCCGTGCTGACGGCGGGCGACAGTCTCGCGGTCGGCGCGATGATGGGCGTGCAGCAGGTGGGTTATACCGTGCCGGGCGACGTTTCGGTGATGGGCATGGACGACCTGCCGCAGGCCGCCTTCCTCAATCCGCCGCTGACCACGGTGCATGTACCAATGCGCGAGCTCGGCGCCGTGGCGCTCGATCTTTTGAGGGACGGCATGACGGGATTTGCAAACCCGGCGCGGCGGGTGGAGCTCGCCTGTTACATCGCCGAGCGGCAATCGACCGGGCCGGCCAGAGGTTAACGCCTGCCAAACGGCGTATTCATGCGCCATTCAGCGGCTTGCTGGAACAATGCGGCTGTCTCGAACATTGATCTGTCGGCGAAATCCCTCCGGCAGATGTCAGCCCGGTTCGAACGCCATTTGGTTTCTCAGGAGGAAGCCCGTGAAGAAAATACTGATGTCCGTTGCGGCACTTTGCGCCCTGTTCGCGGCGCCGTCGATTGCGGATGCGGCCGTGCGCGGGGTTGCCACCGCCGATGTCAACATGCGGTCAGGGCCAAGCACCGGCTACCCGGCCGTCGACGTCATTCCGGCCGGTGCGGCGGTAACGATCTACGGCTGCATGAGCAGCGTCAACTGGTGCGACGTCGCCTTCGTCGGCGGACGCGGCTGGGTGTCGGGCAACTACGTGCAGGCGACCTATCGTTCCAACCGCGTCTATGTCGCCCCCGACTATTACGAGGGCCTCGGCATTCCGATGGTCACGTTCGACGTCGGCAACTATTGGGGCCGCTACTATCGCAACCGCGACTTCTACCGCGATCGCGACCGCTGGGACCGCTACGACTGGAGACGCGAATCGCGTCTTCCGCCGCCTCCGCCCCCGCCGCCGCGCTGGGATCGTGACGGAGCCCCACGCTGGGACCGTGATCGCAGCTGGAGCCCCGGCGACGCGCAGCCGCCTCGTCCGCCAGTCTGGCAGAGATATCCCGACCGTTTCTTCAGAGATCGGGATTGACTGCAACCGGCCTCTCAGCGGTTCGGCCGTGACGATGACCGGCAACCCGAACCGCTGATCCCGCCCAAAAATTCAAGGAGGCCGCCTATGGGTGGCCTTTTTGCGCTCGGCATTAAGGCAAGCTCATGCCGAAGCGTACCGCTCGGCCATGTTCTGACCATTGCGCCTTTTCAGCCTTTTCGATAAGAGACCCCGCAACTTGATGATCCTGTCATAAACGCCGGGATTTCGAGGCGGTTTGAAAGCAGGCGCCCAAGGCTCCCGATCCTTGAGGCGAAACAGTGGTTTTGGTCGGTATGGCTCGCATCGTCATGAAGTTCGGCGGCACTTCGGTCGCCAATCTCGAACGCATTCACAACGTCGCGCGCCATGTGAAACGTGAGGTTGAGGCCGGGCACGAGGTCGCGGTCGTCGTCTCCGCCATGTCCGGCAAGACCAACGAGCTGGTTGGCTGGGTCCAGGACATGCCGAAGGTCTCCGGCGCCAACTCGCCTTTTTACGACGCGCGCGAATATGACGCCGTCGTTGCATCCGGCGAGCAGGTGACATCCGGCATTCTGGCGATCGCCCTGCAGTCGATGGGCATCAACGCCCGGTCCTGGCAGGGCTGGCAGATCCCGATCCGCACCGACAGCGCCCATGGGGCAGCGCGGATCATGGAGATCGACGGGTCCGAGATCATCAAGCGGATGGGCGAGGGCCAGGTGGCCGTCGTCGCCGGTTTCCAGGGGCTCGGCCCCGACAACCGGATCGCCACGCTCGGCCGCGGCGGTTCCGATACGTCGGCGGTGGCGATCGCGGCCGCGGTCAAGGCCGACCGCTGCGACATCTATACGGATGTCGACGGGGTCTACACGACCGACCCGCGTATCGTGCCCCAGGCACGGCGCATGAAGAAGGTCTCCTTCGAAGAAATGCTCGAAATGGCCTCGCTCGGCTCGAAGGTTCTGCAGGTGCGCTCGGTCGAGCTCGCCATGGTATTCAAGGTACGTACCTTCGTGCGTTCCTCATTCGATGATCCAGATGCTCCGGGGATGGGTGATTTCGACAATCCGCCCGGAACGCTGATTTGTGCAGAGGAAGAAATCGTGGAACAGGAAGTCGTCACCGGCATCGCCTATGCCAAGGATGAAGCGCAGATTTCGCTCCGGCGTCTTGCCGACCGGCCGGGCGTGTCGGCGGCGATCTTCGGCCCGCTCGCCGAGGCTCATATCAATGTCGACATGATCGTGCAGAACACGTCGGAAGACGGTTCGCGCACGGACATGACCTTCACGGTGCCTTCCGGCGACGTGCAGAAGGCCATGAAGGTGCTCGACGACAACAAGGAAAAGATCGGCTTCGACGTCGTCCAGACCGAATCAGGCCTGGCGAAAGTGTCGGTCATCGGCATTGGCATGCGCAGCCATGCGGGCGTTGCCGCGCATGCTTTCAAGGCACTTGCCGAAAAATCCATCAACATCAAGGCGATCACCACCTCGGAAATCAAGATTTCGATCCTGATCGACGGTGCTTATTCGGAACTCGCTGTTCGGACTTTGCATTCCGCTTACGGTCTCGATAAGAGTTGAGAATGAACCGTTTGGACGCGCCGGCAGTGGCGGGCGCCGTCCTGCGGTTGGGGTGACCTCGTTTCGGGAGAGCATATGCCGATGAGAGACCTGTCGGCAGGTCCGCGCGTTCTGTTGAGGCGGCTACGCGAGTTGATGGCGGAGCCGCTCGAGCCACAGGAGCGCCTTGACCGGATCGTTCGCCAGATCGCCAGCAACATGGTGGCCGAGGTCTGCTCGGTCTATGTGCTCCGCTCCGACGGCGTTCTCGAACTTTATGCGACCGAAGGCCTCAACAAGGAAGCGGTCCACACGTCGCAGCTGAAGATGGGCCAGGGCCTTGTCGGCACGATCGCCGCGTCCGCCCAGCCGCTCAACCTTTCCGACGCGCAGGCCCATCCGGCGTTCCGCTACCTCCCGGAAACCGGCGAGGAAATCTACCATTCCTTCCTCGGCGTGCCGATCCTGCGGGCCGGTCGCACCCTTGGCGTTCTCGTCGTCCAGAACAAGGCGAGCCGCAACTATCGTGAGGACGAGGTCGAGGCGCTCGAAACCACGGCGATGGTGATCGCCGAGATGATCGCCACCGGCGAACTCAAGAAGATCACCAGGCCGGGCCTGGAGCTTGACCTCACCCGGGCCATCACGATCGACGCCGACGCCTATAACGAAGGCATCGGCCTTGGCCACGTGGTGCTGCACGAGCCGCGCATCGTCGTTACCAATCTTCTCAACGAGGACGCGGAGAAGGAAGTCACGCGGTTGGCGGAAGCGCTCGGCTCCTTGCGCATCTCCATCGACGATATGCTGTCGCGCCGCGAAGTCTCCCAGGAAGGCGAGCATCGCGAGGTGCTCGAGACCTACCGGATGTTTGCCCACGACCAGGGCTGGGTCCGCCGCATGGAAGAGGCGATCCACAACGGGCTGACGGCGGAAGCGGCGGTCGAGAAGGTCCAGAGCGATACCAAGGCGCGGATGATGCGCCTGACCGACTCCTATCTGCGCGAGCGGATGCATGATTTCGACGATCTCGCCAACCGGCTTTTGCGCCAGCTGACGGGTTTTTCCGGCCGCGCCTTCGACGAAGGTTTCCCGGTGGACGCGATCATCCTTGCCCGCGCCATGGGTGCGGCCGAACTGCTCGACTATCCCCGCGCCAGCCTGCGTGGCCTCGTGCTGGAAGACGGAGCGGTGACCAGCCATGTGGTGATCGTCGCACGCGCCATGGGCATTCCGGTCGTCGGCCAGGCGGCAGGCGTCGTGGCGCTTGCCGAAAACGGCGATCCGATCATCATCGACGGCGACGACGGCCAGATTCATCTGCGGCCGGTTCTCGACCTGCAGAAGGCCTATGAGGAAAAGGTGCGCCTGCGGGCCCGCCGGCAGGAGCAGTTCAGAGCGCTGAGGGACGTCGAGCCGGTCACCAAGGACGGCAAGCGCATCAGCCTGCAGATGAACGCCGGCCTGCTTGTCGATCTGCCGCAGCTTGCCGAGTCCGGCGCCGACGGCATCGGCCTGTTCCGCACCGAGCTGCAGTTCATGATCGCCTCGACCATGCCGAAGCTCGAGGAGCAGGAGAGTTTCTATCGCAACGTCATCAAGCAGGCGGCCGGGCGGCCGGTGACGTTCCGGACCCTCGATATCGGCGGCGACAAGGTCGTCTCCTATTTCCGCGCCCAGGAAGAGGAAAACCCGGCGCTCGGCTGGCGGGCGATCCGCCTGTCGCTGGACCGGCCCGGACTTCTGCGCACCCAGCTTCGGGCGCTGCTCAGGGCTTCCGCCGGCGCCGAGCTCAAGATGATGCTGCCGATGGTGACCGAGGTCTCGGAAATCCACGCGGTCCGCGAGCTGATGCAGAAGGAAGTGCAGCACCTTTCGAAATTCGGCCACAGCCTGCCGCGCAAGCTGCAGTTCGGGGCGATGCTCGAAGTACCGGCGCTGATGTGGCAGCTCGACGAACTGATGGCGGAAGTGGACTTCGTCTCGGTCGGCTCCAATGACCTGTTCCAGTTCACCATGGCAGCCGACCGCGGCAACGCCCGGGTTTCCGATCGTTTCGACAATCTCGGCAAGCCGTTCCTGCGCATTCTGCGCGATATCGCGCGGGCCGGCGAACGTAACAAGACGGTGGTGACGCTGTGCGGCGAGATGGCGGGCAAGCCGCTCTCCGCCATGGCTCTGCTGGGCATCGGTTTTCGCTCGGTTTCCATGTCCCCGACCTCGATCGGGCCGGTCAAGGCGATGCTGCTCGGGCTTGACATCGACAAGTTGTCCGCTGAATTGAACGCGGCGCTCGACGATATAAGGTCGCCGGAGCCGATCCGCGCGCTGCTTCTGCGGTTCGCCGAGGCCAACAATATCCCCGTCTAGCGGATAAAAAGAATAAACGGAGTTAGTGGGTGGCGAAGCTTCCTGTCGAAAAGATGCGCGAGCTGGAACGCCGGTTCGGCGAGATCGAGGCGCGCATGTCGGAAGGTCCGGCTGCCGACGTCTATGTGAAGCTGGCGTCGGAATATTCCGAACTGCAACCAGTGGTGCGCAAGATCCGCGAATACGAAAAGTCGATCGCCGAAGTGGCCGATCTCAGGGCGATGCTGACCGACAAGGGCACCGACCGCGAGATGCACGAGCTTGCGGAAATGGAGCTGCCGGAGGCCGAGGAGCGGCTCGAGACGCTGGAAAAGGACATGCAGGTCCTGCTTCTGCCCAAGGACGCGGCCGACGAAAGGAGCGCAATCCTCGAAATCCGGGCCGGCACCGGCGGCAACGAGGCGGCACTTTTCGCCGGCGACCTGTTCCGCATGTACGAGCGTTATGCCGCCACCAAGGGCTGGAAGGTCGAGGTCCTGTCGGCAAGCGAAGGCGAGGCGGGCGGCTACAAGGAAATCATCGCGACCGTGACCGGACGCGGCGTGTTCTCGAAGCTGAAGTTCGAATCCGGCGTGCACCGGGTGCAGCGCGTACCCGATACGGAAGCGAGCGGCCGCATCCACACCTCGGCTGCGACCGTGGCGGTGATGCCGGAGGCCGAGGAGATCGACATCGAGATCCGGCCGGAAGACATCCGCATCGATACGATGCGTTCGTCGGGCGCCGGCGGCCAGCACGTCAACACCACGGACTCCGCAGTGCGGATCACCCACATGCCGAGCGGCATCGTGGTGACCAGTTCGGAAAAGTCGCAGCACCAGAACCGCGCCAAGGCGATGCAGGTGCTGCGCACGCGCCTCTACGACATGGAGCGCCAGAAGGCGGACAGCGAGCGCTCCGCCGACCGCAAGAGCCAGGTCGGCTCGGGCGACCGCTCCGAGCGCATCCGTACCTACAATTTCCCCCAGGGGCGGGTGACCGACCACCGCATCAACCTGACGCTCTACAAACTCGACCGGATGATGGAAGGCGATATCGACGAAGTGGTCGATGCGCTGATTGCCGACTACCAGGCCGGCCAGCTGGCGCAACTCGGCGAGCAACGCGGATGACGACGCTCGGTGCGGCTGTCGCGGATGCCAGATCGCGGTTTTCGGCGGCGGGCCTGCCGGATGCGGCGATCGAGGCGCGGCTGCTAATTGGCGGCTTGCTCGGCCTTTCGTCGACGGAAGTTTTTACCGGCGGCGACCGTGTCCTGACGGACCAGGAATTGTCCCTCGTCGAGAAAGCGGTCGAGCGGCGCTTGAAACGGGAGCCGGTGCACCGCATATTAGGGTTACGTGAATTCCACGGCATGGAGCTCCTGATTTCGAAGGAAACGCTGGAGCCGCGCCCGGACACCGAAATCCTGGTAGATTCGATGCTCGCCTATGTGAGGCAGATTGTCGCAGGCAAGGGTTCGGCACGTATTCTCGATCTTGGAACCGGAACCGGCGCAATCGTTTTGGCACTGCTGAAAGAAAGCCCGCAAGCTCAAGGGATCGGCAGCGATATTTCGGAGGACGCCCTGCAAACGGCGTCGCGGAATGCGGCGCGGCTGGGAATGTCCGAAAGATTTCAAGCGATCCGCAGCGATTGGTTCGACGCAATTTCTGGCCGGTTCGACATAATCGTGTCAAATCCGCCTTATATACGTAGCGATGTTATCCCCGCATTGGACCCGGAAGTCCGGGATTTCGATCCGCTGACAGCGCTAGATGGAGGTCCGGATGGGCTCGAAGCCTATCGCGCGATTGCAGTGAGTGCAGGAGATTTCCTCGAAAAGGACGGCGTTATCGGCGTCGAGATCGGGTTCGATCAAAAGGAAACCGTGACCGCGATTTTCCGCGTCGCCGGCTTTACGCTGGTGGAGGCGCTACGCGACTACGGCGACAATGATCGAGTTCTCGTATTTACCGTGAATCATCCTTGATTTTGCAGGCAAAAGAAAAGGCTTGGATTCCCGGAGGAAGCGGGATAGCTTGCAAATACGCACTGGGACGGCTGGGAATGAACAGCGATTCGTTCGGGTTACAGGGCAACCCTTTGATCCTTCTCTTTTCGAAGAGTTGCGAAGGTTGAACAATTCCCGGTGCGTGAATCAGTTAATTTGACTTTCACAAGCGGCAGGACGCTTTGATCGGCCTGTGCGCGGCACGCGAAGTCTTGTTCGGCTCTGTCCGACAGACCGCGTGGCCCCTTATCAGCGAAGACAGAGAATTGGTGAACGATAGATGAGGCCAGGACAGCAGAACAAACGCGGTCGAGGTCGCGGCAGTAACAACAATAACAATAATGGCGGCGGCGGCGGTGGTGGAAATAACAACTTCAACCGCAAGGGCGGCAATCCTCTCAGCCGTACCTACGATAGCTCCGGCCCGGACGTGAAGATCCGCGGGACCGCCCAGCATATCGCCGAAAAATATAGCCAGCTCGGCCGCGACGCCCAAAGTTCAGGCGATCGCGTGATGGCGGAGAACTATCTCCAGCACGCCGAACACTATAACCGCATCATTGCCGCCGCACAGGCGCAGATGCAGGATCGGTTCCAGCACGACAATCGCGGTGAGTATCAGGATCGGGACGGCAACGTTCAGGATCAGGACGACATGGACAATAGCGACGGCGAGGACAATGGTTTCTCGCAGCAGCCGTCCATGGACGAAGCGCCGCAGCCGCACGTCCAGCAACAGCAGCCGCGCCGGGAGCAGCGTGAACAGCGCGAGCCCCGTGAACAACGCGAACCTCGCGACCAACAGCGCGAACCTCGCGACCAGCGGGAACCCCGCGAACAGCGTGACCAGCAGCGCGAACGGCCCCGTCGCGAGAACCGTCAGGAACAGGCAGCTGCCGCAACGCCGGTCCCGGCCGCGGTCGCAGCACCTCAGCCGGTTGCTCCAGTCATGGATGGTTCCGGCCCGCAGCCGGTAATCGAAGGCACGCCTGCCGAAGTGGCGGTCGAGGAAGAGGCACAGGCAGAAGCCACGCCGCGCCGTCGTCGCGCTGCCGGCAGCCGTCCGCGTCGTCCGCGTCGTGGCGAAGGCGCCGGTGAAGAGGGTGGTTCCGAAGGCGAAGCCTCGGGCGACGGCTCGCAGCCGGCCCTGGCGGATGCAGCTTCTGAATAAGCCATCCTTCAAATAACGAGATCAAAAAGGCCGCTCGGGAAACCGGGCGGCCTTTTTCTTCGAGCGGAGATTGCCTTCTGCTTCAAGCCGTCGGCTGGCGCCGATCACGGACGGCGCGGGCAAGCTCCTCGAGCACCAGGACCGATGTCTCCCAGTCGATGCAGCCGTCGGTGATGCTCTGGCCGTAGACGAGAGGTCTGCCGGGTACGAGGTCCTGGCGGCCGCCGACGATATTGCTCTCGATCATCATGCCCTTGATGGCCACGTTGCCGGCCGCGATCTGCGTCGCGACGTTTTTGACGACCAGCGGCTGGTTCATCGGATCCTTGCCGCTGTTGGCGTGGCTGGCATCGATGAGGATGCGCGGCTCCAAACCGCGTTTCGCCGCGTCCCTGGAAACGGCCTGGACATCGGCCGCCTCGTAGTTCGGCTGCTTGCCGCCGCGCAGGATGACGTGGCAATCCTCGTTGCCGGTCGTCGTGGCGATCGCGGCCCGGCCGTCCTTGGTCACCGCCGGAAAATGGTGCGTCTGCGAGGCCGCCAGTATGGCATCGAGCGCGACAGCGACGCCGCCATCGGTGCCGTTCTTGAAGCCGATCGGGCAGGAGAGGCCGGATGCCAGCTGGCGGTGTACCTGGCTTTCGGTCGTCCGCGCCCCGATCGCGCCCCAGCTGACGAGGTCGGCGATATATTGCGGGGTGATCGTATCGAGGAATTCGCAGCCGGCCGGAAGGCCCGTCGCATTGATGTCCAGAAGAAGCTGCCGGGCGATCCTCAAACCCTCTTCGATGCGGTAGCTGCCGTCGAGATGCGGGTCGTTCATCAGGCCCTTCCATCCAACCGTGGTGCGCGGCTTTTCGAAATAGACGCGCATGATGATTTCGAGATCGCCGCTGAAACGCCGTCGCTGTTCTTCCAGCCGGGCCGCATAGTCCCGCGCGGCAACCGGGTCGTGGATGGAGCAGGGGCCGATGACCACGATCAGCCGGTCGTCCTCGCCATGCAGGATGCGGTGGACGGCGTCGCGCGTCCGGGTCACGGTCTCGGTAACCGCCTCGTTGCGCGGGATTTCGCCGATGATGTCGGCGGGGATGGTCAGCGGTGTGATCTCGACGATGCGGCGATCGTCGATCGTATCTATCGAGGCATCTGCAGGTTTGGCATTCGGCACGGGTATGGCTCCTGTTTGGCGCTACCGTGCGGAATTGAAAAAGCCGCCAGGTAGACTAGCGGCTTGAGGGAATGTCGTTGCGTCGAAATCAGCTACGCACGGACCCGCATCCGCTGGGGAAAGCGGTAGCTATAAAATCGCGAGGCGTAGGCGGACGTGAAAGACATGCGGTTTCTCTATTCGCTCGATTGTGGATTGTCACGCGGAAAATTCGTGACGTTTCCGCTCGCGGATTTTGGCCGTCTGAACTCTTTAAACACCGGAATCCGCTTACCATATCTCCAGCAACGCCGAAACTTCGGCAGGGCTCGCCTTTGAGGGAGCTCAATCTCAATCATCGGTCCGTGCCTTATAATGGGCGGGTCGATCACTGGAGGTACCGTAATGAACATTGAAAAATACTCCGAGCGCGTCCGCGGTTTCCTGCAGTCGGCTCAGACCCAGGCCTTGGCCACGGGTCACCAGCAGTTCACGCCTGAACACGTGCTGAAGGTGCTGCTCGACGACGACCAGGGCATGGCGTCCTCGCTCATCGACCGCGCCGGCGGCAGTGCCAAGGAAGCGCGCATCGCCAATGACGCCGCGCTTGCGAAACTTCCCAAGGTTTCCGGCGGCAATGGCGAGATCTATCTCTCCCAGCCGCTCGCCAAGGTTTTCTCGACCGCGGAAGAGGCGGCCAAGAAGGCCGGCGACAGTTTCGTCACCGTCGAACGCCTGCTTCTGGCGCTTGTCATCGAGACCTCGGCTTCGACCTCTGCGACCTTGAAAAAGGCCGGCGTGACCGCGCAGGGGCTCAACCAGGTCATCAACGACATCCGCAAGGGCCGCACCGCCGATGGCGCCAATGCCGAGGCCGGGTTCGAGGCGCTGAAGAAATATGCGCGGGACCTGACGGCGGAAGCCCGCGACGGCAGGCTCGATCCGGTGATCGGCCGCGACGACGAAATCCGCCGCACGATCCAGGTCCTCTCCCGCCGCACCAAGAACAATCCAGTCCTGATCGGTGAGCCCGGCGTCGGCAAGACGGCGATCGCCGAAGGCTTGGCGCTGCGCATCATCAATGGCGACGTGCCGGAAAGCCTGAAAGACAAGAAGCTGATGGCGCTCGACATGGGTGCCCTGATCGCTGGCGCCAAATATCGCGGCGAGTTCGAGGAGAGGCTGAAGAGCGTCTTGAACGAAGTGCAGTCTGAAAACGGCGAGATCATCCTGTTCATCGATGAGATGCACACGCTGGTGGGTGCAGGCAAGTCCGACGGCGCGATGGATGCCTCCAACCTCCTGAAGCCGGCGCTTGCCCGCGGCGAACTGCATTGCGTCGGCGCCACCACGCTCGACGAATACCGCAAGCATGTAGAAAAGGACCCGGCGCTTGCCCGTCGTTTCCAGCCGGTCATGGTCGAGGAGCCGACGGTCGAGGACACGATCTCGATCCTGCGCGGGCTGAAGGAAAAATACGAACAGCACCACAAGGTCCGCATTTCGGATTCGGCCCTGGTCGCGGCTGCGACGCTTTCCAACCGCTACATCACCGACCGATTCCTGCCCGACAAGGCGATCGACCTGATGGACGAAGCCGCATCGCGGCTGCGCATGCAGGTGGATTCCAAGCCCGAGGAACTCGACGAGCTCGACCGCCGCATCATGCAGCTGAAGATCGAGCGCGAAGCCCTGAAGAAGGAAACCGATAGCGCCTCGGCTGATCGCCTGCAGCGTCTCGAAGGCGAAGTGACCTCGCTCGAAGAACAGGCGGATGCGCTGACGGCCCGCTGGCAGGCGGAAAAGCAGAAGCTCGGCCTTGCCGCCGACCTGAAGCGGCAGCTCGACGAAGCCCGCAACGAACTGGCGACTGCCCAGCGCAAGGGCGAGTTCCAGCGTGCCGGCGAACTGACCTATGGCGTGATCCCGGAACTGGAAAAGCGCCTCGTGGACGCCGAAGCCCAGGATACTTCGACCAATGCCATGGTGCAGGAAGTCGTGAACCCGGATGCGATCGCCCATGTGGTGTCGCGCTGGACCGGCATTCCGGTCGACAAGATGCTGGAAGGCGAGCGCGACAAGCTGCTGCGCATGGAAGACGAACTGGCAAAATCGGTCGTCGGCCAAGGCGATGCGGTCCAGGCCGTCTCGCGTGCGGTACGCCGTTCCCGCGCCGGCCTGCAGGATCCGAACCGGCCGATCGGCTCGTTTATCTTCCTCGGCCCGACCGGTGTCGGCAAGACGGAGCTGACGAAATCGCTCGCCCGCTTCCTGTTCGACGACGAAACGGCGATGGTGCGCATGGACATGTCGGAATACATGGAGAAGCACTCCGTGGCCCGGCTGATCGGTGCGCCTCCGGGCTATGTCGGTTATGACGAAGGTGGCGCGCTGACTGAAGCCGTCCGCCGCAAGCCCTACCAGATCGTACTGTTCGACGAGATCGAGAAGGCGCATCCGGACGTGTTCAACGTTCTTCTGCAGGTGCTCGACGACGGGCGCCTGACGGACGGGCAGGGCCGCACGGTCGACTTCAAGAACACGATGATCATCATGACCTCCAATCTCGGAGCGGAATACCTGACCGCTCTTCGCGAGGGCGAGGATTCCGAAAGCGTGCGAGAGCAGGTGATGGACGTCGTGAAAGCCTCGTTCCGGCCTGAATTTTTGAACCGCGTCGATGAGATCATCCTGTTCCATCGCCTGAAGCGCAACGAGATGGGCGCGATCGTCGATATCCAGATGAAGCGGCTGCTGTCGCTTCTGGCGGAGCGCAAGATCAGCATCGATCTCGGTTCGGACGCCCGCGAATGGTTGGCCGACAAGGGCTACGATCCGGTCTACGGCGCTCGTCCGCTGAAGCGGGTGATCCAGAAGTTCATGCAGGATCCGCTCGCCGAACAGATCCTCGGCGGCCAAATCCCGGATGGATCGGCCGTTGCGGTGAGTGCCGGTTCCGACCGGTTGCTCTTCCGCGTCAAGCGGGCGGTCAGCGAAGCCGCATAACCTGCCAAAACGGCGGCTCCGCAAGCCCAGCGTGAGGCGTCGAACAGCTCAGTCAAAGAATGGCCGCACCGGAAACAGTGCGGCCATTTTCATTGGGGGACGGTTTGGAACGGGTCGGGGCCAGATCTGTTTCGCGAAGTGCGCTCGCGGAGCCTCAAACAGAAAGGGCCCCGGTCAAACCGGAGCCCTTAATCGTTTTCAACTAGGCTGCTTCTTGCCGCCGGTTCAGCACGCTTGACGCGCTGAACCACGTGAGGTGAGAGGCGGCTTCGGCGATAGGCTTGCGCCTATCACATCATGTCCATGCCGCCCATGCCGCCCATGCCGCCAGGCATGCCGCCGCCAGCCGATTCCTTCTTCGGAAGTTCGGCGATCATGGCTTCGGTGGTGATCAGCAGCGAAGCAACCGAAGCTGCGTTCTGCAGAGCCGTGCGAACGACCTTGAGCGGATCGACGATGCCCATGGTGATCATGTCGCCATATTCAGACGTCTGGGCGTTGTAGCCGTAGTTGTCTTCGTTCTTTTCGAGGATCTTGCCGACCACGATCGAAGCTTCGTCACCAGCGTTTTCAGCGATCTGGCGAACCAGCGACTGAAGAGCGCGGCGAACGATGTTGATGCCGGCTTCCTGGTCGTCGTTTGCACCCTTTGCGGTGATCTTGACGGAGGAACGCAGCAGGGCAACGCCGCCGCCCGGTACGATGCCTTCCTGAACGGCAGCGCGCGTCGCGTTGAGAGCGTCGTCGATGCGGTCCTTCTTTTCCTTGACTTCGACTTCCGTCGAGCCGCCGACGCGGATCACGGCAACGCCGCCAGCCAGCTTGGCCAGACGTTCCTGCAGCTTTTCGCGGTCGTAGTCCGAGGTGGTTTCTTCGATCTGAGCCTTGATCTGACCAACGCGGCCTTCGATGTCGGCCTTGGAGCCGGCGCCGTCGACGATCGTGGTGTTTTCCTTGGAGATCGAGACCTTCTTGGTGCGGCCGAGCATGTCGAGCGTGACATTTTCGAGCTTGATGCCGAGGTCTTCGGAGATGACAGTGCCGCCCGTCAGGATGGCGATGTCTTCGAGCATGGCCTTGCGGCGATCACCGAAGCCCGGAGCCTTGACGGCAGCGATCTTGAGGCCACCGCGCAGCTTGTTGACGACGAGCGTCGCAAGAGCTTCGCCTTCGACGTCTTCAGCGATGATCAGCAGCGGCTTGCCGGTCTGAACGACGGCTTCGAGAACCGGGAGCATCGCCTGCAGGTTCGAGAGCTTCTTCTCGTGGAGGAGAATGAAAGCGTCGTCGAGATCGGCGACCATCTTTTCCGGGTTGGTGACGAAGTAGGGCGACAGGTAGCCGCGGTCGAACTGCATGCCTTCGACGACTTCGAGTTCGGTTTCGGCGGTCTTGGCTTCTTCGACGGTGATCACACCCTCGTTGCCGACCTTCTGCATGGCTTCAGCAATGTCGAGACCGACCTGCTTGTCGCCGTTTGCGGAGATCGTGCCGACCTGTGCGACTTCTTCCGAGGTCGAGATCTTCTTGGCCTTGGCCTGGAGATCCTTGACGACGTCAGCAACGGCGAGGTCGATGCCGCGCTTCAGGTCCATCGGGTTCATGCCGGCTGCAACGGCCTTGTTGCCTTCGCGAACGATCGCCTGGGCAAGAACGGTAGCAGTCGTAGTGCCGTCGCCGGCGATGTCGTTGGTCTTCGAAGCAACTTCGCGGACCATCTGGGCGCCCATGTTCTCGAACTTGTCGTCAAGTTCGATTTCCTTGGCGACCGATACGCCGTCCTTGGTGATGCGCGGAGCGCCGAAGGACTTGTCGATGATGACGTTACGGCCCTTCGGGCCGAGCGTTACCTTGACTGCGTCAGCGAGAATGTCGACGCCGCGCAGCATCTTTTCGCGCGCGGTGCGGCCGAACTTGATTTCTTTGGCTGCCATTTTGATAACTCCTGAAAAGGGGTGTCAGCGATTTAGAATGAAGAGTAACCGGCCGGAAATCAGCCGATGATGCCCATGATGTCGGATTCCTTCATGATCAGAAGGTCTTCGCCATCGAGCTTGACTTCGGTGCCCGACCACTTGCCGAACAGGACGCGATCGCCAGCCTTGACGTCGAGAGCAGTGATGTTGCCCTTGTCGTCGCGGGTGCCGGTGCCGACGGCGACGATTTCGCCTTCCTGCGGCTTTTCCTTGGCGGTATCAGGAATGATGATGCCGCCCTTGGTCTTGGCTTCGGATTCGACGCGACGAACAACGACGCGGTCATGAAGGGGGCGGAAATTGGTGCTTGCCATTGTCTAATCCCTCGATCAAATGACATGGACGGGTGAAACCCGTATCTCGGTGCTGTTAGCACTCCCGGTTGGAGAGTGCCAGCCGCGTCGAAATAGGGCTGGCTGGCGGATGAGTCAAGAACGGCCGTAAAATTTTCGAGACGGCTCGGAACTTCATACGAAATACGCTTAACGATACGGATGCTGGCTGAACGCCTGTTGTCTCGCGGAACTGCCGGCCGTCTGCGGCCACATCAGGGTCTCTCGTTTCGGCCACCCCTTCGGGCAGGTCGGCATGTTGCACGGGACTTTGGTGGAAGAATGGCGCCGACGCGGCTGCGATCCGGGCACCGGTGCGAAGAGTTATCCTTGCCGACCTCGGCGATCTCGTCGCGGTTTTTCTCCCGATTATCTCTTGTAATCCTCAACCGGGTTTGTCATGTGACCCGGGACTTGCGAGATGGGAAGATTACATGGCAAAGCGCATCGGCAATCTGAGCGAAGTGATCGGCGACTACGACGTTGTCCTCTCGGACGTCTGGGGTGTGGTTCACAACGGTGTCGAGGCTTTCCAGCATTCCTGCAAGGCGCTCGCCGCAGCCCGCGAAGCCGGCGCCACCGTCGTGCTGATCACCAATTCGCCGCGCACGGCTCCCGGCGTCATCGAGCAGATGCGCGCGCTCGGCGTGCCCGACGGCACCTATGACCGGATCGTTACGTCAGGCGACGTCACCCAGCACCTGATCGTCGACGGCCCGAAAAAGGTTTTTCTGATCGGTCCCGAACGCGACCTCAACCTGTTTGACGGGCTCGGCGTCGAGGTGGTCTCCGCCGACGAAGCCGAATGCATCGTCTGCACCGGTTTCTTCGACGACGAGAAGGAAGTCCCGGAAGACTATACCGACATGCTGGCAGCGTTTGCCAAGCGTGACGTGCCTTTCATCTGCGCCAACCCGGATCTTGTTGTCGAGCGCGGCCACAAGATCATCCCCTGCGCCGGCGCGGTGGCGGCCTATTACGAAGAGTTCGGCGGCAAGACCCGCGTCGCCGGCAAGCCGCACAGCCCGATCTACGAGGCGACGATCGAAGCTGCCCGCGAAGTGCGCGGCGATTTCCCGATGAACCGGGTGCTGGCGATCGGCGACGGCATGCCGACCGACGTGCGCGGCGCGCTCGCATACGGCCTCGACCTGCTTTATATCAGCGGGGGCATCCATGTTTCGGAATATACCGTCAACGGCCAGACCGACGAGGCGATCCTCAACGCCTGGCTGAAGCGGGAAAATGCCGCGCCGAAATACTGGATGCCGCGCCTCGCATAGCCCCCTGGGCCTGAATTGGGCCTGAACCGGAATCCGCGCATGACTGTCTTCCATCGCAACGAGAAGAAGGAACCGCTGCCCGAGGAACTGAAGGGCGGCGTCATCGCCATCGGCAATTTCGACGGCGTGCATCGCGGCCATCGCAGCGTGCTGGAGCGCGCGTTGGCACTTGCGGAACAGTGCGGCGTACCCGCCCTGGTGCTGACCTTCGAGCCGCATCCGCGCACCGTTTTCCGCCCGGAGGAACCGGTCTTCCGCCTGACCCCGGCGCCGCTCAAGGCGCGCCTGCTCGAGGCCATGGGTTTCCGCTCGGTGATCGAATATCCCTTCACCCGCGAGTTCGCCACCCGCTCGGCGGAAGAATTCATCCAGACCATTCTCGTGGATTGGCTGGCAGCCAGCGCCGTCGTCACCGGCTTCGACTTTCATTTCGGCAAGGACAGGAAAGGTGGTCCGGCCTTCCTGATGGCATCGGGCGCCAAGCACGGTTTCAACGTGCAGCTGGTCGATGCCTTCCGCGACGAGAATGCTGACGTAATCTCGTCCAGCCGCATCCGCGATCTGCTGGCGGAAGGCGATGTCTCCGCCGCGGCCGGCCTGCTCGGGTATCGCTACACGCTTGAGGCGGAAGTGATCGGCGGTGAAAAGCTTGGCCGCCAGCTCGGTTTCCCGACCGCCAACATGCAGCTGCCGCCGGAGGCCGTACTCAAGGCCGGCATCTACGCCGTCCGCTTCCGCCGCCCCGACGGCACGCTTTTCGACGGCGTCGCCAGCTACGGCCGCCGCCCGACGGTGACCGAAAACGGTGCGCCCCTGCTCGAGACTTACCTTTTCGATTTCTCCGGCAGCCTTTACGGCGAAACCTGTTCCGTCTCCTTCTTCGGCCACCTGCGCGACGAACTGAAGTTCGACGGGCTGGATGCCCTGGTTGCCCAGATCAAGCGGGACGAGGAAGAGGCGCGGGCGCTGCTGTCCGGCGTCAGGCCGCTCGGCGAGGTGGACGCCAAGATCGCGTTTTGAGGCGTTAGCGGCGACTCAGCGGAAACCGCTCGGGGTCGTCCTGCCAGGGATCGAAGATTGCAGCACCCGACGCGCGGGTGTCCTTCACGTTGCGGGTGGCGAGATAGAGATTGTGCTCGATCGCCGTCGCGGCAAACAGCGTGCCGATCACCGGCGGCGCATGGCTGGTCGCCTGCTTCACCCTTCCAGATATAGCGCCCCATCGCCTGACGATCGCGTCGCTGACGGAAAGGGTCCGGCCGGCAAACCTGTCTTCGAGCGCATCACGGGCTGCGGCATAACGATAGCGGTTTTCGTCATCCGGCGGCAGGTTTTCGATGCCCTTGTCATATTCCGCCAACGTCAGGATACTGATGAGGAAACGGTTTTCATCTTGACCGGCGGCCCACCGTTTGACGGAAGGAGCTCCGTTCGGATTGATCAGCGCGGCGACGACATTGGTATCCAGCAGCCAGCCGATCACAGCTCGATATCCCGACCGCGATCCGCTTCCCGTTCCAGCTCTAGCGTGTCCAGCCCCAGGCCTTCCATGAATTCCACGAAGGATTTCTCAGGTTCGGCTCTGGTCAGCCTCTCCAGCTCCTCGGTGCTGATCACGACGACGCTGTCACGACCCCGCACGGTCACGCGCTGGGGGCCTTCGCTATGCGCGCGCCTCACCACTTCGCTGAAGCGTGCCTTGGCATCCTCCAGTTTCCAGCTATTGTCGTGAGCGGTGGGCTTGCCCGGCATGAAAACCTCCAACTGGTCAGATAGTCAGATATAGTCTCCGCGCGTTTGAAAGTCTAGGACGACATCTTGGTTTTGCCCCTTCCTTTCCGGCGCAAAAACCCTTAAGAACCGCCACCATGAAAAAATTCCGGCTGGCCCAGATCATTCGAATTATAGGCCCGGCCTTCCGCGCGCTGTAAGAGCGGCCGGAGGGTCCGGGTTTTTGGCGCTTCATGAGCGCCTTCCGCCAGCGAATTTTCATCGAGATGCGCCCCGTCGCGGCGCCAGGACGATTGCTCCCATGACCGATACCGCCGAAAAGCTCGACTATTCGAAAACCCTCTATCTGCCCGAAACCGATTTCCCGATGCGCGCCGGCCTGCCGCAGAAGGAACCGGAACTGGTTGCCCGCTGGCAGCAGATGGACCTCTACAAGCAGCTGCGCGCCTCCGCCGCGGGCCGGACAAAATTCGTGCTGCATGACGGCCCGCCCTATGCCAACGGCAATATCCATATCGGACACGCGCTGAACAAGATCCTGAAGGACGTCATCACCCGCTCGTTCCAGATGCGTGGGTATGACTCGAACTACGTTCCGGGCTGGGATTGCCACGGCCTGCCGATCGAATGGAAGATCGAGGAAGCCTACCGCGCCAAGGGCAAGAACAAGGACGAGGTTCCGATCAACGAATTTCGCCGCGAATGCCGCGAATTCGCCGCCGGCTGGATCAAGGTCCAGGGGGAAGAATTCAGGCGCCTCGGAATCGTCGGCGATTTCGAAAACCCGTACCTGACGATGAACTTTCACGCCGAGAGCCGCATCGCCGGCGAACTGCTGAAGATCGCGCAGAGCGGCCAGCTTTATCGCGGCTCGAAGCCGATCATGTGGTCGGTCGTCGAGCGCACCGCGCTGGCTGAGGCTGAGGTTGAGTACCACGATTACGAGAGCGACACGATCTGGGTGAAGTTCCCGGTCGTGAGAAGGCACGGTACCACGGGACTGCATGGAGTTGATCCAGCAGTAGGTTCCGGACATATCGCGGCTACGGCAATCGAATTTGCAAAGCAGTTTGATGAATTGCTAGGCGCCCACGTGGTCATCTGGACCACCACGCCCTGGACCATCCCCGGCAACCGGGCGATCTCCTATTCGCCAAAGATCTCCTATGGCCTCTACGAGGTGACCGAAGCCGCCAACGATTTCGGCCCGCGCCCCGGCGAAAAGCTGATCTTTGCTGACAAGCTGGCGGAAGAGAGCTTCGCCAAGGCCAAGCTCCAGTTCAAGCGCCTGCGCGATATCTCCGCCGATGAGCTTGGCGCCATCGTTGCTGCCCATCCCTTCAAGGGCCTCGGCGGCGGCTACGACTTCGCCGTCCCGCTCCTCGCTGGCGATCACGTCACTGATGATGCCGGCACCGGTTTCGTCCACACCGCCCCCGGCCACGGCCGTGAGGACTTTGACGCCTGGACATCCGCCGCTCGCGATCTCGAAGCCCGCGGCATCTCGTCGAAAATCCCCTTCACGGTCGACGATGGCGGTTTCTACACCGCCGACGCCCCCGGTTTCGAGGGCGCTCGCGTCATGGACGACAATGGCAAGAAGGGTGATGCCAACGATCGCGTCATCAAGGCGCTGATCGAGCGCAACGCGCTGTTCGCCCGCGGCCGGATGAAGCACCAGTATCCGCATTCCTGGCGGTCGAAGAAGCCGATCATCTTCCGCAACACGCCGCAGTGGTTCGTCTATATGGATAAGACGCTCGCCGACGGCACCACGCTGCGCTCACGCGCGCTGAAGGCTATCGACGACACCCGTTTCGTGCCATCAGCCGGCCAGAACCGCCTGCGCGCCATGATCGAACAGCGCCCGGACTGGGTACTTTCACGTCAGCGCGCCTGGGGCGTCCCGATCTGCGTCTTTGTCGACGAGCAGGGCGAAATCCTCCAGGACGAAGCCGTCAACCAGCGCATCCTCGAAGCCTTCGATCTCGAAGGTGCCGACGCCTGGTTTGCCGAAGGAGCGCGCGAGCGCTTCCTTGGGTCGCGCGCCAACGAAGGCTGGACCCAGGTAAGGGATATCCTCGATGTCTGGTTCGACTCGGGCTCGACGCACACGTTCACGCTGGAAGACCGACCGGACCTGAAGTGGCCGGCCGACGTCTATCTGGAAGGATCGGACCAGCATCGCGGCTGGTTCCATTCATCGCTTCTGGAATCCGCCGCCACCCGCGGCCGCGCACCTTATGACACGGTCGTCACCCATGGCTTCACCATGGATGAGAAGGGCCAGAAGATGTCGAAGTCGCTCGGCAATGTCGTGGCGCCGCAGGACGTCATGAAGGATGCCGGCGCCGATATCCTGCGCCTCTGGGTGATGACGACGGACTATTGGGAAGACCAGCGCCTCGGCAAGACGATCATCCAGACCAATGTCGACGCGTATCGCAAGCTGCGCAACACGATCCGCTGGATGCTCGGCACGCTCGCCCATGACGAGGGCGAGGAGATCGCCTATGCCGATCTGCCGGAACTCGAAAAGCTGATGCTGCATCGTCTCGCCGAGCTCGATAAGCTGGTGCGCGAAGGTTATGACGCTTTCGAGTTCAAGAAGATCGCCCGTGCGCTGATCGACTTTTCCAATATCGAACTGTCGGCCTTCTACTTCGACATCCGCAAGGATGCGCTTTATTGCGACGCCCCGTCGTCGCTGCGCCGCCGCGCGGCTCTCGCCGTCATCCGCAAGATCTTCGACTGCACGGTGACCTGGCTTGCGCCCATGCTGCCGTTCACCACCGAAGAATCGTGGCTGTCGCGCAACCCGAATGCGGTTTCGATCCATCTCGAACAGTTCCCCACGGTCCCGGCCGAGTGGAAGAACGAGGCGGTCGCCGAAAAGTGGGCGCAGATCCGCAAGGTGCGCTCGGTTGTCACAGGCGCGCTCGAAATCGAGCGCAAGGACAAGCGGATCGGTTCTTCGCTGGAGGCCGCACCGGTCGTTTATGTCAACGATCCGGAGCTGATGAAGGCGCTGGAAGGCCAGGAGTTCGAAGAGACCTGCATCACGTCGGGCATCGCGATCGTTGCGGGCGAGGGGCCGGAGAGCGCCTTCCGTCTGCCGGAAGTGCAGGGCGTCGCGGTCGAACCTAAACTTGCCGAAGGCACCAAATGTGCACGCTCGTGGCGGGTGACGACCGATGTCGGCTCCGATCCTGCCTATCCGGATGTATCGGCGCGCGACGCTGCCGCATTGCGCGAACTCGCTGCACTTGGTCGGCTTTGACGGCTTGAAATCACCGGATGATTGCGCTTTGGGCAATCATCCGGTAAAACCGCCTGAAATTGGCCGGATTTTCCGGCCATCAGGCGTTTGATTGTGTCTGAGGCGTCAGGACGGGCGCCGCTGGAAGGGTTTTGATGAAAGCGACATATGCGTTTCGTGTCGGCATGGGCTTGGCCGGTATCCTCGCCTCGACATTGACCCTTTCGGGCTGCATCGGCGGCCCGACCTACGGCACTGACAAGACCGCCATGGAACAGCTGACCGACGATCTCGGTCAGTCCGTCTCGCTGGGTGGCAAGAATACCGAAGCGAAAGCCGGCCTGAAATACAACCCGCGTCCTTCGCTGGTTGTCGCCAAGGGACAGGACCAGGCACTGCCGGCGCCGCAGCAGTCGCTGGCGAACCGCGAGAGCAACCCCAATTGGGTCGAATCTCCGGAAGAAACCCGCAAGCGTCTGCGTGCCGAGGCGGCGGCACACGAGAACGATCCCAACTATCGCTCACCACTGTTGGCGGGCAATGGCCAGGCCGGCCAGATGACCGAGACGGAAAAGTGGGAAGCCTTCCGCAAGGCCAAGGAAAACGCCGAGACCGTCAGCGTTACCGGACGCCGCCGTTCGCTTGCCGAGCCGCCGGCGGAATTCCGTTCGGCGGATGCGGCTGCTCTGTCGGATGTCGGCGAGCCCGAAAGCCAGAAGGAAAAGCGCCGCAAGGCGCAGGCCGCGGAAGCCAAGAAGGGCAGCGACTGGTGGAAGCTCTTCTAAGCCCGCTTTAGCTCTCTCTTTTCGATCTGAAGAAGCCGGTGAGCAGGATCGCGGCTTCGCTTTCGCCGAGGCCGGAATAGACCTCCGGCGCGTGATGGCAGGTCGGCTGGGCGAAGAAGCGCACGCCGTTGTCCACCGCTCCGCCTTTCGGGTCTTCCGCGCCGTAATAGAGCCGCCGGATGCGCGCAAACGAGATCGCTGCCGCGCACATGGTGCAGGGTTCGAGCGTCACGTAGAGGTCGGCACCTGATAGCCGCTCCTGTCCAAGCGCGGCCGCGGCATCCCGGATGACGGCGATCTCGGCATGGGCGGTAACGTCGTTTTCGGCGCGGGTCCGGTTTCCGGAGCGGGCGACGATGACGCCGTCGATGACCAGAACGGCGCCGATCGGAACCTCGCCGCGGGCGGCCGCGTCTTTGGCTTCCGCAAGGGCAGCATTCATGAACCCATCGGTATTAGGCATTTCGGCGATTTCCTCTTAACCCGGATCGCGCGAACTGGTAGGAAGCATCCAACTGGACGCCCGGCTGCGGGCACGAATCCATCTCAGTCAACACGAACAAGAATGTCCGGATCGCTCCGTAGACATCACGCTTCAGGCAAACAACAAATGAATTCCAAAGACAAGCCGAAGCGCGGCGAAGGCAAGACTTTCGTTCGCGAAACCAAACCGAGAGCTGCTCCGAAGGCCGGCGCTGGCGGCAAGGCGGGTTTCTCCGCCAAGGAAGGCCTCGGCCCCAGGAAGAGTTCCGCGGCCAAGAGCGGCGCTGAAAAGGCGGCAAAGCCCGTCCGCAAGCTGCCGCCGGCACCGGAAACCATGGAGGCCGAGGGCAAGCCCGAGCGCATCTCCAAGATCCTCGCCCGTGTCGGCGTCGCGTCGCGCCGCGATATCGAGCGGATGATCATGGAAGGTCGCGTCAGCCTGAACGGCAAGGTTCTCGATACGCCGGTCGTCAACGTGACGCTCGCCGACAGAATAGAAGTGGATGGCATGCCGATCCGCGGCATCGAGCGCACCCGCCTCTGGCTTTACCACAAGCCTGCCGGCCTGGTGACCACCAATTCCGATCCGGAAGGCCGCGCGACCGTCTTCGACAACCTGCCCGAAGGCCTGCCGCGGGTGCTCTCCATCGGCCGCCTCGACATCAATACCGAAGGCCTGCTGCTGCTGACCAACGATGGCGGCCTGTCACGCGTGCTGGAACTGCCGACCACCGGCTGGCTGCGCCGCTACCGCGTGCGTGCCCATGGCGAGATCAAGCAGGAGGAGTTGGACAAGCTGAAGGAGGGCATCGCCGTCGAAGGCGTGCTCTACGGCTCGATCGACGCAACGCTCGACCGCAGCCAGGGCAGCAATGTCTGGATCACCATGGGCCTTCGCGAAGGCAAGAACCGCGAGATCAAGAACGTGCTCGGCGCGCTCGGCCTCGAAGTCAACCGCCTGATCCGCATTTCCTACGGACCTTTCCAGCTCGGAGACCTGCCGGAAGGCGAGGTGGTGGAAGTGCGCGGCCGCATGCTGCGCGACCAGCTTGGGCCCCGCCTGATCGAGGAATCGAAGGCGAATTTCGACGCGCCGATCTATACCGAGACCGCCGGCGACGACGAAGAGAAACCCGTCCGCGCCGAACGTTCGGAATGGACTGCAAGGCCCGAGAGGACGGAACGTCCGCGCGCCGGCAAGCCGGAGGACCGGCGCGAAAAGGCGCTCGGCCGCCCCGACACCCAGCGCGACGACCGCAAGTTTGCCGACAAGCCGCGTGGTGCCAAGCCGTTTGGCAATCGCGCCGAGGACGAGGACGACCGTCCGAAGAAGCGTCCGCCGATGGGCACCAGCCGCACCGCCAATGTCTGGATGGCGCCGGGTGCCCGCCCGACCACCGAAAGCAAGACGCGCAAATCCTCCGCCCGTGCCGAGGCCGAGCAGCTTTTCAAGAAGCCCACGCCGCAGAACGACCGGCCGGTCATCGTCAATCGCGCTGAAGAAGACCACGACTGGATCCGCGCCGACGGGCCTGACAAGCCGGAAAAGGCCGATTTCGGCCGCAAGAAGTCCTTTGGCGATCGGCCGGATCGTGGCGAGCGTTCTTTCGGTGACAAGCCGAGGGGCGAACGTTCCTTCGGCGACAAACCCCGTGGCGACCGCAAACCGCGCGAAGGCGGCGACCGTCCGCGCACCAAATCCTTCTCGGGCGACGCCCGCTCGGAACGTCCCCGCGGCGAGCGGGCCTTTGGTGACCGCCCGCCCCGCGGCGACCGCCCGTTCGGCGACAAGCCGAGAGGCGACCGCCCGTTTTCTGACCGCAAGCCACGCGCAGATGGTGATCGCCCTGCACGCTCCTTTGGCGAAGGCCGCTCCGAGCGCCCGCGCGGCGATCGTCCTTCCGGTGACCGTCCGCCCCGTGGTGACCGCTCGTTCAGCGACAAGCCGAGGGGCGAACGCTCTTTCGGTGACAAGCCCAGAGGCGAACGTTCGTTCGGCGACCGCAAGCCGCGCGAGGATGGAGAGCGTCCCGCACGGTCCTTCTCCGCAGGCGAGGGCCGCTCCGAGCGTCCGCGCAGCGACCGGCCGTTCTCGGATCGGCCTCCGCGCGGAGATCGTCCCGCAGGTGATCGTCCCGCCGGTGACCGGCCGCGTGGTGGAAAGCCAGGCGGCAAGCCATTCGGCGCAAAGCCGGGCGGCGGCAAGAGCTTTGGCGGAAAACCTTCCGGCGGTCGCGGAAAACCGGCGGGTGCTGGTGGCAAGCCCGTGGGCAAGCCTGGTGGCCGGCCCGCGTCGGGCGGACGCCCGGCCGGCGGCAAGCCGCGCACGCCGAGAGGGTAACGCGCAGTGCGGATCGTCGGTGGTGAATTTCGCGGCCGGTCTCTGGCCACGCCCAAAACGAGCGATATCCGGCCGACCATCGACCGGACGCGCGAAAGCCTGTTCAACATCATCGGCCACGTCTATCCGCAGGCGCTGGACGGCGGCCGGGTGATCGACCTCTTCGCAGGTACCGGCGCCGTCGGGCTGGAGGCACTGTCGCGCGGCTGCAAGAGTGCGCTCTTCGTCGAGAACGGTGTCGAGGGCAGGGGTCTGTTGTGGGAGAATATCGACAGCCTCGGCCTGCACGGCCGGGCGCGCATCCTGCGCCGTGATGCCACCAAGCTCGGCACGGCCAACAATATCGAGCCGTTTCATTTCCTGTTCGCCGACCCGCCCTATGGCCAGGGCCTCGGCGAAGGCGCCATGCTTTCGGCCCATGTGGGCGGCTGGCTCGCACCCGGAGCCCTTGCCATTCTGGAGGAGCGGGCCGACATCAATCCTGCCGTCGATGCCGCGTTCAAGCTCCTGGAGAGCCGCACATTCGGTGATACCCGCATGGATTTTTTCCGCTACCAGCCGACCTGAGGTCAGAGGAATGAATACGAGGCTTGCAGTTCCCGATCTCGAAGCCGTTGGAGCCAAGGGTGGCCTGACGTTTGCCATCGCTCTCGGCGGCGGCGGGGCGCGGGGCATCTCGCATATCCAGGTCATCGAGGCGCTCGACGAACTCGGCATACGGCCGGTGGCGATTTCCGGCTCGTCGATCGGCGCGATCATCGGCGCCGGCATGGCGTCGGGCATGACCGGCCGCGAAATCCGCCAATACGCGCTGGAAACGGTCGGCCACCGCGGCACCCTTTTGAACAAGCTCTGGGGTCTCGGCCCGGCGACCATGCGCGACAAGCTCGGCGGTTTCCGTTTCGGCCAGTTCAATCTCGAACTGATCCTCGATGCCTTCCTGCCGCCGCAGGTGCCGGAGGATTTCGCCGATCTCGAAATCCCGATGAAGATCTCCGCCACGGACTATTACGGTCAGGCCGAGGTGATCCTCGAACAGGGCGAACTGCGTACCGCGATCGCCGCCTCGGCCGCCATTCCGGGTCTGTTCATGCCGGTCCGGGTCAACGGCCGGGTGATGATCGATGGTGGCGTCTTCAATCCCGTCCCCTATGAACAGCTTATGGACGTCGCCGACGTGGTGATCGGCGTCGATGTGGTCGGTGCGCCGGAAGGTGACGGCACCCATGCGCCCAGTCGCATCGACAGCCTGTTCGGCGCCAGCCAGCTGACGATGCAGGCAAGCATCGCGCTCAAGCTGAAGCTCAATCCGCCGCACATCTTCCTTCGGCCGTCGGTCAACCGTTTCCGGGTGCTGGATTTCCTGAAGGCCCGCGACATCCTCGACGAATCCGAACACGTCAAGGACGAGCTGAAGCGCGCCATCGACGCGCTTCATGCGGCAGCTGCCGAAGCCTGACGTTTGAGCCGGTTATGCGGCCTCGGTTTTCCGCGGCGCGCTGAAAACATTGCGGCCGATCCTGCGGGCGATCTCCGATGGGAAATCGGGTCTATCCAGCTCTTCTTCCAAGAGAAGCTCGGATGCCATGACCGGCGCCCCGCAATAATCGAATATCCCGTGATCGATCTGCGTTCTCATCGCGCCGAAATAACCGTGCCGCGCATAAGTCCGCATGTCGGCGCCGCCGATCGCGACCAGATGGATGGGAAGGTGGCGAAGTTTCTTCACCACTTTGGCGCCTTGTCCGTCGTCATAGGCCCAGCCGTTTGCGAAGACGCGATCGATCCATCCTTTCATGAGCCCCGGCATCGACCACCAGTAGACGGGATAGACGAGCACCAGCGCATCGGCACGATCGATCCTCGCCTGTTCGGCCACGACATCCGCCGATGGTGGTGCCTCCCTGCGATGAGCGGCGAGATCCGCCTGCGTAAATCTCGGATCGAAGCCCTCCGCCGCAAGGTCGGCAATCTCGAAAGAACCGCCGGACATGGTGACGCCCTCGGCCAGATGGGCGGCGACGTTATGGGTGAGCGATCCGGGTTCGGGATGCGAAACGACGATCAGCGCGTGCATGGCGATAACTCCTGCTGGCAGATTGAAACTGACGGGCAATGGCTATATACTTTTAGTAAGTTACTTTTGGTATATAGCGATGTCAAGCAGTGAAATGAAAGAGCCGGTACGTCTCCGGCAGCGCCTCTCGCGGCAGGGAAGGCGCCAGCAGCTGATGGAGGTTGCGTGGCGCATCGTCCGGGAAGAAGGCACCGATGCCCTGACGCTTCCCCGGCTGGCGCAGCAGGCGGGCGTCGCAAAGCCCGTCGTCTACGATCATTTCAGCACCCGGCCCGCTCTCCTGGCGGCACTTTACGAGGATTTCGACAGCCGCCAGACGGCCATCATGGACGCGGCCCTGCAGTCGAGCGGGCCGACGCTCGCCGACCGGGCCGCGGTCATCGCCTCCTCCTATGTGGATTGTGTTCTGTTGCAGGGCCGGGAGATACCCGGCGTCATCGCCGCCCTGGCGAGTTCCCCCGAGCTTGAACGGATCAAGCGCGACTACGAGGTTATTTTCATGGAAAAATGCCGGCTTGCGCTTGTCCCGTTCGCGGAAGCCGGCCACATAGCGCTGCCCGGTCTTTGGGCCATGCTCGGTGCAGCCGAAGCGCTGTCCAACGCCGCCGCGAGTGGGGATATCACGGCGGCAGAGGCCAAGGACGAGCTTTCCGGGACGATCGTCGCGATGGTCGCAAGAGGGAGCGCCCGCCGGCCCTAGCCGTTCTCCGCGGTCGCGGGCTCCGGGCTCAGTTCGTCGTCGACCACCATCGATCGCTTCGGCTTGATCAGCGGCTCCGGCCGGACCGGGCTGTTGAACAGCATTTCGCGGCCGGCGCCGAGCCCCTGGACGGCCTGGATCTGCAACCTTTCCTCGTCGCGCTGGCGGATGTCGTTGCCGATCTCCTCGGCGTCGATTTCGCCCATGCCGAGCGCTTCCAGCGTCTTCCTTCCGAACAGCAGGCCGGATTCCAATGTCTCGCGCAATTCATATTCGACGTTCCGGTCCCGCAGGGACAGGGAATGGATACGGTCGTAGGAGCGCACATAGAGACGCACGTCCGGAAATTCCGAGCGGATCAGATCGACGATCTGGTCGGTCGTCTCGCGCTTCTGGGTGGTGACGGCAACGACCTTCGCCTTTTCGATGCCGGATGCGATCAGCACGTCCCGGCGCGTTCCGTCGCCGAAATAGATGCGGAACCCGAAGGAGGCGGCCTGGCGGATACGGTCGGCGGAATCGTCGATGACGGTGACCTCGCGGCCGCCGGCCAGCAGGATCTGCGCGGCGATCTGGCCGAAACGCGAAAACCCGATCATCAGCACGTCCGCCCCGGCACCGTCGAAATCCTCCTCCAGTTCCTCGCGGCTCTCGCCATTGAGAAGACGCTTGGAAAGTGCTGCGCCGAAGGGGGTGAGCGCCATCGACAGCGTCACGCCGGCGATCAGCAACGAGGCGGTGGCCGACGAGAACAGGCCGCTGGCGGTAGCGGTGGTGAACAGCACGAAGCCGAATTCGCCGCCCTGCGGCAACAGGAAGGCGATCCGCACCGCATCGTTGTGCGGCGAACCCCAGAGCCGGGAAAGCCCGTAGACGATCAGCGCCTTGAGCGCCATGAAGATCGGCACCGCCGGCAGGATGAAGAAGATGTTGTCGAGGATGACATGGACTTCCAGCGACAGGCCGACAGCCATGAAGAACAGCGCCAGAAGCAGGCCGCGGAACGGTTCGATATCCGCCTCCAGCTCGTGCCGGTAGGAGGATTCGGCCAGCATCACGCCCGACAGGAAGGCGCCCATCGCCATCGACAGGCCGACCGCCTGCATCGCCGCCGCCGATCCCAGCACCACCAGCAGTGCTGCGGCGATCATCACCTCGCGTGCACCGGTGCGGGCGATGATCTGGAACATCGGCGTCAGGAGATAACGCCCGGCAATCACCATCGCACCCACGGCCCCGACCGCGATTGCGAAATCCAGAAGTGGCGAGGCTTCCGTCTCCGTGGTCCCCGGCGCCAGAATGGTGATCAGTGCCAGTAGCGGCACGATCGCGAGATCCTGGAACAGCAGTACCGAAAACGACCGCTGGCCGTGCCGGCTGTTCATCTCGCCGTCGTCGTTGAGGATCTGCAGGGCAAACGCCGTCGAGGACAGTGCCAGGCCGAAGCCGACGATCAGGCTGCCGCGCCAGTCCGCCATATTGCTGAGATACGCCAGCCCGGTGAGCGCGAACCCCGAGATTGCCACCTGTGCCGGACCAAGGCCGAACACGTCGCCGCGCATCTGCCAGAGACGCGAAGGCTTCAGTTCGAGCCCGATGATGAACAGCAGGAAAACAACGCCGAATTCCGCGAAATGCAGCACTTCTTCGGTCTCGACGATCTGCTGCATGATCGGTCCGATGACCACGCCGGCGGCAAGATAACCGAGCACCGTGCCAAGCCCCAGCTTCCTGAACACCGGGGCGGCGATCACCGCGCCGGCAAGCAGGAGAAGCATTTGGGAAAATAGCGAGCCGGGAGCGGTCATGCGGGATACTTTCAGTCTAAGGTGGGAAATCAAGAATCGGCGAGCCGCCCTTGATGCTTCTGACAGTGCACAATAAATGGGACGAGAATGAAAGGCTTGCAATCATGACCTCTGAAATCGATTCCGCCGACCTGCTTTCCCGCGCCAGCCAATTGATCGATCTAGCCAAGGCCGCGGGAGCGGATCAGGCGGATGCGGTCGTGGTTCGCTCCCGCTCCCGCTCCGTCAGCGTCCGCCTCGGCAAGGTCGAGGGCACGGAATCGTCCGAGAGCGACGATTTCTCGCTCCGCGTCTTCGTCGGCCGGCAGGTCGCCAGTGTCTCGGCCAATCCCGGCTTCGACATGAAGGTGCTTGCCGAGCGCGCCGTCGCCATGGCCAAGGTGTCTCCCGAAGATCCCTTCGCCTGCCTTGCGGACGAAGCGGATCTTGCCAGATCCTATCCCGACCTCGAGCTTTACGATCCGACCGACATCTCGACCGACGCGCTCCGTGAGGCATCGCTCGAAATGGAACAGGCGGCGCTCGATGTTCAGGGCGTCACCAATTCCTCCGGCGCCGGCGCATCGTCGGGCATGGGCGGCCTCGTGCTCGTCACCTCGCACGGCTTTTCCGGCAGCTATATGGCTTCCCGTTTCGGCCGCTCCGTCAGCGTCATTGCCGGCGAGGGCACCAAGATGGAGCGCGACTACGATTTCGACAGCCGCCTTTATGCCGCCGATCTCGACGATCCGAAGCTGATCGGCCGCCGCGCCGGCGAGCGCACCGTCAAGCGCGTCAATCCCCGCCAGGTCGATACCGGCAGCAACGTCACCGTCATCTTCGATCCGCGCATCGCCCGCGGTTTCGTCGGCCATATCGCCGGCGCCATCAACGGCGCGTCGGTCGCCCGCAAGACCAGCTTCCTGCGCGACAAGATGGGCCAGCAGGTGCTGAAAGCCGGGCTCAGCATCACCGACGACCCGCTGATCGTCCGCGGCTCCTCTTCGCGTCCTTTCGATGGCGAGGGTGTGTCCGGCGAACGCATGGTGATGATCGAGAACGGCGTCCTGAACCACTGGTTCCTGTCGACCTCGACGGCGCGCGAGCTCGGGCTTGTCACCAACGGCCGCGGCGTCCGCGGCGGCACGGCTGTCTCGCCCGCCTCCACCAATCTGGCGCTGGAGCCCGGCGACATCTCGCCCGAGGACCTGATCAAGTCGATCGGCAACGGCTTCTACATCACAGAACTGATCGGCCAGGGCGTCAACATGATCACCGGCGAATACTCGCGCGGCGCGACCGGCTTCTGGATCGAGAATGGCGAACTCGCCTATCCCGTTTCGGAAGTGACGATCGCCTCCAACCTCAAGGACATGTTCATGCGCCTGACGCCGGCCAACGACATCGACCGAAAGTTCGGCGTTGCGTCCCCGACCATTGCCATCGAGGGCATGACGCTGGCGGGACGCTGATCCCGGTGGCGGAAGTGCAGGACTGGGGCCAGGACCTCGAACTCATTCTCGACGCGGCGCGCCAGGCCGGCGAGATCGCCCACGGGTTTTTCGGCCGCTCGCCGGAAGTCTGGTGGAAGAACGAGGGCCGGTCTCCGGTCAGCGCCGCCGATTTCGCGGCCAACGACCGGCTGCTGAACCTGCTCCTGACGGCCCGGCCGAACTACGGCTGGCTCTCCGAGGAGACCGACGACGACGTCGGCCGGCTTGACCGCGACACGCTTTTCGTCGTCGATCCGATCGATGGCACCCGCGCCTTCATCAATGGCGAAAAGACCTGGTGCGTCTCGGTTGCCGTCGTGCATCGCGGCCAGCCGGTCGCCGGCGTCCTGGTCGCGCCGGCGCTCGACGAGGAATTCTGTGCGGTGAAAGATGGGCCGGCGCTGAAGAATGGGCGCCCGATTTCAGTCACCGGTGAGCGCGCCAACGGCGAACTGGTTATCGCGGCCGACGAAAACCTCGTCAAGAAATTCGAGCCGGAGTTTCGCGACGAAGTCCGCCGGGTGCGGCATGTGCCGTCGCTCGCCTACCGGCTCGCCATGATCGCCGACGGCAGTATTGACGGCACCGTCGTAAAACGTGCCTCCCACGACTGGGATCTGGCCGCCGCCGACCTTATCCTCGAACGGGCGGGCGGGCGCCTCATCGATCTTGCCGGCAACCGGCTCGTCTATAACCGCGAGAGTGTTGTCCACGAAATGCTGGCTGCCGGCGCCGAACATGCGCTCCGCAGCCTTTTGCCCCAGCTTGCCGGCCTTGCTCCGGGTTGACCTTTCCTTTGGAATGCAGCACAGGAAGAGCCGGGGGAGCTGGAACGGACGGATACGGACAATGACGGAAACGGGCGAAAAGAAACAACTTCTGCATCTGGTCTTCGGCGGCGAATTGCAGAGCTTGGAAGGTCTTCAATTCAAGGATCTTTCGGCGCTTGATATCGTCGGCATCTATCCCGACTACGCAAGCGCGCTCGTCGCCTGGCGGGGCAAGGCGCAGCAGACGGTCGACAACGCTCATATGCGTTATTTCATCGTCCATATGCACCGCCTGCTCGATCCTGATACTAAGTCGGCTTGAGATAAGCCTCGCGTTTTACAATGTGCTCGCAATGCTGGTCCCTCGCCTGGTATCGATCCCGGGGACCCTTTTTTGACGCATTTGTAAAACACAAAAAACTGGGCTACGGATGAGCAATCGGAGGGTCTATCACATTGATGGCGGCCATCACGCATCGGGGGCAAACACGGTGAGCAAGATTTCTGCGCGCCTCGCTCTCGCTGGCTACCGGGCGGCCGGTATTACGCTTTATCCGTTAGTCGGACCTTACCTTGCCTATCGGGCCATGAAGGGCAAGGAAGACAGGACCCGCAAGCTGGAACGGCTCGGTTATGCAAGCCTTGCCCGGCCCCGCGGGCCGCTGATCTGGGTGCACGCGGCAAGCGTCGGGGAAACCATCGCCATCATGCCGATGATCCGCGAACTGCGGCGCCGCGAAGTCCACATCCTTCTGACGACGGGCACCGTGACGTCGGCAAATCTCGTCCGGTCACGACTGGCGGACGAGGTGATCCATCAATATGTGCCGCTCGACCTGAAATTCCCGATCAAGCGCTTCATCGCCTATTGGAAGCCCGACGCCTGCATCACGGCGGAATCGGAAATCTGGCCGACGACGATCGCCGAACTCGCCCGCCGCCGCATTCCGCAGATCCGCGTCAATGCCCGCATCTCCGACCGGTCCTTCGATCGCTGGCGCAACCGCAGCTCGATCGCAGAGGCCATTTTCGGCAGGATGGCGCTGGTCATCGCCCAGTCGGATCTGGATGCGGAGCGCTTCCGCGATCTCGGCGCCTGGCCTGTCATCACATCCGGCAACCTGAAGAGCGATACGGACCCACCACCCTGCGACGAGGCGCTGCTTGCAAGTTATCGCAAGCAAATCGGCAGCCGCCGGACCTGGGCGGCGATTTCGACCTTCGACGGCGAGGAAAAGGCGGCGGCGACCGTGCACAAGGCGCTGAAGCCGAAAAACGGCCAGCTGACCATTCTCGTGCCGCGCCACCCGGATCGCGCTGACGCGGTCGAGGAGATGCTGAAGGAAGCGGGCCTCACGGTGGCGCGCCGCTCGCGCAACGACGTGGTGACGCCAGAGACCGACGTGTTTCTCGGCGACTCCATCGGCGAAATGGGGCTTTACCTGCGCTTGACCGAAATCGCCTTCGTCGGCAGGTCGCTGACCAACGAAGGCGGGCAGAACCCGCTCGAGCCGGCCATGCTTGGCTGCGCCGTGCTTTCCGGCCCACACGTCCAGAATTTCCGCGACGCCTATCAGCATCTGGTGCGCAAGGGTGCTGCCCGCATCGTCAAGGATGTCGAGATGCTGGCAAAGGCCGTCCATTACCTGATGATCAACGACCTTGCCCGCGTCAAGATGATCGATTCCGGCCATGACGCGATGGAGGAGATGCGCGGGGCGCTGTCGAAGACGATCAAGGCGCTGGAGCCCTATGTCAATCCGCTGACGGTGAGCGCAAGGCTGCAGCCAAAAGCCGCCGCCGTTCGATGACCCCGGAAAAGCTCGCACACATCGCCGGTATCCTGTTCGACAAGGACGGCACGTTGTTGCTCTATGACGAAAGCTGGGGACCGGTGAACCGCGAGGCTGCCCGGATCGCTTCCGCCGGCGATACCGAGCTCGAGCCGCAGCTTCTGTTTTCCGGCGGCATGGACCCGGTATCCGGCCACACCCGCCCGGACAGCCTGCTGGCCGCCGGCAATGCCGCGGAAATCGCTGCCGGCTTCGTCGCCGCCGGCTCACCGATTGACGTTGCCGAACTCACCCGGCTGCTCGACGACCTCTTCATCCGTTCGGCCGAATTTTCGGTGCCGGTCACCGATCTGGCGGCACTGTTTGCCAAGCTCAAGGCGCGGGGCTTCAAACTCGGCATCGCCTCCAGCGACAACGAACAGGCGATCCGCCAGACTGCCATCCGCTTCGGCATCATCGATCATGTGGATTTCATCGCCGGCTACGACAGCGGTCATGGAGTAAAACCGGGGCCTGGCATGGTGCTCGGCTTCTGCCGCGCCACCGGGCTCGATCCCGCCGAGGTGGCCATGGTCGGCGACAACAATCACGACATGCATATGGGCGCGAGCGCTGGCGTTGGCCTGAAGGTCGCGGTGCTGACCGGCACCGGCTCCCGCGAGACGCTGTCGGCCTCGGCGGATATCTGCCTTGCCGACATCACCGCGCTCATGGACCTTCTGCCGGAAAAGCTTCACGCCTGAAGCGGGCTTTGGTTTCAAGGACTTGCCTTTTTTCAAAAAGTGCCATTTTGTTCGCGGGCTGTTTCAGGATGGATCAGCCGGAGTTTGGGTATGGTATCGGAAGCACCGCCATTCTGGTGGACGAAAGCGGATTGGCGTGCCTGGGGCCTTGCCCCCGTTTCTTTTCTTTATGGCCGGATCGCCGGCCGGCGCATGGCTAAAGCCAAGCGCGCCAGCATTCCCGTGCCGGTTATCTGTGTCGGCAATTTTACGGTCGGCGGCGCCGGCAAGACCCCGACCGCCATCACCCTTGCCCGAGCGGCAAAAGAAAAGGGCCTGAAGCCCGGTTTCCTCAGCCGCGGTTACGGCGGTTCGCTTGACGTCACGACCGTTGTCGACCCTGAACACCACCGGGCCGAGGCGGTGGGCGACGAGGCGCTGCTGCTCTGCCGCGAGACGCTGACGGTGATTTCCCGCACCCGCGTCGAGGGCGCTCATCGACTGGTCGCCGAGGGCGCCGACCTGATCATCATGGACGATGGTTTTCAGAGCGCTCGCCTGGCGCTGGATTTCGCGCTCGTCGTCATCGATACGGTGCGCGGCATCGGCAACGGCCATCTCGTGCCGGGCGGCCCGGTGAGGGCGCCGATATCCGAGCAGATGCGCCAGCTCTCGGCCATCCTCAAGGTCGGCAACGGCGAGGCTGCCGACAAGCTGGTGCGCCAGGCGGCCCGCGCCGGCAAGCAGTTCTATGTCGCGACGCTGAAGCCGCGCGAAAATCGCGAGATCGCCGGCAAGGCGCTGTTCGCCTTCGCCGGCATCGCAGATCCGGAAAAGTTCTACCGCACCGTCAGAGAAGTCGGCGGATTGGTCGTGGAAAAACGCGCCTTCCCGGACCACCATTATTTCAGCGAGGACGAAATCTCGGACCTGCTGGACGATGCCGCGAAAGACAATCTGACGCTCGTCACCACAGCCAAGGATGCGGTGCGGCTGCAGGGCCATCACGGACGCATGGAGCAACTGGCGAAAAGGGCAAGTGTCGTCGAGGTCGACATGGCGTTCGACGATCCACAGGCGCCGGGCAAGATCATCGATACGGCGATCGCCAATTTCCGAGAGCGGCGCATCCGGGAAGGAAATGCGGTGAAAGCCTAGCCGCGGCTCTGGTTCGGCAGCATGCCGGCGCGTTTGTCGGCTTCCAGCGAGGAGGCGCAATCGACATAAGGCTCCTGCCGCGCGACGCTCCAGTAACGCAACTCGTCGATCGGGATCTGCGCGCCGGTCATGGCGCATATCACATAGGAGCCAGCGGTCAGGATCTGGTAGTCGCCGTCGAGATAGCGGATCTTCGCTTCGCGGAATCCGCTTCCCTCGAACCGGTTCATCTGTCGTCTCCTGCGGAAAAACATGGCGCCTGCTCTATCCCGATTGTCGCTGAATTGCCAGCTTTTTCAGCTTCGGCCGAAGAGCCGTTCGATGTCGGAAAGCTTGAGTTCGATATAGGTCGGACGTCCGTGGTTACAGGTGCCGGAGCCGGGCGTCGCTTCCATCTCCCGCAAAAGCGCGTTCATCTCCTCCGGCTTCAGCCGCCGGCCGGAACGCACCGAGCCGTGGCAGGCCATGGTGGCGGCGACATATTCGAGCTTGCCGCGCAGGCCCCCGGCGGTGTTCCATTCGGCGATCTCGTCGGCGAGGTCGCGGACCATCGAGGCCGCATCGACTTCGCCGAGCATGGCGGGCGTCTCGCGCACCGCGACGGCACCGGGGCCGAAACGCTCGATCGCCAGACCCAGCCGGTCGAGTTCCGTCGCATTCGCCATCAGCCGGTCGCAGTCTTCCTCGGGCAGGTCGACGATCTCGGGAATCAAGAGCACCTGGCTCGCCAGCCGCTTGTTGTCGAGCGCCTTGCGCATCGCCTCGAACACCAGCCGTTCATGCGCGGCGTGCTGGTCGACGATGACCAGCCCGTCTTCGGTCTGCGCCACGATATAGTTTTCGTGGACCTGCGCGCGGGCAGCACCCAGGCGATAACGCGGCGCGTCTTCGGCAGCGGTCCTTGGAGCGGCTTCCGCGATCACCGTATCGGCACGCGCGGCCGGCATGGTCAACACGTCGAAACCGGATTGCGCCGGTTCGGCAAAGCCGTTGGCCGGCTGCGGATGGAGCGGCCTGAACGGCGATGCCGTAGCCGCCCAAGGAGTGCGCGGGGCGGCATGAGCCGGCTGGAAGCCGGGGCGGAAGGCACGCATCATGCCCGATGTACCGGTCGTCGCCGCCCGGTCGCCCTCGCGATGCAGCGCCTCGCGGATCGCTCCGACGATGAGGCCCCGCACCAGGCCGGGATCGCGGAAGCGCACGTCCGACTTCGCCGGATGCACGTTGACGTCCACCAGCGCCGGATCGATCTTGATCGACAGGACTGCCACCGGATAACGGCCGGAGGGCACGCTTTCCGCATAGGCGCCGCGCAGGGCCGACAGGATCAGCTTGTCCTGCACCGGCCGCCCGTTGACGAAGGCATATTGATGCGCCGAGTTCCCACGATGGAAGGTCGGCACGCCGACGAAACCGGAAAGTCCGACATCTTCCCGCATCGCATCGATCTCGATCGCGTTGTCGCGGAAATCGGCGCCGAGGATCTGCGCCATGCGGGAAAGATGGTCGTCGCCGGTCGCCGGGAATTCCAGCGTCGTGCGGTCTGAGCCCGACAGCACGAAGCGGATATGCGGGAAGGCGATCGCCATGCGCTTGACCACTTCGGTGATCGCGCCGGCCTCGGCCTTTTCGGTTTTTAAAAATTTCAGCCGCGCCGGCGTCGCGAAGAAGATGTCGCGCACCTCGACCACCGTGCCGGTATTGGCGGGCGCCGGCTTCACGCCGGACATCTTTCCGCCGACGACTGCCACCTGTGATCCTTCAGAATGACCGTCCCGTCGGCTGGTGATGGTGAGTTTCGCCACCGATCCGATCGAGGGCAGGGCCTCGCCGCGGAAGCCGAGCGTGCGAATGTCGTCGAGCGTCTCGGAAATCTTCGAGGTGCAGTGCCGCCGCACCGCAAGATCGAGATCGGCCGCATCCATGCCGGAACCGTTATCGGTAATGCGGATCAGGCTCTTGCCGCCGCCAGCGGTGGCGATCTCGATGCGGGTCGCACCGGCATCGATGGCGTTTTCGATCAGTTCCTTGGCGGCGCTGGCGGGCCTTTCGATGACCTCGCCGGCAGCGATCTGGTTGATCAGGGTCTCGGGTAGCTGTTTGACGGACATGCGCCATTTTCCTGGATTCGGCGCTGGAAGGAAAGCCCGGATCGCGCCTTTCCTAACCGATTGAAATGAACTTTAAGGTTGATGCACGGCCGTTCATTAATCCGGCTTTAAGATAAAGGCGATAATTTGTTTCGTATTAAACTTGGATGAAACCGGGGAGGCGCCAGCTTCCCGCGAGTGACCGGGATGGCGGCCAGCTGGGCACCGTCATGCGAGCCCCGATTACCCGTTGAGGACTTGGAGCCAGCATGTTCCCACGCCGACAAGACGAAAACTAGAAGGAATAACGCCGAGAGGCGAATATCGGCATTACGGTCCGATTTTTCATTCGGTCCGAAAAAGCATACGGGGAGTTTCATCCTATGAATGATTTGGCGTCGGCGGACGCAAACATTCAAGCTGTCATGCTCGAAGTGATTTCCGAGGGCATTTCGGGCGGCGTATTTGTCTATGACAAGAATGACCTGATCGTCTTTGCGAGCCAGCAATTGCTGACCCTCCTGCCGGTTCCGAAGAGCTTTCTGACGCCCGGCACACGCCTTCGGGATTTCCTCGGGGCCGTCTATGATGGCGGCGGACGCTTCTTGACCGACGCTTCCGGTCCGCGCCGGATGCTGAGCCGTGAGGACTGGGTTGCCGAACAGATCGCCACTCTCTGGAAGGAACGGGCCGAGTCGCAGGAGCGCCGCGGCACCGACCGCTGGGTGAGCTTCACCAAGCGCCGCCTGTCGTCCGGTTACGGCGTCTGCGTCGTCAGGGATATCTCGGATCATAAGAAGCGCGAGGAACAGTGGCGCGCCGACATGGAGCGGGTACAGATCACCGAAGAGGTGCTCGACAACCTGCCGTTTCCGGTCACCGTCAAGGACAGCAACCTGACCTTCGTCGCCGTCAACAAGATGGCCGCAAGTTTCCTCGACCTGCCGCCCGAAGCGATTCTCGGTCGCAAGGGGTCCGATATCCATCCGCCGCAGGTGGAACAACGCCTCGACCGCGTCAATCGCGGGGTTCTCGATCTCGGCGAGCCCCAGCAGATGTCCGAACTGGTAACGCGGCCGGACGGTTCGCAGGTCGTCATCATCGCCAATAAATACCGTATCGGAAAACCCGGCCGTTATTACCTGGTCACCGCCATGGAAGACATTACCGGGCTGGTCGCAACCGAGGACGGGCAGATCACGCCGCGCATGAGCCGGGGCGGATTGATCGCCACCTCGCTGGCCCGGCATGAACGTGACCGGCCGGTGCAGGTCGCGGTCGAGCCCGAAAGGAGCCAGCTCTCCCACCGCAAGGTCCTGGTCGCGTCCTCCGACCCGAGGACGAGCGCCGAGGCGCTGGAAATTCTCGATGACTTGGGGTTCGATACCTCTTCGGTTTCAGACGGCGAGGAACTGGAACTCTTCCTGCAGCTGGCGAAGGAAGCCAGCATCGCGATCGATCTCGTCGTCGTCGACACGCTGGCGGACAAGGCTTGCCTCGAAATCGTCCAGCGACACCGCATTCCCGCCTTGGCGATCAACGGTGTCCGGGTGAAGCGGGATCTGGCCGCCGGCGTCGCTCGCCAGTTCAGCCAGCCTGCCGTAACTGAAGCCGGGCGCGAAGAGGACTGGCAGATTGCCTCGCGAGCCGGCGAAAACGCAGCCATCGACGTCCTGGTCGCCGAAGACAACGGAGTGAACCAGATCGTCTTTTCGCAGATACTCGAGGGCCTGGGTTATCGTTATGCGATCGCCGCCGATGGCGAAGAAGCGGTCAGGCTCTGGCAGGAGCGGTCGCCGCGGCTGATCCTGATGGACATCACCCTTCCAAAGCTCAGCGGCTTCGACGCGAGCGTGCGCATCCGCAATCTGGAGACGATCGACAACTCCATTCCGATCATCGGCGTCCTCCCCCAGGCCTTCGAACGTGACCGCGACCAGTGTTTCGCCTCGGGAATGAACGAGGTGATCCTCAAACCGATCAGCCCCGAGGCGCTGGAAGCTGTCTTCCAGACGTATCTCGGCATACCCGCAAAGCATTCGTATGCTTAACCGATTAATCAATCCGTTCATGTAAGTTAAGCCCGGGCCATCATTTTTTAATCTTTTTCCCGCATCCTTCGCCGGTCTGTGAAGCGCAACGGGATAATTCATGAAGTCGGCGGGAAACCCATTGCCGCAGGTCAGCCAGAATGAACTTCAGGCTATGGCCTACAGCGACGCCCTGACGGGGCTGGGAAATAGATATCGTTTGCGCGACAAGGTGCGCCTGCTGGCCGCCGAGCGGGCCCAGGATCCCGCACCCTTTACCATCTGCATTGCCAATCTCGACGGTTTCAAGCCGATCAACGATCTGTTCGGCGCCGAAGCGGGCGACGAGATCCTCTGCCAGGTCGCCCATCGGCTGAAAGCCTGCATTCCGGACGGCGCGACCGTGACCCGCCATGATGGCGACGAGTTCGCCTTCATCCTGCCTCTGGTCTTCGAGCGCATCGGCGCTGAGCGCATCGGCCAGATGATCAAGGACGTCCTGTCCGCGCCTTACGATCTCGGCGACCGCAACGTTCGCCTTTCGGCCTCCTTCGGCTTTGCGATTTATCCCTTTGCCGGCGAGGATTTCGAGGAACTGCTGAAAAGCGCCGAAACCGCGCTTTACCGCTCCAAACGCCGCGGCCGCGGGCAGATCACTGTCTATTCACGCGAGATCGCCCAGGAAATGAAGCGGGCGACACAGCTGGAGCAGGCGCTTCGCAACGCCATCATTGCCGATGCCGTGGACGTCCACTTCCAGCCGATCGTGCGCATCAGCGATGGCGGTGTGGTCGGTTTCGAGGCGCTCGCCCGCTGGATCGACGCCGATCTCGGCTTCGTCTCACCTGCGGTTTTTGTGCCCCTTGCCGAAGAGCGCGGTTTTATTGACGCACTTTCTGAAACGTTACTGCGCAAGGCTGCGGAGGCAGCACTCTCCTGGCCGCGCGAGCTTTTCCTCTCCTTCAATCTCTCTTCAGCACAGCTGATGGACCCCGGCACGACCGAGACCATCCTCGCGACGCTCGCACGCGTCGGGCTTGATCCCTATCGTCTGGAACTGGAGATTACCGAAACAGCGGTGATGACATCCGCCGATACGGCGCAGCGCATCATCACCGACCTGCGCCAGCAGGGCGTACGTATCTCGCTCGACGATTTCGGCACGGGCCAGTCGAGCCTCGGGCGGCTGCGGGACTTCACCTTCGACAAGGTGAAGATCGACCGCGCGTTCGTCTCGCGCATCACCACGGACCGGGCGTCGGAGCATATCGTCAAGGCGATCATCGCCATGTGTGACGGCCTTAACCTGGCCGTGGTAGCGGAAGGCATCGAGGAAAAGGCCGACGCGGACAAGCTCAACGAACTCGGCTGCGCGATGGGGCAGGGCTACTATTACGGCAGACCCGCCGACAGCGCCGCCACCCTGCGCTATCTCCAGGAACACTACCGCGATTTTATGACCATCGAACGGGCTTAACCCCCGAGATTTGGCTTTCGCGATCTGCGCCTGCAAAGAAGGGCGGCACCTGCGGTACCGCCCCGTTTCGTGGTGACGACGTGTCACCCGTTCCGGACCCTTAACCGACCGCGCGGTTACTTGCTCGGGGCAGCCGGGGTCGTCGACGGGTTGGTGGCGCCGCCTGCAGGCATCGAGGTGCCGGTGGAGGACGTGGTCGTCCGGTCGGTTTCCGCCTGCTTGTCTGCCAGGGTCTTGAATTCCGGAGCAGCCTGAAGAGCTTCTGCCGTTTCCGTCGTGGTCAGGCGCATCTCGTTGTTGTTGTTCACATCACGCGTCATGGTGATCTTGTTCATCGGCAGCCCGACTTCCTTTTCGCCGATGCCGAGGAAGCCGCCGACGCCGATCACGGCTGCAACGATGCCGCCGTTTTCTTCGAGAATGAGGTCGTTAACGTCGCCGATGCTCTTGTTTTGTGCGTTATAGACCGACTTGCCGATATAGTCGTTGGCGCTGATCTGGTTTTCGGCCTGTTCGGTCAGATAGCCGCCGGACGCGCTCGCCGTGTCGGTGCCAGTCTTCGGAGCTGGCGTTGCGGCGCTGCCAGCCGGTTTTGCAGCCGGAGCCGTCGGAGCGGCAGGAGCTGCCGGAGCCGGGGAGGCCGGCGGCGGAGGCTGGGTCTGCGCAAGCGCCGGTGCAATGGCGGTGGACGCCAAAAGAACTGCGGCTGCCATCATGCTGAGGGTCTTCTTCATAACGAACCTACCTTCCTCTGCTCAATTTATCTCTTCGAACACACGGCGCTGGGTTGCGGAGTTCTCCGCCGCGCCAGTTCGAGAGGAAAATGTTATGAAAGGCGATTAGTTCCGGGCAAGATTGCCGAAATTTTAGGCGATTAAGCGGGAACTTTTTTGCGTTTTGCTAGTTTGGTATGCCCTCTGCATTCTTTATAGGCGATAGACGGGCTCTGGATCGCATTCGATCGAGACCGCGATCTCGAAGAGCGAGCCGGCGAGGGGGTCCGCGGCGCGGGCAGCCTCGTCCAGTCCCTCCCAGGCGGACGTCACGGCCAGCCGATCCTTGCCGATGAAGACCGGGCAGGTGGTGCGCCGGGCCGGCACCAGGTAACGCGACAGATGCCGGCCGTCGGCCGAATAATGATCCAGGGCCCCCTGGCCCCATCGGGCGTTCCAGAGGGTTCCGTCGCTGGCGCAGATCGAGCCGTCGATGCCGCCCGGCTTGCCGTTCTCGTCGACCAGGACTTCGGCCTTGCCATTTGGCAGGCCTGTCGCGGGGTCGAGGGATATCCGCATCAGCCGGTTGGCGCGGGTATCGGCATAATAACCGATCGCGCCGTCAGGCGAAAAGCAGATCGAATTGGGAATGCTGATGTGGTCGACGAGTTTCGTCACCTCGCCCTGCCGGACATGATAGATCGCGCCGACGCCGTCCTCCCCCTTCCGGCCCATCGTTCCGATCCAGAAGCTGCCGGAAGGGTGCACCCTTCCGTCGTTCGAGCGGTTGCCCGGCTTTTCCGGCTCCAGTTCGCGATAGGGAGAAAGCTCGCCAGTGGCGCGGTCGCGGATGAAAAGCCCCTTGTCGCTCGCGATCAGCTGTCGGGCGGCATCGATTGACGCAAGCGCGCTGCCCATCACCGGCAATGCATGAACGATCTCCCGCCCGGTCGGCAGATGCAATTCATGCAGTCCCTTGCCGAGAATGTCGAACCACCAGAGCGTTTCCGTCTCCGATTCGAAGGACGGGCCTTCTCCAAGTTCGCAGAGGGAGGAGGAAAGGACACGGCCTTCGAAAGTGTATGTGGTCACCAAGTGAAATCTCCAATTGCATGCCGAGGTGATCAATTAGTATCATCGACGCGAGAGAGTCGGCAAACGCCCCGCATAAGTGATTTGATCCCCAATAAATATCTCCTGACAAGCATCTGGAGGCATGCAAGGGTTTGCAAATGCGAGCAGATGTCATCATTATCCGAAGTTGAGGACGTATGTCATCATTATCCGGAATTAATAATAGCCACGAATTCAGCAGCAAATTGAAATTTGAAATGGCAGTCCTCCGCCACGCGGACACGTTCAGCGGGATATGTCCGGGCAAATCCGGAGAGCCTCTTGTGTTCCAAGCGTCTGAGACGGGAACTGCGAATACGAAAGGCCGATTGGGCGGATGTATGGGAAATACCAGGGATCGTTCGACGCCACCGGGCGAGCAGAGAAGCAAGTGATGGCCAATACCGAGAAAGCAGAAGTCCCTCGGGTCTTTGACGGAAACGTCGAAGAAATCGCCGATCTCAAGACCCAGTTCGACGTCTTCCGGTTTATGAAGCGGATGGCGGAGCACTACGGTTGCCGCACGTTCATGGTTCTCAACCTGCCCCACGCCACGTCGCTCGAACTGTCCAACAATACGGTGATCACCAACTGGCCGGCGGAACTGATGTCCCTTTTCGATCGGGAAGGCATGATGCAGACGAGCCCCGTGCTCCGGCGGCTGCGCACCTCGACCATCCCGTTCACCTTCGATCTGGACACGGTGCCACCCGAGCGCCAAGGACCGGCCATCCGCGGCATTTTTGGAAAATTCGGTGTCGTTCGGGGGGCTTATTTTCCGGTCCATGACATGTCCGGCAGCCGTGGCGCCGTTTCCTTCGCAGGCGACGGCCTGACATTCACGCACCAGCAGATGATGGAGCTGATGTATATCTCCATCCATGTCTTCGAGCGGCTGGCGGAAATCCGCAACCTCGATGTGCGCCCGACCGATACGCTGACTGACCGCGAGATCGACTGCCTCAACTGGACCGCTGCCGGCAAGACAAGCGCCGAGATCGCCGAAATTCTCGGCCTGTCGGAACATACGGTCAATCATTACCTCAATCGCGCAGCAAAGAAGCTCGATACGGTCAACCGCACCCAGGCGGTCGCCAAGGCGCTGAGAATCGGTTTGATCAAATAACTAAAACGGATGCTGCGGTGCACAAAATTTCATCGCTGCTCAAGCCTTGATCGGCGCCGAACGCGGCTTCCGCCAAGGAATATTGCGACGCAGCAGGCGTTTTGGCCGGAAGTGGCTGAAAAAGCTCATCAATAGGAAGTATCTTCCCGTCTGGCATGTTTCGTGCTTCTGTAGCGTCAGGTCCAGAGGGGACTGCAAGCGCCCCAAGAGGCGTGACAAGAAAAGCTGCCGTTCGATCAGTGCGCCACATGGCTGCCGATCGAACGGCGGTTTATCTTGCTTGCTCCCGGCAATGCCCAACTCCTATATATCTGCGAACGCGGCATCCCGTCTTGAGGGAGGGGACCGTATAGGCATTCGGGAGTTTTGACATCATGGCTGAAGTGACGAAAGAGGAAGTTCTGGCGGTTCTTGCGAAAGTGCGCGGACCGGACCTCGAAGGCGATATCGTCTCGCGCGGCATGGTCTCGGACGTCTTTATCTCTGACAGCAAGGTTTACTTCTCGATCACCGTGCCGGCGGCGCGGGCGAATGAGCTGGAACCGCTGCGCATGGCGGCCGAGCGCACGGTCAAGGCGATGCCGGGCGTAAAGGGCGCTCTGGTGACGTTGACGGCGGACCGCAAGGCCGGCTCGGCCCCGCCGCCGCGTCCACAGCCCGCCGCTCCGGCAGCCCATTCGCATTCCGGTCACGGCCATGACCACGGGCATTCCCATCCGCCCCAGGGCCAGCAGCCGGGCCAGCCGCCGCAGCGGGAAAAGCCCGGCGTGCCGGGCGTGGGCGCCATCATCGCCGTGGCATCCGGCAAGGGCGGCGTCGGCAAGTCGACCACGGCGGTCAATCTCGCGCTTGGGCTTCAGGCGAATGGCCTGCGCGTCGGCATTCTCGATGCCGATATCTATGGTCCTTCCGTGCCGCGCCTCCTGAAGATCACCGGCCGGCCGCAGCAGATCGAAAACCGCATCATCAAGCCGATGGAGAATTACGGGCTGAAAGCCATGTCGATGGGCTTCCTCGTCGACGAGGAGACGGCGATGATCTGGCGCGGGCCGATGGTTCAGTCGGCGCTGCTGCAGATGCTGCGCGAAGTTGCCTGGGGCGACCTCGACGTGCTCGTCGTCGACATGCCGCCGGGCACCGGCGACGTGCAGCTCACCATGGCCCAGCAGGTGCCGCTGGCCGGCGCGGTGATCGTTTCGACGCCGCAGGATCTGGCGCTCCTCGACGCACGCAAGGGCATCGCCATGTTCCGCAAGGTCGAGGTGCCGCTGCTCGGCATCGTCGAGAACATGAGCTATTTCCTCGCACCGGATACCGGCAAGCGTTACGACATCTTCGGTCATGGCGGGGCCAAGGCCGAGGCAGAGCGGATCGGCGTGCCCTTCCTTGGCGAGGTTCCGCTGACGATCGACATCCGGGAACGCTCCGACGCCGGCACTCCGGTCGTGGCCTCCGATCCGCAAGGTGCCTCGGCCAAGATCTACCGGGAGATTGCCGCCAGGGTATGGGCCGAACTCGGCGGCCTCACTCCCCGACAGGCGCCGGCAATCGTTTTCGAATAAATATGCCGCGGCATTTTGGAATACCTCCCTGCCGCTGGTGGGGAGGTACTTTCGTGGACGTTTCCGGTCAAGGCTTTGATGTAGGCCGCGAATCGTCTTGTTACTGAAGGCCCCTTGAACATATTCGGCCGGAGAGTCATGTTGCGGCGCCCACTGCGGGATTTGTACGGCTCTTGATTTTGACGGCGGCTGTCTCTATAGGCCCGTCCCGCCGGGGGCCGGCTGGCGGTCCCGGAACCAGGGAACCGGCAAGCCCGCTTCTCGTTCAAGGCCGACGAACTTCGGCCGGAGACCACGATTGATCAATGCCTATAGCGCCACTGGCTCGATGAAGACGCTTGCACCGGCCGAGGCGTTGCGACAGCTTGCCGACGATATCGTCTGGATCGATCTGATCGAACCGACACCGCAGGAAGACGCCTATGTCGAAAGTCTCCTCGGAATTCAGGTTCCGACCCGCGACGACCTGAAGGACATCGAACCCTCGAGCCGCCTTTATATCGAGAAGGATTCCGTGTTCATGACCGCGTCGCTCGTCTGGCGCGCCGACGGCAAGGATCCGCAGCTCACCGACATCGCCTTCATCCTGTCCGGCAACCGGTTGATCACCGTGCGTTATGCCGAGCCGAAAAGCTTCCAGCTGTTCATCGCCGGCCTCAGCCGCCTCCCGGAGGCCGGGCGCGATGGTGCCACGCTTTTGGCAAAACTTCTCGAAACCATTGCCGATCGCACCGCGGAAATTCTCGAGCAGACGGTCGATCGCGTCGATGCACTGTCGACGGATATCTTCCGTGATCGCGGCAAGCGCCGGCCGCCGCAATTCCTGGAGCGTAAGCTTGCCGACATCGCCGAATACCATCGGCTGATCAGCAAGGTGCGCGACAGCCTCGGCTCGCTTGCCAGGCTATTGACCTTCCTGATGAACGTGCCATTGATCAGCCAGGACAAGAGCGACGACAATCTCTGTCGCACGGTGGCGCGGGATGTCGATTCGCTTTCGGAACATGCCTCTTATATCGCCGGCAACATCGCCTTTCTGCTGGATGCCTCGCTCGGCCTCATCAATGTCGAGCAGAATTCCATCATCAAGATATTCTCCATCGCGTCGGTCGTGTTCTTGCCGCCGACGCTCGTCGCCTCCATCTATGGCATGAACTTTCATTTCATGCCGGAACTCGACTGGCATCTCGGATATCCGCTCGCGATCCTCGCGATGCTCATGTCCGCCATCATCCCCTTTTTCTTCTTTCGCTGGAAAGGCTGGCTTTAGGCCGGATATCCCATGGGTCACCCCGCTGAACATCACGCTGCCGAGAAAACCAAGGTCCAGGGCCTTTTTGCGCTCGCACTCGGCTCCGTCGGCGTCGTCTACGGCGACATCGGCACGAGCCCGCTTTATGCCTTTCGCGAAGCTCTGAAGCCGATTGCCCAAGACGGCGTTACCGAGCTTGAGGTCATCGGCCTCATCTCGCTGATGATCTGGACGCTGACGATCATCGTCACGTTCAAATACGTGCTCTTCCTGCTGCGCGCCGACAACGACGGCGAAGGCGGCACCCTTTCGCTGCTGGCACTTCTGACCAAGTCCGCCAACGGTCACAGGGCGCTGCTGATGCTGCTCGGCCTGATCGGCGCAGCACTCTTCCTCGGCGACGCGATGATCACCCCGGCGCTGTCAGTTCTGTCGGCGGTCGAAGGCCTGAAGCTGGTGGCACCGTCGATGAGCCGTGCCGTGCTGCCGATCTCGGTCGGCATCCTGATCGGGCTTTTCGCCATCCAGTCGAAGGGGACAGGTCTGGTCTCCCGTTTCTTCGGGCCGATCACCGCCGTCTGGTTCATCGTCATCGGTGCCGGCGGCATCGCCCATATTTCGGATGACTATAGCATTCTGGCGGCTTTCAATCCGCTCTATGCGGTCGAATTCATGCTCAACGAGAACTTCGTCGGCATCGTCGTTCTCGGCGCCGTCTTCCTGACGGTGACGGGCGCCGAAGCGCTTTATGCCGATCTTGGCCATTTCGGCCGCCGGCCGATCCAGTGGGCCTGGTTCACGCTTGTCTTCCCGGCGCTGACCTTGAACTATCTGGGGCAGGGCGCTCTGGTGCTGAAGCATCCGGAGGCGATGTCCGACCCGTTCTACCTGATGTTCCCGCAATGGGCGCTGCTGCCGGTCGTCATTCTGGCGACCGCCGCAACCATCATCGCCAGCCAGGCGGTGATCACCGGCGCCTTCTCGCTGGTGCGCCAGGGTATCCATCTCGGTTACCTGCCGCGCATGCAGATCCAGTTCACCTCCGAGACCAATACCGGGCAGATCTTCCTGCCGTCGGTCAATACCCTGCTTCTGGTCGGCGTCATCGCGCTGGTTCTGGGTTTCGAAAGCTCGGATTCGCTCGCCACCGCCTACGGTATCTCGGTGACCGGCGCCATGGTCGTCACCACCCTGATGGCGTTCGAGTTCGTACGGATAAAGTGGAAATGGCCGCAGACCTTTGCGATCTGTATTCTGGCCCCGCTTCTTGCCCTGGAACTGGTCTTCCTCGGCGCCAACCTGTTGAAGATCCACGACGGCGGCTGGGTGCCGGTGATGATGGCGATCATCTTCACGATCGTCATGTGGACCTGGAAGCGCGGCACCGCGATCCTGTTCGAAAAGACCCGTCGCATCGACGTGCCGCTCGAGACCTTCATTCCGATGGTCGAAAAGAAGAGCGATCATGCGCCGGTCTCCGTGCCCGGCGTCGCGATCTTTCTGACCAGCGACCCGGAAACCGCGCCGGCCGCCCTGCTGCACAACATCAAGCACAACCACGTCCTGCATGAAAAGAACGTGGTGCTTACCATCATCACGGTCAACAAGCCGCGTGTCTCGCTCGAGGAGCGGTTCAAGATCGAAAAGCTGTCGGACCGCTTCACGCTGATCGAACTGCGCTTCGGCTTCATGCAGTCCCATAATGTCTCGCAGGCGCTTGCCTATCTGCGCAAGACCGGCTTCAAGTTCGACATCATGTCGACCTCCTTCTATCTCGGCCGCCGCAAGCTGGTGCCGGATGCCGCTTCCGGCATGCCCATGTGGCAGGACCGGTTGTTCATCGCCATGGCCAATACCGCGACCGACCCGTCCGACTATTTCCATCTGCCCGCCAACCGCGTCGTCGAACTCGGCTCGCATGTGATCATCTGAGGCGCGGCATTTGGCGTGCCCTTCGCTGACATTGATGTGAATGTGCTAATTCAGGCCGGGTACCGGGCTTTTCGGCTGCCGGCGTTAACCGCTCATCAAGGTTAATGATTGATCTTCATCGGGTTCTTGTTGCCCTGTGGAGTTTAAGGTTTTGCGTTCGAAGAGCGTTTTGCGTCGCAGGTCCTCATCCGGACTGAGTGGATGGACTTCCCCGGCCGTCTTCGGCCTTGCCTGCTGGCTGATCTTTCCGTCCGCCCCGGCTCACGGCGATCTCGCCGATCTTCTGACCGGTTTCGATGGCGCCGAACAATGGCGCATGGTGCTGACCGATTCGCCGGCGGGCTCCATCCATCAGGCCTCGCTCGCTTTTCCCGGCGTCAAGAATGCCGTCTCCGGCAATGCCGGCCTCGAACTTCCCGATGGCCGCAAGATAGCTCTTGTTGACGAAAAGCAGTCCTCCGATCCGCGCCCGGATGAAGACCGCGTCAACCGTGCCGCCAAGAAGGGCCGCATCGTCAGCGTCGAGCCCATGCAGCCGCCTAGGGCCTTTTCGGCCGGCTCCGTGCTGCAGCGTTCGAGTGCGCTCACTTCGCCCATCGAAGAGAAAGATGCGATGACAGCCTTCTTGAAGGCCGGCAAGAATGACGCTCCGGTAGAGCTCGCGTCCTTCTATTTCCGCAAGGATGAACCGAGGCGGGCAGAAGACGAGCTCATGCCGATGATCGCCAGCCTCATCAACAATCCGAATGCTGACGTGCTGGCCGCCGCCTATGCGCCGGCGGAACCCGATTTCGCCAAACAGTCACCGTTCGACGCCATTCTGACTGACAAGAAAAAGCCCGGCCGGTTCATCCCGCCGATCAGCGCCGATGACCATGCCTGGGCCGCAACCCCGCTGCCGCCCGATTCTTTCTCGGCCAAGCAGCAGCAATGCCTCTCATCCGGTATCTATTTCGAGTCGCGCGGCGAATCCGCCCGCGGCCAGGCCGCCGTCGCGCAGGTCATCCTCAACCGGGTGCGCAATCCGGCCTATCCGAAGACGATCTGCGACGTCGTCTACCAGAACGAGGACTGGCGCAACCGCTGCCAGTTCTCCTTTGCCTGCGACAATATCAAGGATCGTATCCGCTCCGAATATCATTGGACGATGGCCCGTGAAGTGGCGATGGCCGTGACCGCCGGCAAGATCTGGCTGCCGGAAGTCGGTTCCGCCACCCATTATCATGCGGTCTATGTCCACCCGGACTGGGCGCGCACGATGAAGAAGGTCGGCCGCATCGGCCTGCACGTCTTCTATCGTACCTATGGCGGCGGCTGGAGCTGAGCCGCTCCCCTATCGCCGCAACAGGCAGCGATTCCCGCGGCAGTTTTACCCGACTTCGGTTGTATCGGTTTTAAGCGGTTGAATTTGCTCGGTTAATTTACCTAGAACGAAGAACCTTGGACGCCTTGACTATAGGGACGGGCAAAACTATGTTGCGCGCGACTTGAAAACGGGCCGGATGGCGCGAAATCCCTCGCTAACTGCAGTTTTTTGCGGTTGGAAAGCATAAAACCGGTTGTGCCGGAAGCAGAAATAGGGGAGGACGCACATGACGGATCACCGCGACGATGGTCTGGAAGAGCGCCGGAAGCGCTTGTCCGCGGAACTTGCGGACAGGAAGGCTGACAACGCGGCAGAGGCGAAGAGGGACGCGCAATCCGAGGAGAGCCGAAAAGGCATGGCCTTGGGCTTCAAGCTTTCCTCCGAGTTCATCTCCGCAGTCGCGGTGGGGGCTATTCTGGGCTTTATGCTCGACCGTTTTGCCGGCACTGCGCCGTGGGGGATGATTGTTCTTCTTCTCCTCGGGTTCTGTGCCGGTGTGTTGAATGTGCTTCGCTCCGTGGGAAAGGTGGCTCCGTCGCCGCTTATCACCGGGCAAAACGGCAAGGATGAGAAGGGAAACGGTGGCCGCTGAGGCTCTGCTTCCTGAATGAAAATTGGGCCGACCTGGCGCGGCTAAGGACAAGAGGTAGACGGTGGCAAACGATCCGATCCATCAGTTCCAGATCAGCAAGATCGTTCCGATCCAGATCGGCGGCATCGATTTCTCCTTTACCAATGCATCTCTGTTCATGGTCGCCACCGTCGCCTGCGCCGCCGGCTTCCTGTATTTCGCCACCTCGCAGCGCGGCCTGATCCCCGGCCGGGCGCAGTCGGTCGCGGAAATGTCCTACGAATTCATCGCCGGCATGCTGCGCGAAGGCGCCGGCAGCAGCGGCATGAAGTTCTTCCCGCTGGTCTTCTCGCTGTTCATGTTCGTGCTGACCGCCAACCTGCTCGGCATGTTCCCGTATTTCTACACCATCACCAGCCAGATCATCGTCACCTTTGCGCTGGCGCTGCTGGTCATCGGCACCGTCATCGTCTACGGCTTCTACAAGCACGGACTGCACTTCCTGCAGCTCTTCGTGCCGAGCGGCATTCCCGGCCTGCTGATCCCGCTGGTCGTCGCCATCGAAGTCATTTCGTTCCTGTCCCGTCCGATCTCGCTGTCCGTTCGTTTGTTTGCGAACATGCTGGCCGGCCATATCACGCTCAAAGTGTTCGCGGGCTTCGTCGCCTCGCTCGGAACCATGGGCGCACTGGGCGTCGGCGGCGCAGTCCTGCCTCTCATCATGACGGTCGCCCTGACCGGTCTCGAATTCCTCGTCGCCTTCCTCCAGGCTTACGTCTTTGCGGTGCTGACTTGCATGTACCTCAACGATGCGATCCATCCCGGCGGGCACTAAGGATAACCGACATTGGCGTCCTGAGGCGTCAGTCATCAGCCGCAACAACCATTTCGAAGGAGTTTCTCATGGAAGCGGAAGCAGCAAAGTTCATCGGTGCAGGCCTGGCTTGCTTTGGCATGGCCGGCACGGCTCTTGGCCTTGGCAACATCTTCGGCAGCTACCTGTCGGGCGCTCTGCGCAACCCGTCCGCCGCTGACAGCCAGTTCGGCCGTCTGGTATTCGGCTTCGCCGTTACGGAAGCTCTGGGCATCTTCTCGCTGCTCATCGCTCTCCTGCTCCTGTACGCAGTCTAAGATCTGTCCAGGAAATATCGGATCGCGGCCGCTTCTCAAACAGCGCGCCGTGATCCTTCGCATTTGGAATACACCTGGAGGTGATGATGTTCGTGACCTCGGCATATGCGCAAACCGCGCCGGCCGCTACTGATCCGCATGCCGCGCCTGCTGGCGAAGCGCATACCGAAACCGGCGCTGCCCATGGCGGCGGCGTCTTTCCGCCGTTCGACGCGACCCATTTTTCGTCGCAGCTGCTCTGGCTCGTCATCACCTTCGGCCTCTTCTATCTTTTGATGAAGAAGGTCATCGTTCCCCGCGTCGGCGGCATTCTCGAACACCGCCACGACCGGATCGCTCAGGACCTCGACGAGGCCGCCCGCCTGAAGGCGGAAGCGGACGCTGCCGTCGAGACCTATGAAAAGGAACTGGCAGCTGCCCGTTCCAAGGGACACAAGATTGCCGAAACCGCTCGCGAGGCCGCCAAGACCAAGGCCGCCGCCGATCGCACCGCAATCGAAGCAGAACTTGCCGGCAAGCTCGCTGCTGCCGAAACCCGCATCGGCGAAATCAAGGCAAAAGCTTTTGCCGAAGTCGGCCAGATTGCCGAAGACACCGCCACCGCCATCGTCGATCAGCTGATCGGCGCCAAGGCGAGCGGCGACGACATCAAGGCTGCAGTCGCAGCCGCGAAGACGGAGGCCTGATCCTATGGCATTCGATGCAACATTTTTCGCATTCGTCGGCCTCGTTCTCTTCCTGGCCCTGGTCGTTTACCTGAAAGTGCCGGGCATGATGGCGAAGTCGCTCGACGAGCGCGCCGCCAACATCAGCAAGGAACTCGACGAAGCCAAGCGTCTGCGCGAGGAAGCGCAAACCCTGCTCGCCGAATACCAGCGCAAGCGCAAGGAAGCCGAAGCGGAAGCCGCACAGATCGTGGCTGTCGCCGAGCGCGAAGCGGCGGCCCTGACCGAGGAAGCTCGCCAGAAGACCGACGAATTCGTCACTCGCCGCAACGCGCTTTCCGAACAGAAGATCAAGCAGGCGGAAGCCGAAGCGATCGGCGCCGTACGCGCTGCCGCAGTCGACCTCGCCATCGCCGCTGCCCAGAGCGTTATCGCCCGCAAGGCCGACGCCTCCACCCAGGACACGCTCTTCAAGGACGCCGTTGGCAAGGTGCAGTCGCGATTGAACTGATTTCAGTCACATAAGACTTCCAAAAGGCCGGGCGAAAAACCCGGCCTTTTTTTGTTTTTGGAGAATGAACGAAGGGCCTGCCGCGCATCAAGTCTCCGGCAGCTCATCCTTCTTCAGCGGCCGAAAGCTCATCCGGTGCAGCGAGCAGGGGCCGTGCGCCTCTATGCCGGCGCGGTGCTGCGCCGTCCCGTAACCGACGTGATTGGCAAACCCGTAAGCCGGGAAAACCAGGTGGGCGCGGGTCATCATCCGGTCGCGGGTGACCTTTGCGATGATCGAGGCCGCGGCAATCGACACGGAGCGGGCATCGCCCTTGATGACCGCCTTGCCGGGGCAGCAGAGGCCCTGCGGCACATCGCGGCCGTCGGCGAGCACATAGGCCGGGGTGACGGCAAGCCCCGCCACGGCGCGGCGCATGGCATCGAGGCTGGCGCGCAGGATGTTGCGTTCGTCGATATGGCGTGGGCTGGAGGCGGCGATCGAAACTTCGGCGGTCGCCATGATCGCCTCGAACAGCACTTCCCGCTGGGCTGCGGTGAGCTGCTTGGAATCGTTGAGGCCGTTCGGGATATTGTCGGGGTCGAGGATGACTGCCGCGGCAACGACCGGGCCTGCCAGCGGCCCGCGTCCCGCCTCGTCGGTGCCAGCGACCGGCCAGTGGCCGGCCTGGCGTGCTACGAGTTCCAGACTGAAATCCGGAACCAGCGGAATGTCTTCGAAAAGCATCGGAGAATCGGGCGACGTGCGAGGTAACATGGCGGCAACCTCGCACGTCGTCCCGACCTCCTGCAACCCCCGGCCAAGCGATTGCGGCGTCGCTATCCACCGAGGGGCGGCGGTGGAACCCGGGGTATTTTTCCGACGCGGGGACAGGGCGGGTCGCGTCGGAAATGGGAATTTGAAATCGAACCTGAATAAGGTCCGGTCAGAGCAGCGAGAGCTGGATGCCGCCGCCATCGGGGCGCAGGAAGATGTCGTCGCGCAGCGGCAGGCCGCGCCGGACCATGCCGAGCCGTTTGGTCGCCATTTCGAAACGGCGGCCGATCTGCCAGGCATAGGGACCGGCGCCCTTCATCCGCTTGCCCCATTCGGCGTCGTAATCCTTACCGCCGCGCATCGAGCGGACGAGAGACATCACATGCCGGTAGCGGTCCGGGTAGTTCTGCAGCAGCCAGTCGCGGAAGAGGGGGCTCACTTCCAGCGGCAGCCGCAGTAGCACATAGCTTGCTTCCGTCGCCCCGGCCGCATGGCCGGCCTCCAGGATACGCTCGATCTCGTGATCGTTGAGTGCCGGAATGACGGGTGCCACCATGACCGCAGTCGGAATGCCGGCATCGGTCAACGCCTTGATGGCAGTGAGGCGCTTGGGAGGGGTCGAGGCGCGCGGCTCCATGGTGCGGGCAAGCTTGCGGTCGAGTGTGGTCACCGAAATCCCGACCTTCGCGAGCCCCTTGGATGCCATGTCGGCAAGAATGTCGATGTCGCGGGTGATCAGCGCCGACTTGGTGACGATCGCGACGGGATGATTGGCCTTCTGCAGCACTTCGAGAATCTGCCGCATGATCCGCCATTCCCGCTCGATCGGCTGATAGGGATCGGTATTGGTGCCGATCGCGATTGCCCGCACCTTGTAGTCCGGGCGGCTCAGCTCCCGTTCGAGCAGTTTTGGCACGTCAGGCTTGGCGAACAGCTTCGATTCGAAATCAAGGCCCGGGGAAAGCCCCATGAAACTGTGCGTCGGCCGGGCAAAGCAGTAGATGCAGCCATGCTCGCAGCCGCGATAGGGATTGATCGAGCGGTCGAACGAAAGGTCCGGCGATTCGTTGCGGGTGATCGCGGTGCGCGGCTTTTCCACCTGCACCTCGGTCCTGAACGGTTCGAGCTCCTCCAGCGTCTGCCAGCCGTCGTCGAAGGCCTCGCGGCGCTCTTCCTCGAAACGGCCGCTCGGATTGAGCCCCGCGCCGCGTCCGCGACGCCGGTCGATCTCCACCCGAAGACCGGAGGATTTGACCAACGCATCGGCAATATCGGCCGTATGGGCAGGCGCGAAAGCGTCCTGCCGCAATTGATGCAGCTCGTTCATGGGTTAGCTCCTGAAGGGGAAATCCCCGTTCCTGATGATTAAATTCCTAGCGCTGAAATGAGAACATTGCAAGAACAAAATTCGCGGCCCGCGTTTCTGGCGTTCCGTGTTGCGATGCGTTACATGTCAGGAATGCTGACTGTCATCATGGAATGCCGCGATCAGGAATCCGAGCTGGCGCAGACGCTCTCGGTGCTCGTTCCCGCTGCGGTAGAGGGGCTTGTGAGCGATGTCGTGGTGCTCGATCACGGTTCGCGGGATGGTTCCTCCCGCGTCGCCGATGCGGCCGGCTGCCGTTTTTATGGCCATTGGGATATCAAGGATATTTTGCGCGGCGCCCGGGGAGAATGGTTGTTGCTGGTCGAGCCCGGCTCCCGGCCGCAGGGCGGCTGGATCGATGAGGTGATGGAATATATCGCGCTCAACAAGCAGCCGGCCCGCTTCGCGCCGGCCCGCAATTACCGGCGGCCGTTCTTCAAACGCATCGGTCGTGCCGTACCGCCGCTGGACTACGGCATGCTGCTGCCGAAGCGGCAGGCGATCGCGCTGGCAAAATCGGGAATGGACCTGGAAACGCTGGCGCGCGGCCAGAAGGTGTCGAAGCTTTCGAGCGAGATGATCCCGGCCTGGGTGGCGGCTGCGGTCAGGTAGCGCCTATTTGCCGCCGCGCTTCAGGTGCTCGTCGAGCCGCGGCATGATCTCGATAAAATTGCAGGGCATGTGGCGGTAGTCGAGCTGCGCCTTCAGAATGCCGTCCCAGGCGTCCTTGCAGGCGCCGGGCGAACCCGGCAGCACGAAGATGAAGGTGGCGTTCGCGACCCCGCCGGTCGCCCGCGACTGGATCGTCGACGTGCCGATCTTGTCGTAGGAAATCCGGTGGAACACTTCAGAAAAGCCGTCCATGCGCTTTTCGAACAGCGGCTCCAGCGCCTCCGGCGTCACGTCCCGGCCGGTAAAGCCCGTGCCGCCCGTGGTAATCACCACGTCGATATCCGGATCGAGCGTCCATTCCCGCACCTGGCCGGCAATCCGGTCCTTGTCGTCAGGCACGATCGCGCGCGCCTTCAGTTCATGGCCGGCTTCCGTAATCCGCGCTACCAGCGTGTCGCCGGACTTGTCGTCGGCCGCCGTGCGCGTGTCGGAGACGGTCAGCACGGCGATGCCGACGGGGATGAAGGAACGGGTGTCGTCGATCCGGTTCATGGGGTTTTCTCAGGGCTTTGGCCAACGGTTCTCACCGCCTGAAAATACCATTCCGGCTTCTGGCCGTTAAGGTTCTCCATCGCCTTTTCCGCCGCTTCGAAGGAAGGAAATATCCCGAAACAGGTGGCGCCCGAACCGGACATCCGCGTCAGCATCGTGCCTTCCGCGCCGATCAGGCTGGAAATCTGGTCGATTTCGCGCACCAGCGAGCGCGCCGGCGGCTCAAGGTCGTTGCGCAGCATCTTCAGAAAGCTGATCCAGTCGCCGTCGAGCGCGCCGATCGGCGAATTGTCCTTCTGGGTCAGGCGACGGAAGATACCCGGCGTCGAGACCCCGACCAGCGGATTGCCGAGCACCAGCGACAACGAGGGCATGTCGGGAAGGGCAGTCAGCTCTTCGCCGATCCCCCTGGCCATCAGCGGTTCGCCCTTCAGGCACATCGGCACGTCGGCGCCGAGCGAAAGACCAAGCACTGCCAGTTCCTCCGCCGGCAGCCGGGCGTTCCAGAAGCGCATCAGGCCGCGCAGCGTTGCCGCCGCATCCGCCGAACCGCCACCGATGCCGGCTGCAACCGGCAGGTTCTTTTCAAGATGAATGGCAACCGGCGGCGCCGAAACGCCTTTATTCTGCAGCGCCTTGCGCAAGAGATCGCGGGCTTTCAGCACGAGATTGCCATGCTTGCCCTCGACGGATGTCGGCAGCAGCGAAGCGAACCGGCCGGAAAAGGAAAGACCGTCTGCGTCAGCATCGCTGAAGCTGAGCCGATCCCCCGTGTCGGCAAAGGTCACGATACTTTCGAGCAGGTGATAACCGTCGGCCCGCTGGCCGGTCACGTGCAGGGCAAGATTGATCTTGGCGGGCGCGAGTTCGAAAAGGTTCGCCTCGTCGGCGAACCGGCTGTCGGATGACAAATTGCCCAGAAACATGGGCGTCAGGATTTCTTGTCAGGATTGGCCGGCGCCGGCGGAGCGGGCGCTACGGGTTCGGACGGACTGCGGTCGGCAGTCGTCGCGTTCGGATCGAGCGGGGGCAGGCCCTTCTCGATCTTCTCCTTGATCTGCTCGCGGTTGATGTCCTCGCCTTCCGAGATCAGCGCCCGATTCCACTGATAGACGGCTTCGAGCTTGCGCCCGACACGCCAGTAGGAATCGCCCAGATGATCGTTGATCGTCGAATCGCCGGCGCGCAGCTGCACGGCACGTTCGAGCTCGGTCACGGCATCGTCGAACTTGCCCATGCGGAAATAGGCCCAGCCGAGCGAATCGACGATGTAGCCGTCATCCGGTCGCGCATCGACGGCCCGCTTGATCATGCCGAGACCCTCGTCGAGGTTCTTGTTCATGTCGACCAGCGAATATCCGAGATAGTTGAGCACCTGCGGCTGTTCAGGGTTGAGCTCGAGCGCCTTACGGAAGCTCGGCTCGGCCTTCTCCCAGTTTTTCAGCCGCTCGTAGGCGATGCCGCGCTGGAAGAAGATGGTCCAGTCGCCCGGCTTCGGCACCGGCCCGATGACCTCGGCCGCCTTGTCGTAGGTCTCGGCCATGGTCTTGTAGTCCTTGGCGTCGGAAAGCACGCTGCCATAGGCGATATAGCTGCGGATGTCCGACGGATCGGATTCGATCAGCGATTTCAGGTGCTGCTTGGCCTCATTCACCTTGCCGGTGTCGGAAAGCGTCACGCCGAGCTGCAGTTCGGAAATGCGGCGCATCGGCGAATCGGCCGGAACGCTCGCATAGAATTTGATGGCGCGATCGGGCTGCTTGAGCTTCTCGGCGATGCCACCGAGCAGGATCAGCGTGTCGGCGCTCTTGGCGTCGAGCGCGTGGGAGATCTGCAGGTAGAGCGAGACCATGTCTTCGGCGCCCTGGCGGTTCAGCGCGCCGCCGATCGAAAACAGTACGCCGGCTGCACCTTCGGCGGCATTGCTCACCTGCTGCTGGGGCTTCTCGCCCTTTTCGATGCTCTGGCGCAGCGCCTTCAGCGGCGCATAATTGGAGACCATGCCGTCACCGACGGAGATCGCATCGAGCGCCTTCTGCTTGTTGCCGGCAGCCGCTTCAAGACGCGCAAGCGCCATGACGGCGCGCATAAACGTGTCCGGCGCGGTGGCGACGGCTTCCTTGTTGGTGACGGCGGTGTTGAGATGCTGCCGTGCGGTGCCGATATCCCCGGTCACCAGCGCCATGGCGCCGAGATGGTAGTCGGTGAATACCTTGTACCAGGGCGGTCCCTTGAGGTTGTTGATGCTGGCCATCGCCTGCTTGCCCTTGCCGGCGCCGACATCCGCCCAGGCGGAAAGGAGTTGGTGGGTCAGCCGGTCGAGATCGTTCGGCCCCTCATAGGCAAGCACTTTCTTGGCGGTGTCGAACTTCTTGTCGCGCAAGGCATCGAGCCCGCGGACGATCTTGGTGATCCGCTCGACGGCGTTGTCATCCTTCAGCGCATTGGCCTCGGCGAGACCCTGGTCGAAATCGCCGTTGAGCAGCAGCGAGATCATCAGCCTCTCGCGGATTTCCAGGTTGGCGGGATCGAAAGCCAGCGCCTTGCGGTAAAGCGCGATCGCGGTGTCGTAGTCGTGGTCGACGTCGGCGGTGCGGGCCGCCAGAAAGGCGCCGGAAAACGTCTTCACGTTGCCGGGACCGAACGTCACCGTGTCTTTCACCGCTGGCTTCGCTTCCGCCGTCGCCGCATTGGCCACCGTTCCGAACATGAGGACGGTTGCGAGCGCCGCGCTGGAGAGCAGAAGAAGGCTGGATTTCCGCCGCATAAAGATGCCTTTCGTAAGAGCATGGCGATTCGGTGAGATACCGCCGCCAATTCCGCCCTATTGATTCACGATAGAATGGCTTTTTTGAAGCAGGTCCGCAAGGAAATCCCCAGCGCCGCATAGGCGCAGCGCCGGTCACACCTTCGTCAACGGACGCCGTATGTCAGTTGACACGCTGGATCGAGAAGTCGATGACTTCGAGAAGAGCGGCCTTGAGCGGCGAGGCGGGAAGCGGCGCCAGCGCATCGCGGGCGATCGTGCCGTAATGCAGGGCGCGGCCAATCGTGTCGTTCAGGGCACCGTATTTGTTGATCAATCCGAGCGCCTTTTCGAGGTTTTCATCGCTGCTTTCGCCCTTCTCGATCGCCTGGCGCCAGAAGGCGCGCTCGGCCTCGGTGCCGCGGCGATAGGAGAGGATGACGGGCAGCGTGATCTTGCCCTCGCGAAAGTCGTCGCCGACATTCTTGCCGAGATCGGCCGCCTTGCCGCCGTAATCCAGCGCGTCGTCGACGAGCTGGAAGGCAAGGCCGAGGTTCATGCCGTAGGATTTCAGCGCGCCACGGCCGGCCTTGTCGGCATTGGCGATGATCGGCCCGACTTCGGCGGCGGCGGCAAACAGGGCCGCCGTCTTGGCGCGGATGACCGAAAGATAATCGTCCTCGGTCGTTTCCATGTTCTTGGCGACGGAAAGCTGCAGCACTTCGCCCTCGGCGATCACAGAGGCTGCGGCAGACAGTACGTCGAGCGCTTCGAGCGAGCCGACATCCACCATCATCCGGAACGCCTGGCCGAGCAGGAAGTCTCCGACCAGAACGCTGGCCTGGTTGCCCCAGATCATCCGGGCGGTCGAGCGCCCGCGGCGCAGATCGCTTTCGTCCACCACGTCGTCGTGGAGCAGCGTTGCGGTGTGCATGAACTCGACGCTGGTCGCGAGCTTCACATGGCCTTCACCCTGGTAGCCGAACAGCGCCGCAGAGGCGAGCGTCAGCATCGGCCGCAGCCGCTTGCCGCCCGACGAGATCAGGTGATTGGCGACTTCCGGGATCATCTGCACGTCGGAGCCGGCCTTGGACAGGATCAAATGATTGACCCGATCCATGTCCGCCTTGGTCAGATCCACCAGCGGTTTGACGGATGCCAGTTTGTTTTTGCCTTCTTCAAGCGGTATGACGACGCCCAATGTCAGGCCTCCCTATCGAAATCTTTCAAACGACAATAGAAAGAGGCTGATAGTGCGGCAAGCGCAAATCGCATCCCGCCGGATATAATGGGGTAACAAACAAGCCATGCTGGAGATCATCCGCACCAACGACATCGTGATCCTGTCGCTGGCCCAGAGTCTGATGAAGGATGCGGGCATCCATTTCATGGTCGCCGACCAGTCGATGAGTGTGCTCGAAGGCTCGCTCGGGCTTTTGGCACGCCGGCTGATGGTGGATAGCGAACGGGCCGACGAAGCGCGGCGGATATTGAAGGATGCGGGGCTGGAAGCGGAGCTGCGGCCTTGATGCTTGTGAATCCTCGGTCTTCAGTTTTTCCGGAGCTTTAGCATTGAGCGTTCTCGCGGATCGCCCCCCTCTGCCCTGCCGGGCATCTCCCCCTCAAGGGGGGAGATCGGCTGGGCGCACGCTCGCCGCTTCAAATTTGACGTCTCATTCTGCGCACCAACGTGCGGCGTATCTTCTCGCGCATTTTTATCTGGCCTCTCTTCCGGCACGCCGTATTTGGAAGGGCGATGATCACGCCGCTTGTGATCTCCCCACCTGTGGGGGAGATGCCCGGCAGGGCAGAGGGGGGCTACCGACTACCAGCGCTCAATGGTGTCGCGAAGGATGACCACTCCAACCCATACCATCGACGCCTTCCATCGCGGCCGTTTCCACGTCATGCAGCCGAAGGGGGGCGGGCATCGGTCCGGCGTCGATGCGATGCTGCTTGCCTCGCTGGTCGCCGCCGACAAGCCGGTTAATGTTGCCGATCTCGGCTCCGGCGCCGGCGCTGCGGGCCTTGCGGTCGCCTCGCGGCTGGAACGGGCAAATGTTCTGCTGATCGAGAAATCGCCGCTGATGGCCGATTACGCTCGCAAGACCCTGGAGCTTCCGGAGAATGCCTTCCTTGCCGATCGCGTCGAGGTCCTGGAGGCGGACGTGACGCTCACCGGCAAACCCCGTCTTGCCGCCGGCCTCGTGGACGAGATCCACGACCACGTCATCATGAACCCGCCCTTCAACGACGCCAGCGACCGCAAGACGCCCGATGCCCTGAAGGCCGAGGCGCATGCGATGACCGAAGACCTGTTCGAAGCCTGGATCCGCACAGCCGGCGCGATCATGAAGCCTGGCGGGCAGTTGTCGCTGATCGCCCGGCCGCAATCGATCGCCGAGATCATCGCGGCCTGCGGCAGGCGTTTCGGCGGGCTGGAAATCACCGCCCTTCATCCCCGGCCCGACGAAAGCGCCACGCGCATCCTCGTCACCGCCGTCAAGGGATCGCGCGCCCGGCTGACATTCCGGGCGCCGCTTTTCGTGCATGGCGCGGACGGCCATGCCTTCTCACCGTTCGTGGACGACCTGAACAATGGCCGGGCCGCCTATGCCCGCCTCAGCCCGAAACGAAATCCACGAGCAGCTTGACGTTGAGGCCGGCGATCACGACGGCGATCAGCCAGGCAAGGCCGGAGAGCCAGATCGGCGCCACGAGTTCGCCCATCTTGGCCTTGCTGGCGGTGAACATGACGAGCGGGAAGACAGCGAAGGAAAGCTGCAGGCTGAGCACGACCTGGGTCAGGATCAGCAGCTCGGCCGTGCCCGCATCGCCATACCAGATGGTCACGAACGCGGCCGGGATGATGGCTATCCCCCGCGTGATCAGCCGGCGGATCCATGGCTGCAGCTTCATCTTGAGGAAGCCTTCCATGACGATCTGACCGGCAAGCGTCGCCGTCACCGTCGAATTCAGGCCGCAGCAGAGCAGAGCGATACCAAATAGCGTCGGCGCGATGGCAAGGCCGAGCAGCGGAGCCAGCAGCGAATGGGCTTCGCCGAGCTCGGCTACCTCCGTCCGGCCAGTGCTGTTGAAGGCGGCTGCCGCGAGGATCAGGATCGAGGCATTGATCAAGAGGGCGAAGCAGAGTGCGACGGTGGAGTCGATCGTCGCAAAGGTCAGCGCTTCCTTCTTTTCAGGCAGGGTGTGGCCATAGTTGCGGGTCTGCACGATGCCGGAATGCAGGTAGAGGTTATGCGGCATGACGGTCGCGCCGAGAATGCCGAGTGCCAGATAGAGCATTTCCGGATTGGTGACGATCTCGGTCGTCGGGAAGAAGCCGCGGATGACACCGCCCCATTGCGGATCGGCAAGGAAGATCTGGATCGCGAAGCACACGGCGATGACGCCGAGCAGGGTGATGATGAAGGCCTCGACCCAGCGGAAACCCATCTTCTGCAGGTAAAGGATGATGAAGACGTCGAGCGCCGTAATGAGTACGCCGAGCTCGAGCGGGATGCCGAAGATCAGGTTGAGGCCGATCGCAGTGCCGATCACCTCGGCGATGTCGGTGGCGATGATGGCGATTTCGGCAAGCGCCCAGAGCGGAATGGAAATCCATTTCGGAAACGCGTCGCGGCAGGCTTGCGCCAGATCTCGGCCCGAAGCGATGGCAAGACGGGCACAGAGCGACTGCAGCACGATCGCCATCACGTTGGATAGTAGCGCGACCGCCAGCAGCGCATAACCGAATTTCGAACCGCCGGCGAGCGAGGTCGCCCAGTTGCCGGGGTCCATGTAGCCGACTGCAACCAGGTAACCCGGGCCGGCGAAGGCAGCCATCCGTCGCCACCGAGATCCGGAGCGCGAGATGTTGACGCTTCGATAGACGTCGGAAAGCGATGCTTCCCCCCGTTTGTTCCGCCAGCCGCTGTCCTGCTTTGAACTTAAGACGTCCATCTTCACCCTATCTCCGTTCGTGGGGGAGATAATGCCTTATTGGAATGATAATGCAAGTCATTCGCAACTAGAAAATCAAAATCCTGCTTTCGGGGGCGCAGCCATTGTGTTTGAAATTCCGTCACATACATGCTCTGGCAGAGCCGAACGCGACAGAAGGAAAAGAAATGGCCGGGTTTTTGAAGAGGTTGATGCCGAAACGGTTCCGTAAGAAGGGGCTGACGATTCCCGTCGTCCGGCTTCACGGAGCGATCATGGCCGGCGGCGGCCAGTTCAAGCAGAGCCTCAACCTGGCCGGCGTGGCGCCGATGCTCGACAAGGCTTTCGCCAAGAAGGATGCCCCGGTCGTCGCGATCTCGATCAATTCGCCGGGCGGCTCACCCGTCCAGTCACGTCTGATCTTCCAGCGCATCCGTTCGCTGGCGGAAGAGAAAGACAAGAAGGTGCTGGTCTTCGTCGAGGATGTCGCGGCCTCGGGCGGCTATATGATCGCGCTTGCTGGCGACGAGATCTTTGCCGATCCGACCTCCATCGTCGGCTCGATCGGTGTCGTTTCCGGCGGGTTCGGCTTTCCGGAACTGCTGCGCAAGATCGGCATCGAGCGCCGCGTCTATACCGCCGGCGAGAACAAGGTGATCCTCGATCCCTTCCAGCCGGAAAAGGAAGGCGACATCGAATACCTGAAGGCGCTGCAGCTCGAAATCCACAAGGTCTTCATCGAGATGGTCAAGATGCGCCGTGGAGAGCGGCTGGCGGACGATGCGACGATTTTTTCCGGCCTGTTCTGGAGCGGGTTGCGTGGCCTCGAGCTCGGCCTGATCGACAGCCTCGGCGACATGCGCGAAGTCCTCAAGCGCCGTTACGGCAAAGATACCAGGCTGGAACTGATCGGCAGCGCCCGCACCCTGTTCGGCCGACGCGTGCCCGGCGTCGTTTTCGGGGAGGGTAAGGCCGGAGAAATCGCCGCGGGCGCAGTCACGGGACTTGCGGCGAGCCTGGAAGAAAAGGCAATGTGGAGCCGCTACGGCCTTTGAGGTCGTCAGGATAGCGCGAGAGGGGAAATGGCGCAGCTTTTATTTCTGATCATCGTCATCGGCGGCGGCTGGATGCTCTACAAGAAGTTCATCAAGGACGCCGAAAAACTGTCATCGCGCACCCGCCGCGAAGAAAAGGAACGCCAGACCGGCGCGATCGGCACCCTGGAAAGAGACCCGGCGACGGGAGAGTATAGGGTGAAGCGGGATGAGGAATAGGCCTCATGCCCGAGGAGAAGAAGTCTGCCGTGGCAGAGACTGATGCCGACAAAAGACGCGTGGCACTGGAAAAGATTCGTGCTTTCAAGTGGAAGCTTCCGGACGGCTGGAAATTCGATCGCGAGGAAGCCAACAGCCGTGATCCGAACAACGATTAAAGCCGTTCCCTCACCCGTGAAATCCAGTCGGACCCTGCGTAACTCACACAGAGGATGAAGACCGTTCGAGTCTCGTCATCGATGGTGACGCATATGACAGCCTTTTCCGCCGCAGGAATTGCCCGTAATCCTAGCAACAAGTCATCTCGAATCGAGCCCATTTTGGGTAAATCGGCCAGCCGGTAGGTCGCCGTTTCGATTTCCGCCAGCTTGCGGTCCGCGGTGATGCGCCCGGCATATTCTTCGATGAAACTATGAATATCGATGAGGTCTTGTACGGCCGCGGAGTGGTATTCCAGCCGGTAGATCGACATCACTTAGCCTTGTACTTTTCGTCAAGCCGTGCGCGGACGCGATCGAACATATTGTCCTTGTCCATGGATATCCACTGATCTCGCGGCAGCTCTGCGCGGCGGCGGATTTCGTCCTTCATGCCGATCAATGGGTCGTCATGGGCGGAACTTTCCTCGTCCCGCAGCAAGCTGTCGATGCCGGCTTCCAGCACTTTTTCGACCGAAGGGAACTGGCCGTCCTCAACGAGCTTTTCAGCAAGCCGCAGGGAGCGCTCGGACAAGGTGAAGCTGTTCTTGACGTTCATGGTCTTTCTCCGGAAGAACGGGCGGACCTTAACATGGATCGTGCCGTTTCGGCAGACCCCGCAACCGCCCCAAACGCATAAATCCTTGACCCGCGCCCCTGATGCGTGGCACTCGTCCGCATCCTCGAACCGACACAGATATGGCCATGACCGAGCTGCCCGACCACATGTCTCCGACCCGCTCCTTTCAGGGGCTGATCCTCGCGCTCCAGAATTACTGGGCGGACAAGGGCTGCGCGATCCTGCAGCCCTACGATATGGAAGTCGGTGCCGGTACCTTCCATCCGGCCACGACGCTGCGTGCGCTCGGACCGAAGCCTTGGAAGGCCGCCTATGTGCAGCCGTCGCGTCGTCCGTCCGACGGCCGTTATGGCGAGAACCCCAACCGGCTTCAGCATTATTACCAGTTCCAGGTCATCCTGAAGCCGAACCCGCCGAACCTGCAGGAACTCTATCTCGGTTCGCTTGCGGCAATCGGCCTTGATCCGCTGCTGCACGATGTGCGTTTCGTCGAGGACGACTGGGAAAGCCCGACCCTCGGCGCCTGGGGCCTCGGCTGGGAATGCTGGTGCGACGGCATGGAAGTCTCGCAGTTCACGTACTTCCAGCAGGTCTGCGGCATCGAATGCGCGCCGGTTGCCGGCGAATTGACCTATGGCCTCGAACGCCTCGCCACCTATCTGCAGGGCGTCGACAGCATCTACGAGCTCAATTTCAACGGCCGCGAGGGCGAGGAAAAGATCTCCTATGGCGATGTCTTTCTGCAGGCCGAGCAGGAATATTCCCGCCATAATTTCGAATTCGCCGATACCGCAATGCTGCACCGGCATTTCATCGACGCCGAGAAGGAATGTCAGGCGCTGCTCGCGGCTGGCGCTCCGGGGGCGAACGCCAACCAGATGCTGCACAAATGCGTCTTCCCCGCCTATGACCAGTGCATCAAGGCGTCCCACGTCTTCAACCTGCTCGATGCCCGCGGGGTGATCTCGGTCACCGAACGCCAGAGCTATATCCTGCGGGTGCGCACGCTCGCAAAGGCCTGCGGCGAGGCCTTCCTGATGACCGATGCCGGTGGTGTGAATTTCGGCAAGGCTGCCTGAGTTCGGACCTGGTCGCGTGTGGCGAACCGTTCAAACGGTTCCCGCCCATTGCGTGCCCAGCTGCCAGACGGGTTTGATCGTCGGGTAGGCGCCGGTCGGAAGCTGCCCCGCATAGATCTGCAGAAACCGGCGTGTGCCGGCCGGGGCCGGGGGCTTCATCATGACCCCGTACTGAAAAAACAGCACGGCAAACGCCAGCACATTGGCGGTTCGCGCTAGGCACGCCATGGCAATTCCATCCAGATTGTTTTGAGGTAGGGCCGAATCTTTGGAATCGCCCGTTTTCTGTAAGAGAATCTAGGGCATCCGGGCGATCGGAACTTTGCGGTAAGTCAAAAAATTGACCGCGAAAAATAATCGATGACTTCAACCACTTTTTTATACCACGCCTCTACTGTCCCATCGCAAGGCCAAGTCGGGAGACTCAGATGTACATTTTGATCGGCATAATTGTTCTCGTCGCACTCTACGTTGTTATGATCTACAACGGCCTCGTCAAAGCCCGCCAGATGGCGGAGGAGGCGTGGTCCGGTATCGACGTTCAGTTGAAGCGCCGCGCCGACCTGATCCCGAACCTGATAGAGACGGTCAAAGGATACGCGGCCCACGAAAAGGGTACGTTCGAGGAAGTCRTCAAGCTGCGCAACCAGGCGCAGGCGGTGCCGGCAGGCGATGTCGCCGGCCGCGCCCAGGCGGAAGGCCTGCTCGGCCAGGCACTTGGCAAGATCATCGCGCTTGCCGAAGCCTATCCGGACCTGAAGGCAAACCAGAACTTCTCCGAGTTGCAGGCCTCGCTCGAAACCATCGAGAGCGAGATCCAGATGTCGCGGCGGTATTACAATGGCGCTGCCCGCGACCTGAACGTCAAGGTCGAGAGCTTCCCCAACAACCTGGTCGCCGGCCAGTTCGGTTTCTCGAAGCGCGAATATTTCGAGATCGAGAACGCGGCCGACCGGGCGGTCCCGACCGTCAAGTTCTGAAATCCGTCATTGGACCTTCGTGCCGCAACGGTTTAAGAGCGCGGTCGGCCGCTCGTTGCGGCATTCCATTGGCGTTAAGAGACGAATATCATGGGTAGAGCCAAACTCACCATCCTGCCGCCGGGCAAGCCGCTTTCCGGGCGTGCCATGCCGCCGGGTTCCAAGTCGATCACCAACCGCGCGCTGCTTCTGGCGGGCCTTGCCAGCGGCACCAGCCGGTTGACCGGCGCGCTGCGAAGCGACGATACGCGCTACATGGCCGACGCTTTGCGGGCCATGGGTGTTTCGGTCGATGAACCGGACGAGACCACCTTCGTTGTGACGGGCAGTGGCAAGCTCCTGCCGCCGTCCGCCCCGCTGTTCCTCGGCAATGCCGGCACCGCGACCCGTTTCCTGACCGCAGCCGTCGCTTCGGTCGATGGCACCGTCGTCGTTGATGGCGACGAACACATGCGCAAGCGGCCGATCGGCCCGCTGGTCGCCGCCCTGAAGTCGCTCGGCATCGATGCCGAGGCGCCGACCGGCTGCCCGCCGGTGACGGTGCGCGGCAACGGTCATTTCGCCTCCGGCCGCGTCGAGATCGACGCCGGTCTCTCCAGCCAATACGTCTCGGCGCTGCTGATGGCGGGGCCGCTTGTCAGCCAGGGCGCCAACGCCCCATTGACGGTTGCACTGGCCGGCGCGGAAATCGGTGCAAGGGGCTATGTGGACCTGACGCTCGCCGCCATGCAGGCCTTCGGCGCCAAGGTCGATCAGATCGATGCGGCGACCTGGAAGGTCGAGCCGACCGGATATCGGGCGGCGGATTTCGTCATCGAACCGGACGCGTCGGCCGCCACCTATCTCTGGGCTGCGGAAGTCTTGACCGGCGGTGCCATCGATCTCGGCGTGGCGGCCACCGCCTTTACCCAACCGGATGCCAAGGCCTATGAGGTGATCGCGCAGTTCCCGCACCTGCCGGCCGAAATCGACGGTTCGCAGATGCAGGATGCGGTGCCGACGCTCGCGGTGCTCGCCGCCTTCAACGAAACGCCGGTGCGTTTCACCGGCATCGCCAACCTGCGCGTCAAGGAATGCGACCGGGTGAGGGCGCTCTCGCTCGGCCTCAACGCCATTCGTGAAGGCCTTGCGACGGAAGAGGGCGACGACCTGATCGTCGCCTCCGACCCGTTGCTTGCCGGCCAGACCCTGCCGGCCGAGATCAATACCTTTGCCGACCACCGCATCGCCATGAGCTTTGCGCTGGCCGGGCTGATGATCGGCGGCGTCACCATTCTCGATCCCGATTGCGTCGCCAAGACCTTCCCCAGCTATTGGGACGTGCTGGCCTCGCTCGGCGTCGAATATACGGACATAGTTTAAGCGGAAAACCCGCCGAAGAGGAGGAATGTCGTGATGCGGTGGTTCTCCGGCTTTTGCCTGGCTCTGCTTTTCTCGCTGTCGGCGGCGCTGCCCGCCGCGGCGGAAGAATATATCCGCTCCTATCATTCCGACATCCAGGTCGCCGACAATGGCGACCTGACGGTGACCGAAACCATCATCGCCAATTCCGAAGGCGACAGGATCAAGCGCGGTCTGTTTCGCGACTTCCCGCTAACCATGACGGACGCCAACGGCCGCACCGTGCGGGTCGGCTTCGAGGTCGTTTCCGTCATCCGCGACGGTCAGGCCGAACCCTTCCATACGGAAAGTGTTACCGGCGGCATCCGCATCTATTCCGGCGACAAGGACGTGTTCCTCCGCGATGGCGAGCACACTTTCGTCTTCACCTACAAGACCGACCGGCAGATCCGTTATTTCGACGATCACGACGAACTTTACTGGAACGCCACCGGCAATGGCTGGGAATTCCGCATCGCCCAGGCCTCGGCGCGGGTGACTCTGCCGGCCGCCACGCGGATCACCCAGACCGCCGCCTATACCGGCCCGCTCGGCTCCACCGCTCGCAATGCCCGCATGCAGGCGAATGGCAATCAGGCGGTGTTCTCGACCACGAGGCCGCTCGGCGCGCAGGAGGGCCTGACGATCGTCGCGAGCTTTCCCAAGGGGGTTGTAGCCCCTCCGTCCAGGGATCAGCAAAGCGAATGGTGGTGGCGCGACAATATCGGGACGATCATCTCGATCGTCGGCCTCGTCCTTGTCATCGGGTATTATGCGCTTTTCTGGGTCCGCGTCGGCCGCGATCCGGATCGAGGCGTCGTGGTGCCCCGCTGGGATGCACCTGATGGACTGTCGCCGGCCCTCGTCAACTATATCGACAACAAGGGCTTTTCCGGCGGCGGCTGGACGGCGTTTGCCGCAAGCGCGCTTGATCTTGCGGTCAAGGGTTACGTGACGCTGGAGGATCTCGCGGAAAAGATCGTCATCCGGCGCACCGGCAAGGCCGCGCCGAGGGACGTGCCGATCGGCCAGGCCTCCATCCTCGGCTCCATCGACGCCAAGGGGCAGGAACTGATCATCGACGAGGCGCACGGCACCTCCGTCCAGTCGATCGGCGCAAGCTTCCGCCAGGCAATCGAAAAGGAACACCGTGGCAGGTATTACAACGGCAACAAGGGTTATGTGATCGGCGGCGTCGTGCTGAGCGTGCTTTCCATCGTCTCTCTGATCGTTTTCGGCAATCTCGAACCGGATATGATCGCGACGCTGATCATCCCGGCTTTTTTTGCCGTGGTCTTCGGAGTGCTTGCAGCCGCCTTCGGCAAGGGCCTGCGCCGCGGTTCGTCGCTGATTTCGAAAATCGTCTCGGTCGTCATCCTCGGTTTTATCGGCTTGGTGGCCCTGTCGATCGGCTCGGCGGTCCTGGTGGGGATCATGTCGGAAATGACCGGCGACGAGCACTGGCCGATCATGGTCTCGGTCGGCGGCATCGTGCTCGCCAACGTCATCTTCTTCTTCCTGATGGGCGCCCCGACGCCGCTCGGCCGCAAGCTGATGGACGGTATCGAGGGCCTGCGCATCTACCTGACGCTCGCCGAAAAGGACCGCATGAACACCGCCGGCGCACCCACCATGTCGCCGCAGCATTTCGAAAAGCTGCTGCCCTATGCGGTGGCCCTCGGCGTCGAAAAGCCCTGGAGCAGCACCTTCGAGGTCTGGCTTGCGAGCGCCGCCGCGGGCGCTGCCGTCGGCGCCTATGCGCCAGGCTGGTATAGCGGCAATTACGGCTCCAATTTCGGCGACCGCATCGGCAGCTTCTCCTCCTCGATGGCCTCCACCATCGCCTCGACCATCCCAGCGCCAAAATCCTCCTCGTCCTCCTCCGGCTTTTCCAGCGGTTCGTCCGGCGGCGGCGGAGGCGGTGGCGGCGGAGGCGGCTGGTGAGATTGAAAGATGTATCGTCTCGTGATACATAGGAGCGAGGCATGGCGACCGCGCAGGGCAGCACTCCATCCGCATCAATGATCAGTGGCGCATCTGCTTCGTCTGGACGACGGCCGGTGCCGAACAGGTTGAAATTGTCGATTATCATTGAAAGAGACGAGCATGGCGAGCCTTCTTCCTCCCGTTCATCCCGGTGAAATCCTTCGTGAAGAATACCTGGGCCCGCTCCATCTCAGCGCCGGCGCGCTGGCGAAGAAGCTGAATGTCCCGCGCACGCGCATCGAGCGGCTGGTTGCAGAGCAGACGTCGGTCACCACCGATACCGCTCTCCGCCTCGGCCGGTTTTTCGACACCACGCCGGAATTCTGGATGAATCTCCAGACGAGTTACGACCTGAAGGTCGAAAGTGCCGCAAAGCGCGAAGAAATCGCCGCGATCCCGGTCATCCACGCCGCCTGATTGCCCGACTTTCCCCAATCCGCTGATGACTTTTGGCGACGGGCTTGCTAAGGCCACGCCCTGTTGAACAATCATCAAAAAGTTGATTATCGATGCCCGATCTGCTTCTCGAACTCCGCTCGGAGGAAATTCCCGCCCGCATGCAGCGCAAGGCGGCGGGAGACCTGAAAAAGCTCGTCACCGACGCGCTGGTGGAAGCGGGCCTGACCTATGAGGGCGCGCGCGAATACTGGACGCCGCGCCGCCTGACGCTGGATATCCGCGGCTTGACGGCGCGCTCGGCAGATCAGCGCGAGGAGCGCAAGGGGCCGCGCACCGACGCGCCGGAAGGCGCCATCGCCGGCTTTTTGCGCGGCGCAGGCCTGTCGTCGGTCTCAGAGGCGCAGGTCGTCAACGATCCCAAGAAGGGCGATTTCTACGTCGCGGTCATCTCCAAGCCCGGCCGCCCGGCGGAAGACATCATCGCCGAGGTGATGCCCGGCATCATCCGCAATTTCCCCTGGCCGAAATCGATGCGCTGGGGTGCCGCCTCCATGCCGAAGGGCGCCCGTTTCGCCGGCATCGACGGCAAGGGTCCGGAAAGCCTGCGCTGGGTGCGCCCGCTGCAGTCGATCGTCTGCGTCTTCGGCCCGGAACATGAAGAAACCCAGGTCATCCCCTTCGAGATCGACGGCCTGACGGCCAGCAACATTACCTACGGCCATCGTTTCCACGCGCCTGACGCCATCACCGTGCGGCGTTTCGACGACTACGTGACGAGCCTCGAAAAGGCGAAGGTCATGCTCGATGCGGACCGCCGCAAGGACGTCATCCTGCACGATGCCCGCGACCTCGCCTTCGCCAACGGCCTCGAACTGGTCGAGGACGAAGGCCTGCTGGAAGAAGTCTCCGGCCTCGTCGAATGGCCGCATGTGCTGATGGGCGAGTTCGAAGAGGACTATCTCGAAATCCCGGCCGAAATCATCCGCCTGACCATCAAGACCAACCAGAAGTGCTTCGTCACTCGCCCGCAGGCCGGCGGAGAGGGGCTCTCCAACCGCTTCATCCTGATCTCCAACATCGAGGCGAAGGACGGCGGCAAGGAAATCATGCACGGCAACGGCAAGGTCGTGCGTGCCCGTCTCTCCGACGCCAAGCATTTCTGGACCCGCGACCAGGGCGACATGCCCGATCTCGGCACGCTGGAAGAATCTGCGGCGAAGTTCGACCTCGACCTCAGGAAGCCGCTCGACCAGCGGATGGCAAAGCTCGACGCGCTGAACGTGACCTTCCACGCCAAGCTCGGCACGCAGGGCGAACGCGTCACCCGCATCCGCGCTTTGGCTCAGGAGCTGGCAAAAGTCACCGATGCCGATCCAGCCCTCGTGGATCGCGCCGCCGTGCTGGCGAAGGCCGATCTTCGCACCGAAGCCGTTGGCGAATTTCCCGAACTGCAGGGCCTGATGGGCCGCAAATACGCGATGCTTCAGGGTGAGGACGCCTCGGTTGCTGCCGCCATCGAGGATCACTGGAAGCCGAATGGCCCGTCTGATCGTCTTCCGGAAGACAAGGTCGGCCTAACGGTCGCCCTTGCCGATAAACTCGACACTCTGGTCGGCTTCTGGGCGATCGACGAAAAGCCAACCGGCTCTAAGGACCCGTTTGCGCTCCGCCGCGCCGCGCTTGGCGTTGTGCGTATCCTGCTGGAGCGGAAGGTGAGGCTCCCGCTGAATTCGGTCTTGCGCGTAGCAATGCTGCCAGTCGAAGACATCAAGCCATTTGTTACTGACGTGTCAAAGGATGTCTGCGTCACGGATCTCCTGTCCTTCTTCCATGACCGCCTGAAGGTCTACCTGCGCGATATGGGCGCGCGACACGACATTATCGATGCCGTGCTGACGTTTGGAGCCGACGACCTCCTGATGGTGGCCCGCCGCGTCGAGGCGCTGACGGCGTTCATCACTTCGGAAGACGGCAAGAACCTGCTCGCCGGCACCAAACGCGCCGTGCAGCTGCTCGCCGCGGAAGAGAAGAAGGGCACCGTCGTCGCCGATGGCGTTTCGGAAGAACTGCTGAGGCTCGATGCCGAAAAGGCGCTCTGGGCGGCGATCGTCGTCGCCTCGAAGGAAGCGGCCGAGGCCGTCGCCAAGGAAGACTTCCGCTCGGCCATGGAAGCCCTGTCGAAACTCCGCGCCCCCGTCGACAAATTCTTCGAGGACGTGCTCGTCAACGACGAGGACGCCGCCATCCGCGCCAACCGCCTGGCCCTCCTGAAGGCCATCCGCGAAGCGACCGCGACCGTCGCGGACTTTTCCAAGATCAGCGGCTGAACGTCCTGGCGCTATTGGATGGTGGTGACGCATATGTTACCATCATCCAATAATCCAGGAAGGGAAGCTGAGATGGCCCTGACACGCGAATTCAAGGAAACGGTGATGGCCCGGCTGGATCAGGATCCGGCGTTTCGCGCCGCGTTGCTTTCGGATGCGGTCGAATTTCTTCTGGAAGGCGATCTCGAAACCGGTAAGAGCGTGCTGCGCGATTTCATCAACGCCACGATCGGTTTCGAGACATTGGCCGAAAAGGTCGATATACCAGCCAAGAGCCTGATGCGAATGTTCGGGCCAAAAGGCAATCCGCGCGCCGATAATCTGTTCAATGTCATACGGCAATTGCAGGAAAGCTCGGGCATCCACCTGGCAGTGGCCGCCGCCTGATCTTAACCCCCCAAACAAAAAACCGCCGGATCCTTCGACCCGGCGGTTCCTCCGTCCCCTGTATGGGCCCACGTCTGGGATTGGCGTCAGCTGGCGCGGCGCATCTTCTGTGCGACGCGGTTGAGGCTGCCGGCGCCGGCATTGTAGCCGGTGTCCTGGTTGGCGTTGATGCGGAAGCTGCTGATCAGGTTCAAGAGTTCGTCGGTATCGGCGGCAAGCGCCTCGGCCGAGGCGGTCGTTTCTTCCGCCATCGCCGCATTGTGCTGGGTCGCCGCGTCGAGCTGGTTCAGCGACGACGAGATCGAGCGCAGCGTGGTGTCCTGTTCGGAGGCCGAATGGGCGATCTTGCCGACGATGTCGCTCGCCGCCTTCACCTGGTTGGAGATCCG